>NZ_CP016210.1:2400000-3083917 GCF_001682385.1 Azoarcus olearius
CAGTGGATGTCCTGGTGGTTTCTTCTCCGCGTGTTCGCTCCGCGATAAATTCCGGTTCCGAACCTTCCGGTCTGATTCCCTCGATACGTTTCTTGATCGCTCCTGCACGTTGGGGCGCAAGCCTTATTTTCATATCATCGGAACGAAAAAATGAGCACTCAAACCGGTACCGTCAAATGGTTCAACGACGCCAAGGGCTTCGGCTTCATCACCCCGGAAAACGGCGGTGACGACCTGTTCGCCCATTTCAGCGAAATCCAAAGCAGCGGCTTCAAGTCGCTCGCTGAAAACCAGCGCGTCGAATTCGAAGTCAAGTCGGGCCCCAAGGGTCTGCAAGCGGCGAAGATTCGCCCGCTCTGATCCGGCTTTCCGCCGTATCTGACAAAACGCGGCCTTGTGCCGCGTTTTTCATTTTCCGTCACCCGGAACGCCGCCTGCCGATTTCCCCAATGCAACCGGGGCAATCAAAGGGCGATACTTCCAACTCGTCGTCCGCCGCGCTGCCGATCGGGCGAACCCCGCAATCAACTCGCCATTGCCCATGACAGATACCGTCACCTTCGCCGATCTCGCCCTGCCCGCCCCGCTGCTGCAAGCCCTTGCCGACGTCGGCTATGAAACGCCTTCGCCGATCCAGGCCGCCTGTATTCCGCACCTGCTCGCGGGCCACGACATCCTCGGCGAGGCGCAAACGGGAACCGGCAAGACGGCCGCGTTCGCGTTGCCGATGCTGGCACGGCTCGACCTCGCCGACCGCCGTCCGCAGGTATTGGTGCTGACGCCGACGCGCGAACTCGCGATCCAGGTGGCCGAAGCGTTCCAGAAGTATGCGCATCACCTGCGCGACTTCCATGTGCTGCCGCTGTATGGCGGCCAGAGCATGGTGGTGCAACTGCGCCAGCTGTCGCGCGGCGCGCAAATCATCGTCGGCACCCCGGGGCGCGTCATGGACCACCTCGAACGCGGCAGCCTCAAGCTCGACACGCTGTCCGGCCTGGTGCTCGACGAGGCCGACGAGATGCTGCGCATGGGCTTCATCGAGGACGTCGAGTGGATCCTCGAACACACGCCGTCAGGCCGCCAGACCGCGCTCTTCTCCGCCACGATGCCGGACGCGATCCGCCGCGTCGCCCATCAGCACCTGCGCGAACCGAAGGAAGTGAAGATCCGCGCGGCCACCAGCACCGTGTCGGCGATCAGCCAGCGCTACTGGCTGGTGCGCGGCGTGGACAAGCTCGACGCCCTGACCCGCATCCTCGACGCCGAGGAAAAGCTCGACGCCGCGATCGTGTTCGTGCGGACCAAGACCGCCACCACCGAACTGGCAGACAAACTCGAGGCGCGTGGCTATGCGGCCGCCGCGCTCAATGGCGACATGACGCAGGGCCTGCGCGAACGCGTCATCGAGCAGCTGAAGAACGGCTCGCTCGACATCGTTGTCGCCACCGACGTCGCCGCGCGGGGTATCGATGTGCCGCGCATCAGCCACGTCATCAACTACGACATCCCTTACGACACCGAAGCCTACGTGCACCGCATCGGCCGCACCGGCCGCGCAGGGCGTGAAGGCAGCGCCATCCTCTTCGTCGCGCCGCGCGAATCGCGCATGCTGAAAGCGATCGAGCGCGCCACCCGGCAGCCGATCGAAGCGATCGCACTGCCCAGCCGCGAGGAAGTCGCCGGCCGCCGTGTCGCGCAGTTCAAGCAGCTGGTGCTCGATACGCTGCAGCAGGAGGACCTCGGCTTCTTCATGGAGGTTGTGAACGGCCTCGTCGACGAACATGAGATCGACGCCCACGAGATCGCGGCCGCGCTCGCCTTCCTCGCCCAGCGTGACAAGCCTTTGCAGGTGGAGGAAAGCGGCCGCGGCTGGGATATCGCCACCGCGCCGGAACGCGATCGCCGCCCGCCGCGCGAGACCGTGCGTGACGGCATGCGCGAAGAGCGCGGCGAGCGCGAACCCCGCCCCAACCGCGACGAAATCCTCAGCCGCCGCCGTGCTTTCGCCGACGGCGCGCTGGTGCGCTACCGCATCGCGGTCGGCCGCAACCAGGGCGCGACGCCCAAGGAAATCGTCGGCGCCATCGCCAACGAAGGCGGCATCGAGGGCAAGTACATCGGCCAGATCCACCTCTTCGACGACTACAGCACCGTCGAACTGCCCGCCAGCCTGCCCGGCGAACTGCTGGGCCTGCTCAAGCGCACCCGCGTGCGCCAGTGCGCGCTCGACATCCGCCCGCTGACCGAGGCCGAAGCCGCCTCCACGCCGGCACGGCGCCCGCGCCGTGATGCCGGCGACGCCCCGGAGCGCACCAAACGCCCCTACGACGAACGCCGTCCGCGCGACAACGACCGGCCCCAGAGCAAATCGTACGACAAGCCCTACGACAAACCCCACGCCAAGACGGAGCGCGCGCCCTACCCGCCCAAGTCCGGCGAAAAGCCGCGCCCGGCCGGCGGTGACAAGCCCTGGAAGCGCAAGGACAAGCGCTGATGCGGCGCTGGCTGCTGTTCGCCCTCACGCTCGCGCTGGCGGCGTGCGGCAGCGACCGTCCCAAGTACGCCCCGCTGCCACCAGGCAGCGTGGTGCTCGCGTTCGGCGACAGCGTCACCTGGGGCACCGGCGCCGCCCGCGGCGAGGACTACCCTACCCGGCTGGCCGCGCTCAGCGGCTGGAAGATCGAGAACGCCGGCGTTCCCGGCGACCTCGCCGAAACCGCGCGCAATCGCATTGACGAAGCCCTGGAGGAGCACGCGCCCCGCCTCGTGCTGGTCGAACTCGGCGGCAACGACTTCCTGCGTCGACGTCCGGAACAGGACGTCGCCGAGGATCTGTGCGCCATCCTTCGCAGCGTGAAGGCGGCAGGTGCCCAGCCGGTGCTGGTGGCGGTGCCGGCCTTTTCGCCTCTTGCCGCGGCCACCAGCGGTTTGAAGGATGCCCTGATCTACCGCCGCCTGGCCGACGAAGAGGCCGTACCGCTGGTCGAAGCCGTGTTCGCCGACGTCCTGTCCGACACGAAGCTGCGCGCCGACCCCATCCACCCCAACGCCCAGGGTTATCACCGTCTGGCCGAGGGCATCGCCGAGTCGCTGCGCGACCACGGCCTGCTCGCAAACTGAACCATGTCCGACGTGCCAACCCCGCGGGAACTTCCGCCGAGCCTGGGTGGCCAGGTGCCAACGAAATGAACCCACCGTTCGCCATCCTGACGCCCGACCTGGTGCTCGACGCCCTGGAAAGCGTCGGCCTCGCACCCGACGGGCGCCTGCTTGCCCTCAACAGCTACGAGAACCGCGTCTACCAGGCGGGCATCGACGACGGCCCGATGCGGGTGGTCAAGTTCTACCGCCCCGCGCGCTGGAGCGACGCGGCGATTCTCGAGGAGCACGCCTTCACCGCCGAACTCGAGGCGCAGGAAATCCCGGTCGCCGCCCCGATCGCGTTCAACGGCAGCACGCTGCAGCACTTTGGCGAACTGCGCTTCGCGGTGTTCCCCCGCCTCGCCGGCCGCGCCCCGGAGCTGTCGGACCCGGACACCCTGGAGCGCCTCGGGCGCTTCATCGGGCGCATCCACGCGGTTGGGGCCTGCCGCCGTTTCGAAGCCCGCCCGGCGATCGACATCGCTAGCTTCGGCGAAGAGCCGCGCGCCTGGTTGCTCGAACATGATTTCATCCCGCCCGACCTGCTTGCCGCGTGGCGCAGCACGGTGGATCAGGCGCTCGATGGCGTGCGCCGCGCCTTCGACCGCGCCGGCGACGTCGCCACCCTGCGCCTGCATGGCGACTGCCACATGGGCAACGTGCTGTGGCTGCCGGGCGACAGCGGCGGCCCGCAGTTCGTCGACTTCGACGACGCCCGCAGCGGTCCGGCCGTGCAGGATCTGTGGATGTTGCTGTCGGGCGAACGCCACGAGATGGTCGGCCAGCTCGCCGACATCCTGGCCGGCTACGAGGACTTCCACGACTTCGCACCGCGCGAACTGCACCTCGTGGAAGCGCTGCGTACGCTGCGGCTCATCCACTATTCCGCCTGGATCGCGCGCCGCTGGGACGACCCCGCGTTTCCCGCAGCCTTTCCATGGTTCAACACCCAGCGCTACTGGCAGGACCGCGTGCTGGAACTGCGCGAGCAGATCGCGCTGATGGATGAGGCGCCCCTGTGGCCCGCCTGAGCGGCCTCACACCGTCACCCGCCGCATGACCCGCTAAACTCCGCCGCGGACGACGGACCTGCCCTCATGCAACTCAAATCCTGGTATCACTCCTGCTCGGCCGGTTTCACGCTGCGCGGGGAACACTCCCCGCCCAGCGGCAAGCCGGTGCTGCATTTCGTACATGGCAACGGCTATTGCGGGCGCACCTATTCCCCGCTGCTGGAGCTGCTCGCGCGCGACTTCGATCTCTTCCTGAGCGACGTCCAGGGCCACGGCGACAGTGATCACGGCGGCCGCTTTCACGGCTGGAACCGTACTGCGGAACTTGCGCTGGAAGCCTGGCAGGCCCGCGGCAAGGTGTTCGGAGACGTTCCGCTGCATGCGATGGGGCACAGCTTCGGCGGCGTCATCACCAGCCTGATGCTGGCGCGCCAGCCCCAGCGCTTTCGCCGCGCGGTACTGCTCGACCCGGTACTGTTCTCGCCTGCGATGATCGGCCTGATGGCGCTCTCGGATGTCGTCGGGCTTTACTCGCGCAACGGCCTCGCCCAGCGCGCGCGCAAGCGCCGCAGCCACTGGCCCGATCGGGAAACCGCCTACGTGGCGTTGCACGGACGGGGCATGTTCAAGGGTTGGACGGAACCGGCGCTGCGCGCCTATGTGGATCACGCCTTGCGCGAGGCGCCTGATGGCGGCGTCGAGCTCAAATGCCGCCCCACGCGCGAGGCCGAAATCTTCAGTTCCTACCCGCGGCGCCTGTGGGCTTCGCTGGCGAAGGTCACCACCCCCACGCTGGTCCTGCAGGGGGCCGATACCTATCCCTTTGCGGCCAAGGGTATCGCCCGCTGGAGCGCCGAGAACATGCACGTCCGCCACAGCGTGCTGCCGGGCGGGCATTGCTTCATGCAGCAAGACCCCGCGACCACGGCAGACGCGGTCCGCGCCTTTCTGATCGGGGGCGAGGTCGCGTCAGACGCGTGAGGGTCCCATCAGCAGCGCGGGTTCGATATGCACGGTTTCGCGGCCGTCCGTCACCCACACCTGACCGTCCTGCAGCGTGCACTGCAGACGCATCGTCCGCGCGGTCAGCGTCGCCAGTTGCGGTGCCGCTTCCGGGTCCAGCTGATACACGGTAAGGCGCTCCTGTCGCGCGAGCTTGTCGCGCACCCCGTTCCACCAGATGTCTGCCGCACGGCCATAGCACACCACCACCACGTCCCGCGCGCGGCCGCAGGCCTTGCGGATCCAGCGCTCGTCGGGTTGGCCGACGTCGATCCAGCGCTCGATGGTGCCGGTCAGATCCTTCTGCCACAGGTCCGGCTCGTCTTCCACGCACAGACCCTTGCCAAAGCCGAGCGCGGGGTCGGCATAAAGCGCGAACGCGAGCAGTCGCACCATCATCCGCTCGTCCGTTTCGGAGGGGTGGCGCGCAAGCGTCAGCCCGTAGTCGCCGTAGTGGTTGCGATCCATGTCGGCGATCTGCAACTCCGCCTTGTACACCGTTGCCTTCAGCGCCATACGGACCTCAATGCACCTGGGGGCCGGGACGGCTGGCCCGCTGCCAGGCGATGACCGCTTGCGTTGCATGCGCCATCACGCGGTCGCGCTGCGCGGCGGGCAACTCACGCGAGAGCGCACCGAACAAGGCTTGGGTGGCCTCCAGACCGACGCCGTCGCGCGCGAGCCCGTCGGCCAGGCAACGAATCTGGATATGCGCCAGCGCATCCGCGGCAAGCCTCCAGCCCACCAGCGGCATCTCGCGTACCAGCGCAAGCAGTTGCGAGCCGAGTTCCGCCGCCAGTCGCAGCGCCTCCGCGCTGTTGTCCGCAGCGATGGCGCTGTGCCAGAGCGCAAGATGAATGCCGCGGCGCAGTTCCACCTTGAAGTCGATCGCGTTGTGCTCCGCCGCCAATACCGCCTCGAACTGACGCTGAAAGCGCGCTTCCGATTCGGGATCGAGGCCGGTACGCAGGCTGCCAATCAATGCCGTGAGGGCGGGAATGCCCACCAGCCCGAAGGCGCGCGTCCAGACCAGGCCCCACTGGTCCATTCCCGCCAGCAACAGCGCCAGCCTCAGTGCCCGCGCGTCGGCGTCACCGCCTGCGGCAGCCCAGTTCGCCAGCGCGCCGTGCAGTTCGCGCACGGCGGCCACTCCGTCGCCGTCCACCTCTTCAACCGAAAGGCGGAACGCGCGCCCGAATGCATCTTGCGCCATGCGTGCGGCCTGCTGCTGCAGCGAGGGCGGGGCCTGCGTTGCAAGCGGATCGGGAGGAATGGCGAGCGGATCGGACTCTGGCGAAGCGGAGGACATGGCTGGGCGGCGGAAAAAGGCGGCATTGTGCCACGCGCGCCGGCACGCCCGCCGGACAAATCGAAACGGATTTCCGCGAGCATACGACCAAGGAATAATAACGGCCGACCAAGACCGCCGAATGGACTGCAAATTGCTTGGGTGAAGTAATAGTTATCGAAGGTTCTGCAAGGGCAGCGCTAGGATCGTCGGAAAAGAACGACGGTCGGGGCCGCTTCAGGTGCCGGCGGTGTCCATAATCGAAACGCGAACCGACAAATGTCCATTTCGCCGCATCCCCACCCCAACCCGGCCTCGGCGCTGACGCTGCGCCTGACCCGCCTGTACGAACGCGGCCTGCTGCTCGCCTTTTCACTCAGCCCGCTCGTCGCGATCCTCTACCTGCACCATTTCCAGGCTGACGTGCCCCGCTTCGAACACCATGTGGCGCATGAGCTGGCCATTGCCCTGGCGATCGGCGTATCCGCCTTCGTCTGCTACGTCACGCTGCGCTGCTACGAGTCGTCCGGCGAAGCCTTCCTGCGCTGGCTGACACTCGGGCTGATCGGTTTTACCGTGGTCTATGCGCCCCATGGCGTTCTGACCCGCCTGTCGGCCCACCATCTCGACTGGTTCCTGCTCTATGGCCCGGCCTCGCGCTTTGTCATGGCGGCATGCCTGCTGCGGGCGGCGATGCTGTACGGCGAGGCACCCGAACCTCGCTGCGCCCGCCCTCGCGCGCGACAGTGGGCGGGCTGGATCGGGCTCTTCCTAGGCGTCGACCTCGTGGTCGCGCAACTTTCCTTCCACCCGCACCTGCTGCCCCTTCCCGTCCGACCGGTATTCGAAGCCTGCGCCATCCTGTTTGCGCTGGCGGCGGCCGGGCTGTTGCTGCGCAAGGGCGCCAGCGCGCCACTGATCCTCGTGACCGCGATCGCGCTCGGCATGTTCGCCCAGTCCTCCGTGGCCTTCATGCTGTCCTCCGCCTGGGACCACACCTGGTGGCTGGCGCATGCGGTGTTCGCCTCGGGTTTCCTGCTGCTGAGCTTCGGCGTCGTGCGCGCCTTTCACACGACCCGCGCGTTCTCGACCGTTTTCAGCCAGGAAGAAATGATGCGGCAGTTGTACGTGGAGAAGGAGCGGGCGGAATCGGCGCTGGCGCTGCTGCGCCAGGCCAACGCCGACCTCAGGCGGCTGGCGGCCACCGACCCGCTGACCGGCGCCAGCAACCGCCGGCAGTTCATGGCCACATTGGCGAGCGAATGGGCACGGGCGCGCCGCGAGCGCGCGCCGCTGGCACTGCTCGCGCTCGATATCGACCATTTCAAGCACATCAACGACCGTCACGGACACCCGGCCGGCGACCATGCCTTGAAGACCTTCGTGTCCGCCGCGGCGGGTCTGCTACGCCCAGGCGACGTGATCGGCCGGATCGGCGGCGAGGAGTTCGCCATCGTGCTGCCGGGCACTCAGGCGGCGGATGCGCACGGCATTGCGGAACGCATCCGGCACGGGGTCGAAGCGCTGGCGCTGGACATCGACGGTGTGCCGGTGGCACTCACCGTCAGCGTCGGCGTTGCGGTCTCCGGGCCTAGCTGCACCGAGCCCGGGGATCTGCTGAAAGAGGCGGACCGTCGCCTGTACGAGGCCAAGAACGCCGGCCGCAACCGGGTGTGCCCCCCGCCCCCGGCCTGAAACCTCAGCGCCAGCGCAATCCGGTGCGCGGCGGCGCTTCGTCGGTCACGCCGCGGCGCAAGTTCTCCAGCAGCCGCCTCAGCGCTTCGGCGTCCTCTTCGATGAATCCGCGCTTGAAATCGGTCAGCAACAGCCGTGAGCGGGTGAGCCAGTTTCCCGGCGCATCGTCTAGCGCGCACCACTGCGCATGGGGCTCCGGATCGTGCTGCGCGAGCCACAGCATCGCCTCACGCTCGCGCAGTCCATGCAGTTCCGACCCATGCTTGGGCAGGATGTGCGGCGTCACCCCGGCCACGCGCGGGCGGATGTCTTCGGCAAAACGCGCAACCAGCTTGGCCTGCGAAAACAGCATGCGCCAATCGGAGGCGATGACGACGCGGGCCTCGTCGAACTCTCTCAGCACGGACTCGATCAGCGGCAGGCAGCGGAAATCCTCGACCTCGCCCCAGGGGTGGGTGACGCCGTCGAAATCCATGAAGACGAAGGTGGTGCGGGGCATTGCTTACTCAGGAGGGATGCGGCGGGGCTGGCGGCCGCTTCGGGTTCATCGATGCTGCGACGCAGAATATACTGAAATGCACCACCCGCTGCGCGAGCCAGCGCGTTTTTTGCGGGCGCCGCGTATCATCACCGCCAGTACGCGTGTCATACGCAGGTGAGACAAGCGGTTGCGCATTATCCCTACCCTCATCCGAATCGGAGCCCGAGCATGAACCCGATCATCAACCTTGAAGGCAAAGTCGGCCTCATCACCGGCATCGCCAACGAAAAGTCGATCTCCACCGGCGTCGCAGAGGCCTGCGCCCAAGCCGGCGCCAAGCTCATCATCACGTATCAGAACGAAAAGACGCGCGCTTTCATCGAGCCGGTCATCAACCGCCTGGGCGTAGAGGACGTCTTTCTGCTCGACGTGACCCAGCCCGATACGCTCGATGCCGCGTTCGCGGAGATCGAAGCGCGCCACGGCAAGCTCGATTTCGCCGTGCACAGCATGGCGTTTGCCAAGCGCGACGACCTTCACGGCCGCGTCGTCGACACCTCGCCCGATGGTTTCGCGCTGGCGATGGACGTGTCCACCCACTCCTTCGTACGTCTGGCGCGCAAGGCCGAACCGCTGATGGAAAAGGCCGGCGGCGGCGCCCTGGTGACGATGACCTATCTGGGCTCGGAAAAGGTGATTCCGCACTACGGCGTGATGGGGCTGTGCAAAGCGGCACTCGAAGCCGCCACCCGCTACATGGCGGCGGAACTGGGCGCCAAGAACATCCGTGTGAACGCGGTGTCGCCGGGCCCCCTGATGACCCGCGCGGCGTCCGGCATCGCCGGTTTCGACGGCCTGATGGCGGCGGCGGTGGACCGCTCCCCGCTGCACAGCCTGGTGACGCCGGAAGACATCGGCGCGCTCACCGCCTTCCTCGTCTCCGATGCCGGCCGCCTGATCTCCGGCGGGGTGCACTTCGTCGACGCCGGCTACAACGTCATGGGCTGAGGATCGCGTCATGATCGACCTCGCCGCGGCCCGCGTGAAACTCGGCCGGGACCCGATCGTCCTGCCGGACCCCGTCCCGGCCCATCCGCTGCTGGACGGCAAGCCCGAGATCGGGCGCGGCGAGTACTCCATCGTGATCGACAAGGGCGACGGCGAGCGGGTGTACAAGCTCGTCAGTTCGCCCGCCGACTATTTCCTGCATACCGCCCCCGACCGCCCCCAGGGCACTCACTTTCCGGTGGTGTATGCCGACCACGGCATCATCGGCCGCGCGCGCTCCGGCTACCCCTTCCACCTGCTCGAGATGGAGCGGCTCTATCCGCTCGAAGACAAGTCGGCGACGGCCGATCTGGCGATGCGCCTGATCGACTTCTACTGGTCGGCCTGCGAACAATGGAGCCGGCTCGGCATGGACATGGGCCGCATCGCGCTCTACCACCTCACGACAACCCCGCTGGATATCTCCGACAGCGTGCAGGAGGCCTTGCGTGCGCTGTCGGACTTCGTCGAGGAGTACCACGTGCTCCCGGATATCCTCAACGCCAACAACCTGATGATGCGCAAGGACGGCACGCTGGTGTTCTCCGACCCGGTCTTCATTGCCTGAAGTGACGGGCCGGAGACGCATCTTCAGAAACCGATCTTGCGCTTGCTGCCCGGCCGGAAGCTGTCGAGATCGTCAGCCGTCAGGTAATCGCGCCCGGCAAGCTTGGCGGTACCAAAGGCCGACATCAGCGCCCTGCGCTGCGAGCGCGGCGGCAGCGTGGCGAGGCATTCCATGACGTCCGCCGGCGGCTCGTCCGGAAAACCCCAATCGTGTGCGCCAACGATGTCGCGGTACAGGCGGCACGCGATCATCAGCGACTCGTCCGCGTCGGGCCGCGGCACGCAATAGACGTTCATCCGGTTCAGGATCGGCTCGGGGATATTGCGCTCGTCGTTGGCGGTCGTGATCCACAGGATGTGCGACGCGTCCATCTCGACATCGACGTATTCGTCACGGAAGCGGCGCGCCGTGTCGTGCTCCAGCAGTTCGTACAGCGGCCCGAGCGGATCGTAGCGGGAATCGCCCCCGGCCTTGTCCACCTCGTCGAGCACGATGACCGGATTCGCGAGTTCGCCGCCGACCAGGGCCTGGGCCACCTTGCCCGGCTTGGCGTGATTCCACTGCGCCGAGGCGCCTGAAAGAACCCAGCCGGCGGTCAGCGAACTCATGGACACGAAGTGATAGCCCGTGCCCAGCCTGTCGGCCAGGCTGCGCGCGAAATGTGTCTTGCCGATGCCGGGCTCGCCCAGCAGGAGGATGGGCGCGAACGACACCGGCTCGTTACCGGACACCGCCAGCGCCAGCGACTTCCGGATGTCCTCGATCACCTCGCCGAAGTTGGGGCAGCTTTCATACAGCCGGTCCACCGTATCGGCGCGGCTCGGCTTGACCACGAAGCGCGTCCCGCCGGTTTCGCGCATCCGCTCGTAGAACGCCGCAAGCGCCTCATTGCGGGCCGGTGCGCTGGCCTCGAGCGCCTTGTCCACGTCTTCGACGCGATAGATCTGCCGTGCGTCGGCGAGAGGGATGGAAATTTCGTTTGCCGTCGCTGTCGTCAACATCATGGCCTCCTGGGCGTGCGCTGGAATTGCGGTCCGGGCCGACACGCGGCTCTCGTGGATGCGCGCGTCGATCTACGGGCTTCGACAAGCAGGACGCGTGCCGGTTTTGGTGCAGCGCAACATTCCGGCCCCGCCTGGGCTTCAAGCGTATGATCCGCCAACCTTCGCAGGAAATCCGACAATGTCCTCCACCCATTTCCAACATTCCGACAGCGCCGGGGGCGACCACGATCACGGCCATACCCCTCATCCGCGGACGGTCGGCATCCCCCGCTCCGGCAACTTCGATCCCGTGGCGTTCGAACGTGCGGTCGGCGACCTGCTTCGGGCGTGCGGCGTCGAGCCCGACACCACTCACACAGGCCGGACGGCGCAGAGGGTGCGCGAACTGTGGCAGAAGCGTCTGCTCGGAGGCTATGAACTCGACCCCGCTGCGGCGCTCGGCGAGGGCTTCGAGGATCCGCGCCGAGACATGGTCGTGGTCCGCGGCATCGCCATCCACGGCGTCTGTCCGCATCATCTCGTTCCGTTCCGCGGCCTCGCCCACGTCGCCTACGTGCCGGGTGGGCGCCTGCACGGCTTCGGCCGCATCGCCCGGCTGGTGGACGCCATCGGGCACCGTTTCACCTACCAGGAATGGATGACCCGCGACATTGCGGACGCGCTGATGCACCACGGCAGTGCATCCGGCGCCGCATGCGTGATTGAAGCGGAGCAATTGTGCCTGCTGCTCGGGGAGGACCGGCGCGGCGACGAGCGCGTGGTGACGCAGGCCTTCGCCGGCGATTTCGAACGCTCGGACCAGTTGCGCAACGAGTTCCTGCGCGCAATCGCCCCCAACCGGGCGCTCTGAGCGCTACTGGACGATGTGGAAGCGCGGGAGATGCGCGGCGAGATCCAGCAGCACCACTTCCCGTCCGCGCAGCGTCACTCCGCCGCGGAAGCGGTCATAGCCGGAGTCGGAATATTCGAACGCGAAGCTGCGCTGCAGCACGGCACGCCCCTCGTCGTCGCGCGCGAGGCACATCCCCTGCCCGACCACCGTCTCGTCGAGGAGCTGAACGCCTTCGCGGGCGCACGCGGCACGCACCGCCGCAATCCCGGCCTCCCTCGCCTTCAGGCTATCGAACCAGAACCAGCCGCCCACCGCGAGCAGACCGAGCGCCACGACCTCGAAACCGTTCATGCCAGCCTCCTCAGGCGCGCGCCACGCCTTGCGCCAGCAAGGTGTACAGCAATGCGGCCAAGACCCCTGAAACGGGCACCGTAACCACCCAGGCTGCGGCGATCCGCATCAGCTGGGACCGCTTCACGACTTCCTGCTTGTACATCTTGCGCAGCTTCTTGCGCTCCGACTTGGAGAAATTGGCGGGGTCCTCGCTGTTCTTCGAGCGCGCCTTCAGGTCCTTCAACAATCGGTCCTTCTCGGCCACCGAGGCCTGGCCGAAGCGCTCCAGGAAGGCATCGAGCGCTTGCTGCTCGCCCGCCGGGTGGTGGGCCTTGATCTCCGCCACCGTACGCTCGTAGGCCGTCTTCAGGAACTCGCGCAGGAAGCCCACGCCGAAGACGCCCCCCACGACAATGTGCGTGGAACTGACCGGCAGCCCGATCCCGGAAGCCAGTACCACGGTCACCGTGGCCGCCAGCGCGATGCAGAACGCCCGCATCTGGTCCAGTTCGGTGATTTCGGTGCCGATGGTGCGGATGACGCGAGGCCCGAACAGTGCCAGCCCCACCGCGATGCCGATTGCCCCGATCGCCAGCACCCACAGCGGCGGCCCCGCGAGCGCGCGGACCGTCCCGGCACTGCCGAGGGCATCGAGGATCGCCGCCAGCGGCCCGACTGCATTGGCGACGTCGTTGGAGCCATGGGCGAAGCTCAGCAAGCCCGCGGCGAACACCAGCGGGGGATTGAAGAGCTTGTTCACGCCTTCCTTGGTATTCGCGATCAGATGTCCCCGCGTCCGCAACCTGGCCCGCATGTAGAGGAACACGAGCGTCGCCGGGATCACGGCGAACGAGCCGGCGGCCCCCAGTTCCACCACCAGCGCGCGGTTGAGTCCCTTGACCAGCAGGAACACGATGGAGGTCCACGTCATCGCGGCCATCAGGTACGGCACGACTCTTCGCGCCGCGCTGGCCATGTCGGGCTGATAGGTGATGCTGCGCTTCACCGCGTACAGGAACGCGGCGGCGAAGCCGGCACCCAGCAGGGGCGATGCCACCCAGCTGGTGGTGATCGCCACTACGGTCTCCCAGTTGATGACCTCCACCCCGCGTGCCGCGATGCCTGCACCCAGCACAGCGCCGACGATGGAGTGCGTGGTCGATACCGGCGCGCCGAGCGCGGTCGCCACGTTCAGCCAGATGGATCCCGCGAGCAAGGCGCAGAGCATTACCGCGACAACGGTGTCGCCATCGGTCAGCAGGTGCCGTTGGAGGATGCTGCCCTTCACGGTGTCGACGACGGCACCGCCTGCCAGCAGCGCCCCCGCCACCTCGCACACCGCGGCGATGCTCAGCGCGCTGACCAGCCCCATCGCCCTGGCCCCCACCGCGGGGCCCACGTTGTTTGCCACGTCGTTGGCGCCGATGTTGAGCGCCATGTAGGCCGCCAATGCCGCCCCCACGACCAGGATCAGGCTGGCGCCGGAGCCCAGCGTTGCCGCGTACAGCATCGTCGCGACAAGAAACAGGCTGACGACCCCCAGACGCAGCAACTCGCCGCGCCCGTGGGCCGTGGCGCTCTCGATTTCCTTAAGGTGCTGGAGTTCCAATTCGCGTAGTCCGGTTCGAGCGGGACGCGGGCGCCAGCGGCGGCCCGCGGGCGTCCGTCACAGCTTGTCGTATTTTTCCGCGCGCCCGTGTGCGCGCTCAACCGGGTAGCGCTCCGCATTGATCGCGAGCTTGCGGCCCGCGGCCTCGGCGAGGTCGATGTCCAGCACGTCGGCAAGACGGACGAGATACAGCAGGACATCGGCGAGTTCCAGCGCCACCGCCTGCCGCGTGTCCGGTGGTAGCGCGGCAGACTGTTCCGGCGTCAGCCACTGGAAGTGCTCGACGACCTCGCCGGCTTCGCCAGCGAGCGCCATCGCAAGATTCTTGGGGGTGTGAAACGGCTCCCAGGCGCGCTCCGCGGCAAAGTCGCGCAACTGCCTGCGCAGCGTCTGCAGCGTGTCCTCGCTCATTGTGTGTTCCTCTCCGGCACGCCCGTCGCAAGGCCCGGACGGAAGGGCTTTCCCCGATCAGGCAATCTGATGCTCCACGTCGAAACCCGCGCCCTCATCGATCCCTATCACCTCGACGAGCCACGGCAGCGTCTGCTCCAGGCGCTCGGGCAGCACCCACGGCGGATTGACGATGAAGAGGCCGCTGCCGAACATGCCGAAGCCGTCTGCCGCAGGAGCCCGCACCGCCAGGCGGACATCGAGCCAGCTTTCCGCCCCCAACTCCGCCAGCCGCTCCGGCAACTGGCGCGCCTCCGGCCGGGCAAGCAGCGGATACCACACGGCGTAGGTGCCGCTCGGAAAACGTTTCATGGAATCGCGCACGGTCTCCAGCACGCGGCGGTAGTCGTCCTTGACCTCGTAGGGCGGGTCGATGAGTACCACGGCGCGACGCGACGGCGGCGGCAACAACCCGCGGAGCGCGGCGAAGCCATCGGCCTTCCGGACCTGTACGCGCTCGCTCTCGCCGCGGAAGGTCTGTTCGAGCAAGGTCATGTCCGCCGGATGCAGTTCGAAAAGCCGCAGGCGGTCCTGCGCCCGCGCGCGGGTCATTGCGAGCGCGGGAGAACCGGGGTAGAACAGCAGGCGCCCATGGGGGTTGAACTGGCGTACGGACTGGACGTATGACTCCACCGCCTCGGGTCGGTCGGTGCGTTCCCACAGGCGGCCGATGCCTTCGGTGTACTCCCCCGTCTTCGCTGCGCGTTCGCTATCGAGCGCATAACACCCCGCGCCGGCATGGGTGTCGACATAGCACCAGGCTTTGTCCTTGCGGTTGTAGTACTCGAGGATTTCCAGGAGCACGATGTGCTTGAGTACGTCGGCGTGATTGCCGGCATGGAAGGCGTGACGGTAGCTGAGCATGAAGACGGTGGTGGCGGGAACGAAAACTGCAGCCGTCCAAGGGACTGTCCCGAGCGGCTGCTGCGGCGCAATGCTAACACCGCTGGCCCCGCAGCCGTCCGATCGAGTGTAAAAACCGCCTTCATCACCAAGGACTTGCCCACGTCGCCGCGGCCGCTTGCTATGATTTCGCCCCCGGGTCACATCGGGCACGAAGAAAACAACGTGAGAGACTGATGAGTATCTATGCCCTGAGAGAGCGCAAGCCCCGTTTCGGCGAAGGGTGCTGGGTCGCGCACAACGCGACCGTCATTGGCCGGGTCGAAGCCGGACGAAACGTAAATATCTGGTACAACGCGGTTATTCGGGGCGACAACGATCCGATCGTGATCGGCGACAACACCAACATCCAGGACGGCTCCATCCTGCACAACGACGACGGCATTCCGCTGACGATCGGCTCGGATGTGACGATCGGCCACATGGTGATGCTGCACGGGTGCACCGTGGGCGACGGCACGCTGATCGGCATCAACGCGGTCGTCCTCAACAACGCGGTCATCGGCAAGCACTGCATCATTGGCGCCAATGCGCTGATTCCGGAAGGCAAGGTCATTCCCGATCGGTCGCTGGTCGTCGGTTCGCCTGGGCGCGTGATCCGGGAACTGAGCGACGACGAAATCGCCGGGATTACCCGCAATGCGGCGCACTACGTCGCCAACGCCCGCCAGTACGAGGAAGAACTCGAGCCGCTGGACGCCGCCGCGGTGTTGGGGCGTTGACCCTGTTCCGGGCGCTGCGAGCGCCGGCGTCATCACAGGTGCTTACACCTCGCCGCCGTCTGGCCGTACGCCTTAGGGTATAAAGCGCCGCATATCGAGAGCCGCCGGTGCCTGTCCTCATGAGAACTGCCCCCTCCCTGCTTGCCATCCTGTTTTACGCAGCGCCGCTGGCCGCCATGGCGGCCGAGCCGGCGCCGGCTGTCGGGCCCGTGATCGAGTTTTCGGTCGATGCGCAACGCCCCGCCCCCAACGATCAGGTCATCGCCATCATGTACGTCGAACAGGCGGGCGCCGATGCGGCGGCGCTTGCTCGCGGGGTGAATCGCGCGGTGACCGCGGCGATGGAAACAGCGCGCGCCCACCCCTCGGTCAAGCTCCAGTCGGCGGGCACCAGCACGTGGCCCAACTACGGAAAGGGGAGTGGGACCCGTATCGAGGGCTGGCGCATGCGCTCCGAACTGCGCCTCGAAAGCCGCGATGTCGCCGCGATGTCGGAACTGATCGGGAAGCTGCAGAGTAATCTCGGCCTGGCCCAGGTCACCCTGCAGCCGGCGCCCGACACCCGTCGCGCGGCGGCCGATGAGGCCACGATCGACGCGATCCGTGCGTTCGAACGCAAGGCCGGCGTCGTGGCATCGGCGCTCGGCAAACGCTACCGGATTCGCCAGCTCAACCTCGGCGAGTCGGGCGCTCCGCCCGCGTACGCGCGCATGCGCATGTCCGCCGCCATGGCTGAAGCGGCCCCGGCGCCGCTAGAGGGCGGCGAAAGCCTTGTCAGCGTGACTGCGTCCGGCAGCATCGAACTGACCGACTAACAAAACCATCACCCTCCCCCTCCCCCTCCTCCCCTCCCATGCGCATCCTTGCTTTCAGTACCGTCGTCGTTCTTTCCATCGGTCTCGCCTCCACGGCGTGGACGCGTGACGACGGCGAGGTCGAGACCTATCAGTGCCGCAACGGTGAACGCTTTACCGTTGAATACCACCCGAGCCACATCCGTCTGCGCACCGGCGCCGGCGTTTTCGCTCTGCGTGCCGGCGCTGGTAACAGCGATTATTCCGACGGTCAGACGGTCTTCCGTCCGACCGCGGACGGCGCCACGCTCGAACGCCCCGGCCTTCCCCCCGCCAGCGACTGCGTGCGCCCCGATAAAGCCTGACCGGCCACCACCGGCCGCGGCTGGACGCCTGCGCCGCATTCCCCTATCGTCCCGGCATGGCACAGACACCACCCTATCGGCGACGCCGGCCGGGGGCCGGCCCCGGCGTCGCGTTCCTGCTCGCGGCGCTCGTTGCGGCCTGCAGCTCTGTTCCGCCGCCCACCGAATCCCGACTCCCTCCGGGTCCCGCCGCGCGCCCCGCGCAACCGCTGTTCGCGCTCGACGATCCCGATCATCCACAAGAGATCGTGATGTTCGCCCTCGGTCTGCTCGACACCGGCTACCGCTTCGGCGGCCGCAATCCGGAAGCGGGACTCGATTGCAGCGGCATGGTGAGTTACGTCGTGGAGCAGGTAAGCGGTCAGCGGCTGCCGCACAACGCCGCGCAGATTGCCGAGCGCACCCGCCCCATCAGCCCGGCGGAGCTGTCGCCAGGCGACCTGGTTTTCTTCAATACCGCCAGGCGGCCGCATTCCCACATGGGCATCTACATCGGCGACGGGCGCTTCATCCACGCGCCATCGAGCCGCGGCGCCGTGCGCATCGAGAAGCTCTCGAACGCCTACTTCGCACCGCGCTTCGACGGCGCGCGGACGCTGATCGCACGCGACTGAAACCGCGTAGCCCCGCCGGCGGGCGTTGGGGTATGTTCGGACTTGCTTCCCCGGCAGCGGCTATCTACCTTTGATGGGCCGATGGTGGTTTTCCGGAGGAGGAAGAGACATGCCGACGCGCAAGATTGCAGAGGTGGTAAAGGGACAGAAGATTCTGACCGCCGACGAACACATGACAGTACTGGAGGCCTCGCGCAGGATGACCGACCTGCACGTGGGGTCGATCATGATCGTCCATGACGGTCACCTGAGCGGCATCTTTACCGAACGCGACGCGCTCGTCCGCGTCATCGCCGCCGGCCGCGATCCTGCGCGGACACGTTTGAGCGAAGTCATGACCCGCGATCCGCAGTCGATATCGTCCGACAGGCCGCTCGGGCACGCGATGCACCTGATGTACGAGGGCGGCTTCCGGCACGTTCCGGTCACCGACTGCGGGCGGCCGATCGGGATGATTTCCGCGCGCGACGCGCTCGGTCTCGAAATGGTGGCTTTTGAAGAGGAACTGGAGCAGCGGGAACTGATCACCGAACTGCTCTAGACCGCGTCCGACGAACGCGTTTGAAGCATGGAACTGAGCCGGCCTTGAGCCGGTTCAGTGCTTCTGGGGTACCTGAACGAAGATTTCGTTGGGCTTGGTCAGGCCGAGTTCGAGCCGTGCCCGTTCTTCGATCGCCTCGTTGCCGGACTTGAGGTCGCGGACTTCGGCGTCGAGCCCCGCGTTGCGCTCTTCCAGCCGCGTGTTCTCCTCACGCTGCTCGTGCAACTTGCGATCCACCTCCCACACGCGCAGCCATCCGCCCTTGCCTAGCCACAGTGGGTACTGCAGCACGACGACGAGGACGGCAAGAATGATCACGGGCCAACGCATGGAACAGTTCGACGGCTAGGGAAAGAAAGACGCAATCGACTGCCGCGGCGGATGTCGCGGCAGTCGAAGCGGAAAGCGAACCGGCGTCGCTTAGCGGCTGCGCAGGTTGTAGAACGCGCGCTTGCCCGGATACACCACGGTGTTGCCGAGATCTTCCTCGATGCGGAGCAGCTGGTTGTACTTGGCGATACGGTCCGAGCGCGACAGCGAACCGGTCTTGATCTGCATCGCGTTGAGGCCCACCGCGATGTCGGCGATGGTGGAGTCTTCGGTTTCACCCGAACGGTGCGAGATCACCGCGGTGTAACCGGCGCGCTTGGCCATTTCAACCGCCGCGAAGGTTTCCGACAGGGTGCCGATCTGGTTGATCTTGATCAGGATGGAGTTGGCCACGCCCTGGTCGATGCCCTGCTCGAGGATCTTGGTGTTGGTGACGAAGAGATCGTCGCCGACCAACTGGATCTTGCGGCCGAGGCGGTCGGTGAGGTGCTTCCAGCCGGCCCAGTCGCCTTCGGCCATGCCGTCCTCGATCGACACGATCGGGAACTTGTCGGCCAGGGTGGCGAGGTAGTCGGTAAAGCCTTCGGAGGTGAGGCTGAGGCCTTCGCCCTTCAGCTCGTACTTGCCGTCCTTGTAGAACTCGGACGCAGCGCAGTCGAGCGCCAGCAGCACGTCGCGGCCCGGCTCGTAGCCGGCGGCGGCGATGGCTTCCTGGATCAGGTTGAGCGCTTCTTCGGTGCCGGACACGTTGGGCGCGAAACCGCCTTCATCACCGACGGTGGTCGGGTAGCCCTTCTTGTCGGTGATCTTCTTCAGGTGATGGAAGATCTCCGCGCCACAACGCAGTGCCTCACGGAAGCTGCCCATGCTCACCGGCATGATCATGCATTCCTGGATGTCCAGGCTGTTGTTGGCGTGCTCGCCGCCGTTGATGACGTTCATCATCGGGACCGGCATCGCCATCGGGCCCGAACCGCCGAAATAGCGGTACAGCGGCAGGCCGGCCTCCTCGGCCGCGGCGCGCGCCACTGCCATCGACACTGCCAGCGTCGCATTGGCGCCGAGACGCGACTTGTTCTCGGTGCCGTCTAGGTCGATCAGGGTGCGGTCGATGAAGGCCTGCTCTTCGGCGTCCAGACCGATGATCGCTTCGGAAATCTCGGTGTTGACGTTCTCGACGGCGCGCAGCACGCCCTTGCCGAGGAAGCGCGCGGCGTCGCCGTCGCGCAGTTCGATGGCTTCGCGGGAACCGGTGGAGGCGCCGGAGGGCACGGCAGCACGCCCCATCACCCCGGACTCAAGCAGCACGTCGGCTTCGACAGTGGGATTGCCGCGGGAGTCCAGAATCTCGCGGGCGATCACGTCAACGATTGCACTCATGGAATGTTCCTGTTTCGGTTACGGATTAGGAATTGGAAGAAAAAATCAGGGTGCGCCTGCACATGGGGCGGCACGCGAAGCGGATCAGGCCTCGGTTTCCAGCAGCCCGCGCGACTTGACCAGTTCGTCGATCGCCTTCAGCGTGCTGAGCAACGCCTTCATGCGCGGCAAGGGCCAGGCATTGGGGCCATCGGAAAGCGCCTGCGCGGGATTCGGGTGAGTTTCCATGAAAAGACCAGCCACGCCGACCGCGACAGCCGCCCTGGCGAGGACGGGTACGAATTCGCGCTGACCACCCGATGCCGTGCCCTGCCCGCCCGGAAGTTGCACCGAGTGGGTGGCGTCGAACACCACCGGGCAGCCGGTCTCGCGCATGATGGCGAGGGAGCGCATGTCGGACACCAGGTTGTTGTAGCCGAAGGACGCGCCGCGCTCGCACACCATGATGTTGTCAGCGCCGCCGTTGGCTTCCCGGGCCTTGTCGACCACGTTCTTCATGTCGCCGGGCGCGAGAAACTGGCCTTTCTTGATATTCACCGGGCGGCCGCAGGACGCCACCGCGTGGATGAAGTCGGTTTGGCGACACAGAAAGGCGGGGGTCTGCAGCACATCGACCACCGCCGCGACGGCCGGGATCTCCTCGACCGAATGCACGTCGGTCAGCACCGGCACGCCGAGCTGCTTCTTGACGTCCGCGAGGATGTCCAGTCCCTTCTCCATGCCCATGCCGCGATAGGACTTGCCCGAGCTGCGGTTGGCCTTGTCGTAGGACGACTTGTAGATGAAGGGAATGCCGACTTCAGCGCAGATGTCCTTGAGCGCGCCGGCGGTTTCGAACGCCATCTCGCGCGACTCGATCACGCACGGGCCGGCAATCAGGAAAACCGGCTTGTCGAGGCCGACCTCGAATCCACACAGATTCATGCGTTGCTCCTTCAGCCGCGTGACGCGCTATGGCGGGCGATCGCTGCCTTGACGTAGGCGGTGAACAGCGGATGCCCCTTGCGCGGATTGGAGGTGAATTCCGGATGGAACTGGCAACCGACGAACCAGGGATGAACATCGGCGGGCAGTTCGACCATTTCGCACAGGTCGGTCACCGGGGCGCGCCCGGAAACCACCAACCCCTTCTCTTCGAGCTGGGCCAGCAGCGTGTTGTTCACTTCATAGCGATGGCGGTGACGCTCCATGATCTCGCCAGAACCGTAGACCTCACGTGCGAGCGTGCCGTCGGCCAGCTTGCACACCTGGCCGCCGAGCCGCATCGTGCCGCCGAGATCGGAGTCTTCGCTGCGCTTTTCGACCTTGCCGCTGCGATCAGCCCATTCGGTGATCAGGCCGATGACCGGGAACGGGGTTTCGCGCTCGAACTCGGTGGAGTGCGCCTCCGCCATGCCGGCCACGTCGCGGGCGAATTCCACGACCGCCAGCTGCATGCCCAGACAGATGCCGAGATACGGCACCTTGTTCTCGCGCGCATAGCGGATCGCGGCGATCTTGCCTTCGGTGCCGCGCTTGCCGAAGCCGCCGGGCACCAGAATGGCATCCATCTTCTCGAGCACCGCGCAGCCGCTGCGTTCGATCTCTTCGGAATCGAGGTAGTGGATGTTCACCTTCGATTCGGTGTGCATGCCGGCGTGGTTGAGCGCCTCGATCAGCGATTTGTACGACTCGGTCAGATCGACGTACTTGCCGACGAAGGCGATATCGACCGCCTGCTTCGGGTTTTCCAGCGCGCGGATCAGGTTCTCCCAGACGGAAAGATCGGCCGCGCGGGCAAGGATGCCCAGCTTGTGGCAGACGATCTCGTCCAGCATCTGGTCGTGCAGCTGACCGGGAATCTTGTAGATGGAGTCGGCATCGAGGCACTCGATCACCGCTTCCGGCATCACGTTGCAGAACAGCGCGATCTTGCGGCGCTCGTCCGCCGGAATGGAGCGGTCGGCGCGGCACAGCAGGATGTCGGGCTGGATGCCGATCTCGCGCAGCTCCTTCACCGAGTGCTGGGTCGGCTTGGTCTTCAGCTCTCCCGCGGTCGGAATGTAAGGCAGCAGCGTGAGGTGGATGAAACAGGTGGCGTTGCGGCCTTCTTCGATGCCCATCTGGCGGATGGCTTCGAGGAAGGGCAGCGACTCGATGTCGCCGACAGTGCCGCCGACTTCAACGATCGCCACATCGGCGCCTTCGGCGCCACGCTTGACGTAGCTCTTGATCTCGTCGGTGATGTGCGGAATGACCTGAACCGTCTTGCCGAGATATTCGCCGCGCCGCTCCTTCTTGATCACCGCCTCGTAGATCTGGCCGGTGGTGAAGTTGTTGCGCTTGCTCATCTTGGCGCTGGTGAAGCGCTCGTAGTGGCCCAGATCGAGGTCGGTTTCCGCGCCGTCTTCGGTGACGAACACTTCACCGTGCTGGAAGGGGCTCATGGTGCCCGGATCGACGTTGATGTACGGATCCAGTTTGAGGTGGGTCACCTTGATGCCGCGGGATTCGAGAATGGCGCCGAGGGAGGCGGCTGCGATGCCCTTGCCCAGAGAGGACACGACACCGCCAGTAACGAAGACGTATTTGGTCATGGGAACTGTGCTGCGGGAAAGCGCGATGATAACCGAAGAGCCCCCCGCCCCGGAAGCGAGGCCACCCGTTACGGGGTGGCCAACACGTTTCCGGCATTGATCGCGGGTTGTTGCAGTGCCAGATTGAAGCGTGCCCGTTGTCCGGAGACTCGCCATGCGATCCTGCCTCGCCCCGCCACTGCTGGCATTGCTGCTGACACTGCTGATGCCCGCCCACGCCGCCCCGCTACAGTTCCAGCTTGCGGGCCAGTTCGAAACCGCAACCGAACCGCCGCAGACGGGGCCCCTCACGGTGTCCTACGAACTGCGCGAGGGGCCTGCTGAAGCGCTCTTCGGCGCGGTCACAGCCCCGGACGGGACCGTGCTACCCGATTACTTCCTCGGCACGACCCTGTTCTCGGAGAGCATCGACAGCACGAGCAACGAGCCCTTTGGCCCGATCGGACCGGTTACCGTGCGCTTTGGCGACAACGCACCGCTTGTACTCAAGCCGTTCTCGCTTACCCAATCGATTTCGGCACTCGACTTCAACCGCTATCGCTACGACTTCGAAGTCTTCATGCAGGGGAGCGGGCTTTTCGGCCTCTTCCAGTACGCCTTGCTGATCGCCCCGCCTGCGGGGGTGCCCTACCTCGATCGTGACTTCGTAAGCAGCCTGGCTACGCCCATCGAACTGCTCGCGCTCGCGGCCCTGGGCAGCGCGAGCGGAATGTTCGAGTTGAGCCAGTTCAACATCACGGCCGATTTCACGCGCGTCCTGGTCACCGCGGTGGTGGCCGAACCTGGCGCGCTCGCCGTCCTTGGCGCCGCGTTGCTCGGCCTGCTCGTCGTCCCGCGGCGCCGAACTGCTTTGCACCCCGGCTAGCGCGCGGCTGTCACCCGCCAGACCACGTTGCCGACGTCGTCGGCGACCAGCAGCGCCCCCGCCTTATCCACCGCCACGCCGACCGGCCGGCCCAGAGCCTCGTCCCTGTCATTCACGAATCCGGTAAGGACGTCCTCGGGCAACCCGGACGGCTGGCCGTCGGCAAAGGGCACAAAGACGACCTTGTAACCGCTGCGCGGCTTGCGGTTCCAGGAGCCATGCTGGCCGACGAAAGCCCCGCCGGCGTAGCGCGCGGGAAGCGCCTCGCCCTGATAGAAGGTCAAACCCAGCGAGGCGGTGTGAGCGCCGAGCGCGTAGTCGGGCACGCGCGCCCTCGCGACGAGATCCGGGCGCGGCGGCTTCACCCGGGTGTCGACATGTTGGCCGTAATAGCTGTAAGGCCAGCCGTAGAAGGCGCCGTCGGTCACGGAGGTCATGTAATCGGGTACGAGGTCGCTGCCCAGCTCGTCGCGCTCATTCACCGCCACCCACAGCGCGCCGCTGCGGGGCTCCCAGGCCAGCCCGTTGGGGTTGCGCAGTCCGGACGCGAACAGCCGCATGGTTCGGGCTTCGGGGTCGATCTCGTGGACCGCGGCGCGGCCCTCCTCCATCTCCATGCCGTGCTCGGCGACATTGCTGTTGGAGCCGACGGTGGCGTACAGCAACCGGCCGTCGGGGCTCGCGATCAGGTCCTTGGTCCAGTGGTGGTTCAGTTCGCCAGCGGGGAGATCGACAATCTTCTCCCCAGCTGTTTCGATCTTCGTGTCACCCGTCTTGTACGGAAAGCGCACCACCGCGTCGGTGTTGGCGACGTAGAGCGACCCGCCTACCAGCGCCATGCCGAACGGCGAGTTCAACCCCTCAAGCAGCGGGGAGCGAAGGTCCGCCTTGCCGTCGCCGTCGGTATCGCGCAGCAGGGTGATGCGATTGGCGCTGGGAACGCCGGCCCCGGCACGCTTCATCACCTGCTTCATCACCCACTTGCGGACGCCGCCAGCGCCGCCCTTTTTCTCGGGTGCATTGGTTTCGGCCACCAGCACGTCGCCGTTGGGCAGCACGTGGAGCCAGCGCGGGTGATCGAGGCCGTCGGCGAAGGCTGCAACGCTCAAGCCGGGCGCGGGTTGGGGCATGGTTCCGGTCGGCCAGCCCTTGGCTTCCGCCACATTGACGGTAGGCAGCAGCGTCTTGCGTGGCTCCACCAGCTTGGGCGTTGCGCCCATGCCCGCCTCCACCGGCTGGGTCTCCATCTCGCCGCACGCGTTGAGCAGCGCCGCCCCGCCGGCAAGCAGCACACACAGTTTCGTTTGCATCACACACCCCGTCGGGCCGCCGCAATGCAAGGTACGACTGTGATCCCCCGCGCGGGTTCGCGCGATGCAGGCGGAAACGGACTTCCGCCTTGTGCGGACCGACTAACCGGCCAGTTCGTCGCGGTCGCGGAAGTGCGCGAGCGCTTCGGGGTTGGCCAGCGCCTCCTGGTTCTTCACCGGCCGGCCATGCACCACGTTACGCACCGCCAGTTCCACGATCTTGCCGCTCTTGGTACGTGGAATATCGGCCACCTGGAGCACCTTGGCCGGCACGTGGCGCGGGGTGGTGTTGTCGCGGATGGTGCGCTTGATGCGGTCCGCCAGCGTGTCGTCGAGCGTCATGCCATCGCGCAGCTTGACGAACAGCACCACGCGCACGTCGTTGGGGTTCTGCGGCGGCCAGTCCTGCCCGATCACGATGGATTCGACCACTTCATGCAACTTCTCGACCTGCCGGTAGATCTCGGCAGTGCCGATGCGAACGCCGCCCGGGTTGAGGGTGGCATCGGAGCGACCGTAGATGATGAGACCGCCATGCGCGGTGATCTCGCAGAAATCGCCGTGGCACCAGACGTTGTCGAAGCGTTCGAAATAGGCCGCGCGATACTTGCTGCCGTCTTCGTCGCGCCAGAATCCGACCGGCATCGCCGGAAACGGCCGCGCGCACACCAGTTCGCCCTTCTCGCCCCGCACCGGCCGGCCTTCGTCGTCCCATACATCCACTGCAAGTCCGAGGCCGCGGCACTGGATTTCGCCACGCCACACCGGCAGCACCGGATTGCCGAGTACGAAGCACGACAGGATGTCGGTTCCGCCCGAAATCGACGAGAGCTGGAGATCGGCCTTGATGTCGCGATAGACGTAGTCGAAACCCTCCGGCACCAGCGGACTGCCGGTGCTCATCATTGCCCGCACCGTCGCCAGGCTATGGGTTTCGCGCGGTTTCAGCCCGAACTTGGCGGCTGCGTCGATGAACTTGGCCGACGTGCCGAAGTGGGTCATCCGTTCCGCGTCGGCGTAATCGAACAGGATGCGGTTGTCGGCCGCGAACGGCGAACCGTCGTACAGCAGGATGGTCGCCCCCGCGGCCAGCCCCGACACCAGCCAGTTCCACATCATCCAGCCGCACGTGGTGAAGTAGAACACGCGGTCGCCAGGCTTCACATCGCAGTGCAGGCGGTGCTCTTTCAAATGCTGCAGCAGGGCACCGCCTGCGCTATGAACGATGCACTTCGGAACCCCGGTCGTGCCTGAGGAGTACATCACGTAAAGCGGATGGGAGAACGGCAGCGCTTCGAACTCGATCTCGGTCGCGGCGTGGTGCGGGGCGACGAAATCGGCATACATCCGGGCATGCGGGATGCCCCCGAGCGCGTGGTCGCGGTGCACATAAGGCACGATCACCACCCGCTCCACCGAAGGCAATTGCGGCACGATCTCGCCCAGCTTGGCGAGGCAATCGACCGTCTTGCCGTTGTAGTAATAGCCGTCGCAGGCGAGCAACACCTTGGGCTCGGTCTGGCCGAAGCGGTCGAGCACGCCCTGCACGCCGAAGTCGGGCGAAGCGGACGTAAAGATGGCGCCGATGCTCGCCGCGGACAGCATCGCGATCAGCGTCTCCGGCATGTTGGGCATGTAGGCCGCCACACGGTCGCCCTTCCCCACGCCCTGTTCGCGCAGTGCAGCCGAGAACTGCGCCACGCGCCGGTAGAGTTCGCCGTGGGTGAGGCGGTCGCGCACCTTGTCCTCGCCCCAGAACACCACCGCATCGTCACCGTCACGACGGCGCAGCAGGTTCTGCGCAAAGTTGAGCCGCGCGTCGGGGAACCACTGCGCGCCCGGCATGCGGTCGCCATCCACCAGCACGCGCACGCCGCGCTTGCCCACCACGTCGCCGTCCTCCCATACGCTGACCCAGAACTGTTCGGGATGGTCGACCGACCACGCATGCAACGCGGCGTAATCCGGCAACTCGATGTTCCAGCGCCGCTCCGCGGTATGGCGGAACGCCGTCATGTTGGCGGCTGCGATCCGTTCCGCGGACGGCGTCCAAAGCGGGGCGTCGGGTTGGCTGGTGGTGGTGTTCATGCCTGTCTCCTCTTGTTTAATTTATTTGTTAATACCTAACTTACGGATGCCCGCAGTGTATCCGGCAAGGGTACGGACTTGCCAGTCGCGGTGTCCATCCACACCACCTTCGAAGAACCATCCGCATAGAGGCGGTCCTCGCCCTCGACGTAAAGCTCGTAATACGTCATCACGCTGCTGCGCCCCGGGTCGCGGCCATACATGCGCACGACCACCGTCGCCGGGTAGTTGACCGGCGCATAGAAAGTGCAATCCGCGTTGATGATCACCGCGCCGGTCGGGACGTCCGGCCCGACGCGAAAGCCCTGCTGCTCGATCCATTCGACGCGGGCCTGCTCGAAATAGCGGAAATAGACCGTGTTGTTCACGTGACCGTAGAAGTCCATGTCGCCCCACCGCACCGGAATGCGGGTTTCGTGCAGGAACTTGCCCTTCGCTTCCATGCGTGTCTCCTCTGTTGGTAGTCGGGTGGCGGCTAAGGTAACATACGGCACCGTATGTTCGGCGTCGCTGCTGGGCCCGCGGAGAATCGCCAGCCCGCTGTATTACACTGTCGCCCGCCAAACAAAGACGATACAAGCAAGCGAGTACGAGGAGAATTGGATGGAACGTGAGTCGATGGAATTCGACGTACTGATCGTCGGCGGCGGCCCTGCGGGGCTGGCTGCGGCGATCCGTCTGAAGCAACTGGCCGAAGCGAAGGGTCAGGACATCTCGGTGTGCCTGATCGAGAAAGGCGCCGAGATCGGCGCCCACATCCTGTCCGGCGCGGTGATGGACCCCAGGGCACTGACCGAACTCTTTCCCGACTGGAAAGAGCGCGGCGCGCCGCTGAAGACGGCGGTCACCGAGGACAAGGTGATCTTCCTCAACGAAACCGGCGGCCACACGGTCCCCAACAACCTGTTGCCCGACTGTTTCATCAACCACGGCAACTACATCGTCCGCCTCGGCAACGTTGCCAAGTGGCTCGGCGAGCAGGCCGAAGCGATGGGTGTCGAGGTCTACCCCGGCTTTGCGGGCGCCGAAGTGCTGTACGACGAGGCCGGCGCGGTCAAGGGCGTCGCCACCGGCGACATGGGCCTCAACCGCGACGGCACCCCCGGCCCCAACCACCAGTTGGGCATGGAGCTGCACGCGAAGTACACGCTGTTCGCGGAAGGGTGCCGCGGCCATCTCGGCAAGCAGCTCGAGGCCAGATACCAATTGCGCGACGGCGTCGATCCGCAAACCTACGGCATCGGCATCAAGGAGCTGTGGGAAGTGCCGGTGCAGAACCACCGCCCCGGCCTGGTGGTGCACACCGCGGGCTGGCCGCTGCCCGCCGACACCTACGGCGGCGGCTTCGTCTATCACCTCGAGGACAACCTGGTCGCGGTCGGCTACGTGGTCGGCCTCAACTACAGCAATCCGCACCTGTCGCCGTTCGAGGAGATGCAGCGCTACAAGACGCATCCGGAAATCCGCAAATACCTGGAAGGCGGCAAGCGCCTGGCCTATGGCGCCCGCGCGATCGCCGCCGGCGGCCTGCAGAGCCAGCCGCGCCTGGTGTTCCCGGGCGGTGCGCTGATCGGCGACGACGCCGGCTTCCTCAACGCGGCCCGCATCAAGGGCAGCCATGCGGCGATCAAGAGCGGCATGCTCGCCGCCGAAGCGGCCTTCGAGGCCGTGGGCGCCAACCGCCAGCGCGACGCGCTGACCGCCTACCCGTCCGCCTTCCAGGACTCCTGGCTGCACGCCGAACTCTACAAGACGCGCAACTTCAAGCCCTACATGAAAAAAGGCTTGTGGCTGGGCTCGCTGCTGTTCGGCATCGACCAGAAGCTCTTCGGCGGCAAGGTGCCCTGGACGCTGCACAACACGGCCGACCACACGGCCTTGCGCCCGGCCGCGGAGTGCCCGCGGATCGACTACCCGAAGCCGGACGGCAAGCTCAGCTTCGATCGTCTGTCCTCGGTGTTCCTGTCCAACACCAACCACGAAGAAGAGCAGCCCTGCCACCTGCAGCTGAAGGACCCGGGCGTTCCGATCGCGATCAACCTGGCGAAGTACGACGCCCCTGAGCAGCGCTACTGCCCCGCGGGGGTGTACGAAATCGTCCGCGACGGCGACAACAACGCGCCGCGGCTGCAGATCAACGCGCAGAACTGCGTGCACTGCAAGACGTGCGACATCAAGGACCCCACGCAGAACATCAACTGGGTGGTGCCACAGGGCGGCGAAGGGCCGATCTACCAGGGGATGTAATCACCCCTCCCGGTCTGCAAGACGGCGCCGCGAACTCCGCGGCCCGTTTTTTTTGGCCTGCGCGCCAGACAGCCGCACTCACCACTCGTATCCCAGACCGAACTGCAGGCTGATGTCGGTGGTCTTGCGCCCATTGAGCGGCTGGCCGTCCCACTGCACGATGCCCTGGACCTGGGCTGTCAGACGATCGACGATCGGAAGGCGCAGCCCGGTGCGTGACCGCCACGTGATATCGCGCGCGTCCTCGATGTTCACGTAACCGTCCTGCTCGTGGAACACCTCGGCCTTGCGCCCGATCAGCCAGTGCCGGAACACCACGCCCCAGCCGAGCGCGGGAAACGTGACGTCCTTGTTCTCGATGCGGTGTTCTCGCACCAGATCCAGCCCGCCCTTCAGCGACAGGCCGGTGCTGTCGTTTTCGATCAGTTGCACGCCATAACCACCGCCCACCGCCGCGCGCAGCGACAGGTCGCGGAACGGATCGCGCTCGGCGAACGTGCGCGCATAGACGAAGCGCTTCTCGCGCGCGTCGGTAAACCAGTTCCGTTCGGCCGTGCCCAGCCAGTTGGACGCCGACAGATCGCCGTCGCGGGTACGGTGTTCGCCCCGAAAACGCAGGGCGAACCGGGCGCCCTTCTCCGCGCCGCGCAACTCCGCTTCGCCGACGATGTGCGTGGTGTTGCTGTTGCCGCTGTTGGAGCCGCCGCTCAGCGTGACGCGCCCGGCGTACTCCACCCCTGCGCCGGACTGGCTGGCCGTGGGATTGAGGTAGGCGATCCGCTCCAGCTTCACGGCGGGCACCTCGGGCACGGCGGCCAGCCGCGTCGCGCCGATCTCGGTGGCGCTGAGCAGCCGGCTCTCCAGTTGCCCCTCGTCGTTGCGCAGCAGCACGCGCACCGGCTTCTCGGTGTTCAACGTCTCCACCATGCGCCAGTCGATCTTGATCTTGCCCGCGTACTTGGTGTCCAGCACCAGCCCTTCGGGCGTTTTGTTGACGACGGTGCCGGTCAGACGGTCACCGTTCGTCAGCAGCACTTCGTCGGCAAGCGCACAGGTTGCCAGTGGCAGCGCCGCGGCCAGGAACGTGCAAGTGCGATGGACGGTTAAAGAGTTCATCGGCAGGTCGCTTCCTCGGGTTGCGCCGGCTCAGACTAAGCCGGGCAACCCCACGCTGCAACGCAACAGACATCTTTTTACCCATGCAATCGCTGCGCCCGGCGCTGCGGCCGGGCTGCCGCTTCAGCGCTTATGCTCGTGCATCGGTGCCACACCCGGGCTGTTGAGCGGGCGCACCGCCGCCTTCACTTCCACGCTTTCGCGCTTGCCGTCCTTCGCTTCGATCACCAGCGTCAGCGGCACGCTGTCGCCTTCGCGGATCTGCGCGGGCAGATCGATCAGCATCACGTGATAGCCCCCCGGCTTCAGCTCGACCGGCTTGCCCGCCGGCAGGGCCAGCGCGGGAATGGCGCGCATCTTCATGATGTCGCCTTCCATCGCCATCTCGTGTACCTCCACCACTTTCGCCACGGGCGAGCGCACCTCGACAAGGCGCGCATCCTGCACGGAAGTGAGCTGCATGAAGGCACCGGTGCTCTTCTGGGCGGGCACGGTGGCGCGCACCCAAGGGTCCTTGACTGCGACCTGGGCCGCGGCGGTGGCGGAAACAAAGGCGGTGAGCAGGCCGATGGCGAGGGCGGGAATGAGGCGTGGGGTCATGAATTGGACTCCTGAACGTTGAAAGGGGAAGAGTGCGAAGGCCGCAGCTATCGAACACTGCGGCCAAGGGCAGCCAGCACGCGCTCGCGGTCGAGCACGCCGGTGAGCGCAACACGGCCGCCACGGCCGTCGAACAGCAGCGTCCGTGGCAGCTCGCCGCGCCAGGCGGGATCGAGCGCATAGGCCAGTGCCTCCGGCGCGTCGCTGCCGTAGGCGAAGCGTTTGCCGGGCACTGCCAGGCGGTCGAGCGGCACGGCAAGGTCGGCCGCCAGCGGCTGCGCCGCCACCGTGACCACGCGCAGGCCGCGGTCTGCCGCCGCCAGTTCGGAGAACAGCTTGAGGTTCTTCTTGCAATGCACGCAGTCGGTGGACCACAGCGCGACTATGGTCGGCCCGCCTTGGGCGGCGGCGTCGGTGAGACGTGCGGCACCTGCACGATCCAGCGGTTGCACGGCGTCTGCCGCGTGGACGGCGCCGATGCTGAGCATCAGGCAGATGCCCGCGATCCAGGTTTTCATGGCAGTGCGTACCCCCTCATGCCTTCGCGTTCGGTTCGCCAGAAGGCGAGCAGACGATCGCCGCTACGAACCAGCCGCGGCTGGTCCGAAGCGCCTTCGGTGGCGGCCAGCGTCCGTGCTTCGCCGAATTGGCGGCCGCCATCGGTGGACAGTTCGGCACGCAACTGGGTGCGCGTGCCGTCGAACTCCTTCCACACGACGGCCACGACATCCCGCCCGGCGACAGCGATGTCGGCGTGCGCCGCGCGTTCGCCGCCGACGCTGCGCTGGCCTTCCACGGCGTCGCCGGTGAGCCGGCCGTAGAACACCCGGGGCTCGCCCTCCCTGGCGTTGAACCACACCGCATGGCGGGTGCCGTCCGCAGCGATCGCCAGCGACGGGCCGTGATGCGGGCAGGCGTCGATGTGCCAGCGGTCGAAGGTGGCGCGCACCACGGCTCCCGGCTTGCCCGCGGCATCGAACCGGGTCAGCGCGTGATCGCGCTCGTTGGTACCGAAGACATGGCGCCACAGCACCACCGGCACACCGTCGACATCGTTGGCGATGGCGATGCGGCAGCACTCGCAGGAATGATCGGCGAGCTTCACCTCCGGGCGGAAGCTGCGCCCGCCGTCGGTGGAGACCGCGGCATACACCGCCGCGCCACGGTAGTCGGCCTTGGTGCCCTGCTTGCGGCGGGCAGCCTCGAGGTCGCGCTTGTCGATCCAGGTCACCAGTACCTGGCCGCTGCCGCTGACCGCGAGCGAGTCGAAACGATGGGTGATCTCGTCGCGGTTGCGGTGCACGGTGATCGGCGCGTCGAAGTGTTCGCCGTCAGCGGCGCGGGCGAAGCGGATCTCGCCGCTGTAGGGCTTGGCGAGCGGTTTGGTCCAGGAGACCAGCGCGGCGCCATCGGGCATGAAGGCGAGCTTGGGGCGGTTCTCGCCGTCGGCGGAAATCCGCTCCGGCTCACGGTTCACCACGCCCCGCGTCTGCCAGTGCACACCGCCGTCGTCGCTCCGGTAGAGCAACACGTGGCCACCTTCCACGCCGACCGCATGCAGCGAGCCGTCGGGCGCGAAAGCAACGCTGGTGCCGAGTTCCGGCCGGGCCGCAGCGGGGGTCGCCGCGGGTGCGGCGCCGTGGTCGCCGTGCGCCTGCGCCGCGGGCGCCGCCAGCGCGGCAAGCGCCAGCGCAGCCGCTGCCAGCAGCCGGCGTCTGGGGGAGATATCCATCTCAGTAGCTGATTGCAAGTTCGGCATAGGCGGTGCGTCCCGGATAAGGGTGATAGACGTAATAGCGCTCATCGGTGAGGTTGTCGACGCCGACGGCGAGGCGGGCCTGGCGGCTGAAGCGGTAGACGAAGCGCGCATCGGCAACGGTGAAGCTCGACACCGCGCCGAAGGTGTCACTGTTGCGGTCGCTGTTGTCGAGTTCGTTGTATTGCTTGCCAGAATGGCGCACGCCGAGCGAGGCGGTCCACGGCCCCTGCGTGTAGCTGCCGAAGACGCTGGCGCGGATGCGCGGGATGCGCGGGAAGTTCTTGCCTTCGGACGCCGGCACCGCCGGATTGGACAGGGTGAGCGCGCGGTTGAACGCAAGGCTCGCCTGCACGTCCAGCCCATCGACGAAGAGATCACTCCCCTGCCAGGCGAACTCGATGCCGCGGGTGCGCACCCGGTCGACGTTCTGCACCGTATTCACGGTGACGCCACCGACATCCTGGCGCTGCTGGAAGATCGCGTCGCGGATGTTGTCCTGGAAGACCGACACCCGCAGGCTGCCCGCGCCGGTGTCGCGGATCGCGGTCAGTTCGATCGCATCGCTCTTCTCCGGCTTCAGGTCGGGATCGTTGTTGTAGATGGTGTTGTTCGACACCGTACCCTGGAACAGCTCGGAAACCGTCGGAAAGCGCACGCCGCGGCCGTAGGAGGCCCGCAGCAGCCAGTAGTCGTCGACGACGTAGGCCAGCGACAGCTTGGGGCTGGCGGCGGAGGCCTTGCGGTCCTCGTGCCCGACCCGGGTGCCGGCGGCGAACTGTTCGCCGTCATAGGCGCGGAAACGCTCCAGGCGCAGCCCGGCGGTGGCGACCCAGTCGGGGTGGAAGCGCCAGGCGTCCTGCGCGTAGAGCGCCTGCACCTCGGTCTTGCCGAGGTAGTTCTGGGTCTCGCCGGTACGGCTGGAACTGCTGTGCCAGTCGCTCAGTGCATAGACGCGGTTTTCCAGTTCGTAGACGTTGCGGTGATAGCCGAAGGTGAGTGCGTGGCCCAGTCGGCTCTCCGGCGTCCATGTCGTCTGCGCCTCGAAAGTCGTCCAGCCGGTGCCGTCCCGGCGGGTGTCGGTGCCTGCCACCGCGCCCCTGGCGTAGGGATCCGAGACATTGGCCTGACGCAGGCTGTCGGTCTGCAACTGGTAGCTCGACAACTGAATCGAGTGGTTCCAGCCGTGCTCGCGCAGCGTGCGCAGGCGCGCGCCGAGTTGCAGATGCTCGTCCTCGCCGCGCTGCGGCTGCATCGCCGGCAGGTTGTAGCGCAGGCCGTCGATATTGACCGCGCTCGATCCGCTCGCCGGCCGCCAGTACGGATTGCCGGCAGCATCGCGCAGCAGCGTCTCGTTGCTGACGCGGTAGTCGTTGCGCCAGTGCGCCACCAGCATGTCGGCCTGCAATTCCGGCGTGATGTCGTAAGCCAGCCGCAGCTTGGCCTGTTGCTGCACGCCCTCCTGGATGCCGGTCGCGCCGAGAATCGTGCGTGCCCTGCCGGACGGATCCCGGTCGTGCACCGCACCGCTCACCGCCGGCAGGCCGGCGACGTTGGCATTCACCGGGTTCGCACTGGCGTAAGCCATCGGCTGCGATTCGTAGGCCAGGCGGTTGACCGACAGCGATAGCGAGAGGTCGCCCCAGCGGCGGCCTGCATAGGCGCTCTCCTCGTCGCCGCCGTAGTCGCGGCTGAGACCGTAGTCCTTGTGGCGCTGGCGGTAGGCAAGCACCCGCGCCGACGCTTCCGGCTCGGTCGGCATGCGAGTGGTGATCGCCACCGTGGTGCCGATCGAGTTGCCCGGATAGAGCGCCGAGAACGGTCCGTAGAGCACGTCGGTGCGGGCCACTTCCTCCGGCGCGACGATGTTCCAGCGCGGCGCATCGAAGCGGCCGAGGAAGTTCGAGATCAGGTAGCCATCGACATAGGCCAGCCCGCGGGCCGGCTGCAGCGTGCCGAACGAGCGCCCGGCGAGGTTGGCGTTGCGGTCGCCGATGAAGCGCTTGCGCACTGCGGTGTTGGGCGCGTAGGTGAGCGCGTCCTCGGTATTGATGAAGCTCTGGTTCTCCAGCTCCTTGCGGGTGGTCGAATGGCTCGACGACGGCAGGGTTGGATCCAGCGACTCGCGGGCGCCGTCGGTGGCGACCACGACGGCGTTCAGTTCGCGCTCGGTGGCGACGCCCTGTGCGAGCGCGGCGGGCGCAACGAGGGCCGCGAAAGCGGCGCCCAGCGCGACCACCAGCGGCTTGATGTGCGGCTGACGATACATGTGAAACCCGTTCCTTCGTCTCGGCCGAGGTCCACCCGGGACATCGCCGAAGACGCATGCATGTGGCTAGACGACTCGTGGCCGTTACCGCACCAACGGGCGGTGGCCAGGCGAAAGCAAGGCGGCGACCGGCCTCGTGCAGCAGTGGCGCAGGCGACGCATCAAGCCTTTTGGACGAATCGATTCAGACAGCAGCGGCCGGGGGCGTACTCGCGTGTTTCCCCGCAGGGAGAACCCGAGCAGTCCGGCAGGATCAGGCGGAAAGCGGTGGTGCGCGCGGTTGCGCAGCCGCCCAGGCGAAGAGCGGGCGCGGCGCGGCGTAGTAGAGCGGCGGCAGGACGTCGGCCCCGCCGGCAACGGCGAAGACCGGGACATCCGCCGGCGGCAGACCGAAGCTGCCGGCGTGGGTAAAGCAGTAAGGACAATGCTCGCCCATGGCCTGGGCAGGCTTGCCGCCGCCGTCCCCATGGTCGCCCGCCACGGCAACCCGTTCGGTACCGGCGACCGTACAGATCTCCAGCCACCGCGCCTCGTCCCCCGCCCGGGCAGCCATCAACTGGCTGACCACCGGCGCCAACGCAGCCAGCAGGATTGCGAAGCTCGCGATCCAGGCAGTGCAGCGTTGGCGGGAACGAAGTCGGAACATGCGTGGGCGGTTGCGGTATGTCAGGGCGCGATTCTAGCGGCGCGCGTGGGCGCCGCCTTGATCGCGATCAGTTACGCTCAGCCCAGCCACTGGCGCGCGTTGCGGAACATGCGCAGCCAGGGCGAGGCATCGGGGCTGGTTTCGACCAGCCACGACGGCGCCCACGACATCTGCAGCGTTCGGGCGGTGCGTTCCGGGTGCGGCATCATGATGGTGAAGCGGCCGTCGGCGGTGGTGAAGCCGGTCACGCCGTCCGGCGAACCGTTGGGGTTCTTCGGGTAGGCGACGGCCGGTGCGCCGTGGTTGTCGATGTAGCGCAGCGCGACCAGCGCCTGCTGGCGGTCAGCCTCGGCCGCGAACACCGCCCTGCCCTCGCCGTGGCTGACCACGATGGGCATACGGCTGCCCGCCATGCCCTGCAGCAGGATGGACGGGCTCTCGGTCACCTCCACCATCACGAAGCGGGCTTCGAACTGCTCGCTGCGATTGCGGTGGAAGGTGGGCCAGGCTTCGGCGCCCGGGATGATGGGCGCGAGGTGGGCCATCATCTGGCAGCCATTGCAGACGCCAAGCGCGAAGGTGTCGCTGCGGCCGAAGAAGGCTTCGAACTGCGCGCGCAGCGCCGGATTGAACAGGATGGACTTGGCCCAACCCTGGCCGGCGCCGAGCACGTCGCCGTAGGAGAAGCCGCCGCAGGCCGCGAGGCCGTGGAAATCGACCAGCTTGCGGCGGCCGCTCTGCAGATCGGACATGTGCACGTCGACCGGTTCGAAGCCGGCGCGCTCGAAGGCGGCCGCCATCTCGAACTGGGAATTGACGCCTTGCTCGCGCAGCACCGCGACCTTGGGCCGGCTGCCGGTGGCGATGAAGGGCGCGGCAACGTCTTCCGTGACATCGAAGGAGAGCTTGACCGACAGGCCGGGGTCCGTCGCATCGGCGAGGCCGTCGAATTCCTGCTGGACGGATTCGGCGTCGTCGCGAATGCGCGCGATGCGGTAGCTGGTTTCGGCCCAGGCCTGCAGCAGCTCGGCACGCGGCGCACCGAACACGAGCTTGGCGCTGCGCCAGAAGCGGATTTCGTCCTTGTCGTTGGGTTCGCCGATGAAGTGGTAGTTGAGCTTCCCGGCACGCAGGATCTCGGTCACGGCCGCGCGGTCGGGCCGGCGGATCTGCACCACCGCACCCAGTTCTTCGGCGAACAGGCCGCCGATCAGGCGGTCGTCGAAGCGGCCCTTGAGCGTGTCGGGTTTCTTCTCGAGACCATCGACGTCATTCATGTGCAGGTCGTAGCACACGGTATCGAGCACCAGCGACAGGCCGCAGCGGGACGCGAAAGCCATCTCGCACACGGTGGCGAACAAGCCGCCGTCGCCGCGGTCGTGGTAGGCCAGGATCAGGCCTTCGCGGCGCAGGCGCTGCACCGCGGCAAAGAACGCGGCCAGCTCGGCGGGATCGACGTCGGGCGCATGCTCGCCGACCGAGTTGTAGACCTGGGCCAGCACCGAACCGCCGAGGCGGTTCTTGCCGTTGCCGAGGTCGAGCAGCAGCAGCTCGGTTTCCTCGCCTTCGGGGAACTGCAGTTGCGGGGTCAGCGTGTTGCGGATGTCTTCCACTGGCGCGAATGCGGTGGCGATCAGCGACAGCGGCGCGACCACCTGCTTGTTCTCGCCCGCGTCCTGCCACGCGGTGCGCATCGAGAGCGAATCCTTGCCGACCGGGATCGACAGCCCGGCGCTGATGCAGAACTCCGACACGGCCTTGACGGTGTCGAACAGCTTGGCGTCTTCGCCGCGGTGGCCGGCGGCGGCCATCCAGTTGGCGGACAGCTTGACGTCACCGAGGTTGGGGATGTCGGCGGCGGCGATGTTGGTGATCGCCTCGCCGATCGCCATGCGGCCGGAAGCCGGCGCGTCCAGGCAGGCCACGGTGGTACGCTCGCCCATCGCGAAGGCTTCGCCACGGTAGCCGTGGAAGCTCATCGCGGTGACGGCCACGTCAGCGACCGGCATCTGCCACGGGCCAACCATCTGGTCGCGCGCGGTCAGGCCGCCGACCGAGCGGTCGCCGATGGTGATCAGGAAGCTCTTGCTCGCCACGGTCGGGTTGCGCAGCACGCGCAGGGCCGCTTCCTTCAGGTCCAGCCCGGCGACGTCGAAGGGCGGCAGGTAGGTGGCGCGGCGCGAGACGTTGCGGGTCATCTTCGGCGGCTTGCCGAGCAGCACCTGCATGTCCATATCGACCGGCTTGTTGTCGAAATGGCGGTCGGTGACCGTGAGGTGGCCGTCGTCGGTGGCAGTGCCGAGCACCGCAAACGGGCAGCGTTCGCGTTCGCAGATCGCGCGGAAGACTTCGAGATCGTCCGGCGAGATCGCCAGTACGTAGCGCTCCTGCGATTCGTTGCTCCAGATTTCGCGCGGGCTCATGCCCGGCTCTTCGATGTGCACTTCGCGCAGTTCGAACTTCGCGCCCAGACCGGCGTGGTCGGCGAGTTCCGGCATCGCGTTGGAGAGACCGCCTGCGCCGACGTCGTGGATGGCGATGATCGGGTTGGCGTCGCCGCGCTGCCAGCAGGCGTCGATGACTTCCTGGCAGCGGCGTTCGATTTCCGGGTTGCCGCGCTGCACCGAGGCGAAGTCGAGGTCGGCGGTGTTGGTGCCGGTGGCCATCGACGAGGCGGCGCCGCCGCCCAGACCGATCAGCATGCCGGGGCCGCCGAGCTGGATCAGCAGCGTGCCCGCCGGGAACTGCGGCTTCATCGACTGCTGCGCCTGGATGTTGCCGACGCCGCCGGCGATCATGATCGGCTTGTGGTAGCCGCGCACCTCGCCTTCGACCGCCTGCTCGAAGGTGCGGAAGTAGCCGGCAAGGTTGGGACGGCCGAACTCGTTGTTGAATGCGGCCGCGCCGAGCGGGCCTTCGATCATGATGTCGAGCGCCGAGGCGATGCGCTCCGGCTTGCCGTAGGGCTGCTCCCAGGGCTGGACGAAGTCCGGGATGTTGAGGTTGGACACCGAGAAGCCCGCGAGGCCCGCCTTGGGACGGGAACCGCGGCCGGTGGCGCCTTCGTCACGGATTTCGCCGCCGGCGCCGGTGGAGGCGCCCGGGAAGGGCGAGATCGCGGTCGGGTGGTTGTGGGTTTCCACCTTGGCGAGGATGTGGGTTTCCTCGTTGTGGTAGCGGAAGGCGCCATCGGCGTCCGGATACAGGCGGTCGATGACCGCGCCCTCGATCACCGAGGCGTTGTCCGAGTACGCCACCACCGTGCCTTCGGGGTGGGCCATGTGGGTGTCCTTGATCATGCCGAACAGGCTCTTCTCCATCGGCCGGGCGTCGATCACCCAGTCCGCGTTGAAGATCTTGTGGCGGCAGTGCTCGGAGTTCGCCTGCGCGAACATCATCAGCTCGACGTCAGTCGGGTTGCGGCCGATGCGGGTGAAGTTGTCGACCAGATAGTCGATCTCGTCTTCCGACAGCGCGAGGCCGAGTTCGCCGTTCGCCGCCTCGAGCGCGGCGCGGCCACCGCCGATGACATCCACCGTGGTGAGCGGCTGCGGCGCGTAGTGGTGGAACAGGGCACCGGCTTCGTCCAGGCTGGCCAGCACGGATTCGGTCATGCGGTCGTGCAACAGCGGCAACACGGCGGCGCGCTGCGGCTCGTCGAGCGACTTGATGTCGAGCGTGTAACAGGTGCCACGCTCGATCCGGCGGATCTTGTGGAAACCGCACTGGCGGGCGATGTCGGTGGCCTTGGACGACCACGGCGAGATCGTGCCCAGCCGCGGCACCACCAGCAGCGCCACGCCGGCGGGCGCTTCAGCACTGCTCGGACGTGCGTCGAGCAGGTCCACGAGACGTCCGCGCTCATCCGCGTCGAGTTCGGCATCCAGTTCGATGAAGTACCAGTGCTCGGCCGCCAGTCCGCGCAGTCTTGGCAGGGCCGCGCCCACGCAGCGGGACAGCCGTTCGAGACGGGAAGCGGAAAGCGCGGGCGTGCCCCGCAGTTTGAGGATTTGAGTCATTGCGTGCGGTCGGGAGCGGGTGACGGATATCGCGCACCGCCAGGCTGGCGGCGAAGCCCGCGATTATACCCGAGACCCCGCTGCTTGCCGGCAGGGAAACCCCGCCCCGACCTCGACGCCGCCCGCGCACGCCCCGATTGAAGCCGAAAGACCGTGGCATTCGGCTAAAATGCTGCGTTTTTTCCCGCCCCGCCCGATGCCCTTGCCTCCGGATCACGCTCCGCGCCCCGCCAACAGCCACGCCATCCTGGCCTCCTGGATTGCCGGGCCCGCGCTCGTCCTCGCCTCGCTCGCGCTCTTCATCGCGCTGGACGACCGCAACGTGGCGCTGTTCCGGGTATGGAACGAAGCCGCGGCCGGCTGGCTGCCGCCCGCACTGTGGGCAGGCATCACCAACCTCGGCGCCACCCTGGGCGCGTTCTGCCTGATCGCGCCGGCGCTGGCGTGGCGCCCGCAATGGGTGGCGGCGACGCTGCTCGCGGCGCCGTTCGCGGCGACCTTCGCCCAAGGCCTCAAATACGCCTACGCCGAGCCGCGCCCGGCGGCCGTGCTGCCGCTCGACAGCTTCAACGTGATCGGTCTGCCGCTGCGTACCGACTCTTTTCCCTCCGGCCACTCCACGACAGCCTTCGTAGTTGCCGGCGTACTTGCGCTGTGCACCCTCCGCGAGTGGCGGCGCGCCCCGGCACTGCTCGCGCTTGCGCTGGCCTGCCTGGTCGCCTACTCCCGCGTCGCCGTCGGCGCACACTGGCCGCTCGACATCTTCACCGGTGCGGCCGGCGGCTGGCTGGCCGCCGCGATCGGCGTGGGACTCTCCGACCGCCTGCGCTTCTGGGAGCAACCCCGCGGCGTGCGGGCAATGGCCGGCCTGCTGGCAGTGCTGGCGATCGCGTTCGCGATCGAGGATGTCGGCTATCCGGAAGGGGTGTGGTCGCAATACCTGCTCGTCGCGTGGGCACTCGGCGGGATCGCCTTCGTGCTGCTGCGCCCCGCACCGCGGAGCCTTGCATGAAGCGCCTCGTCGCGGTCGCGCTGAGCCTCGCGCTGCTCGGCTGGCTGGCCAGCGGCGGCCGCTGGCGCGAGCTTGCGGAAACGGTGGCCCGGCTGGACGCTGCCACCGCGGGGGTGGCGGCAGCGGGCTTTGCTGCCAGCTATATGCTCCGTGCCCTGCGGGTCTACGACGAATTCCGCGCCCATGCCCGCGGCCGCTTCGGTGCCTGCCTGCGCATCGTGCTGATGCACAACGCGATGGTTAACGTGGTGCCGTTCCGGGGTGGCGAAGCGGCTTTCCCGCTGTTGCTCGGCCGCAGCTTCGGCACCCCGCTCGCCCGCGCCGTCGCATCGCTGCTGTGGTTCCGGCTGCAGGATGCTTTCGTCGTCGCAATTGTCGCCGCGCTCGTTTGGCCGGGCGCCCCGCTGGCCTTGCGCCTTGCCGGTGCACTCGCCCTGGTGACCGCAGCGGTGCTGCTGCCGCGCTGGGCGCGGCGTCCGCACGGATGGATGGAGCGCGGCCCGCTGGCAGCCAAGCTCGGCCGGCTTCGCAACGCGTTTGCCGAATCCACCACGCATGCGCGCTACGGCTGGCTGTGGACCATTGCCAACTGGAGCGTGAAGCTCGCCGCCCAAGCCTGGCTGCTGGCCGCGCTGCTCGGGGCACCGATGGTCACCGGCGCGGCCGGCGCCCTGGGCGCGGAACTTGCAGCGATTCTGCCCATCCAGGGGATCGCCGGGTTCGGCACCTACGAGGCCGGTGCTGCGGCAGCCCTGGTGCCCGCGGGCATCGGTTTTGAAGCGGGCCTGCGCGCCGCGCTCGCACTGCATGTCTTCGTGATTGCCTGCGCAGTCACGGCCGGCGCCATCGCCGCCCTGTTCCCCAATGGGGGGCCGGCCGGAAGTGCACACCAACCAAATACAACCGTCTGAAAAGAGCCGTCCCACCGATGACCAAATCGCCCCTGCCCGCCGCCGTGCCGCAAATCCCCGAGGGTCTGCCCGAGCACACCCTGTCGGTCGTCGTGCCGATGTACAACGAGGCGGAGAACGTCGAACCCTTGCTCGAACGCATTCATCTCGCGCTCGGCCCCTATCCCTGGCCGTGGGAAGTCGTGCTGGTCGATGACGGCAGCTCGGACGCCACGCCCGCCGAGCTGGCGCGCTGCGTCAAGGTCTTCGGCCCGCACGTCCGGGTGGTGGAGCTGGTGCGCAACTTCAAGCAGACGGCGGCGATGCAGGCCGGCCTGGATGCAGCCCGCGGCAGCGTGATCGTCACCATGGACGGCGACCTGCAGAACGACCCCATCGACATCCCGCGCATGGTCAACCGGCTGCTCACCGAAGACCTCGACCTCGTCGCCGGCTGGCGCAAGAACCGCCAGGACGGCCTGCTGCTGCGCAAGATTCCGTCCCGCATCGCCAACCGGCTGATCGCCCGCATGACCGGCGTGCGCCTGCGCGATTACGGCTGCAGCCTCAAGGTCTTCCGTGCCACTGCGATCAAGAGCGTGCGCCTGTACGGTGAAATGCACCGCTTCATCCCCGCCTGGCTTGCCACGGTGACGACGCCGCGTCGTATCGCGCAGGAAGTGGTCACCCACCACGCCCGTGTTTTCGGCCAATCGAAATACGGTATCTCACGCACCTTCCGGGTCGTGCTGGACCTGATCTTCGTCTACTTCTTCATGCGCTACCGTACCCGCCCCGGCCACTTCTTCGGCGGCATCGGCATCGGCCTGGGTTCGATCGGCACGCTCATCCTCGCCTACCTCGCGGCGGTCAAGGTCTTCTTCGGCGAATCCATCGGCACCCGCCCGCTGCTGTTCGGCGGCTTCTTCCTGGTGATTGCGGGCGTGCAGATGGTGACCTCCGGCGTGCTGGCCGAACTGCTCGCCCGGGTTTACTACGAATCGGGCAGTACCCGGGCCTATCTTGCCCGTCCGGCGGAAGAGCTGGCGGCCGACCAGGGCTGGCATCGCACCGAGCGCGCATGAGTCCGTCGAACCCCCGCGAGCGCGCCATTGGTGCGCTCAGCCTGCTGCTGCCACTGCTCAGCTTCTTCCTCTGCCTCGGCGCGTTCCCGCTGTTCGATGTCGACGAGGGCGCCTTCTCGGAAGCCACCCGCGAGATGTTCGAGCGCGGCGACTTCCTGTCGACCTACCTCAACGGCGAGCACCGGTTCGACAAGCCCATCCTGATCTACTGGCTGCAGGCGCTCGGTTTCCTGCTGTTCGGCGCCAGCGAATGGGCGTTCAGGCTGCCGTCTGCGGTGGCCGCGGTGTGCTGGAGCTACGCCACCTGGCAGTTCGTGCGTGAGCGTTTCGGCAGCGACACGGCGCTTGCCGCGCTCACAGTCGCCGCCACCGCACTCGGCCCGTTCGCGATCGGCCGTGCAGCCACGGCGGACGCCCTGCTTAACCTGCTGCTCGCGCTGGCCTTGTTCGACGCCTGGCGCCATCTGGAAAGCGGCCGGCGCGCGCCGCTGCTGCGCAGCTATGTCTGGATCGGCCTCGGAGTGCTCACGAAAGGCCCGATTGCGCTGATCGTGCCGGGCGCGGTCACCTTCCTGTACTGCGCCAGCCGGCTGGAGTGGCAACGCTGGCTGAAGTCGGTGTTCGATCCGCTCGGCTGGGCGATTCTCGCCGTGCTGACGGTGCCCTGGTACGCCGCCGCGCTCGCCATCCACGGCCAGGCCTTCATCGACGGGTTCATCCTCAAGCACAACGTCGAACGCTTCACCGGCACGCTCGAAGGACACGCCGGCAGCCTGTTCTACTACGTGTTCGCGGTGCCCTTGCTGATGTTGCCTTGGACCGGACCGCTTCTCGCGTCGCTGCGCAAGATCCGCAGCGACACGGGTACCGGTGTGCGCCGCTTCCTGTGGATCTGGGCGCTGTTCGTGATCGGCTTCTTTTCGGTTTCCGGCACCAAGCTTCCCCATTACGTGCTGTACGGCTCCACCCCGCTCTTCGTACTGATCGCCTGCCATCGCGACCTGTTGCGCGGCCGCTGGGCTCACCTTGCCGCCCCCACGCTGCTGCTCGCGGCGCTGGCTGCCTTGCCCCTGGTGTTCCAGGCGCTCTCGCAGAGCGAAGCGGGCAACGCCTACTATCGCGCCCAGTTGGCTCGCTCCCTCGAGTTGGCCGGCCCTGCCTACTACGGCGTTACGCTGCTTGCGCTCGCAGCGTGGCTGGTGGTCGCACTTCGGCCCGCAATCCCGCTGTGGCGAAGCCTGTCGGTGGCGGCGGTGCTGCAGGTGCTGGTGCTGACCACCACCGTGGTGCCTTGGGCCGGCGCGGTGCTGCAAGGGCCGGTGAAAGCAGCGGCGGCCGAAGCGCGTCGGCTCGGCGGCCCCGTCGTGGCGTGGCGTCTCGACACGCCCAGCTTCAGTGTCTATCGCGAAGCGGTCACGCCCTCGCGCGAGCCCCTACCGGGCGAAATCGCCCTGACCCGCCTCGACCGGCTGCCGGCCAGCGGCTATGAGTTGCTGTTCCGCCAGGGCGGCGTGGTACTGGTCCGGCGCCAGCAGCAGGCCGAGACGCCCTCCGCCCCCGCCGACACCAGCGCGCTTCCCGCCGCGGACGCCCCGGCGCCCGAAGACCGGAATCCCAGCCAATGAGCGCACCGTCCTGTCCGGGCTCCGCGCCCTCGCCCGCCAGCACACGCCCCGTCGAACCGCTGACGCTGATCATCATGGCAACGCTGTTGCTGTGCGCGGGGGTGTTCTCGCTCTGGCCTCAGATCGACATCGCGGTGAGCAGGCTCTTCTACGATCCCGTCCGCGGCTTCGCCGGCAACCACAACGTGGCCGCGCTCGCGCTTTATCGCGGCATCCCGATGGCCTCCAAGGCAATCATCGTGGGCCTTTTCCTGGCCTTGCTGGTACTTGCCTTCCTGCGCAGCCCCGCCGCCCGCCGCCGCCGCATCCAGGTGGGCTACCTGCTGGTGGCGATGGCGCTCGGACCGGGATTGTTCGTGGATGTCGGGCTGAAGGACTACTGGGGTCGCGCGCGCCCGGCGAAAGTGGAAGCTTTTGGCGGCGCCAGCACCTTCTCGCCGGCGCTGGTGCCGTCCAACCAATGCGACGGCAATTGCTCGTTCGTCAGCGGGCACGCCTCTGCCGGCTTCTATCTGGTCAGCCTCGGCTTCCTGGGCGGCGCCGCCGCGAGAAGGCGGTGGGTGCTGGTCGGCCTCGCGGCCGGCGCCGTATTCGGGCTCGGCCGCATCTCCCAGGGCGGGCACTTCCTGACCGACATCGTCTTCAGCTTCTACGCCACCTGGCTGGGTGCGTGGATTGCGTGGTTGTTGTTCGTACGGCTCGGCTGGCTATCGACCGAAGGCGTGAGGACGCCGCCCCCGCCGCAATAACGCTTAACGCCCGCCTGCGTGCTGCTGCGCGGGCAGTTCCACCACCTTCGCGTCATGGGCGGCGTCGTCCAGCCGTCGCAGTTCGCCTTCCAGCGTGGCGCCGCACTCCATCTGCAACTGGCGGTAGCTGATGACCCCGGACAAGCGGGCCTTGGACTGCAACTCAAGAAAATGATGCACCGTCAGCTCGCCGGCAATCGCGCCATTGACCACCGCATCGTGGCTGACGACCCGTCCCTTGATGCTGCCCTTCTCGCTGACCACCAGCAGCCCCGGGCTGCCATCCTTGTTGATGACGTTGCCTTCGATGTGACCGTCGACACGCAAACCACCGGAAAACACGACATCACCGACGATGTGCACGTTATCCGCGATCAGGCTCGACAGCTTGGTGATCTCGATCGCCTTTCCGGGCTTCTTGCGAAACATCGACGATTCTCCTTGTACTCCGGCCCGCACGACGGCGGGCGGGATGATCAGGGCCGCGCGGGGCCCTGCGATTTGTAGAACACGAGTTCGGCCTGCAGCCGCTTGAGCTCGTCGTTGACCTCGCCGAGTTGCTTCTCCAACTCGGCGCGGGTGGCCTTCTCCATTTCCAGCGCCAGGCGGTCGCGTTCGCCCTGCTCGCGCAGCGTTGCGTTCTCGCGCTCGAGTTGATCCACTCGCCGTGCCGGCGAAAAATGGTTTTCAAAGTAATTGAGCGCGAGCACGGCGAGCGTGACAAGGACGACGGCGCCAAGCACCAGGAACAGCTGCCGCAGGCGCTGACGGCCCGCGGCGAGTTCAAGGCGCGCGCCGGTGAGGCGCCGCGTCGGCGAACGACGGAAGAACGGCATGCGGCCTTTCAGTTGCTCGCCAGGTACAGCGCCGGATCGGAGTAGCGGCCGTCCTTCAGCACCTCGAAATGCAGGTGCGGCCCGGTAGAACGCCCGGTGGAACCGACCGCAGCAATCCGCCGCCCCGGCGTGACCACTTCGCCGACCTTGACCCACAGCCGCGAACAATGGGCGTACCGCGTAACGAGACCGTTGCCGTGGTCGATCTCCACGGTGTAGCCGTACTCGGGCCGGATGCCTGCATACACGACGCGCCCGCCCGCAGCCGCCACGATGGGCGTGCCGGTCGGCGCGGGGAAGTCGAGACCGCTGTGAAATGCGGCCCCGCGGTTGAACGGATCCTCGCGATTGCCAAAGCCGGAGTTGCGTGCGACACCGGGCACCGGGCTGCGACTGGGGTAGGTCATGAACTCGAGGTTGCGCTCGTCCGTCGCCTTTTCGATCGCGAGCAGCGTGGCATCCAGGCGCTGAAGCTCGCGCTCCAGGGCGGCCAATCCCGTGCCGTGGTCGTCCAGGTCGGCGACCGCCAGATCCGGATTCGGCACCGTCAGCGGCGCCAGCATCGGCCCGCCAGCAGGCGTGGCAGGCCGCGCACCTTCAAAGACGCTGGGCGCGGCATTGCGTGCGGGCAGCGCGTTCTGCCGCGCTTCGAACTCCTTCAGCAAGCCGATCCGCTGCGCGAGCGTGGAAGCGTCGCTTTCGAGGCGGACGAGGCGGCCGGATATTTCGCCGACGCGGTCGATCAGCGCCCGCCCCTCCGGCTGGTCGAACTGGACCCGCGGACCTTCGGCGACGGGTTCCACAGCACTGCGGCCTACGCCGAGGCCGATCGCAAATGCGGCTGAAGCGACAATCAGGAGAACAACCGAGGCGATTCCCAGCGAGGTGCGCAGGCTCAGCGTGCGTACCCGGGATTGCGTCATCGCCCCGGCGGAAAGAATGACCAGCGCCATCCTGTTCCTCCGGTTGGGTCGGCGGCGCCGGAACAAGCACGGCGCCGTCGATGGAGATCGGAATGTCGACCGCCGAAACCACACACGCGGTTTCATTTGGTCAAACACAAAAGCCGCCGGAGTTTAACACCATAGTGGTAGCGCGGAGCAAGTGCGGATTTGTACGACCGCCCCGGCCGAAAAAAAACGGCGGCCCGCAGGCCGCCGCTTCCTGGACGTTGCGACTGCTTACTGCTTGCCGTGCGAGGCCAGCTTCAGCCAGGTATCGACCACGGTATCCGGGTTGAGCGAAATGGTCTGGATGCCTTCGTCCATCAGCCACTCCGCGAAATCGGCATGGTCCGACGGGCCCTGGCCGCAGATTCCGACATACTTGCCCAGCCGGTTCGCGGTGGAGATGGCCATCGACAGCAGCAGCTTGACCGCGGGGTCGCGCTCGTCGAACGCGTGGGCGACGAGGCCCGAGTCGCGGTCGAGGCCGAGCGTGAGCTGGGTGAGGTCGTTGGACCCGATCGAGAAGCCGTCGAAGTGCTCGAGGAACTTGTCCGCCAGCAGCGCGTTGGACGGGATCTCGCACATCATGATCAGCTTGAGATCGTTCACGCCGCGCTTCAGGCCGTGCTCGGCGAGCAGGTCCACCACACCGGCCGCTTCTTCGACGTTGCGCACGAACGGAATCATGATCTGCACGTTGGTCAGACCGAGTTCGTTGCGCACCTTCTTCATGGCCGCGCATTCCAGCTCGAAACAGTCGCGGAAGCTGTGGGCGATGTAGCGCGACGCGCCGCGGAAACCGAGCATCGGGTTTTCTTCTTCCGGCTCGTAGATTTCGCCGCCGAGCAGCTTGCGGTACTCGTTCGACTTGAAGTCGGACATGCGGACGATGACCGGCTTCGGATAGAAGGCGGCGGCGATGGTGGCGACGCCTTCGGCCAGCTTCTCGATGAAGAACTGCTTGGGCGTGGCGTAGCCGCGCGAGCGGCGGGTGATTTCGTCACGCAGGCTGGCCGGCACTTGCGAGAGCTCGAGGATGGCCTTCGGGTGGATGCCGATCATGTTGTTGATGACGAACTCCAGCCGCGCGAGGCCGACGCCGCCGTTCGGAATCTGGGCGAACTCGAAGGCGAGTTCCGGATTGCCGACGTTCATCATGATCTTCACCGGGATTTCAGGCAGGTTGCCCATGTCGGTGGTGATCACTTCGAACTCCAGCTTGCCGCGATAGACGTAGCCGGTGTCGCCTTCGGCGCAGGACACGGTGACGGAATCGCCCTCTTCCAGCACCTCGGTGGCGTTGCCGCAGCCGACGATTGCCGGAATGCCGAGTTCGCGCGCGATGATCGCCGCGTGGCAGGTACGGCCGCCGCGGTTGGTGACGATGGCGCTGGCGCGCTTCATCACCGGCTCCCAGTTCGGGTCGGTCATGTCGGTGACGAGGATGTCGCCGGCCTGGACGCGGTTCATCTCGGAGGCGTCCTTGACCACGCGCACGGTGCCGGCGCCGATCTTCTGGCCGATGGCACGACCGTGGGTAAGGGCCTTGCCGTACTGCTTGAGGCGGTACTTCTCCATGACCAGGCCATTGCTCTGGCTCTTAACGGTTTCCGGGCGCGCCTGCAGGATGTACAGCTTGCCGTCCTGGCCGTCCTTGCCCCACTCGATGTCCATCGGGCGGCCGTAGTGCTTCTCGATGATGACCGCATAGCGGGCAAGTTCGAGCACGTCTTCGTCGGTCAGCGAGAAGCGGTTGCGGTCGGCTTCGGGCACGTCCACCGTACGCACCGACTTGCCGGCCACGGCCTTGTCCGCGAACACCATCTTGATCAGCTTGGAGCCCAGGTTGCGGCGGATGACCGCGGGCTTGTTCAGTGCCAGCGTGGGCTTGTGGACATAGAACTCGTCCGGGTTCACCGCGCCTTGCACGACGGTTTCGCCCAGACCGTAGGACGCGGTGATGAACACCACGTCGGAGAAGCCGGATTCGGTGTCGATGGTGAACATGACGCCCGAGGCACCGGTATCGGAGCGCACCATGCGCTGCACGCCGGCCGACAGGGCAACCTCGGCGTGGGCGAAGTTCTTGTGCACCCGGTAGGCGATGGCACGGTCGTTGTACAGCGACGCGAACACTTCCTTCATCGCGTGCAGGATGTTCTCGTAGCCGTGGATGTTCAGGAAGGTTTCCTGCTGGCCGGCGAAGGAGGCGTCCGGAAGGTCTTCGGCGGTAGCGGACGAACGCACCGCGAAGCTGCCCTCCCCTTCGGCGGTGATCTTTTCGTACGCGGCCTTGATGTCGGCTTCGAGCGCCGCGGGGAACGGGGTATCGACGATCCACTGGCGGATCTGCGCGCCGGTCTTCACCAGCGCATCCACGTCATCCACGTCGAGGGTATCGAGCGCGGCGTTGATCCGGTCGGCCAATCCGCCGTGCGCGAGGAACTCGCGATATGCAGCCGCGGTGGTGGCGAAACCACCGGGAACGCGGACGCTGGACGGCAGTTGGCTGATCATTTCGCCGAGCGAAGCATTCTTGCCGCCGACCTGATCGACATCGGTCATGCGCAGCTCGGTGAAGGGGATGACATAGCGGGTCATGGATGGCCTTCCGGAATGAACAAAGAAAAAGCAAAATGCGATTTTAACGAGAATCGGTGCTGCACCGCACGGCAGGGTTTGCCCCAATACCCGCCTTGAGGGTGCGCCGGACGGATCCCCAGACCCTCCCCCCTGACCGTCCAGCCCCGGAAAGCGACGATGAGCACACTTCCAATCCGCACTGTTTTCTTCATCTCGGACGGCACCGGCATTACCGCCGAAACGCTCGGGCACAGTCTTCTGGCGCAGTTCCCCGAGGCCCGTATCCGCCAGGTGCGCGCGCCCTTCATCGACGATCTCGACAAGGCCATCGACTGCGCCAACCAGATCCGCGAAGCAGCCCGCAACGACGGCGTCCGCCCCATCGTGTTCAGCACCCTGGTCAGCCCGGAAACCGTCGAAGCCCTGCACAAGGCAGACGCCCTGTTCCTCGATCTGTTCGATCGCTTCATCGGGCCGCTTGAAACCGAACTCGGCCAGCGCTCTACCCATACCGTCGGGCGCTTCCATGGCATCGCCGACAGCCTCGACTACAAGAATCGCATCGAGGCGATCAACTTTGCGATGGCGCACGACGACGGCGTCTCCTCGGACGGCGAACTCGCCGAGGCCGACGTGATCCTGGTCGGGGTCTCGCGCTCCGGCAAGACCCCGACGAGCCTCTATCTGGCGATGCAGTTCGGCGTAAAGGCGGCCAACTATCCTCTGATCCCCGAAGACTTCGAGCGCAACAAGCTGCCGGGGGAACTCCACAACTACCGCGGCAAGCTGTTCGGCCTCACGATCGCACCCGAACGCCTGTCGCAGATCCGTCAGGAACGACGCCCCAACAGCCGCTACGCCTCGCTCGACAACTGCAAGTACGAGATCGACGCCGCGCAGAAACTGATGCGGCGCGAGAACATCCGCTGGCTGGACTCCACGACCAAGTCCATCGAGGAAATCTCCGCCACCATCCTGCAGTCGGTGCGGCTCAATCGGCCCGGCTACTGAGCGGACTAGAATGAATCACCCCCGCTGCCGGGGGCGCCGGATGCACGGCGACACAACGGAATGAATTCGATGAAACGTACGCGCCTCAAGCGCCGCGGCGGCCTCGGCCGCGCGGCGGAAAACCTCGCGTGGCTCGCGACCGGCCTGTCGCAATCCGGCTCCCGTGCCGAGGACCAGTTCTGGGAACGTGAACTCACCGGCCTGATCGACGTGCAGCTTCAGCAGCACGACGAAGAGGTGCTCAACGCCGCGCTCGACCACCTGTTCAGCGGCGACACCGGCGGATACGACGAACTCGCCGACTTCATCGAGTCGCGCGCCGAATCGGCCTCCCGCCTTTCCGACAAGCACGACGTGCTGTTGATCGCCGCGCCTATCCTCGCCTGGTCGCGCTACCGCATCCCCACCGTGGCACTGCCCGCCGCGGTGCTTGCCAACCTGCGCGTTCACCTGCAGGCCCACGTGCTCGCCGGCAACGCCCGGCTGGCTCTCGCCGACTTCCTCTTCAGCCCCGACCAGTTGCCGCAGGGCTACTGCGCCACCGCCGAATTCGCCGCCCAGCTCGGCGCCGCCGCGCTCGAGAACCACGATCTTCATATCGAAACCGAAGGCATGCCCGAAACCGCGCAGTTCCTGTCGGATACGCGCTATCTCCTCGCTGCTGTCGCTGTGCCACGGGGCGAACCGATCTTCCGTTGGCAGGAGCGCGACAGCAGCCGCGACCAGGCGCTGACGCAGTGGCGCCTGCAAGGCGGCGCCTGCCTGGCTCCGCTGCTGCCGGGTTGCGCGGTGGACGTCGTGCTCCCGGAAGCCTATTTCGCTGCCAGCCGTGCCGCCGATACCGCCAGCCGCCCCTACTCCGTAAGAGCCTCGGTGGCTTTCCTGGGCACGGCGCTCGACACCCCCGCCACCAACCTGCGGGCGGTGATCGCGCCGTTCTGGGAAAGCCAGCTGGAGGAGTACCGCATCGGTTTCACGTTGCGCGAGCGCGACGACGTGATTCACGGTGTAGTGTGGCCGCTGCTCGGGGCCGAGGACGACCAGACCGACGTGATCTCGCAGATCGACGCCGTCCTGCGCGAATGCGGGGTCACCGACATCCGCGTGCTGGACCATCGTTTTCCGCTTGAGTACTGCGACGATTGCGGCGCGCCGCTCTACCCGGCACCGGACGGCGAAGTCGCCCACGCCGAGATGCCGGAAGAGCACGCCGAGCAGATGCCGCGTCACCTTCACTGACGACGACGCCGGACAGGAGAACCGCCATGAAGCGCAAGATCGAAAAGCCCGATGCCGAGTGGCGCCAGGCACTGACGCCCGAGCAGTACCACGTCACCCGCGAAAAGGGCACCGAGCGCGCGTTCACCGGCAAGTACTGGAACACCTGGACCAAAGGCGCCTACAACTGCGCGTGCTGCGGCGCTCCGCTGTTCGACGCAGCGCACAAGTTCGACGCCGGCTGCGGATGGCCGAGCTTCTGGACCGCGGCCGAACCGGAAAACGTTGAAACCGCTGAGGATTTCAGCCACTTCATGCACCGCACCGAGGTGCTGTGCCACCAATGCGGTGCACATCTCGGTCATGTGTTCGAAGACGGTCCCCAACCCACCGGACTGCGCTACTGCATCAACTCCGCCTCGATCGAACACGTCCCCGAAACGGACAGCGACACCGGGGCCTGATTGTCCTCAAGCTGACCGCCCGCCTGCCGTTACATCACGCAATGCAGTGCCCGCCGAGGCTGGCAAGACGGCGCAGCATTCCACAATCACAACGCGGAGACAGGCATGCAGTGGCTGGACAACCTGAGCCTACAAGCGAAACTCATCGTCAATTTCGCCGTTTCCGGCGGCGTCTTCGTCGTCGCCATCGTGGTCTGTCTGTGGCAGATCGACCGCATGAGCGCCGATACCGAGCACATCACGCGCAACTGGCTCCCGTCCATCGTCCAGGTGGAAAAGATGAGCCGGGAGCGTTTGCGCTATCGCGTGCGCAGCCTCGAATACCTGCTGCCCGGCACAGCGGAGGACCGGACAAAACTCGGCGCGTCGCTCGGATCGCTGGAGTCGAGCGTGACGCAGTCGATCGCCGACTACCGCCCCCTGGTCGCCTCGCCGGAAGAGCAGAAGTTGCTCGACGACGTGGCCCGCTTTGCCGAGCAGTACCGCCAGTCGGTGGCTAAGGCGGTGGCGTTGGTACAGGCGGGTGACGAAGAAGGTGCGCAAAACCTGCGACGGACTGAATGGGTGAAGGAAGCGGACCAGTTGCGCGACGCGCTTGCGGCCCTGACCAAGCTCAATGTGGAGGGCGCCGCCGCGGACGGCGCAAACGCGCAGGCAACCACCCGCGCCGCGAAAACCTACGGCATCGCAGCGCTCATCATCGGCGTCGTCGTCGCGGCCCTCACCTCGTGGCTGATGGCCCGGCGCATGGGGCTTCAACTGCGCTCGGTGGTGGATGCGGCGGGCAGGATTGCCAAGGGCGACCTGCGGACGCCCCTCCCCGCCGCGAGCCGCGACGAGGTCGGACAACTCGTGCGCGCAATGGCCAACATGCAGGACGCACTGCATTCCACCCTGAAACAGACCAGCGAGAACGCCAGCGAACTCTCGGCGACAGCGCGCGAACTCGGTGACGGCGTCGCCAGCATGCAGCGCAACGTCGCCCTGCAGGGCTCAGCCTCATCGTCGATCGCCGCCACGGTGGAAGAACTCACGGTGTCGATCAAGCATGTTTCCGAAAACACCGGTGACGCCAGCCGACTGGCCCAGGACTCCGACCGCCAGGCGCGTGAGGGACGTTCCACGGTGGACAAGCTGATCGAGGAGATCAACCGCGTCTCCGAAGTGGTCACCGTGGCATCACAACGAATCGGCGGACTGGAAAGCGCGTCGCAGAAGATTTCCAACATCGTCCAGGTCATCAAGGAGATTGCCGAGCAGACCAATCTGCTCGCCCTCAACGCCGCGATCGAGGCCGCCCGCGCAGGCGAGCACGGACGCGGCTTCGCCGTCGTCGCAGACGAGGTCCGCAAGCTGTCGGAGCGGACCTCTCACTCCACGGGCGAGATCACCGGCATGGTCAACGAAATCCAGGACTCGACCCGCCAGGCCGTTGCCGGCATCGACGAAGGGGTTGCGGCCGTGACGAACAGCGTGGGCCATGCGCGCCTCGCCGGCGAAACCATAGGCGCGCTGCAGGACATCGCACGGCGCGTCGCGGACCTGGTCGGCGAGGTCGACAACGCCCTGCGCGAGCAAGCCACCGCGTCGGCGGAGGTCGCCAAGCAGGTGGAGGAGATCAGCAGCCATGCGGCGGAGACCGAGTCCGCAACCGCGCAGGCGCTTCACTCCGCGCAAACGCTCAACAGTGTGGCAGGCAACATGGTCGAAACGGTCCGGCGTTTCCACCTGTAGCGCTCGGATACGCGCGGCTTACGTCCGCGAGTGGACAAAAAAAGGCCCGCTTTCGCGGGCCTTTTGCTTACGACGCTGATGCAGCGATCAGATGCGTTCCCAGATCGTGGTGATGCCCTGGCCACCGCCAATACACATCGTCGCCATGCCGTAACGGCCGCCCGTGCGCTGCAGTTCGTGCAGCAGCTTGGTGATGATGACCGCGCCGGTCGCGCCAACCGGGTGGCCGAGCGCGATGGCGCCGCCATTGGGGTTGGTCTTTGCCGGGTCGAGTTCCAGCCCCTTCGCCACGGTCAGGGACTGCGCGGCAAACGCCTCGTTGGATTCGATCAGGTCGATCTTGTCCAGCGTCAGGCCCGCGCGCTGCAGGGCCAGCTTGGACGACGGGATCGGGCCTTCGCCCATCAGGTCGTTGGGAACACCGGCGATTGCATAGGACACCAGGCGCGCCATCGGCTTGTGGCCAGCGGCGGAAGCCTTCGCGGCGTCGGCCAGCACCAGGAAAGCGGCCGCATCGTTGATGCCCGAGGCGTTGCCCGCGGTGACGCTGCCATCCTTCTTGAACGCCGGCTTCATCTTCGCGAGCGCTTCCATCGTGGTCGCGCGCGGATGCTCGTCGGTATCGAACACCACGGGCCCCTTGCGGGTTTCGAAGGTGATCGGAACGATCTGGCCCTTGAAGCGGCCGTCGGCGATGGCCTCGGCGGCGCGGCGCTGCGACTCGAGCGCGAAAGCGTCCTGCTCTTCGCGGCTGATGCCCCACTTGGCAGCCAGATTTTCAGCGGTAATGCCCATGTGGCCAACACCGAACGGATCGGTCAGCACCGCCACCATGGCGTCGATGGCCTTGGTGTCGCCCATGCGGGCGCCGTTGCGCAGCGCCGGCATCAGGTACGCACCGCGGGACATGACTTCGACCCCGCCGCCCACAGCGTAATCGGCGTCGCCGAGCAGAATGGCCTGGGCGGAGTTGACGATGGCCTGCTGCGCCGAGCCACACAGCCGGTTGACCGCGAAAGCGACCGACTCCATCGACATGCCGCCCTGGATGGTGGCGACACGCGCCACGTACGGATAGCGGGACTCCGTCGGGATGCAGTTACCCACGGTAGCGAACGTGACCTGCTTCGGATCGACGCCGGCGCGCGAGATCGCTTCCTTGACCACGACGCCGCCGAGTTCGGCCGGCTCCATGTCCTTGAGCGAACCGCCAAAGCCGCCAACAGCCGAGCGCACCGCGCTCAAAACCACAACTTCACGACTTGCCATCTGCACTCCCTCCTTGAGAATCAACGGCCTACCCAGCCGGCAACGCCGAGCAGGGCAAGCATCAGCAGACACACCACGAGGGCCCGCCAAACGAGCCCGACAGTGCTTTGCATGTAGTCGGCATCGGCCTCATCCCCGATGCCCATTTCGGGCCGTTCTACGATCTCGCCCGATTCGTGGACCGGCATGCCGAGCTTGACGCCCAGCGCCCCGGCACCACTTGCAATGAGTATAGCCGACGCCTTGTCGGGCCAAAGCATGGCCTGGGTGCGCCAGCAATACACTGCATCCTCGAAGTCGCCGACGACAGAAAATGAAGCAGCCGTCAGGCGGGCCGGCAGCCAGTCGATGACCTCGAAGGCCCGGCTGGCAAAGCGGCCGAAATCCCCGAACTCGATGTCCGCGCGTTGCCCCCACTCGTCGGCAAAGAACCGCGCCAACCGGTACATGACCGCGCCGCTCGGCCCCGGCAGCACGATGAACCAGAACGCGACCCCGAAGACATTGCGATGCGCGGCGACGAGTGCCTGTTCGATCGCGAGCCGCGCGACTTCACTGGAGCTCGCCTCGTGATACTGCCCGCCGCGCCACTCCGCCAGCAGCGCGCGCGCGCGGTCGAGTTCGCCCATCCTCAGCGCGAGGTGGATATCGGTAAAGAAATGGCTTTCCTGCCGGAACCCCAGCGTGAGGTACAGCACCGCGACGTTGAATGCGAAGGCGAGCAGCGGATGCAGATGCCACAACAGGAAATAAGCCACCGCGCTGCCCAGCGAGGCGAGCAGCACGATAAGCCACCACACTGCCTTGCCGTGACGGGCCTGACCGTCGTTGAAGCGCTCGATAAGCAGTGCCGAAAGGCGGCGCAAGGGCAACTGGACCACCTGCTGGACCGGAAGCGGGCGGACCTGCTCGATGAGCAGTGCAAAGATCAGCGAAAAGAGGGTCATTCGGAACGAAGGCGAGGAGGCGCAGATGACGATTCGGTGCTGCCCGGCAGCATTGCCCCGAAGATACCACAAAGGTGCCGACGCCCGAGCGGGCGCCGCTATGCTCAGAGATCCTGCAACAGTTCGTACAGCGAGCGCAGCATTCCGGCGGTCGCGCCCCAGATGTAGTAGTCGCCGTAGGGCATGGCATAGAAGCGCCGGGTTCGCCCTTCGACCTCCATGCTGTGACGCTGGTGGTTGAGCGGATCGAGGAAGTGCGCCAGCGGGACCTCGAACACCTCGGCCACCTCGAAGGCGTCGAGCGTCAGTTCGAACGGCGGACGGACCAGTCCCACCATGGGAGTCACCCGAAATCCGGTGCCGGTGTAGTAGTCGGGCAAGCTGCCAAGCAATTCGACATGCCGCCTGTCGAGGCCGATTTCCTCCTCGGTTTCACGCAAGGCGGTGTCCTGCGGCCCGGCATCACCGGCCTCCACCCGTCCGCCAGGAAAGCTGATCTGCCCCGGGTGATGATGCAGGTGGTCGGTACGGCGGGTCAGCAGAACGGACAGCACGTCCTCGCGCTCGACCAGCGGCACCAACACCGCCGCGGGTCGCGGCGGACGGCCGGCGACGGACTGCGCGGCAAGCTCGGGCCAATCTCCACCGGACGAGCCGTGCGTGTGTTCCCGCTGCCTGGCGAGGCGTTGTCTCAACTGTTCCGCAAACCCGACATCTGGCTTGATCACGGTCGTTTCCGGCTCTCTCGATGAATCGGAGGTCAAAGCGATGCGGCCCTGCCCGGATACAGGACAGAGCCGCCGTGAAGAAGGTCGTGCGGCCGGCTGGCCGCGCCTTCAGCTACTGATTCAGTCGACCACCTTGTAGCGGTAGACCTTCTTGCGGTCCTTCTTGATCGGGATCTTCGGCTTGGAGCCTTCGAGCGGCGAACCGCCGGCGCTGTCGGGCTTTCCGCCAATGATAAACGGCACAGCCTTGCCATCCACTTCCACGATGCCGGTAACCGGGCTGGGCGGGATGCCGCCGCCGACGAATTCCGATGAACGATTCACCACGGTTTCGTCAGGGTCGCAGGTCGCCCCGCCATGCAGGAAGCACGCTGCGTAGCCTCGCGCCGTTCCCATGTTCGAGCACGCTTCTTCGCTCGCCTTCGTCGCCTGGAAGGTGGAGAAGTTGACCAGGCCGCCCACCGTAGCGGGGGTGGTCACCACCTGTTCGTTGGGCCCCGCAGTCGTCCGTGCATCGAGGTCGATGACCCAGCCGCGCGGGCGCAGCAGAGGATCGTTGAAGAGCGTGGCGTATTCGCTCGTCAAGCTCGTGTTGGTGGTGTCGAGCAGATGACAACCGGTCGCAACCGTCGCATCGTCCGGCGTATCGCAAGGAGTGCGGTCATCGATGGTGGTCCATGCATTCCCGGTCAGCGCGAAGTTGTCCCACAAGCCGTAGAACCGGTTGCGCAAGGTCGCGGTGCCGGACGTGCGCAGCGGCTTTTCGCGGTCACCCGACCCGATCAGCACGATGTTGTAGTTGCCGAACTGGACTACGTCAGGCGCGTACATGAACTTGCGGTTGTTGGAAGACTTGGAACTCCAGTCCCCGAGTTGGGCGAGATGGGTGACCGACCACGAGGCAGCGGCAAGACCGGTGTTGTAAGCGCCGGGGGACGACGTGTTGATCCGCCAGACGTTGCCCGAGGTATCGGCGGCGTAGATCACGTCGGTAAAGCCGTCGCGATTGACGTCAACCGGAACGAGGTCGGCCACCACGCGGCCCGCGCTGGTGCCCAGGTCGATGTAGCGGACCAGCGCCCCGGTCGTGGCATTGACGACGAAGATGCCGCGCCCCTTCGACGTGGTGGTGCAATTGCGAAGCGCCGTGGTGGTCTCAGAGTCTTCGCAGGTGTCGTAGCCGCCCCCGAAGATGGTGAACAGATCGGTCTGGCCCCGCACCCGGATCACCCGCGGCGCGGACCAGGTCTGGCCAAGCTGATCCGAACTGGTGCCCACGCAGGCCGGGCTGGCGGCGTTGGTGTAGTCGCAGCCGAAACGCCACATCGGTGTCGGTGCGGACGTCCCCGGGTAGGTCGTGGCGTTGAACGCGTAGATCATGTTGCCGCCGCGACGCATGGACGGGTACAGGTAAGTCACGGTGCTTCCTGTGCCGTCGCCACTGGATGGACCAACGTAGGCACCGATCGCGCCATCGAAGAAATAGTCCTTGGGTGTGGCGGTACTCAAAAGGTTGCCGGCGTATTTTACTGGCGGGTCATTTGCCCTCAGACGCGTGAGCTTGCTCTCGAACTCCGGCGCCATGAACGCCCACAGCTCGCTGCCACCGCCGGTCTTGTTACCGTTGATGGCACGGAACAGGCCGTCGTTTGCGCCGTAGAAGACCACGACGTTCTCACCGCCGTTTCCGTCGGAATAGCTGAGGGCGAGCGGGCGCGAATGCACAACGTCACCATGCACCGTCGGCCGCACTACGCTCGCACCCTTGCCGTAGTCCGTCAGTTCCAGCACCTCATCACCGAGCACGTACTCACCGACGTTGTCGCCGCGGATCCACTTCTTCTGATCGCTTGTCCCGACCGAGAACGCTGTGGCGCTCGTGCAGTTAGCAGGGGCTGCAGCGCAGGTGGCAATCGCCCTGTTCGAGACAGAGGCAATGGAACGGATGCGTTGCGCCACCCCACCCTTCTCGACGATCTTTCCATCCGGCCTGTCCGAATAGATCGAATAATTGTTTGCAGTTGTCGTACAGGCACTGGCGGGGGTGTTCGTTACCGATTGCCAATAGGTGCCGGAATCGGTGGTCCAGAAGCTTCGGGCGCAATCGAGCAGGAAGCCGGTTTCGGCGTTGTCGATCGCAGGCTCACCATCTGCGTCCGCCATGTACAGGGTTTGCGCCGATCCGGAGCCGCTCAACGCAAACTGATACTGCTTGAGATTGCCCGCCCAGCGGGGCAGCGAATTGCCGTCCGGGCGGAACATCCCGATGTAGATCTGGTTGAGGTAGGTGCCCTGCGAATTCACCGAGATCGGCAGCGAGGCGGATGCAAAGGCGCTATTGACCGCGGCGATCTGTGTGAAGATGCGTTTGAACGCTTCGACCAGGGCTTTGAGGTCGCCACCCACAGTGAAAGCGCCATTGCGGCCCGTCCCACCGTTCCGCGCAATGCTGTCGAGCAGAGCTGCCTGTGCAGCATCCGGTTGCGAGTTGTAGACGTTGATCGCGAAGGTATTGACCGGCTGGAATCCGGAAACTGAACTGACATCGGTACGTGCAAGGAAAGCCGCCCATTCGTCTGCCATGCGGATGCTTGACTTCTGCGCGACCGAATAAAGCTGGCTCGGAGCAAGACCGATATAGCTCATCACCGTATTGGTGGCAGGGTTTGCATTCTGGTCCGTCCCCCATTCCTGGTTGGGAAACTTGTTCCCCACCATCACCAGATAATTGCGGCCACACTGTCCCTCGGCGATAGGACTCTTGTAAGTCGTTTTCGACGCTGTCGTAAACGCGTTGACGTCCTCGTAGCTAATGGGCTTGGAGTATCGGATCGGACCAAAACCCTTCGCCTTTGGATCCGCCCCCCCAACGGTCGCTTCGATACCGTTCGTGTTCGCGTAACCGCCAAAGTACTTGAACACCTCGAACAGCGCAGCGCCGTACTCCAGCGACGACGCAGCCTTGAACGCGGGATTGGTGATGTCGTTGTAGATGGTGTCAAGGTCGGCGATGAAATCCGCACAAGTCGATGTCGTCGCGGGGGGCACCGCGGTCATCGAAAGCGGACGCACCGCGCGGCGGATATAGCCCGTGACCACCGAATTGCTGTCTACGGTGCCCGCGTCGTTAGCGACCATCAAGCCCAGATTGACGTTCTGGAGCGCCGGATTGCTCGTGCAGATCAGCTCCTGCAACACGAGCTTCAGCGCCCTCGCCTCCACCTGACCTTGTTTGAGACTGCTGTTGGTGGAGAAAACGGTGTTGACGTAGCCCTGGCAGACGGTGTCCGTGCCGCATTTGGCGAGCACGGTCGCCTTGTCCCAGGCCTGATTGTTCGCCGCCCAGTTGGACGAGTTATCCAGATAAAGCAATACGTTCGGCGCCGAGCTGCTCGTGCTGCCGGTGGTGTAGATGTCGATATCCTCGGCCCGGCCAAGTGGCGGGAGTGCAAGCAGCATGGCCATCCAGAGGAGGCGCTTGTTGACGTTTTTCATGCTTTCCTCGCTCAGTCTTCGTCGCATGCGTCTTCGGCTTCAGCGAAGTCGATCTTCACTTCGATGCCCTGGTTTATCGTTGTTCTGACACCGCTGTCGCCAGCGCTGGCAGTAGCGCCCATTTCCCACAATGAGGTCGCGCACAGCGAGTTGTCATTCATTGCGGCAGCCGAAACGATCGTCACACCCGAGCCGGACCCACCGCCAAAGCACGCCAGATTTTCCGTACTCACGGCGTTGGTCGTCGGATTGACGAGCTCGCTTTTTTTCAGATAGCGATAGCGGATGCAACGAGGGGCCGTCAGCGCCACTGAATAATTTGCCGTACTCGTGCCACCTACCACCGTGGTCGAGGGCGCCGCCATGGTGACGGTCGACGCGGTTGCTCCAATGAACTCAGCGCTATTGAGTTCCACGTCGAGCTGGTAATTGGCAACCGATTCGGCTTCCGTCACTGCCTGCTCATTAGTGGCGATCCGAAGGTTGGTGGACACCAGCCTGGCCGCAGCAAGCGCGAGCAACGTAATAAGGACCAGCATCACCAGGCCGACCAGCAGTACTGCGCCGCCTTGGTTGCGAATATGAAGGGGACGTTTATCCATCACGCACCCCTCCGGCCCGCGGGCGTGGTGAATTCGACGTAAGTGGAGAACACGTGGCGCTTGTATTCGTCGTTGAAAGGCCCGGACGTTTTGGCACCGAGGGTGTAGGTCTTCTCATCCTTGTAGCCACGCGTGGTTTCGGGCGCGCGGGCCAGTATCCAAACCTTCACCCCCATGACATCCGCCCATTCCGCGGCCGAAGACGGCGCATCGCGGAACTCGTCGGGTGCCCCGTCGCCATTGGTATCCACGCCGAATTCGAACTGGATGTCCTCGATACCTTCCACCAGCACTTCCACGTTGTCGGCAGACGGCTCGACCCCAGGCTGGACGGTGAGGACGTTCAGCGTTGCGTTCTCACTGACGTAAAAAATCTTTCTGAGGAAGGGGCGAATCGGCCCTCGGTCCGAGGTGTCGCAGTTCTTCGCCTGACGCAGGAAGGGCCCCGGGTTGGCCCCCGTTCCACGCTGGGCGAGAACGAAGTAGTTTCCGCCGTCGAGATCTTCCTGACAAAGTGCCGTCTGAAAGTACGCCAGGTTGGCCGCGAAGTTGGCGACTGCCGTATTGCAGGGGCCGTCGATGGTGCAACAGGTGGTGCACTGCGTCGAGGCGCGCTGAACGAATATGGCACCCGTTGCCCCTTCGCTATTGACGCCCGTCCCCAGACTCGTGAGGCAAGAGAACGCGGCCGCTGCTGCAGCGTTATTGCTGCCAGTCACGGCCAACTCGAGAGCGTCGTCCCAATTAGCCAAGGTTTCATCGCAGGGCGAAAGGTCGGCGATCCCGGACGGCGAGGTGAATTCTCCCAGGAACCCGGCGACCTGGAGTTCGTCCCGCAGCAGTCGAATCGCGTACCGGCCATTTTCGAGTTGCTGCACGACATTGTCGATTTCCCGTCGCGTCTGGGTATTGGTGATGAACAGGGTGGACATCGCGCCCAGCACGATGAGCCCCAGGACCATCGCAATCAGAAGTTCGACCAGCGTGATACCGGCCTGAAGGGACCGGACGGATCGGGCGTTATTCATCGCGCACTCATCCCGTAATGTCGGGCACAAGAATACGGGTAGCGAAACTGCGCCGGAGACCTGCACCGAACTCCACATCGCTGGCGCACAAGGCTCCAGGCGTGTCATCGGGCGGATCGGCCGTCGGCGTCAGCCCCTGCCATACGCCGACAACGAAAAACTCCTGCAACGCGCCGGGCACCTCCGCATCGACAGCGAGAATGCAGCCTCGCATACCAATCGGCGCCGCAATGGAAACCCCGGCGTCGGTCGTTTCCGCCCCCCCGCGCATTGCCTCGCTCCATTCACAGATTTCAAGCAAGGCGCCGGTTGCGTCGTCGCAATCCGTTGCATCGCCCGTGCCATATACCGTGGGGGCGCTGGAAGCGCCGGCATAGGTTACGTAGTCGGCCATGTGGCCGCGGCCGGCTGCGATGCGGGAGGTCATGTCCTGCACAAAGGCCACAGCCATGGCTCGCTGATAAGCCTCCATCTCGGCCGACTGTGACTTCATCTGCAAGCCCGCAACACCCAGCAGACCCACGACGAGAATCACGATCGTCACCATGACTTCGATCATGCCGACGCCGGCCTGCCCTCGGCCACGCCGGTGGAAACAGCTGCCGGTCATGGGCACGCTCCATTGATCACTTTCGGCTTCCCGGAAGCCTCGATCTGAATGCAACGCGTGTTGCCACTGTCCGTGCGCGAAATTTCGATCTCGACCGCACTCGCGAGACGCCCCAGTCGATTGAAGGAGATGTCCGCATCGGACGGCGAAAAGCTGACGTTGTCGAAGGCGGCCTGCTCTCGCAATGTGGTGCCGGAGCTGGTCACCTCGATGGTCCATCCACTCGCGAAGCCAATGGTATTGAACGCCACGCTTTCGCCGCGCTTGATGGCCTCGCTACGGGCGAAGATGAGCGACTCGTACAGCTCGCTGGCGGCATTCTTGACGCGCTGCCCCGCCATCATGGTTTGAACTGCGGGAACAGCGAAACCGAGGATGATGCCGACGAGGGCCACCACCACCACCATTTCGACTAAGGAAAAACCGCCGACTTTCCGCAACGGGAACCGGGCATAGCGGGCTGTCCCCGGCGGACGGCGCGGCATGCGGGCGGCGGCCATGCTTACCACCGCCCCGTGGTTGCACCGGTTGTGCTGATGGACAGGTCGCCGTCCACGGCCTGACTTCCGATAGCGACCGCGGTAACCGTCACTGCGGGGGGGGAGGCATCCACGTCGAACGGATCAGTGATCGTGTAGTTCTTACTGACATCGTCCGGCACGGTCATTCCCAGCGTACTCAGGTCATCAGCATAGCCCCGGGTGTCGAGCAAATACTGCTGCTGCCGCTGCATGACCTCGGTGAGAAAGGACTTCGCCGCCGCACGGTTGGTCTTGCGGATGTATTCCTGATAGTTCGGCCACGCAATACTCGCCAGGAGGCCGATGATCGCAACAACGATCATCAGTTCGATCAACGAAAAACCGCCCCGGCGACGGGCGAGCGCGTGCGGACGCGGTACGAAGGACATGGTCATGACGAAATCCTGTCTGGTCACGATGAATGATTGCTAAGCGCCACGGAGGCCGCCAGCCAGGCGGGACGAACGGCACAGGGCGCGGGACCGAAGGAGGCGAACGGGAACTAGAAGGTCTTGCGCAGAAGCAAGGTATTGCCTTCCCGCCGCATCTCGGTGCGATTGAGAAAGCTCATGCCGAGCAGGACGACCGGAAGCGACGAGTCCAGCACGACCGCATCGACGCCGTGAAGGACGAGATCGCCCACCTGTACGGTATCCAGGCGGACGTTCCAGACCCGAACCTGACCATTGGCCGTTGTCGTGACGCCTGGAGCCCCGGCGCGATAGTTGATACCGGCCCGCTTGGCGGCGTCGGTACTGAGGGAAACGTAGGTGGCCCCGGTATCGACGATCGCCGTGTGGCGGCTGCCGTTGATCAGCGTGGAGGCCCCGAAGTGTCCGCGCGTATCGGCGGACAGACGAACCTCCGACCCGCTCCCACCGCCGGCCCCACCGATCGACACGGGTTGCTCACCCAGACGCAGCCGGGTGCGCCGCCCTTCCACATCCACCGTGGCCTCGTCGCCCGTGACCGACAACAGCTTGACGCCCTCACGGGTTGTCGCGCCGGCGGATATAGTTTGCGGCCCGCCGCCGTTCACGATGAGAACCGCACGATTGCCGATAACGCCGCCAAGCTGCACTTCGGTGGCTTGCGCGGGTAGCACCAAGTTTGCGAGCAGCAGGAATGCCGGAAGACGGGCGAGGTTGCGCATCGGGATTCCAGATCAAGCGCCTGGCGGGCGATGGTTTGTTGTCGTCGGAACAAGATCAAGCCGGCGCCACCCCGGTCCGGGGCGGGAATGCCGTGCTTGATGGACTGGGAATCAGGTCAGGCGTAGGTGTCGATCACCCCGCCCACCGAGCCCACCGGAGACGGCGCCGGCGCCGGAAGCGCCTCAAGAAGCTGCAGGGCGCTCTGTTCCTGCAGATCGAGCGCCTGCTTCAGCACCACAAGGGAGACCTGCTGCTGAACGCGCGCCATGGAGTTGGCGCTGGCCGCCGCGGCAATCGAAGAAACGTCCATGCGCCTCCCTCTGTGATCCGTCAGTCCCTAAAGTTACCGAACTGTAGCGGAAAGTCTGTGATCTGCTTCTTCACCAGTGCGATCGCTTCCTGCAACACGTCACGCTTTGCGCCGGAAACACGAACAGCGTCGCCCTGGATTGCCGCCTGGACCTTGAGCTTGCTGTCCTTGAGCAGCTTGACGATTTTCTTCGCAAGATCCTGATCGACACCCACACGGACCTTTACTTCCTGCTTCACCTTGTTGCCGCTGACCTTCTGGACGTCGCCGTATTCCAGGCAGCGGACGTCGACCTTCTTCTTGGTCATTTCGGGCAGGAGGATCGCCTTCATCTGGTCGAGCTGGAAATCGCTGTCGCCATACAGCGTCATCAGCTTTTCCTTCAGCTCCACATTTGCGCTCGTGCCCTTGAAGTCGTGACGCCCGGCGATCTTGCTGTTGGCGACATCAACCGAGTTGCGCAGCGAGGGCTCATCGACTTCCGAGGTGATATCGAACGAGGGCATGGTATGACGTCCGGTCGTTCAGCCGAAGTGGCAGATGTAGTGATAGGGCTCGCCGACGACTTCAATGTCGAAGCTCGAGTTGCCCGGCACCTGATAGGACTCGCCGGCCCCATAGGTGTTCCACGTGGTCTCGCCTTTCAGGCGGACGCGGCAGGATCCGGCCACACCCTCCATCACTTCCGGCGCGCCGGTATTGAAGGTCAGGGTGGACGGCAGGATCACGCCGACGGACTTGCCCGTACCGTCGGCGAAACGGACGGAGTGGCTGACGCACTTGCCATCGAAATAGACGTTGGCCTTGGTGGTGACGGCAACGCCGTCGAGCTTTTCGGTAATACCCATGGAGCTGTGCTTTCCTTATTCGATACCCATGAACTTCTGGATGAATCCCTTGGCCACGAAGCCGACAAAACCCAGTCCGAGTGCGATGAACATCCACACCGTACCGTATCTGCCGGCCTTGGATTCCTTGGCCAGGTTGCCAATGATGAACAGCATGTACAGGATCAGCGCCGTGAAGCAGACCTTGAGCGAGATATCCTCGAACTCGGCAATCGTCAGCCCGAAGATCAGCGGGTCTTCCATGTCGGCGGCTCCTTAACCCCGCTTGGTCTTCGCGTTGGCAGCAATGCGCATGCGCAGCGCGTTGAGGCGGATGAAACCGTGCGCGTCCTTCTGGTTGTAGGCGCCCTGATCGTCCTCGAAGGTGGCAATCGTCGGATCGAACAGCGAATCGGTCTTGGAGTCGCGCGCAACGACGATGACGTTGCCCTTGTAGAGCTTGATGCGCACCCAGCCGTTAACCGTCTGCTGCGTGTGATCGACCAGCGCCTGCAGTGCCTGGCGCTCCGGGCTCCACCAGTAGCCGTTGTAGATCATGCTGGCGTAGCGCGGCATGAGGTCGTCCTTGAGGTGGGCAACCTCGCGGTCCAGCGTGATCGATTCGATGGCGCGGTGGGCGCGCAGCAGGATCGTGCCTCCCGGCGTTTCGTAGCAACCGCGCGACTTCATGCCGACGTAGCGGTTTTCCACCAGATCCAGGCGACCGATACCGTGCTTGCCACCCAGCTCGTTGAGCTTGGCGAGGAGTTCATGCGCCTTCAGGCGCTGACCGTTGATGGCGACCAGATCGCCCTTCTCGAACTCGAGATCGACGTACTCCGCCGCATCGGGCGCTGCTTCCGGCGACACAGTCCAGCGCCACATCGACTCTTCGGCTTCCGCCGCCGGGTTTTCGAGATGGCGACCTTCGAAGGAGATGTGCAGCAGGTTGGCGTCCATCGAATACGGCGAACCGCCCTGCTTGTGCTTCATCTCGATGGGAATGCCGTGCTTCTCGGCGTACGCCAGCAGTTTCTCGCGCGACAGCAGGTCCCACTCGCGCCACGGCGCGATCACCTTGACGCCGGGCATCAGCGCGTAATAGCCGAGTTCGAAGCGGACCTGGTCATTGCCCTTGCCGGTGGCACCGTGCGACACGGCGTCGGCGCCGGTGGCGCGCGCGATCTCGATCTGACGCTTGGCGATCAGCGGACGGGCGATCGAGGTGCCAAGGAGGTACTCGCCCTCGTAGATCGTGTTGGCGCGGAACATCGGGAACACGAAATCGCGGACGAATTCCTCGCGCAGGTCGTCGATGAAGATGTTCTCCGGCTTGATGCCGAACTTGAGTGCCTTCTGGCGCGCCGGCTCGAGTTCCTCGCCCTGGCCGAGGTCGGCCGTAAAGGTCACCACTTCACACTGATAGGTATCCTGCAGCCACTTCAGGATCACCGAGGTATCGAGGCCGCCCGAGTAGGCCAACACTACTTTCTTCACGTCGCTCATCGTCATGTCCAGTCTGATTGCGGGCGAAACTGCAGCTCGCCCGCGGTTAGCAGCAATTCGCGTTAGTTCGACTCTTCGTCCCCGACGCGACCGAGAACGAGATATTCCATCAGGGCCTTCTGCACGTGCAGGCGGTTTTCGGCCTCATCCCATACCACCGACTGCGGACCGTCGATCACTTCCGCGGTGACTTCCTCGCCGCGGTGAGCCGGCAGGCAGTGCATGAACAGCGCGTCCGGCGCGGCGACCGACATCATTTCAGCGTCGACGCACCAGTCGGCGAAAGCCTTCATCCGCGCCTCGTTCTCCGCCTCGAAACCCATCGAGGTCCAGACGTCGGTGGTGACGAGATCGGCGCCGCGGCAGGCTTCGAGCGGATCGGAGAATTGGGCGAAGTGAGCGGTGCCGCGCAGACCTGCGTCGGTCGGTTCGACCTCGTATCCCGGCGGCGTCGACACCCGCACCTTGAAATCCAGCACCTCGGCCGCCTGCAGCCAGGTGTTGCACATGTTGTTCGAATCCCCCACCCAGGCCACCGTCTTGCCCTTGATGCTGCCGCGGTGCTCGATGAAGGTGTAGATATCCGCGAGGATCTGGCAGGGATGGTATTCGTTGGTGAGGCCGTTGATCACCGGCACCCGGGAATAGGCCGCGAACCGTTCGATGATGTCCTGCTCGAAAGTGCGGATCATCACCAGGTCGCTCATGCGGGAGATCACCTGGGCGGCGTCCTCCACCGGCTCGCCGCGCCCCAGCTGGGAGTCGCGCGTATTCAGATAGATTGCGGAGCCGCCCAGTTGCTGCATGCCGGCTTCGAACGAGAGGCGGGTACGAGTACTCGCCTTCTCGAAGATCATGACGAGCGTGCGGTCGAACAGGGGGTGATACGGCTCATACTGCTTGAACTTTTCCTTGATCCAGCGCGTCCGCTGGAACACGTGGTCGTACTCCGCAGCGGTGAAATCGCTGAACTGAAGATAGTGTCTGGGCGAACTCATCACGCAGTACCTTTTCCTTGCTGCGACAGGAAGTCGCGGATGAGCGGCGCCAGCGCGCCGACGAGGGCTTGGGCGTCGGCCGCGGTGAAGACGAGCGCGGGCAACAGGCGCACCACCCGCTCGGCCGTGACATTGATCAGAAGACCGTTCTCGAGCGCCTTCGTGACCAGCGCTCCGCACGGGCGGTCGAGTTCCACACCGATCATCAAGCCGCGGCCACGTATCTCCACAACGCCTTCGCACCCCGCAAGCGCCTCGCGCAACCCTGAGCAGATGGTTTCACCCACGGCCTCGGCCTGGGCCATCAGACCGGACTCCTCGATGACTTCGAGCGTGGTCAGCGCGGCAGCGCAAGCGAGCGGATTTCCGCCGAACGTGGAACCGTGATTACCCGGACCGAACAGCCCGGCGGCAGCCCCACTCGTCAGGCAGGCGCCAATCGGAACCCCTGAGCCCAGCCCCTTGGCAAGCGTCACGACGTCAGGGCGGACATCGGCATGCTGCCAGCCGAACCACTTCCCTGTACGCCCCACTCCGCACTGGACCTCATCGCAAATCAACAGCCATCCGCGCGCGTCGCACAACTCGCGCAGTTCGCGCTGGAACCCGGCCTCGGCCAGATTGATGCCGCCCTCGCCCTGGATCATCTCCAGCATGACCGCAACCACGTCCTGGTTGTGCTCCGCCACCTGACGAATCGCCTGGATGTCGCGATAAGGCACGCGGATGAAGCCCGACACCAGCGGTTCGAAACCGGCCTGCGCCTTGCGATTGCCCGTGGCCGACAGCGTCGCCAGCGTACGGCCGTGAAAGGCGTTCTCCATCACGATGATGGTGGGCTGCGCGACGCCGCGTTTGTGCCCGTAGAAACGGGCGAGCTTGATCGCGGCTTCGTTGGCCTCGCAACCGGAGTTGCAGAAGAAAACCTCGTCCATGCCGGAGATCGCACCCAGGCGGTCCGCCAGCTTTTCCTGCAAAGGAATGCGGTACAGATTGGAGGTATGCAGCACCGCGGCTGCCTGCTCGGCAATCGCCCGGACGAGCCGCGGGTGGTTGTGACCGAGCGTGGATACCGCAATGCCGGAAAGTGCGTCGAGGTACCGCTTACCGGCATCGTCGTACAGCCAGACCCCTTCGCCGCGCTCGAATGCGACGGGAAGCCGGGCGTAGGTGTTCATGACGTGGGACATGGGAAACCCCGATCAGGTGAACCAGAAATGCGCACGGCGGCACGCGCCGCCGTGAAAAATAAAGCGGGAATGTTAAGCGAAAGGGGGAGAACTGTATAGCCGCGCCCCTGCGGCACCCGGAGAAACCGAGCTAGCAACTGCAAGGGAGTCAGGGTTTCTGATAGAATGCCCGCCGTTTTGCGCGGCGTTTGCGATACCCAAGAACGACTCGCGCCCCTGTAGCCGTCATGGCGTGACACATGAACCAAAAGATCGAGAGCTTCGTCATCATCGGGGTCACCACAAGCGGAAAGAAATTCCGCCCCAGCGATTGGGCCGATCGGCTGTGCGGCGTGATGTCGGCATTCGGATCCGACCACCGGATGACCTACTCGCCCTATGTGCGACCCGGATGCACATTGAAGGGCGATAAAACCGTCGTGGTCAATGCCCGCCTCTACGACATCGAACCCCTCGCCTACAAGTTTCTGATCAACTTCGCCAACGACAACGAACTGCAGATGGAGCCCATTCAGGACGACTGAAGCGGCGACCCGCGGCTCAGCAAGCAAACCGCGCCTCCTCCACGAGGCCCGCACACCCCAAGACGAGCAAAAAAAACGGCGACCTGCAGTCGCCGTTTTTTTGCCAACCCCCGAAGGGGTTGAACCGCAATCAGGCCGCCATGGCCTTCACTGCAGCCGACAGGCGGCTCTTGTGACGAGCAGCCTTGTTCTTGTGAATGATCTTCTTGTCGGCGACGCTGTCGATGGTGCTCATGGAGGTACGGAAGACAGCTTGCGCAGCCGCCTTGTCGCCACCAACGATAGCCTTGCGCACAGCTTTGATCGCAGTACGCAGACGCGAACGAAGGCTGGCGTTGTGAGCGCGGGCCTTGGTCGCCTGACGTGCGCGCTTGCGAGCTTGTGCCGAATTGGCCATATCTTTGCTTCCCGTAGAGGTGGTTCTGTAAAGCTCGCGAGTATAGCGAGCCAGGGCGCGGATGGCAACAAGCTTATGCCGCGATGATCCAACCCGCGTTTCGGCGCGCGGCTCACGCCGCTATCATTCGCGGTCCTCGTTAGAACCGCGACCATGAACCTGCTCCGCGCCCTCGCCACCGTCAGCGGCATGACGCTGCTCTCCCGCATCCTCGGCTTCGTGCGCGACTTCGTCGTGGCACGCGCCTTCGGCGCCGGGCTTGCCACCGACGCGTTCTTCGTCGCGTTCAGGCTCCCCAACCTCCTGCGCCGGATGTTCGCCGAAGGCGCGTTTTCACAAGCCTTCGTACCCATCCTGGCCGAATACCGTAATAAACAGGGGCCGGAAGAAACCCGCCGTCTGATCGACAAGGTCGCCACCCTGCTCGGGCTTGTCGTCGCCTTCGTCGCCCTGCTCGGCATCGTCGGCGCGCCGCTGATCATCCAGATATCCGCCCCCGGCTTCATCGACGAGCCGGAGAAATTCGCCCTCACGGTAGAACTGACGCGGATTACCTTTCCCTACATCCTCTTCATGTCGCTCGTCGCGCTCGCCGGGGGCATCCTCAACACGTGGAGCCGGTTCGCCATCCCCGCATTCACGCCGGTATTGTTGAACCTCTCCTTCATCGGCATGGCGCTGTTCGCTGCACCCTATTTCGACCCGCCGGTGCTTGTCCTCGCGTGGGCGGTGTTCATCGGAGGCATACTCCAGCTTGCGCTCCAGGTTCGCCCGCTGGCCCGGATCGGCATGCTTCCCCGGTTCGATTTCGACCCCTCCAACCCGGGCGTGCGGCGCATCCTGAAGCTGATGGGGCCAGCCATCCTAGGGGTATCGGTCAGCCAGCTTTCGCTTCTGATCAACACCATCTTTGCATCCTTCCTGCAAAGCGGCAGCGTCTCCTGGCTCTATTACGCGGACCGGCTGATGGAGTTTCCGTCAGGACTACTTGGCGTGGCGCTGGGCACCATTCTGCTGCCCAGCCTGGCCAAGCTTCACGCCGACGGGCGGGGCGAGGAGTTCTCTTCGTTGCTAGACTGGGGCCTGCGCCTGACGCTGCTGCTGACCCTGCCGGCCGCCCTCGGCCTTGCGCTGCTTGCCGTTCCGCTGGTCACCACGCTGTTTCACTACGGTGCGTTCAGCGCCACCGACGCGCTCCACACGCGGGACGCGCTGGTGGCATACAGCGTGGGGCTGACCGGGCTCATTCTCGTGAAGGTGCTGGCGCCTGGCTTTTATGCGCGGCAGGACATCCGCACGCCGGTGAAGATCGCGCTGATCACGCTGGCCTCGACCCAGGCGATGAATCTCGCTTTCATCCAGCCGCTCCAGCACGCCGGCCTGGCGCTCGCGATCGGGCTCGCGTCGTGCATCAACGCCGCGCTGCTATACCGGGGCTTGCGCCGGCGCGCTATCTACCAGCCGCAACCTGGGTGGCGCATCTTCGCGCTCAAAGTCCTCGCCGCGCTCACGATCATGGGCACCGTCCTGTGGTTCGCGGCAGGTCCGGACACCTGGTGGCTGTCCGGACACGGCCTCGAACGCGTCGTACGTCTTTCGATCGTCGTCGGTGTCGGCATGGCGGCCTACTTCGGCGCCCTCTTCGCGCTCGGCTTTCGCATGCGCGACTTCCGGCGCCGCGGCGCCGCCTAGGCTTGGCCCGATCTCAACGCGGACGGTGAGCGCACTGCGCGAGTCGACGCTGCTTGTCCAGGCAGAAGCAGTTGCCGTTTCCGCAACTGGTTGATTCCGGCACGGCGCGGCCCGGCTCGAACTCGCCGACGCCTGCGGTCTTGAGAAAATGGAGCGCAGTCCCGATGCCGTGGAACAGGGTCAACTCCCCGGCTCCGGTGTGAAGCCAGCGGTTATTGACGCTGAGTGCGTAGCAGCTGCCCCGGCCCGGCCGGTCGATGTTGTGAATGCGCACCCTGTAATCAGCAGGGCGAGCAGAAGCGATGGCCAGATCCAGCCACGTGGCGATGTTTCCCATTGATTTCCCTCCTCCTTGCTTGCCGCACCGTCCCAAGTCTGTGGTGCCCGGGTCCGGTTTTTGCGGCAAGGCCGCCATTATGCTGCGCCGAGCGCTTACGTCAAGGCGCCAGAATCAACTTTCGTGCGCTAACAAACTGAAATAAAAAGACAAACTTATCTCTAAAGGCATACCTGAGAAAGCCCCACCGAAATTCAAATCGAAACTACTTATTTCGCCCGGAATGAAACAGGTGGCTATACTCGCCCCCCTTTTCCATGACAAGGGAGGATGTGGAATGAAACTGGAGACGATTGCGGTACACGGCGGTTATTCCCCGGATCCCACCACGAAAGCGGTAGCGGTCCCGATTTACCAGACCACCTCGTACGCCTTCGATGACACCCAGCATGGCGCCGACCTGTTCGACCTGAAGGTCCCGGGCAACATCTACACCCGCATCATGAACCCGACGACGGCGGTGCTGGAGCAGCGCGTTGCGGCGCTGGAAGGCGGCATCGGCGCGCTCGCGGTCGCCTCAGGCATGGCTGCGATCACCTACGCCATTCAGACGATTGCCGAAGCGGGCGACAACATTGTCTCGGCATCCACGCTTTACGGCGGCACCTACAACCTGTTTGCCCACACGCTGCCGCAACTCGGCGTGGAAGTGCGCTTTGCCGACCAGCGCGATCCGGCAAGTTTCGGCCGCTTGATCGACGAGCGCACCAAGGCCATCTTCTGCGAGTCGGTCGGCAACCCGCTCGGCAACATCACGGACTTCGCCGCGCTGGCCGCGGTAGCCCACGCGAACGGCATTCCGTTGATCGTCGACAACACCGTCCCCACGCCCTACCTCTGCCGGCCGTTCGAGCACGGCGCGGACATCGTGGTGCATTCGCTGACGAAGTATCTGGGCGGCCACGGCAACTCGATCGGCGGCATCATCGTGGACTCGGGCAAATTCCCCTGGCGCCAGCACAAGGAGCGCTTCCGCAGGCTCAACGAGCCTGACGTCTCGTACCACGGCGTGGTCTACACCGAAGCGCTGGGCGAGGCGGCCTACATCGGGCGCGCACGGGTGGTTCCGCTGCGCAACACCGGGGCCGCGCTCAGCCCCTTCAATGCCTTCCTGATCCTGCAGGGCGTCGAAACGCTGGCCCTGCGCATGGACCGCATCTGCGCGAATACCCTGGAGGTGGCGCGTTTCCTCAAGCAGCACGGGAAGGTGGAGTGGGTGAATTACGCCGGTCTGCCCGACCACGCCGACCATGGCCTGGTACAGAAGTATCTGGGCGGCCACGCCTCCGGCATCCTCTCCTTCGGCGTAAAGGGCGGCTACGCCGCGGGCGGACGCTTCCAGGACGCGCTGAAGCTCGTCACCCGCCTGGTGAACATCGGCGATGCAAAATCGCTCGCGTGCCATCCGGCCTCGACCACGCACCGCCAGCTTGCACCGGCGGAACTGGCCAAGGCCGGCGTGTCGCCTGACATGGTCCGCCTGTCGATCGGCATCGAGCACATCGACGATCTGCTTGCCGACATCGGTCAGGCGCTCGACGCGGCCTGATGAGGTAAGGCGGGCAGCCCCGGCTGCCCGCCGCCTTTAACGGAGCGCGAACTCCACGCGACCCGCCGTTTCCGCACCCGCACCGCCGACACGAGGCGCAAGCAGGAACACCCGCTCCGGCGAAACGCCACCGGAGCCCAGCAGCCAGTTCTTGACCGTCTGCCCGCGCTGCACCGCCAGGGCGCGCAATTCGTCTTCACCGACCTTGGTATTGGCGAAGATCAGGGCTTCCATTTCCGCCACAGGGACGTCCTTCACCAGCCCGATCACGTTGCGGGGCTTCTTGAAATCGCCATCCCGGTACACCTGGCGCAACAGCGCGGGATACTCCTCGGCACCCACCTGAACCTCTTCCACCGACGGGGCGGCCTGGCCCTTGGCGACCAGGGCGCGCAGCTTGAGCGCCGCCACCTGGCGGTCCAGCATCGTCCGCTTGAGGCCTTCCACATCCGTGGCCGGGTCCGCAAACGGCGTGATGTCGAGCCGCAGTGCCGGACGATCGTTCAGCGCCTTTGCCAGCGCCGCCAGCTTGTCCAGCGCCTCGCCCTCCGGGCGGGCCACGCCGGCAGAGAAATCCACCCGCGACATCTCCTCGCCACCGAAGGCGCCGCCCAACAACGCGAAGGGCGCAGTGACGGCCTTGCCCACAAGGTTGACCAGCGCACGCACGACCAGTCCGAAGACACTGAACTGGGGATCATCGAGCGTGCCGCTGACGGGCAGGCTGAGGTCGATTTCACCGCGACCATTCTTCAGTAGCGACACCGCCAGTTGCACCGGCAGATCGGTTGCGCTCGGGCTGTCCACCCTGTCACCGAAGGTGAGCTGGTCGATGAACACCCGGTTGGTCGCGGTGAGCTGGCGATCGCGGATCTTGTAGCTCAGATCGGCGGACAGCTTGCCTTTCTGGATGCCATAGCCCACGTACTTGCCGGCATAGCTGGAAACGCCCGTCAGTTCGAAATCGCGCACTGACGCGGCGATATCGAGATAGCGGTCCTGGCGGAAGGGATTGAGTTCGCCCTGCACCTGCACCGGCGCCGCGTTATCCACCTTGCCGGCAAGGTTCAGCTTGGCGACTGTGGAAGGATCGGACGACAGCCCGCTGAGCGTGCCGGCAAGACCGGTCAGGTTGGCGTCGTAATTCGGGCGCACGAAGCGGTCGCTGAAGGCGATGTTGCCGCCCTTCAGTTCCACCCGCCCGACCCTGATTGGCGGTGAGGGACGCGGCGGCGAAACGATCGCGGTCGTCTCGTTGCCCTGCTGCTGGACGTTTGCCTGCGCCGCGGCCTCCTCGGCCGCTCCGCCGCGGATTTCCCGCAGGTTGAGCCGGCCCTGCTGGTCGAGGATCAGGCGGCTGAAGAAGTCGCTGAGCGCGACCCTGCCGATGCTGAGCGCGAAAGGATCGAAATCGACATCGATGTCGCTGACCTGCAGAGCGCGCCAGCGGGCGAGGTCCGCGGCGTTGAGCTTGTCGACCGCTGCGAAGTCACCCACGCCGACATCGCCCTTGAAGCCGCCCGCGATACCGCCGGTGCGGCGCTGCTCGAAGGCCACGGTGCCGTGGCCGCTGAGCGTGCCCCGGGTGATCGCGATCTTGGTCTCTTCCAGCGCGTAGGGCTGCAAGGGCAACAGGTCGATGTCGCGCAGGTCGAGCTCCAGATTGCCCTTCAAGGGTTCCAGCGCCAGGCTGCCCTCAATCCCGAGCCGCCCCGCGCGATTGATCCGCGCGCCGACACTGAGGCGGGCATTCGCACCCTTCGCGGTGGAGAGATTGTCGGCCTTGACGCTCAGACCATCGACCGCCAGCGTCACCGGCTTGGCCTGCATCCTGTCTTCCAGCCGCAGCGACGCGTCGGACAGCGCCAGCTTCTGGACGCCGACCGACCACGCCGGCGAAGTCATCTTGCGCGCCGGCTCTCCACTTGCGACAAGGGTCTGCAGGTCGAGGCTACCGTCACGCAAGCGGGTTGCGGCAAGCGCAGCCCGGTTGATCGTCACCTCACCGATGTCGACGCGTTGCTCCTTCAGTCGCATCACGCCCTGGCTCACCAGCAGCTCCGGCACCTTCAGGGCTGTCTCCTTGCGCCCCTTCAGCGCCAGCACGAAGTCGCGCAGGCTGAGGTTCTCGGCGGTGACTTCCGCATCGAATGCATCCCCGGCCCCGCTTACGTGATAGCGCACCCCACCGTCCAGCCGTCCGTCGCGGACCTCGCCGCCCGGAAGCGCCTGGGCGAGATACGCCGAATAGCGCGCCGGCTGAAACTGCTCGATCACCACCCCGCCGTCGAGTTCGAAGGGCTTCAGCCGCAGATTGTCCTGATGGCTGAACTTCTCACCGCCGTCGGTCACGTAGTCCAGGCGGATCTCGGCCGGCATGTCTCCGCTGGTCGCCAGATCGCGCATATCGAGGTTCACCGCCTCCACCCGGGCCTTGAACGGCACACCCAGGCTGCGATCCTCGAAGCGCACGATGCCGTCGCGCACGCGCGCGGAAGCGAGCAGGAAATCAACTTCCGACCCTGCGGTGGAACCCTCGGCAGCGGCAGGACGCGCGCCCTTCTTCGCCGTCTTGTCGGCCGGCGCACTCGCGGCGCTCTCCGGCAGCAGGGCCGTCACGTTGAGGCCGCCGGTGGTCAGCCGCACCAGATCCACTTCGGGCTTGATGACGCGCAGGCGCGAGAAATGCCACTTTCCGGCCAGCGGCTGAACGTCGCCGAGTTCCAGTCCCAGTTCCTCGACGGCGAACACCGGCTGGCCGCCGACTTCCTGCACGGCGAGGCCGGCGACGTCGATCTGCCCCTGCAGGGCGATCAAGGGCTGCTGCCCCTCCGGCTGGGAAAACGACAGCTGCAGGCTGGTGCTCAGCGTGCCGGAAGGCACCGTGAACTTCGGCTTGAATGGCAGATAGGCCAGCCAGGGCGACAGTTCGAAGTTCTTCAGCGTCAGCTCGGCGACGGTCTCACGGTCGTCGCTGAAAGGCTTCGTGCGTCCCGACAGGGCGAGCGGGTCGCCATTCACGCGGCCCGACAGCGTGGGCTCGACGAAGACGTCGACCTTCACCGGCAGATTGGAAACGAAGGGCACGCCGAGCCGCAGTTCGGTGATGTCGTGGCGCAGACCGCGCGCGGTATCCTCGACGACGATGCGCCCGTCGCTGAGGCTGATGTTGCCGAGCGAGAACCGGGCCGGCTCCTCGCTGGGCGGCTCGGCCGCCAGGCGTTCGACCACGTCCGACCAGTTGCTGCCGCCGTCGGCGCGACGAACGAACTGCACGCGTGGTGCGACCACGGCAAGCTCATGGAGCACCGGCGCACGACGCACCACGGATTCAAGCTCGAGGTTGGCGCGCACGAGGTCGGCCGCCAGCGCCTCGGCGCTGCCGTCCGCTTCCATGATGCGCACTCCGCGCAACTCGGCGGTCAGTGTGAATGGATTGAAGCGCGCGCCTTCCACTGCGACTTCGCGCCCGAGCTTGTCGTGCAGGATTTGCACCGTGTAGTGCCGCAGCACCGGCGGCACGGCGCCAAAACCCAGTACCGCAACCGCAGCCAGCGCGCCCGCTCCCCACATGGCGGGCCGCGCGTACCGGCGCAGGCGGTGGGCCGCCGTTGCGCCGGGGGTGGAATCAGTCATCAAAACGCTCCATCTCTCTTGCTTGTTCGTTGTCGCAGCGTTGTCGGTCAGTGTCCGTGACGCTCGCGGGGCAAGGCGTCCTCGGGTTGCTGCTGCCCGAACCGGCGCGTATTCTGCGCCGCTTTCTTCGCGAGCGCGGACCGTGGCAGAGCAGACCTTCGACGTGGTGGTGATCGGCGCCGGAGCCGCGGGCATGATGTGCGCCGCAACCGCAGGCCAACGAGGCCGGCGCGTGCTGCTCGTCGACCATGCCGAACACCTCGCGGAGAAGATCCGCATCTCCGGCGGCGGCCGGTGCAACTTCACCAACCTGAAGGTCGGCGCAGACAACTACCTGTGCCGCAATCCGCATTTTGTCCGTTCCGCACTGTCGCGCTATACGGCGCGCGATTTTATCGGTCTTGTGGAGCGTCATGGCATCCGTTACCACGAAAGATCGTGGGGCCAGCTGTTTTGCGATGATTCCGCGCAACAGATCATCGACATGCTTCGACGCGAATGCGACGACGGCAAGGTTCAATGGGCGATGCCGGCCCGGGTGGACGGCATCGAACCCGCCGACGGCACCTCAGAACGCTACATGGTCCGCACCAGCCGTGGCCGCTTCGCTTGCCACAGCCTCGTCATCGCCACCGGCGGCCTTTCCATTCCCAAGATCGGCGCATCGCCCTTCGGCTACCGCGTCGCCGAGCAGTTCGGCTTGCCGGTCGTGGCACCTCAACCCGCCCTCGTTCCGCTCACGCTCCCGCCCGAAACGCTTGCGCGCCTCGCGCCACTTGCCGGCGCCTCGCTCGAGGTGGAAGCCGGCTGCAACGACGCGCGCTTTCGCGAGGCGGCGCTGATCACCCATCGGGGACTCTCCGGCCCCGCCATCCTGCAGGTTTCCAGCTACTGGCAGGCGCAGGGCTACGACGGTGGCACACGCGAACCGGTGCATCTCAACCTGCTACCCGACCACGATGCAGAGCAATGGTTGCAGGCACGTGCGTCGCAGCGCGCCCTGCTGGCCAACCTGCTGGCCGAACACCTCCCGCGCCGGTTCGCGCACGCGTGGTGCGAACTGCACGGCTGGACCGGGCCGCTCAACCAGTATTCCCGCGCCGTCCTGCGCGACATTGCACGCAACCTCGCTGCCTGGGAACTGCACCCCTCGGGCACCCAGGGCTACGCCAAGGCCGAGGTTACGCTGGGCGGCGTGGACACCCGCGCGCTGTCGTCCAAGACGATGGAGGCGCGCGATCATCCCGGCCTCTTCTTTGCGGGCGAGGTGATGGACGTCACCGGCCACCTCGGCGGCTACAACTTCCAGTGGGCCTGGTCTTCAGGCCACGCCGCGGGCGGACACGCCTGAGAGCCGCGCCGTCGTTCATCACGTTGTCACGAAAGCTGCGCAGGCTGGCGCTTCCACATCGCCCGCCCGCGCTTCATGCAAGAACAGCAGGTCCGTGCCATTTTCCTGTCCGACATCCACCTCGGCACCCGGGGCTGCCAGGCTGAGCGGCTGCTCGAATTCCTGCGCCACTACGATTCGGCCTATCTGTACCTCGTCGGCGACATCATCGACTTCTGGTCGATGAGCCGGAGCATCCACTGGACCTCGGTGCAGAACACCGTGGTGCAGAAGGTACTGCGGCGCGCGCGCAAGGGCACCCGCGTGATCCTGGTGCCGGGCAACCACGACGAAGCGCTGCGCGAGTACGTCGGCATCACCTTCGGAGACATCCGCCTGGAGCACGAGTGGGTGCACGAGACGGCCGACGGGCGCCGCTTCCTGCTGCTGCACGGCGACGAATACGACCAGGTGACGCGACATCACCGTTGGGTCGCGGTGTTGGGAGACGTGGCCTACAACGCGCTGGTCCGGCTTAACGGCTGGCTGTCGTGGATACGGCGACGGCTGGGCATTTCGGGCTACTGGTCGCTCGCAGGCTATGCGAAGCGCAAGGTCAAAACCGCAGTCAACTTCATTTTCGATTTCGAAGACTCGGTGATGCACGGGGCGCGTGAGCGTGGTGTCGACGGGGTCATCTGCGGCCACATCCACTGGGCAGCAATCCGCGAGGTCGACGGGCTGACCTACATCAACTGCGGCGACTGGGTGGATAGCTGCACCGCGATTGTCGAACACCTGGACGGCCGCCTCGAACTCGTCGAGTGGCGCTCGGCCCCGGCCTCGCAGCCGATTCCCTTGCCCAGCGCCGACGACGCCCCGGACCGGGTAGCCCTGCCCTCCTGAACCGCTTGCACGCCAACCACTTAGCCGTTTCATCGCGGACCGGCGACGCGGAGCGCGGCCTCGCCGCACCCGCCCCGCATGGCGACGCGCCATTGTCAGGGCACCCGGCACTCCTTTACGCTGCGCCAAACAGCAGCCCACAGGAGCCTTCATGACGACGAGCAGCACGCCCGACTTCACCCTCCCAGCCACCGGCGGCCAGACCGTTTCGCTCTCCGCGCTCGCGGGCCAGAAGGTGGTGCTGTACTTCTATCCGAAAGACAACACGCCCGGCTGCACCAACGAAACCCGCGATTTCGGTGCCCTGCACGCCGACTTCGCTGCCGCCGGATGCAAGGTCTTCGGTATCTCCCGCGACAGCCTGAAGTCGCACGAGAACTTCAAGGCCAAGCTCGAACTGCCCTTCGACCTGATCTCCGACCCCGATGAGACGGCCTGCAACGCGTTCGGCGTCATCAAGATGAAGAACATGTACGGCAAGCAGGTGCGCGGCATCGAACGCAGCACCTTCGTCCTTGCCGCAGACGGACAACTGGCACGCGAATGGCGCGGCGTGAAGGTTCCGGGCCACGCCCAGGAAGTGCTTGGCTTCGTGCAATCCCTCTGACAACCTCAAAAGGCGGACCGAACATGCCTGCAGTTTCCAAGAAGACCGCCGCCGCCAAACCGGCTGCCCCACGCGCCAAGCGCGCCCCGCGCGCAAAGCCGGCGACCAAGCTCTTCGTGCTCGACACCAATGTGCTGATGCACGATCCCACCAGCCTGTATCGCTTCGAAGAGCACGACATCTACGTGCCGATCATGACGCTGGAGGAACTCGACAACAACAAGAAGGGCATGAGCGAAGTCGCGCGCAACGCCCGACAGGCAAGCCGCATGATGGACGAGATCGTTTCGTCCGCACCCGACGCAATCGACAGCGGCATCCCGCTCGAACAGCCCTCGCAGCGGCTCGCGACCGGCAAGCTCTTCCTGCAGACGGAAGCGATCAACGTCACGCTTCCTGCCGCCCTGCCCACTGCGAAGGGCGACAACCAGATTCTCGCGGTGGTGATGTTCCTCGCCGAACGCCACCCGGACCGTCCGGTCATCCTGGTGTCGAAAGACATCAACATGCGCATCAAGGCGCGCGCGCTGGGACTCGCCGCGCAGGACTATTTCAACGACAAGGTTCTAGAGGACACCGACCTTCTCTACACCGGTACGCGCGAACTGCCCGCCACGTTCTGGGACGCGAACGGCAAGGGCATGGAGTCGTGGAAGAACGAGGGCCGCACCTACTACCGCCTGGCCGGCCCCGACACCGCCAATCTGCTGGTCAACGAATTCCTCTATCAGGACGGCGCCCGCCCGCTCGAAGCCTGGGTCAAGGAGAAAGCCGGCCGCAGCGTGGTTCTGGAAACGCTGATCGACTACGGCCACCAGAAGAACAACGTGTGGGGCATCACCGCGCGCAATCGCGAACAGAATTTTGCGCTGAACCTGCTGATGAACCCGGAGATCGACTTCGTCACCCTGCTCGGCCAGGCCGGCACCGGCAAGACGCTCCTCACGCTCGCCGCGGGGCTCACCCAGGTGCTGGAAACCAAGCGCTATTCCGAAATCATCATGACCCGCGTCACGGTACCGGTCGGCGAGGACATCGGCTTTCTGCCGGGTACCGAGGAGGAAAAGATGGCGCCGTGGATGGGCGCGCTGGAAGACAACCTGGACGTGCTGAACGGGACCACCGGCGAAGGCGGCGACTGGGGACGCGCCGCGACGCGCGACCTCATCCGCAGCCGCATCAAGATCAAGAGCCTCAACTTCATGCGGGGCCGCACCTTCATCAACAAGTTCCTGATCATTGATGAAGCGCAAAACCTGACGCCGAAACAAATGAAAACCCTGATCACGCGCGCAGGCCCGGGGACCAAAGTGGTCTGCCTCGGCAATATCGCGCAGATCGACACGCCCTATCTCACGGAAGGCTCGTCGGGCCTCACTTTCGCGGTCGACCGATTCAAGGGATGGCCCCATTCTGGGCATATCACCTTGCAGCGCGGGGAACGTTCCCGCCTCGCCGACTACGCCGCAGAAGTGCTGTAAATCACTGCGCTGAATAAAAAAAGCCCGGCCGCTGCCGGGCTTTTTTTGTTTACCACTTTCACGATATGCCGACAGATTTAACGGAATCTTGACGCCTTTCGCATTTTTCCTTAACGGCAAACGCGAATAATTTCTCAGTATTAATACTTTCGTTCAATTCCGCCGTACTTCTACCATGACGTAATATTTCGCGCCTTCAGCAGCCGTACCGCGAAGACGCCGCGCTTGCCCCGCCCTTCCACGCGAAGGCGCCCTACCCCACGAGATTGACGCTTCACATGGACTTGCGCGCACAGAACCGCCCCTCGCCCCACACCCCTTCGCCGTCCAACTCCCCGCGAGAACGCTTCATGGAGCCGGGCCGCCCGATTGTCACCAAGACCGATCTGGCAGGACGGATCACCTACGCCAACCCGGCCTTCGTCGCCATCAGCGGATTCAGCCGCGACGAACTGATCGGTCAAAACCACAACATCGTGCGTCACCCCGACATGCCGGCGGAGGCTTTCGCCGACTTATGGCGGACGATACAGGCGGGCCGCCCCTGGCGCGGCATCGTCAAGAACCGCGCGAAGAATGGCGATTTCTACTGGGTTGAAGCCTACGTCACACCGCTGACCGAAAACGGCCAGCGGGTGGGCTACATGTCGGTCCGTACGCCACCATCAACAGAAGCCCGGGAGCGCGCCGAAGCCTTGTACGGCCGCCTGCGCACGGGCAGCGCCACACTGCCGCCCACCCGCCTCTCGCATGGCAGTTCGCTGTCCGTCACCACCGGCGCGGGATTGGCCCTGACGCTGTTGTTTGGCGCCGCGGCCGCTTTTTTCGACGGACTGCCGGCGGCCCTGCTGGTGGGGGCACAGGCCGTCGTGGCCGCCGGGCTGTGGTTGCTCCTGCAGCGCCGCGTGCAGGTGCCGCTGCATACGCTGCTCGGTCTGCTCGCCGACATCGGCGAAGGCCGCTTGAAAGGCGAGCCGCCGCAGGAAGGCTGCAGCGAGATGCAGACGCTCGGCAGTGCGGTGATGTCGATGCAGGTGAGCCTGCGCGCGCTGATCGGTGACGTGGTCGCGTCCGCCAACGACACGGCGCGCGAGGCGGCACGTCTGCATACCAGCGCACAACGGCTCCAACGCGGGTCGCACAGCCAGGCCGACCAGCTTGCCTCGTCCGCATCCGCCATGGAGGAACTGGCGGTTTCGGTCAGCGAAATCGCCGGCGCCACCGACAACAGCGCCGATCAGGCCCGCACCGCGCAGAGCATCACGGCCGACGGCCAGCGCAACATGTCCAACGCCGCCGAGTCGACTCATCGCGTGGTCGCGGCGGTGGAAGAGAACAACCGCATGCTCGAAGCGCTCTCCGATTCGGTCGAAAAGATCGGCGTTGTGGCCGCAGCCATCAGCGAAATCGCCAAGCGCACCAACCTGCTCGCACTCAACGCCGCCATCGAAGCCGCACGCGCCGGCGAACAGGGCCGCGGCTTCGCGGTGGTTGCCGGCGAGGTCACCGAACTCGCGGGGCAAACCCAGCACAGCACGGAGGACATCGCCCGCCTGATCGCCGAGATTTCCGAGCGGAAAACCAGCGTCATCCAGACCATGCAGACCCTGCGCGAGGGCGTGAGCGGCAGTGTGAACACCATACGGACCGTGGCAGAAGAACTGGAACAGATATCCAGCGCCAACACGGCCGTGGCCAACAACTCCGAGGAAATCCGCCACATGCTCAGGCAGCAGGAGCAGGCCTCCGCGGAGGTGGCGAACATCATGGAGCGCATGAGCGGGCTGACCGAGGACAACCTGCAAACCGTGACCGATGTGGAGGAAGCCGCCGCGGCGCTGGAGACGACTGCGCGCGAACTGCAATTGCTGGTCGCCCATTTCGAAACCCGACTTTGATCCGCGGCAACGCAAGCGGACCACTCCGAGAACAGCGCCCATGCTGAAGGCCCAATTCATCTCCCCGTCGCCGCCCCCTTCCACGCGAGAAAACCTTTCCTCGCGCCTGCAAGACCTCCACGGCATCATCGCCACGCGCCATCCCGAGATCAACCGCATCGCGCTCGCCACGTATGACGAAGACACCGACCTGCTGAAGACCTTCATCAACAGCACCTACGGCGACGCCACGCCGTTCGGGCGCTACGAAGCGCGCCTGAGCGAGGTGCCCTCGCTGCAGCGGCTGGCGCTCAGCGGCGAAAAGCGCATCCTGCAGAACCTGCCCGAAGCCCTGGCGAGCCGCGATGCAGCCCACAGCCGCTGGCTCACCGCGGCGGGTTTTCACAGCAGCTACACGGTGCCGATCTACCACGGCGAGCGCTTCGTCGCGTTCCTGTTCTTTGATGCGGATCGCCCGAACGCGTTTTCGGACGAAGTGCTGCGCTATCTCGACCTGATCGGCTATCTCGCCGCCCAGATGTACCTGACCGGGCTCGTTGCCGTGCGGACGCTGATCAGCACGGTGGAAGTCGCCCGCGGACTCACCCGCATCCGCGACATCGAAACCGGCCATCATCTGGACCGCATCGCCCACTACACCCGCATCATCACGCGCGGCCTTGCCGACATCGTGGAACTGGACGACGAGTTCATCGAGCACGTGTTCCTGTTCGCCCCGCTGCACGACATCGGCAAGATCGGCGTTCCCGACAGCATCCTGCAGAAGCCCGGGCCGCTCACACTCGAAGAACGCAAGATCATGCAGAGCCACGTCGAGCTTGGCGTCAGCGTGTTCGACCGCATGGTGCAGGACATCGGCCTGCCCGAAGACCGCACCGTGCGCATCATGCGCAACATCATCGCTTACCACCACGAAGCGCTGGATGGCACCGGCTATCCCTACCGCCTGAGCGGCGATGCGGTGCCGCTCGAAGCGCGCATCGTCGCGATCGCGGACATCTTCGACGCCCTGACCAGCGAACGCCCTTACAAGCCGCGCTGGCCCAACGAGGCCGCCTTCGCCGAACTGTCGTCGATGGCCGAACGCGGAAAGATCGACGCCGAGTGCGTACGCGCCTTCCTCAACAACAGGGCGATGGTCGAAGACACCCAGGCCCGCTTTGCCGAAAACCTGAATCCCGCCTTCTGACCTCAAGGGTGGCAACGCGCTTTGCGCTGACGCAAACCTCAGCGCAAACAGAGGGCCCTATAATGCGGCCCAGTCCCTCTGCAAGGCATGTCATGACGGCCGCTGCCCAAGAACTGCTCGTCGGCGCAAGCGCGGATTTCCTGCGCCGTTTCTCCCCCTTCAACCGCATGGAGCCAGAGGCGCTGGACTTCCTGGCCCAGCGCGCCGTGCTCGCATTCCATCCGCGCGGCAGTGCCATCCTCACCCCCGAGATGGGGCAGCCGAGGCATTTCTTCATTGTCCAGCGGGGCAAGATCCAGGCCCAGCAGTGGGGCGCCACTACCGTCACCGAATACGCGAGCATGACGCTCGGGCCGGGCGAGTGCTTTCCGATCGGTGCGATCTCGGCCCAGCGCCCCTCCACCAACGCCTATATCGCGGTGGAGGACAGCTTCTGCTTCCAGATCAGCAGCGACCAGTTCCTCGAACTGATGCAGATGAGCCCGGTGTTCCACCTGTTCTGCACCCAGTACATCGCCAGCCTGCTGAACCAGTCGCGTCAGCAGTTGCAGACGAGCTTCGCGCAACGCGCGGCGGAACAGCAGACCATGACCACCCAGCTGGGCCAACTGGTCAAGAAGGCGCCGGTGTTCGTCGCGCCGGAAACGCCCACGCGGCGCGCGCTGGAGGAAATGGCGGCGCAGCACCTGGGCTGCATGATCGTCGCGGACGACGACCAGCGCCCGCTGGGCATCCTTACCCAGAGCGACCTGCTGCCCCGCGTCGTGCTCGCAGGCTTCGATCTTTCGCTGCCGATCAGCGAGGTGATGACGGCCAACCCGCATCAGCTGCCGGCCACCGCATCCGCCTACGATGCCGCACTGGAAATGGCCACCCACGGCGTGCGACACCTGCTGGTCATCGATAGCGACGGCCGCCTGAAGGGCGTGGTCTCGGAGCGCGATCTGTTCTCACTGCAGCGGATCAGCCTGCGCCAGATCCGCGCGGGTATCGAAAGCGCTCACGACGTGGAGTCACTGCAGCGGGCCAGCCGCGACATCCGCCAGCTCGCGCTCAACCTCATCGCCCAGGGCATCGGCGCGGAGCAACTCACCCAGTTCATCTCCGCGCTCAACGACGCGCTCACCCGCCGCATCATCGACCTGGCGCTCTACACCCACAACCTGTACGGCATCGACTACGCCTGGGTGGCATTCGGCTCGGAGGGCCGCCACGAGCAGACGCTCTCGACAGACCAGGACAACGGCATCATCTGGCAATGCCCTGAGATGGAAGATGCAAGCCAGGTAAGACGCCGGCTGGTGGCCTTCGCGCGCGAGGTCAATGAAAACCTCGCCAACTGCGGTTTTCCGCTATGCAAGGGCAACATCATGGCCAGCAACCCGGAGCTATGCCTGACGCTCGAGGAGTGGAAAGGCCGCTTCGGCGACTGGATTCGCGAACCGGACCCGCAAGCCCTGCTCAACGCTTCGATCTTCTTCGACTTCCGCGTGCTGTACGGCAACGAACGTCTGGGCGACCAACTGCGGCAGTGGCTGAATCGCACCGCCAAGATGAACTCCGCCTTCCTGCGCATGATGGCGAGCAACGCGCTGCAGGTCGTCCCGCCGCTCGGGCGCATCCGCGACTTCGTCGTGGAGGACGACGGCACCATCGACCTCAAGAAGTCGGGCGCGCGGCTTTTCGTCGATGCCGCGCGCATCATCGCGCTACGCACCGGCGTGGAGTCCAGCAGCACGGTTCAGCGACTCCGCCAGTCGGCCGTCCGGCTGGGGGTGCCAACCGAAGAAGTCGCCGCGATCATCGACGGCTTCCATTTCATCCAGTTGCTGCGCCTGCGCTCCCAACACCTTGAAACCGAACACGACTCGCCCGGCGACAACCGGCTCGACCCGGACAAACTCAACGAACTGGACCGCCGCATCCTCAAGGAGGCGTTCCGTCAGGCGCGCAAGCTGCAGCTCCGACTGAAGCTGGACTACCAGCTATGAACTGGCTGACCCGCCTGCTACCCACCCGGGGCGACACCCCGGCGCTGGACGACGAGCTGCGCACCCGCCTCCAGGCGTGGCAGGCGCTTGCGGAGCCGGACCTTGGACGTCCGCACTTCGAGGCCGCCTACACGGTGCTGAACACCGAGGCCACCGGTCTTGACCTGGACAAGGACACGATGCTTGCCGTCGGTGCAATTCGCGTCGACGGCGGGCGTTTCTCGCCGGCCGACGGCTACTATGCGCCGCTGTCCGGGCAACCTGCCGCGGCGCTCGCCGGGCTGCTCCACTTCGTCGGCAAGGGGCCGGTCGTGGTGTTCAACACCGGCTTCAACCGCGTCATGCTCGAGCGGGCGCTGGCCACCCACCTCGACGTTGCGCCCACCTGGCAGTGGCTCGATCTGCGCGTTCTGTTGCCGGCACTGTTCCCCGAGCGCATCGACCGGCCCGCACGGCTCGCCGACTGGATGCGGGCATTCTCGATCGAGACGTTTCAGCGTCACCACGCTTTGGGTGACTGCTGGGCGATCGCGCAGCTCTTTCTCGCCGCCCAGTCGCGCGCGATGGCGCAGGGAGCCGCGCACGCCCGGGCACTGGGCGACCTGGAGCGCGCACGTCGCCAGCTGTGGCGCCAGCCCTGACCCCGCAAAGCTGAAAATTAATGCGTTTTTTCATTGCAATCCGAGGTTTACACTGCGCCATCGGGTGCGTATAGTCGCGCCGATGCAGATTCGTGCCCCCCTCCTCGCTCTCGCCCTGAATCTCGCCTGGATTCCCGCCGCGCTGCCGGCGGAGGCCGCGACCTCCCAGACTGCCGCGACCGCGACCGCCGGCGACGACTACGCCACCGCCGCGCAGGAGTTGATCAACCAGGGCATGAGCTACCTCGGAATCCGCTACCGCTTCGGCGGCAGCAGCCCCGAATCCGGCCTGGACTGCAGCGGGCTGGTGCAGAACGTGTTCCGCAATGCGCTGGGGCTGGACCTGCCGCGCACCGCGCGCGAGATGTCCAATCTCGGGGACAAGATCGGTCGTCAGGAACTCAAGCCGGGCGATCTGGTGTTCTTCAACACCATGCGGCGCGCTTTCTCTCACGTCGGCATCTACGTGGGAGACGGTCAGTTCCTGCATGCGCCGTCGCGTGGCGGCGGCGTGCGCGTGGAAGACATGGGCACCAGCTACTGGGCAAAGCGCTTCAACGGCGCCCGCCGCCTGCTGGACGACGAGAAGGCTACCGCCGAACTCCCGCCCTTCCCGCGCTGACGCGGGCGCCGGCAGCCCGGAACTGCGGCACCGGCAGACCTTCTTCCTTCCTTACTTGCTTCCTCGGCGGCCCGGCCGGCAGGCTGCGGCGCACCCGTTGCAGTCGTCGGCCATGCGACGCCCCAGCGCCTGTTGCAACGCGCACACCGAGCGCCGGCAGCATACGAAAGCCACCCCCTCCCTGTTCGCCGCATCGCGGAAACGCTGCATGACGTTGTGGCCGATGAAGTCGGTGAACAGGATGACCATCTGGATACCCGCCGGCAGCGGCGCCGTCCGCCGCTGATGGTTGCTGTCGCGGCCGCTGACGTGGGCGGCGATGCGGATACCGAACTCCTGCAGGACATCCGGAATGTTGCCGAGGCGGTCGGCACCGACGATCAGTGCGTTCATGCGAAACACCTTAGTAGGAATGATTCGCATTCATGGTGGAGCAAATACAATCCCTTTGCAAGTGCGAATCACTCTCGTTACTATGTGCGCATCGACAACCCACCCGCAAAATAAGGCAGTCGCACCATGAAGAAGAAGCTCCTCAGCGCAGCCGTCATGGCGGCTCTCGGTCTCGCCGCCCTCTCCGCAAACGCGGCCGACACCGAACTCAACCTCTACTCGGCCCGCCACTATCAGACGGACGAAGCCCTGTACAGCAACTTCACCAAGCTCACCGGCATCAAGATCAACCGGATCGAGGCGAAGGAAGACGAGTTGCTGGAACGCGTGCGCAACGAAGGCGCCAACAGCCCGGCCGACGTCTTCATCACGGTGGACGCCTCCCGCCTTGCCAAAGCCGATGAAGCCGGCATCTTCGCGCCGGTCAAGTCCAAGGTGCTGGAAGAGCGGATTCCCTCCCATCTGCGCGCGCCCAACTGGTTCTCCTATTCCACCCGCGCCCGCCTGATCGTGTACAACAAGGATCTCGTCAAGGGCGAGCAGGTGCAGACCTACGAGAGCCTTGCCGACCCCGCGCTGAAGGGCAAGGTGTGCACCCGCTCTGGCAGCCACCCCTACAACCTCTCGCTGGGCGCGGCGCTGATCCAGCACGATGGCGCGGCCAAGACCGAAGAGTGGGCAAAGGGCGTGGTCGCCAACTTCGCGCGTGCGCCCAAAGGCGGCGATACCGACCAGATCAAGGCAGTGGCCGAAGGCGAGTGCGGCGTCGCCATCGTGAACAGCTACTACCTCGCCCGCCTGATGAACTCGGAGAAAGCGGACGACCAGAAGCTGGCTGGCCGCATTGTTGCGGTGTGGCCCAACCAGCAGAGTTGGGGCACCCATATCAACATCTCGGGTGCCGGCATGCTGAAGCACGCGCCGCACAAGGAAGCCGCGGTCAAGTTCCTGGAATACCTCGCGTCCGACGAAGCGCAGGCCTACTTTGCCAACGGCAACAACGAGTGGCCGGTCGTGCCGGGCGTCAAGGTTTCCAACCGCGCCCTCGACCGCCTCGGCCCGTTCAAGGCCGACACGCTGCCGGTGGGCGAACTCGCCAACACCGCGGCAGAAGCGCAGCGCATCTTCGACCGCGCCGGCTTCCGCTGATCCGCGGCGCGGCAACGCAAAGCACGAAAACAGGGCCGGGCAACCGGCCCTTTTTCATGTCTCGACGCGGCGCCCCTTCACGATCTGGCGCGAGATCACGAACATCGGCAACAAGCCGACCGCCACGATCGTAAGCGCCGCGGTCGACGCCTCAGCCAGGCGCTCGTCGGCAGCAAGCGTGTAAGCCTGGGTCGCCAGCGTGTCGAAGTTGAACGGCCTCATTACCAGCGTGGCCGGCAGTTCCTTCATCACATCGACGAACACGAGCAAGGCGGCGGTGAGCAGGCTGCCGCGCAGGATAGGGATGTGCACCTTGCGCAACGTAGGCCACTTGCCGAAGCCGAGACTGCGCGCCGCATCGTCCATGCTGGGCGTGATCTTCCCCAGGCTGGATTCCACCGTGTGCAGCGCCACCGTGAGAAAGCGCCCGAGGTAGGCATACACCAGCGCAGCCACACCGCCGGTGAGCACGAGGCCGGGATTGACTCCGAAAGCCGACTCCCAGCCCGCAGCCAGCCAGTTGTCCAGCCGCGTCACCGGAATCAGCACCCCCACCGCAATCACCGAGCCCGGGACCGCGTAGCCCAGGCCAACGATGCGGTTGAGCACCAGCGGCAGCCGGCTGCGCGCCAGCCGCGCGGCGTAGGCCAGCACCAGCGCAAGCAGCACCGCGATGACCGCGGTCAGTGCCGCAAGGCTGAAGCTGTTGCGCGCCAGGTGCAGGAAACGGCCGCCAAACTGCGCATCGCCTTCCACGAGGGCCATCCGCAACAGCAGGCCGGCAGGCAGCAGGAAGCCGAGGAACAAGGGCATGAAACAGGCGACCGAGGCCACAAGGCCCGCCCCGCGCGACAGCGGCTGCCGGTTGGGCGAACCGAGGTTGCGCGAGGTGTTGTTGAAGCGCGCACGCCCGCGGCTCGCGCGCTCCAGCGCCAGCACCGCTACCACGAACGCAAGCAGCGCTGCCGAGAGCTGGGCCGCCGCGATGCGGTCGCCAAGCGAGAACCACGCACGATAGATGCCGGTCGTGAAGGTCTGCACGCCGAAGTAGGACACCGTGCCGAAGTCGGCCAGCGTTTCCATCAACGCAAGTGCCGTGCCCGCCACCAGTGCCGGCCGCGCCAGCGGCAGCGACACCCGCAGAAAGCAGCCCCAAGGTCCCAGGCCGAGCGAACGCCCCGCTTCGAGCATGCCGCCCGCCCGCTCGAGGAAGGCCGCCCGCGCCAGCATGTATACATAGGGATAGAGGACGAACATGAACATCGCCGCCGCGCCGCCGACGGTGCGCACGTCCGGAAACCAGTAGTCGCCGCGGCGCCAGCCGAAGGTTTCGCGCAGCCAGCCCTGCACCGGGCCGACAAACTGCAGGAAGTCGGTGTAGACATAGCCCATGACGTAGGCGGGCACGGCCAGCGGCAGGATCAGCCCCCAGTCGTAGAAGCGGCGCCCGGGGAAATCGTGCATGGTGGTCAGCCAGGCGGTAGTCACGCCGATCGACGCCACGCCCAGCCCCACCGCGACGCACAACACGAGCGTATTGGCGAGAAACTCCGGAAGGACCGTGGCGGCGAGGTGGCTCCAGGTTCCGGACGTGCCGCCCATGAACACATTGGAAAACACCGACAGCACGGGGGCCGCCACCAGGAAGGCAATCACCAGCGCGACCACCGTCAGCGCGGACCAGCGCCGGCCAACGCGCGCAAAACCTGCGCTGAGTTCCATCATGCTCCCGGGAAGTATCCGCGGGACCATTCCGCGCGGTTTGCGGCGCAAATTATAATTGATCGCATTTGATTCACCGCAGTGCAATAATCGGCCAAACCGCATAGCTCCTGACCATGGCCCACCTCGAACTCGCCGGCATCGACCTCGCCTACGGCAAGCACCAGATCGTACGGGGGCTTTCGCTCCGTCTCGAACAGGGCAGCATCGGCTGTCTGCTCGGCCCCTCGGGCTGCGGCAAGACCACCGTGCTGCGCAGCATCGCGGGCTTCGAGCCGGTGGCCGGAGGGGAAATCCGGCTGGACGGCGCCGTGGTAAGCCGGCGCGACTTCCATCTTCCGCCCGAACGCCGCCGCATCGGCATGGTGTTCCAGGACTACGCGCTGTTTCCCCATCTCACCATCGCCGGCAACATTGCCTTCGGTCTGCATGGCGAACGCGCCGAAGCCAAGCGCGCCCGTGTCGAGGAGTTGCTCGGGTTGGTCGGCCTCGCGGGCCAGGGTGAGAAATTCCCGCATGAAATGTCCGGCGGCCAGCAACAGCGTGTTGCCCTCGCCCGCGCGCTGGCGCCCCGTCCCAGCCTGCTGCTGCTCGACGAGCCTTTCTCCAACCTCGACGTCGAACTGCGCGAGCGGCTCTCGTACGAAGTCCGCGACATCATCAAGGCCACCCGCACCACCGCCATCCTGGTCACCCACGACCAGCACGAGGCCTTTGCCGTCGCGGACGAAATCGGCATCGTCCACCAAGGGCACATCCAGCAGTGGGACACGCCGTACAACCTCTACCACCGGCCGGCCAACCGCTTCGTGGCGGACTTCATCGGCCAGGGGGTTTTCCTGCAAGGCACTGTCCTCAACGACCGCCAGGTGCAGGTCGAACTCGGCACGCTCAATAGCGCGTTGCCGGTCGAGTGCAGCAGCGGCTGTGGCGGCTGCACCCGCAGCTGCCGGGTCGACGTGCTGCTGCGCCCGGACGACGTGGTGCACGATGACGTCAGCCCGCTGAAGGCCGAGGTGGTGCACAAGGCCTTCCGCGGCGCCGACATCCTCTACACGCTGAGGCTGGGCAGCGGGGCACGTGTGCTGTCGCTCGTTCCAAGCCACCACAATCACGCCCTGGGCGAACGCATCGGCATCCGGCTCGCGGCGGACCACGTCGTCACCTTCCATACCGACGACGAGGACGAAGCCGCCCCGCCGCAGCAGGTCCCGGAGCCCGCGCTGGTCCAGCTTTCGTAATGATCCCGTGGCTGACCGACCGCCCGGCGTTTCCGCCTGTTGAACGCGCCCTGACCGAGCCCAACGGCTTGCTCGCCGCCGGCGGCCGGCTGACGCCCGAATGGCTGCTCGCGGCCTACCGGCGCGGCATCTTTCCGTGGTACAGCGACGGCGAACCCATCCTGTGGTGGAGCCCGGACCCACGCCTGGTGCTGCAACCGGCCCAGATCCGCATCACGCGCTCGCTGCGCAAGGTGCTGCGCGCGCGACGCTTCGAAGTGCGCTTCGACACCGCCTTTGCACGCGTCATCGAAGAATGCGCCGCCCCGCGCGAACCCGGCGGCGGCACCTGGATCACCCCGGAAATCCGCGCCGCCTATCTGCGGATGCACGAACTGGGCTACGCCCACAGTGTGGAGTCATGGCTCGACGGCCGCCTGGTCGGAGGCCTCTACGGCATGGCACTGGGGCGCGCCTTCTTCGGCGAATCCATGTTCAGCCGCGTCAGCGACGCTTCCAAGGTCGCCCTCGCCCACCTCGCCCGCTTCCTTGAGCAGCGCGATTTTGGCGTGATAGATTGCCAGATGACTACGCCCCACCTGCTCTCCATGGGGGCTCACGAAATCGCCCGGCGCGAGTTCTGCGCGGGCCTAGAACGGTGGACGGCGGAAGGACCGCCGCCCGCGAAATGGAGCGGAACGACTGCCGCCGAATTCGACTGGAACTGACGCGCCGTCCGGCGACTCAACTGGAGCGAGCAGGCAATCACGCACGCAGGCGCACGACGATGCAGAAGGACTACCCCTACGCCCTGATCCAGTTTTACGCCACGGCACCGTACGCCTGCTCCTACCTGCCCGAACGCATGGCGCGCTCGCAGGTGGCCACCCCCGGCCACCTCATCGATCCCCAGGTCTATAGTGAACTCGTCCGCCGCGGTTTTCGTCGCAGCGGCGTGTTCACCTACCGGCCCCACTGCGACCACTGCAGCGCCTGCGTGCCGGTGCGTATTCCGGTCCAGCGCTTCCAGCCCGACCGCAGCCAGCGCCGCGCGTGGTCGCGCCACGCGGACCTCGAAGTGGCCGAGCAACCGCTGCTGTTCTCCGAGGAACACTACACCCTCTACCAGCGCTATCAGTCCTCGCGCCACGCCGGCGGCGGCATGGACCAGGACAACCGCGAGCAATACGCGCATTTCCTGCTCCAGAGCCATGTCGATACGCGACTGGTCGAGTTCCGCGAGAACGGCCTGCTGCGCATGGTCAGCGTCATCGACCGCCTCACTGACGGCCTGTCCAGCGTCTACACCTTCTTCGAGCCGGACACCTCGCGCAGCGCGTTCGGCACCTTTGGCGTGCTCTGGCAGGTGGAGGCGTGCCGCCGGCTGAAGCTGCCCTATCTCTATCTCGGCTACTGGATCGAGGAGAGCCGCAAGATGGCCTACAAGGCGCGCTTCCGCCCGCTCGAGGGCTATACCGACGGGCGCTGGCAGCCGCTCGAACCGCAAATCGCACCGCCCGACGCCTGACGCGACGCCCGCGCGGCTTTCCGCCTGCCCCGCCTTCGACCACGCGGGGTCGAAACGCTACAATCCCGCGATGCTCTACGACATCGCCCGCCCCTTCCTGTTTTCGCTCGACGCGGAAACCGCCCACGAGTTCACCCTCGCCGCCCTCAACCTCGCCGGCCGCACGCTGCCCGCCGGCAAACCGGAAGCCGCTGACGCGGTGCGCGTGATGGGAATCGACTTTCCCAACCGCATCGGACTCGCCGCCGGCCTCGACAAGAACGGTGAGGCCATCGACGGTCTCGCCCGGCTGGGCTTCGGTTTCATCGAAATCGGCACCATCACCCCGCGCCCGCAGCCGGGCAACCCGCGCCCGCGGCTGTTCCGCCTGCCGGAAGTGCGCGGCATCATCAACCGCATGGGCTTCAACAACCACGGCGTCGATACGCTGGTGGCCAACGTCAAGGCAGCGCGCTTCAAGGGCGTGCTCGGCATCAACATCGGCAAGAACTTCGACACGCCGATCGAGAACGCCGCCGATGACTACCTCGCCTGCCTCGACAAGGTTTATCCGCTGGCAAGCTACGTCACGGTCAATATCTCCTCGCCGAACACCAAGAACCTGCGCCAGTTGCAGGGCGAATCCGAACTCGACGACCTGCTCGGCCGCCTCAAGTCGGCCCAGCAACGCCTCGCCGATCAGCACGGCCGCTACGTGCCGCTGACGCTGAAGATCGCCCCCGATCTGGAAGCAGCGCAGATCACCAATATCGCCGACGCGCTGCGCCGTCACCGCATCGACGCCGTGATCGCCACCAACACGACGATTTCACGCGACAAGGTGCAGGGCGTGCGCTTCGCGGAACAGCAGGGCGGCCTGTCCGGCGCCCCGGTGTTCGAGGCCTCGACCGCCGTCGTCGCGCAGCTGGCGACGGCGCTGGGCGGCGAACTGCCGATCATCGCCGCAGGCGGCGTCATGGACGCCCGCAGCGCGCGCGCCAAGCTCGAAGCCGGTGCGAGTCTGGTGCAGCTGTACAGCGGCCTCATCTACCGCGGTCCCTACCTGGTGCGGGAGTGCGTGCGCGCCACCGCGGACTTCCCGCGTTAAGACGTTCCGCCCCTGCCGGCATATTCCACGGCGGGCACCGCAGATGGTTTTCGCCGGCGGGCCCCAAGGCCGTGCATCCGCGCCGGCCCGCGCACCAAACCGGCGCAAAAACATCTTTTCTTTCAGTATCTTGCATAATGTGTATGGTTGACAGCGGCGCGATCGCCTCGCTACATTGATCCGCATCCCGATCGCCCACGGAGCCCGTATGGGCCGTCAACCCGCCCCGCCGCCCACCCTCTCCCCCGACCACACCGTCCGCTTCCTCCTCGACGGTGAGGAGGTGCAGTGCAGCGGTTTCGCGCCCACCACCACGCTGCTGGCGTGGTTGCGCGAATCGCGCGGCCGCTGCGGCACCAAGGAGGGTTGCGCCGAGGGCGATTGCGGCGCGTGTACCGTCGTCGTCGCAGAGGCGGTGGAGGGGCGGATCGCCTGGCGTAGCGTCAATGCCTGTATCCAGTTGCTCGCCACGCTGCACGGCAAGGCGCTCTACACGGTAGAAAGTCTGCGCGGACCTGACGGCACACTGCATCCCGCCCAGCAGGCCATGATCGACTGCCATGCCTCGCAGTGCGGTTTCTGCACGCCGGGCTTCGTGATGTCCCTGTTCGCGCTCTACCGCAACCAGTCCCGTGCGGACGATGACGCCGTCACCGACGCGCTGTCGGGCAACCTGTGCCGCTGCACCGGCTACCGCCCCATCGTCGATGCGGCGCAGCGGATGTACGCCTTGCCCGCGCCGGCTGAGGATGCCGACCGCACAGCGGGGGAAGCCGCCCTGTACGCCCGCCTGCAGGCCCTGGATGGCGAGGCCGACCTGGTGCTGGCCCACGCGCAGGGGCGCTATCTCGCGCCGCGTACGCTGGCCAGCTTCGCAAACTGCTACGCGGACAACCCCGACGCGACCGTGCTCGCCGGCGGCACCGACATCGGGCTGTGGATCACCAAGCACTTTCGCCCCTTGCCGCTGCTGCTGCATCTCGGCCGGGTGCGAGAGCTGGCCGCCATCCGCCAGCACGACGGTGCGCTCGAAATCGGCGCCGCGGTCCGGCTCGAGGACGCCTTCCGCGCGCTCGTCGCGCACTATCCGGATGCCGCCGGGCTTCACCGCCGCTTCGCCTCGCTGCCCATCCGCAACGCCGGCACCCTGTGCGGCAACATCGCCAACGGCAGTCCGATCGGCGACAGCATGCCGGCGCTGATCGCGCTCGGGGCCGAAGTCGTGCTGCACCGCGCCGGCCAGCAGCGCCGGCTGGCGCTCGAAGACCTCTATCTCGGCTATCAGCAGAAGGCGCTGGCGGCCGGCGAGTTCGTCGAGGCGGTCCGCATTCCGCTACCCCGTGCCGCCGGCGACGTCCACTTCCGCGCCTGGAAAGTGTCGCGTCGGCACGACCAGGACATCTCCGCGGTATTTGCCGGCTTTGCGCTGCAGTACGAAGACGGGCGCATCACACGGGTACGGCTCGCCTACGGCGGCATGGCGGCCACGCCGCGCCGGGCCTACGCCGCCGAGGCGGCGCTGCTCGGGCGTCCCTTCGATGCCGCCGCGCTGGCCGACGCCCGCCGCGCGCTGCAGCAGGACTTCACCCCGCTCAGCGACGTGCGCGCGTCGGCCGAGTACCGGATGCGGGTCGCGCAGAACCTGCTGACGCGCCTGCAACTCGAAACAAGCGGAGGGGCGCGGGCCGCCTCCAGCCTTGCCGACCTGGGAGACGCGGGACATGCATCCATCTGAGCTGGGAACAGTCGATGCGGCGGCCATCCGCGGCGGGGTCGGCACCGCGCAGACGCACGACTCGGCCCACCTGCACGTGACCGGCTGCGCCAGCTACATCGACGACCTGCCTGAACTGCGTGGCACCCTGCATGCCGCGCTCGGACTGTCGCAGCGCGCTCATGCCCGCGTCCTCGCCCTCGACCTCGCCCCGGTCCGTTCCGCGCCGGGCGTGGTCGCGGTCTATACGGCGGCCGACGTCCCCGGCCTCAACGACTTCGGCCCGGTCATCCACGACGATCCGATCTTTGCCTCCGACGAGGTGCAGTTCCACGGCCAGGCCCTGTTCGTGGTAGTGGCGCACGACATGCGCGCGGCCCGGATGGCGGCCCGTCTGGCGCGGGTGGAGTACGAAGACCTGCCCGCGTTGCTGACCACCGACGAGGCGCTCGCGGCCGGCAGCACCGTGCTGCCCGACGCGACGCTGCGCCGCGGCGACGCCGATGCCGCGATCGGCGCGGCGCCGCACCGTCTCGCCGGCAGCGTGCGGCTGGGCGGGCAGGACCACTTCTATCTCGAAACCCACATCGCCTACGCGATCCCGCGCGAAGACCGCACGCTGCACGTGCATTCCTCCAGCCAGCATCCGGGCGAGGTACAGCTGCAGGTTGCGCACGCGCTGGGCGTCGACGCCAAGGACGTGGTGATCGAATGCCGGCGCATGGGCGGCGGCTTCGGCGGCAAGGAGAGCCAGCCCGGGCAGATCGCCGCGATCGCCGCAATCGCCGCGTGGCACACCGGCCACCCGGTCAAGCTGCGACTTGACCGCGACGACGACATGGCGCTGACCGGCAAGCGCCACGATTTCCGCATCGACTGGGAAGCCGGCTTCGACGATGACGGCCTCATCCTCGGCGTGCGTTTCATGCACGGCTGCCGCGCCGGCTACTCGGCCGACCTCACCGGCGCCATCGCCGACCGCGCGATGTTCCACGCCGACAACGCCTACTACCTCGGCGACGTGACGATCGAGTCGCACCGCTGCAAGACGCACACGGTGTCCAACACCGCCTTTCGCGGATTCGGCGGTCCTCAGGGCATGTTCGGCATCGAAGAGGTGATCGACGCCATCGCCCGCCACCTCGGGCGCGACCCGCTGGAAGTGCGCAAACTCAACTACTACGGCACCGACGCGCGCAACACCACGCACTACGGCCAGACGATCACCGACAACGTCATCCACACGCTCACCGCCACGCTCGAAGCCGAGTGCGACTACGCCGCCCGGCGCGCGGCGCTGCGCGCGTGGAACGGCGCCAGCCCGGTCATCAAGAAGGGCATCGCGCTGACGCCGGTGAAGTTCGGCATCTCCTTCACCGCCACCCACCTCAACCAGGCGGGCGCCCTGCTCCACGTCTATACCGACGGCACCGTGCTGCTCAACCACGGCGGCACCGAAATGGGCCAGGGCCTGTTCACCAAGGTGGCGCAGGTGGTGGCCGAAGAGCTGCAGATCGACCTCGACCGCATCCGCGTCACCGCATCGGACACCTCGCGCGTACCCAATGCCTCCGCCACCGCCGCCTCCAGCGGCGCGGACCTCAACGGCAAGGCGGCGCAGGATGCCGCGCGCAAGATCAAGGCACGCCTCGCCGGATTCGCCGCGGCCCGGTTCGGCGTGCGCGAGGACGAGGTGGTGTTCCGCGCCAACCGTGTCCACGCCGGCACCGCCAGCCTCAGCTTTGCCGAACTCGCCCACGCGGCGTGGATGGCGCGGGTGTCGCTGTCGGCCACCGGCTTCTACCGCACCCCCAAGATCTCCTACGACCGCGCGACCCTTTCCGGGCGGCCGTTCTACTACTACGCCTACGGCGTGGCCTGCAGCGAAGTCGCCATCGACACCCTCACCGGCGAATCGCGTGTATTGCGCGTCGACATCCTGCACGACGCCGGCCGCTCGCTGAATCCGGCGATCGACCTCGGCCAGGTGGAAGGCGGCTTCATCCAGGGCATGGGCTGGCTGACGATGGAAGCCCTGCGCTGGGACGCTTCAGGCCGGCTGCTGACCCACGCGCCATCCACCTACAAGATTCCCGCGGTGTCGGACCTGCCGCCGGTGTTCAACGTGCGCCTGTGGGAAGACGGCCACAACAGCGAGGACGCGATCTTCCGCTCCAAGGCCGTGGGCGAGCCGCCCTTCATGCTGGCGCTGTCGGTCTGGTACGCGATCAAGGACGCCGTGGCCGCCGCGGCGGACTACCGCGTCACGCCCCGGCTCGACGCGCCCGCCACCGCGGAGGAAATCCTCCGCGCGGTGGACGCCGCCCGCCAGGCCGCAGGCGTCTGAAGGCCCACCGATGCGGACCGCCGATCTGCTCGCCGCCCTGCACCGCCAGCTCGACGCCGGCCACCCCGCGGTGTGGGTGAGCGTGGCGGCGACACGCGGTTCGGTGCCACGCGGGCCGGGCGCGCGGATGCTGGTCGATGAAAACGCGACGAGCGGCACCATCGGCGGCGGCCACCTCGAACTGCGCGCGATCGAACTCGCGCGCGAAATGCTCCGCGACGCCGCCGGCAACCCCGGGCGTGCGCCCGCCGCGCGGCACCAGCGCCTGATCCTTGGCGCCAGCCTCGGCCAATGCTGCGGCGGCATGGTGGACCTGGCGCTCGATCTGGTGCGGCCGGCGCAGGCCGAATGGCTGGCCGCTGCCGGCCAGCTGGAGGCGCAGGGCGAAGACTGGATACGCATCCTCGACCTTCACCACAGCCGCGTAAGCGTGGTGCCGGCGCACGCGCTGCAGAATGCACTGCCCGCCGACCTCGCCAATGCGGTCGCGGCCCTGCTGTGCTCGGCCGACGACAACGCGACGCTCGTGCCGGGCACCGGCGCCCCCCGCTACAGCGTGGAAAGCGTGCGCAGCCCCGCACTCCACATCGCGCTGTTCGGCGCCGGTCACGTCGGCACCGCGCTGATCGAGGTGCTCGGGCGGCTGCCGGTGGCGGTCAGCTGGATCGACCCGCGCGAGGGCGCGTTCCCCGCCCAGGTTCCGCCCAACGTGCGCTGCCTGCAGTACGACGAGCCGGACGACGCGCTAGCAATGCTGCCCGCGGGCACCGCGGCGCTGGTGATGACGCACAGCCACGCGCTCGACCTCGCCCTCGTCCGTGCCTGGCTCGACCGCGGCGACTTCCGCTTCCTCGGGCTGATCGGCTCGCGTACCAAACGCGCCAGCTTCGAGCACCGGCTGCGCGACCGCGGCTACAGCGCCGAGCAGTTGGCGCGCCTGACCTGCCCGGTGGGCGACACCGGCGTGATCGGCAAGGAACCGGAGGTCATCGCCATTGCGATCGCCGCCCAGTTGCTCACGCTCCGCACAAGGTCGACGCCTCCGTCAGCAGGCGTGCCGCCGGTCGCATGCACGACCGGCGCGAACGTCGAGAACTGCGCATGACCGTCGTCCAGCCTTCCACACGGCTGGAACTTGCCGGCATCACCAAGGCCTACCCCGGCGTGATCGCCAATGACGGCATCGACCTCCGCGTCGCAGCGGGCGAAATCCACGCCGTGCTGGGCGAAAACGGCGCCGGCAAATCGACCCTGATGAAGATCATCCACGGCGTGGTCCAGCCGGACGCGGGCGAGATCCGCTGGGAAGGTCAGCCCGTGTCCATCACCAGCCCGGCCACGGCGCGTGCGCTCGGCATCGGCATGGTGTTCCAGCACTTCTCGCTGTTCGAAACGCTGACGGTGGCGCAGAACGTGGCGCTGACAATGCCCGAGCCCATCGGTAGGCGTGCGCTTGCGGCACGGATCGAAGCGGTGGCGCAGCGCTACGGCCTGCCGGTGGACCCACGGCGCCCGGTGCACGCGCTGTCGGTGGGCGAACGCCAGCGCGTCGAGATCGTGCGCTGCCTGCTGCAGACACCGCGCCTGCTGATCCTGGACGAACCGACCTCGGTGCTGACGCCGCAGGCGGTGCAGACGCTGTTCGCCAGCCTGCGTCAGTTGGCGGCCGAGGGTTGCTCGATTCTCTACATCAGCCACAAGCTCGAGGAAATCCGCAGCCTGTGCGACAGCGCGACCGTCCTGCGCGGCGGGCGCGTGGTCGGGCACTGCCGGCCGGCGGAGGAGACGCCCGCGTCGCTGGCGCGCCTGATGATAGGCCGCGAGCTGCCGCGCTGCGCTCATCCGCCGGCAGTGCTGGATGGTCCCGTGCGGTTGCGGCTTGCCGGGCTGTCGCACGCGGCGGTCGAGCCTTTCGGCACCGACCTGCGCGACATCCACCTCGATGTGCGTGGCGGCGAAATCGTCGGCATCGCCGGGGTATCCGGCAACGGCCAGCAGGAACTGCTGCGCGCCATTTCGGGCGAGGAAGCACTCGCCGAGAAGCATCCGGTGCAGATCATGGGCGTGGAAGCCGGGCGCCTCGGCGCGGCAGCGCGGCGCGCGCTCGGCCTGTGCTTCGTGCCCGAAGAGCGGCTGGGGCGCGGCGCGGTGCCGGCGCTCTCGCTGGCTGACAATGCGCTGCTGACCGCGGCGCGCTCGCAGGTCCTGGTGCGGGCCGGCCTGCGCCGCTTCGGCGCCACCCGGGCCTTCGCGCAGCGCTGCATCGAGCACTTCGCGGTCAAGTGCAGCGGTCCGGCGGCGCCGGCGGCCTCGCTGTCGGGCGGCAACCTGCAGAAGTTCATCATCGGCCGCGAGATCCTGCAGGCACCGGCCCTGCTGGTGTGTGCCCAGCCGACCTGGGGCGTGGACGTCGGCGCCGCCGCCTTCATCCGCCAGGCACTGATCGACCTGCGCCGGCAGGGCTGCGCGGTCCTCGTGATTTCGGAAGAGCTGGAAGAACTGTTCGAGATCAGCGACCGCATTGCGGTGATCGCGCAAGGCCGGCTGTCCCCGCTGCGGCTGGTGCGCGACACCTCGATGGAGGAAGTAGGGCTGTGGATGAGCGGCCTGTGGCCGGGCGCCGACCCCGGCCCCGTTGCCGGCGGGGGGCGCCATGCTGCGGCTTGAGGCCCGCGCCACCGCGTCGCCGGCAATGCGCTATGTGTCGCCGCTGATCGCGATCGTGCTGACGCTGGTCACCGGCGCCGCGCTGTTCGCGCTGCTCGGCAAGGACCCGGGCGAGGGTCTGCGGCTCTTTCTGCTGAGCCCGCTGAAGGACCTCTACGGCATCTCGGAACTGCTGTTGAAAGCCACGCCGCTGATGCTGTGCGCGCTTGGGCTGGCGATCGGCTTTCGCGCAAACGTCTGGAACATCGGCGCGGAAGGCCAGTTTCTGCTCGGCGCGGTCGGCGCCAGCGGCGTGGCGCTGTACTTCCAGGACAGCGACAGCGCGCTGGTGCTGCCCGCCATGGTGCTGGCCGGCGCCGCCGCGGGGGCGGGCTGGGCGGCGATTCCCGCCTGGCTGCGCACCCGCTACGAGGCCAGCGAGATCCTCGTCTCGCTGATGCTGGTCTATATCGCCCAACTGTTCGTGTCCTGGCTGGTATTCGGGCCGTGGAAGGACCCGCAGGGCTTCAACTTTCCGCAGAGCGCGATGTTCGGCGACCACGCGCTGCTTCCGCCGCTGATCGAAGGCACGCGCCTGCACGTGGGATTGCTGTTTGCGCTGAGCGCACTCGTGGCGGGCCACGTCCTGATGAACCGCAGCTATCTCGGCTTTCGGCTGCAGGTGGCGGGCGAGGCGCCGGCCGCGGCGCGCTATGCGGGTTTTTCGCGCGCGCGGGCGGTGTGGATCGGCCTGCTCGCCGGCGGCGCCACGGCCGGCCTTGCCGGCATGGGCGAAGTCGCCGGGCCGCTCGGCCAGCTCACCGACAAGGTCGGCTCCGGCTACGGTTTCGCCGCAATCATCGTCGCCTTCGTCGGCCGCCTGCACGCGGTGGGCATCGCCCTCGCCAGTCTGCTGATGGCGCTGCTCTACATCGGTGGCGAGCAGGTGCAGCAGTACATGAACCTGCCGAATTCGATCGCGCTGGTCTTCCAGGGCCTGCTGCTGTTCTTCCTGCTCGGCGCCGACGTGCTGATCCACTACCGCCTGCGGCTCGGGCGCCGGACTGGCTGACGATGGACGGCGCGACCCTGGCCCCGATCCTGTTCGCCACCGTGGTGGCCGGCACACCGCTGGTGCTCGTTGCGCTCGGGCTGCTGGTGAACGAACGTGCCGGCATCCTCAATCTCGGCGCCGAGGGAATGATGGCGGTCGGCGCGGTGGCGGCCTTCGTCGCCACTCATGCAAGCGGCAGCGCCGCGCTCGGCGTGGGCGCCGGCATGCTCGCCGGCGCGGCGCTGGCGCTGCTGTTCGGCCTGCTGGTGATCACGCTGCAGGCCAACCAGGTGGCCTCCGGGCTGGCGTTGGCGATCTTCGGCGTCGGCCTCGCCGCCTTCGCCGGCAAGCCCTACGAGTCGCTGGCGCTGCCGGCGGTGCCGCCGATCCGCATCCCCTTCCTCGCGGACCTTCCGCTGATCGGCGAGGCGTTCTACAACCAGCAGGCGCTGGTCTACCTGTCGTGGGCCTTGTTCTGGTGCATCGTGTGGTTCCTGTACCGCAGCCGCCCCGGTCTGGTGCTGCGCGCGGTGGGTGAGTCGCCCGCGGTCGCGCATGCCATCGGCCATCCGGTGCAGCGCGTGCGCTACCTGGCGGTGGTTTTCGGTGGCGCGATGGCGGGCCTGGGCGGCGCGTTCCTGTCCGTGTTCCACACGCCGATGTGGGTTGAAGGCATGGTCGCGGGGCGCGGCTGGATTGCGCTCGCGCTGGTCGTGTTCGCCAGCTGGCGTCCGCTGCGGGTACTGCTCGGTGCCTATCTGTTCGGCGGCGTCATGGTCACCCAGCTCTTTATCCAGGGCTCCGGCCTGCAGATCGACTTTCCGTCCCAGCTGCTGTCCTCGCTGCCCTACTGGGCGACCATCGTGGTGCTGGTGGCGATCTCCCGCAACCGGGCCACGGCCCGTCTGCATGCCCCGCTCTCGCTCGGCAAACCCTACCGGCCGGAACGCTGACCGCGTTGACACGCTGACCGGCCGACATAGCGGTACAGCCGCAACCAGTCCGATCAAACGGGTGAAAACCTGCTTTGCAGGCCAGTGCTCGCCGCAACCCTGCGCACCCGCCGGCCGAGGCGGTACCCGGACGACGAATCCCGTGACTGAACGCAGACATCTGTCCGCCCCGGCGCGAGATCCATCCGGTCGGGCACACGGCGGCGGCGTCGGTATGAACTTTGCTAGAATTTTTCATACAGCCATACCCCCGCTCGTGCCCGACCTCCATCCATGCTTCGCCCCGCACTTTCACTTGCCACCCGTCCGCATCCGCTCGCCCTTCTGCTCGCCGCGGCCGCGTCCCTGCCCGCGCTCGCCCACGAGGACGGCGCAACCGAGCTGCAGGCGGTCGAGGTGAAGGGCGAGGCGCTGCACGGCACCGGCGCGGCCTACTCCGCCACCCGGCTCGAACACGACGATATCCGCGACCGCCGGGTGGCGCGCCCGCAGGACCTGTTCCGCCTGGTGCCGGGCATGAACCTCACCGGCTACGGGCTGCCCGGCGTGGCGGACCAGGTTGCGCTGCGCGGCTTCGGCAACGGCGGACACGGCGGCGACATCGGCTTCGTCATCGACGGCATTCCGCTCAACGAGGCGATGTCGCACGCCGACGGTTACGCCGACCTCAACGTGATCGTGCCGCTGGAACTCGAGCGCATGACCGTGCTGCGCGGTCCGGTTTCTGCGCTGTACGGCAACTACAACCGCGCCGGCACCGTCACGCTGCAAACGCGCAAGGGTGGCGCCTACCGCGACCTCGACCTCAGCCTCGGCAGCTACGGCACCGTCGACCTGCAGGCGGCGCTCGGTGCCGGGTTCGGCGGCAACCAGCAACTCAACCTGGCCGCCCAGCACTACCGCAGCGACGGTTTTCGCGACCAGTCCGCGGGCGAGCGCAGCACGCTGGCGGGACGCTGGGCAGTCCAGGCCACGTCCGACCTTGAAGTCGCCGTGTCCGCGCGCGCACACGAGGCCAAGGCCGACAACCCCGGCTACCTCACCCGCGCCCAGTTCAAGGACGACCCCTACGGCAAGGACCCGCGCACCCAGAACGACGGCGCTGAAAAAGGCTTCTACACGCTGCGCACCGACCTCAACTACCAGTTGGCGCCCGAACTCAAGCTGCTGAGCTTCGCCTACGCGACCCGGCAGGACTTCACCCGCTGGTTCAGCCGCGGGGGCGCCGCCGCACCCAGCTGGCGCCAGCGCGAGGAAACCTACGAGCGCGACGTGCTCGGCGCGGGGTTCAACCTCAACGGCCACCACCACCTGGGCGCCGCCGGGCAACTGAGCTGGGTCGGCGGCGTCGAGACCTCCTCCGAGACCACCGATTACCTCAAGTACGAGAACACCCGGTTCCGCCGCCGCATCGGCACCGCCGAGTTCGACCGCCGCTTCAAGCTCGACAACCTGGCCGTGTTCGGCGAAGCCGCACTCGATGCGCTCCGGTTGTTCAAACCGTCGATCGGCTTGCGTTGGGACCGTTTTACCGGCGACTGCGACCGGCGCGGCGCCGAGACCAGCGCCCAGCCCTGCGCGCGGATGGACGCGGTGGAGCACTTGAGCCCCAAGCTGGGCGTGCGTTCTCAGGTCGCCGATGGCGTGGAGTTGCGTGCGAGCTGGACCGAGGGCTTCGCGCTCGCCAACGACATGGCGAAGTATTCGCTGGGCGCCCGCCACGTCGATCCCAACGTGTTCCGGCAGACGGAGTTGGGGGCCAACGTCAGGCTGTCTTCGCAACTCGTGCTGGACCTGGCCGCCTATCACCTGCGCTCGTCCGACGAGATCAACTACGACAGCGTCGCCAACGAATACATCAACGCGGGCAGCACGCGTCGCACCGGCGTGGAAGTCTCGGCGCTGTGGGCGCCGGCAGACCGTTTCGACCTGTCGCTGAACTGGGCCAGCGCGCACAGCAAGGTACTGGAGAACCCCAACAGCAGCCTGGAAGGCAAGCGCGTCACCGCGGTGCCGCGCTACACCGCCACGGTGGAAGCGAACTGGCGCCCGGCGCCCGGCTGGCGCGGCACCGTCACCTGGCGCCGGGTCGGCTCGTTCGCGGTAACGCAGGACAACACGCAAACCTACGGCGGCTACAGCGTGTTCGACCTCGGCGCCGCCTACACCTTCCCGGGCGCCGGCGCCTACACGCTGTACGCCACCATCGACAACGTCGCCAACCGCGAATACGCCACCGCCGTTTCCACGGTGGGCTACGCCACCGCCGCTCCGCGCACGCTGCGCGTCGGCGCCCAACTGAGTTTCTGATCCATGCCTTCTCCGTCCTCGCCCGTCCGCCGTTCCGGTCTCGCCGCCCTCGCCGCGCTGCTGTGCGCCGCCCTTGCCGGCCCCGCCGCCGCCCACACCGTCTGGCTGGAGGCCGATTCCGCGCGCGCCGGCGACTACCTCGTGCGCTTCGGCGGTCATGCGGACAAGCTCGAAAGCTATCCCGCCGAAAAGCTCGGCGCGGTCCATGCCTACGACGCCGCCGGCGCGCCGCTCGCAGTGCAGCGCGAAGACGGCGCCGAGGGCGTGCGGGTACGTGCCGCCGGCGCGCCGGTACTGCTCACCGCCAGCTATGACAATGGCTACTGGAGCAAGACCGCGAACGGCAAGAGCATCAACAAGCCGATGAACGAGGTGGCGGGGGCGCGCTCGGCGGTGCATGCGATCAAGTTTCACAAAACCATCGTGCAGTGGGGCGAGCAGGCCACCCGCGCCCTCGGCCAGCCCTTCGAGCTGCGCCCGCTCGCGGCCACGCCGGCCCGCGCCGGTCAGCCGCTGCAGCTGGAGGTGCTGATCGACGGCAAGCCGGCGCCGGGCATCCGGGTGGCGTTCGGCGAAGAAGGCGCCGACGCCATCAGTGACGACAAGGGCATCGCAACCCTCACGCCGCGTGCCGGGATCAACCGCCTGTGGGCCGGGCGCCGGCAGGCAGTAAGCAACGACCCGCGGCTGACCGAGCTGAGCATCGAGTACAGCCTGGTGTTCTCTGCCCGATGAAGCACGCCACCGCCCCCCTGCTCCTCGCCTTCGCGCTGGGCGCGGCCTCCGCGGCCCATGCCCACGGCCTGACACTGACCGCCCAGGGCGAAGGCGCCCAGCTGGTCGGCCGCGTCGCCTATACCGACGACACGCCGGCCGCCGGCATCTATGTGTCGGCCAGCCTCGCGCAGGGCGACGGCACGATGGTGACCGAAGGCAACAGCGATGCCGAGGGCCGTTTCCGTCTCCCCGCGCCGGCAGGCAAACGCCTGCGGGTGGTCGCCGAAGGCGAGGAAGGCCACCGCGTGGAAGTGATCGCCGAACCCCTCGCTCCGGCGCGCGACGAGGCCTCCGTGGCCGCGCTGGGCCTGCTGCGCGAGGACATTGCCCGGCTCGAACACCGCCTGCGGATGCAGGACATCATCGGCGGCATCGGCTACATCGTCGGCCTCGCCGGCATCGCGGCGTGGGTTTCCGCGCGCAGGAGGGGCTGACCATGCATCTGGCAGAAGGCGTGCTCTCCGCGCCCGCACTGCTCGGCAGCGCCGCTGTGGCCGCCATGGGCGTCGGCCTCGGCCTGCGACGCCTGGACGACGCGCGCCTGCCGCTGGCCGCCCTGCTCGGCGCGGCCTTTTTCGTCGCCAGCACCATCCATGTCCCGGTCGGCGTCGGCAGCGTGCACCTCATCCTCAACGGCCTCGCCGGGCTGTTGCTCGGCTGGGCGGCGTTTCCGGTGTTCTTCGTCGCGCTGCTGCTGCAGGCGGCGTTGTTCTCGTTCGGCGGCTTCACGGTGCTGGGCGCCAACCTGCTGATCATGGCGCTGCCGGCGGTCGCCGCCCACTACCTGCTGCGCGGCCTGGTGGCGTCGCGCGCGCCGGGCGGACCGGGCCGGCGCCGCCTGATGCTGGCGGGTGCCGCGTGCGGGCTGGTCGGCATCGGCGGCGCCATCCTCATCGCCAGCCTGCTGCTTGCCCTGGCGGGCGGCCGGGCCTTCGCCGACCTCATCGCGCTGCTGGTGGCGGCGCACCTGCCGGTGCTCGCGGTCGATGCCGTCATCGGTGCGTTCGCGGTCGCGCTGCTGGGCCGGATGATGCCGCGCGCACTGGCGGCGGGGGCGGCATGAACGCGCGCATGGACCGCTACCGCCTCGCCGCCGCGCTGCTTGCGAGCGTGGCGATCTGCCAGCTGAACGCCATCGGCCTGCTGGGTGCCGCCGCGGTGCTCGCGCTATGCGCCTTCGTTGCCGTGTTCGCGCGGCGACCCGCGCTGCGCTCCGCCATGCTGCGCCGGGCGGGTTCGGTCACCGCCTTCGTCGCGATGCTGTGGCTGCTGCTGCCATGGTCGATCGATGCCGCCGGCATCCATCTCGCCGAGGCCGGCGTGGACCTGGCCGCGCGCATCAGCCTGCGCACCGAGGCCGCGGCGCTGGCCTGCATTTCGCTGCTGGCCGGCATGGACGCATTCGCGCTTGCCCGCGCCGCTGCGGGACTGGGGCTACCCGACCGGCTGGCCCGCCTGCTCGCGATGACGGTGCGGCACCTCGCGGTACTCGACGACACCCGGCGGCGCATCGACCTGGCAATGCGGGCGCGCGGCTTCCATCCGCGCGCGGACCTGCGCTCCGCTGCGGTGATTGCCCAGCAGGTCGCCCTCGTGCTGGTGCACGCGGTCCTGCGCGCCGAGCGCGTCGAACTCGCGCTGCGGGCGCGCGGCTTCGCCCCCGCGCGCCCCCTTCCTGCTGCAGCGCCCGCGTGGCGTCATGCGGCAGGCGCCGCCACCGCGTGCTGCCTGCTGTGGTTGATGTTGTGACGCGGGCACGCAGCGGCCCTCGTCACCCCGGCGGCGGGGCAGACCGTTGAGCGGGCCCTTGATCGAAGGGCGCGGCCTGCACCTGGCGCGCGAAGGCCGCACGGTGATCGCCGCCCTGGATCTCGTCCTCGACGCGGGCGAACGGCTCTTCGTGCTCGGCCCCAGCGGCGCGGGCAAGACCACGCTGCTGCACGCGCTGCTCGGCTTCGTCCCGCTGGCTGCGGGCACGCTTGCGGTATTTGGCGAGGCGCGTCGGTGCGAGCGCGACTTCATCCCGCTGCGCGGCCCGCTCGGGCTGTTGTTCCAGGACCCGGACGACCAGCTCTTCGGCCCCACCGTGGCCGAGGACGTCGCCTTCGGCCCGCTCAACCTCGGCCTCGCACCCACCCAGGCCGCGGCGCGCGCGGAGGCCATGCTCGCAGCGCTCCACATCGCCCACCTCGCGGCGCGGCCGGTGCACGCCTTGTCGGGCGGCGAGCAGCGGCTGGCGGCGCTGGCCGGGGTGCTGGCGATGGCCCCGCGCGTGCTGCTGCTCGACGAGCCGACCAACGGCCTGGATGCCGATGCGAGCGCGCGCGTGCTCGCGGCACTGGCGCAAACCGGCCTGCCCATGGTCGTCGCCTCGCACGACCCGGCCTGCATCGAGGCCCTCGCCACGCGCGTGCTCGAACTCCCCGCGCGGCCTTCGGCCTAGCGCCCCGGGCGCGCTATAGTCGGGGCTGTTCCAGCCCGCTGCCGCCCGATGCCCCACGCCCTGCACGCCGTCCGCGGCGAAATCCTGCACTTCCTCGCGGACCCCGCCGACCGCCCCGACGCGCTCGTCCATTTTCCGGACGGGCTGCTGCTGATCGAGCACGGCCACATCGCCGCGCTGGGGCCGGCGCCCGCCATGCTTGCAACGCTGCCGCCCGAGCTGCCGGTCACCGACCATCGCGGCAAGCTCATCCTGCCCGGCTTCGTCGATACCCACGTCCACTACGCCCAGACCGACATCATCGCCAGCCACGGCGAACAGCTGCTCGCGTGGCTGGAGCGCTACACCTTTCCGGCGGAAGCGCGCTTTGCCGATCCGGCGCACGCCGCGGAGGTCGCCGCCTTTTTCTGCGACGAATTGCTGCGCAACGGCACCACCACCGCGCTGGCCTTCGCCACCGTGCATCCCGCCTCGGTGGACGCGCTCTTCAGCGCGGCGCACGCGCGCCGCATGCGGATGATCGCCGGCAAGGTGCTGATGGACCGCAACTGCCCGCCCGCGCTGCGCGACACCGCGCACGGCGGTTACGCCGAGTCGAAGGCGCTGATCGAGCGCTGGCACGGCACCGGCCGCCTCGGTTATGCCGTCACGCCGCGTTTCGCGCCCACCTCGAGCGACGCGCAGATGCGGCTCGCCGGCCAGCTCTATGCCGAGTACCCGGACCTCCACCTGCAGTCGCACGTGGCAGAAAACCGCAGCGAGGTGGCGTGGGCGGCGCAGCTCTACCCCACCGCGCGCAGCTATCTGGACGTATATGAAGGCTTCGGCCAGCTCGGGCCGCGAACGGTGTTCGCGCATTGCATCTGGCTGGACGATGCCGACCGCGCACGCATGGCGGCCACCGGCGCGGCGATCAGCTTCTGCCCGACCTCCAACCTCTTCCTCGGCTCCGGCCTGTTCGACCTCGACCGCGCGCATGCCCAGGGCGTGCGGGTGGGCATCGGCACCGACGTTGGCGGCGGCACCAGCTTCTCGATGCTGCAGACCCTGAGCGAGGCCTACAAGGTGCTGCAGCTCAACGGGCAGCACCTGTCGCCCGAACGCGCCTTCTACCTCGCCACCCTGGGTGGGGCGCGCAGCCTGTACCTGGATCACCGCATCGGCAATTTCGCACCGGGCAAAGAGGCCGATTTCGTTGTGCTCGACCCCGCCGCCACGCCGCTGCTGGCGCGCCGCGCCCTTGCCGGCACGCTGGCAGAACGCCTGTTCGTGCTGATGATGCTCGGCGACGACCGCTGCATTGCCGCCACCCACATTCTCGGAGAGCCGGCATGGACGCGTTGAACGAGCCGCGCATGCAGGTGTGGGTGGATGCCGACGCCTGCCCCGCGGTGATCAAGGACATCCTGTTCCGCGCCGCGCAGCGCACCGGCCTGGCGCTGACGCTGGTGGCCAACCAGGCGCTGCGCATCCCGCCGGCGCCGCACATCCGCATGGTGCAGGTGCCGGGCGGCTTCGACGAGGCGGACAAATACATCGCCGAGCGGGTGGCCGGCGGCGATCTCGTCGTAACCGCCGATATCCCGCTGGCAGCGCAGGTGGTGGAGCGTGGCGCGGTGGCGCTCAGCCCGCGCGGCGAGCGCTATGGCAAGGAGAACATCCGCGAGCTGCTCGACATGCGCAACTTCATGGACACGCTGCGCAGCACCGGCGTCGAAACCGGCGGTCCGGCCGCCTTCGGCCATGCCGACCGGCAGCGCTTCGCCAACCAGCTCGACCGCCTGCTGCGCGCCCGCGCACGCTGATTCTGCGCCGTCCGTCACGGACGAGCGGCAGATGCTGCGCCGCATAGTGCGCAGGGGCCTCCGGCCACGCTAACATCGCGCCCGCAGCCGGCGTCCCTCCCTCCGCCAGACGCGTCTGCCGACGAGAACACGATGATCGAGACGCTTCATTCATGATCCAGGTCTACCGCAAACCGCCGCAGGCCCTGCCTTCGGAAAGCGCATTCTTCCGCTTGCCCGGGGCCTTGCTGATGGTGCTGGACGAGGACTGGATCATCCAGATGATGAGCGAATCCTGGCGCGAGGTGCTCGGCACGCAGGCCGACCTCCGTTGGCGTCGGTTCACCGAGCTGGTGCACGAACTGGACCGCGCCGACGTCGAGCAGCGCCTCGGCCACATCGGCGAAGCGCTCAGCACGGTCCGTTTCTCATGCCGCTGCCGCAAGGCCGACGGGCGCTACGTGGGACTGACCTGGAACGTCAGCCACGATGTGGACCAGCACCTGTTCTATGCCTCCGCGCACGAAACCGCGGTCAACCTCTCCGAGCTGGAAGCGCGGCTGCCCGAGGTCTACATCGACGGTCTCACCGGCCTGCCCAACCGCGGCCTGTTCCTCGACCGCGTCTGCCACACCATGCTGCGCGCGCAGCGCCGCAAGGACTTGCGCTTCGCGGTCATCCACTGCGGCATCGACCGCTTCAGCGTCATCAACCACAGCCTGGGCAACCGGGTCGGCGACCTGCTGCTGATCGAGGTGGCCAACCTGTTGCGCCGCTCCACCCGCCCCACCGACATGGTGGCGCGACTCGGCGGTGACGAATTCGGCATCCTGCTCGAAGACATCCGCGATGCGAGTTCGCCGGTGCGGGTGGTCAAGCGCATCCAGGAAAACTTCGTGCTGCCTTTCCAGCTGCACGAACACGAAGTGTTCGCCAGCATGTCCACCGGCATCACGCTCGGCGGCGAGCAGTACGAAGAGGCCGACCTGATGCTGCGCGACGCCGACATGGCGATGGCCAGTGCGAAGGCCCACGGGGGCGGCGGCTACGTGCTGTTCGACCGCGGCATGCACGAGGAAGCGCTGCGCCGCCTCGACCTCGAACTCGACCTGCGGCGCGCGCTGGAGAAGCACCAGTTCGAGGCCTACTACCAGCCCATCGTGCGCCTGAAGGACAACCGCCTGATGGGTTTCGAGGCGCTCGTGCGCTGGAACCATCCGGATCGCGGCCTGATCTCGCCGGCCGAGTTCATCCCGCTGGCAGAAGACAACGGCCTGATCGTGCACATCGGGCGCTGGATGCTGCAGGAAGCCTGCGCCCAGATGCGGCGCTGGCAGCTCGAATATCCGCGGCGGCCGGCGCTGACCGTCAGCGTCAATCTCTCCGCGCGCCAGCTGCTGCATCCGCAGCTGCTGCCGGAAATCCGCCGTACCCTGCGCGACACCGGGCTTTCCGCGCGCCATCTCAAGCTCGAGATCACCGAGAGCGTGATGATGGAGGACGCCCAGCGCGCGATCGAGCTGCTCGAAGCCCTCAAGCGCACCCGGCTGTCGCTGATGCTGGACGACTTCGGCACCGGCTATTCCTCACTGTCCTACCTGCACCGGCTGCCGATCGACGCGCTGAAGGTGGACCGCTCCTTCGTGATGCACATGCACGAGCGCGCGGACGACCGCAGCTTCGTCGAGACCATCGTCAACCTGGCCCACAAGCTGGGCCGGGCGGTGGTGTGCGAAGGCGTCGAGCTGCCGGAACAGGAAGCCCTGCTGCGCGAGCTGGGCGTCGAATATGGTCAGGGCTACCTCTATTCCCGACCGGTCACCGCCTCGCAGGCCGAGATGCTGATCATCGACGACCAGGAACGCGCGGCGGACTGACCGCCGCCCTCAACGCGCTCCGCCAGCCGCCTCCGCAGCCGGGCGGCCACTGCGCAGGCAGGCGGCCACGGCGGTGGCGATACCGTCGGCCATGCGCGCCTGGTAGCCGGCATCCGCCAGCAGCAACTCCTCCGCACGGTTGCGGATCACCCCCGCTTCGAACAGCACCGCCGGCATCGTCGCGTGGCGCAGCACCGCGAGCCCGTCGTAGAAATGCACGGCCAGCTCCGGGTCGGAATACGGACGGTTGGCGTTCTTGTCCGTCGGCACAAAGCCCATGCGCTGCAGCCGCGCCCCGATCACCCGGGCGCACAGCTCGCTTTCCGCCACCCTGGGGTTGTCACGCGAGACGAACAGCGAATGCCCCGCGTAGTCGTCGTTATAGGCCTCGGTACGCCCGGCCCATTCCCAGGTGCGCAGCAGTTGCGGGCCTACCGAGTCGTGGTGGATGGAGAGCAGCAGATCCGCGCCGAAAGCGGCTGCTTCGGCGGGACGATCCTGCAGCGAGCCGATGCCGCCATCTGCATTGACCACCTGCACCACAACGCCGCGGTCCCGTAATGCCTGGGCCACCGCATCCGCCAAGGCCAGGTTGAAGGAGAACTCGCCCCGCCCGCGGGCACTGCGGGCGCCCGGCGCCGCAAGGGTATGGCCCACGTCGACCGCGACGCGCAACGCGCGGCCGTCCCCGCCGCCCGGCCCCTGTGCGGCGGCCGGACCCGGCGCAACCGCGAGCGCCACCGCCAGCATGGCGGCGTGCAGACGCCGCCCGGCGCGGCGCGGTTCACCGACGCCCATGGAGGAAGCGCTCCTGGAACACCGCGGCCTCTACCGGCGGACTGCACAGATAACCCTGATAGGCATCACAGCCCTTCTCGGCCAGGAAAGTGCGCTGCGCCTCGGTTTCCACCCCCTCGGCCAGCACGTCCAGACCGAGGTTGCGGGCAAGCGCGATGATCGTCGTGGTCAGTTGCACGTCGTTCTGGTCCTCCGGAATGTCGGTGATGAAGCCGCGGTCGATCTTGAGTTTGTTCACCGGGAACAGCTTGAGATAGGAGAGGGAGGAATAGCCGGTGCCGAAGTCGTCGATCGACAGCCGCACGCCCAGTCCCTTCAGTTCGTACAGAAAGTCCAGTGCCTCGCTGCCGCGCTGCATCAGGCCGCTCTCGGTGATTTCCACTTCCAGCTTTTCAGCCGGGAAGCCCGTCTCCGCCAGCACCTCGCGCAGGTTGTCGACCACGCCGCCGCGGCGCACCTCCTCGGCGGAGAGGTTGAGCGTCAGCAACTGGAAGTCGTAGCCCGCGTCCAGCCAGGCGCGCCCCTGGCGGCAGACCTCGCGCTGCACCCAGCGCCCCAGCTCGGCGATCATGCCGCTTTCCTCAAGTACCGGAATGAAATCCGCCGGGCCGATGCGCGGACCGCCGTCCGGGCGCAGCCGCACCAGCGCTTCCGCGCCGAGCACTTCGCCGCTGTTGAGTGCGACCAGCGGCTGGTAGTACATCTCGAACATGGATTCGTCCAGCGCACGCCGCAGGCGCGACTCGAGCGCCAGCCGTTCGTTGGCGGTGCGGGTCAGGTCTTCCTGGTAGTAGCGGAAGGTGTTGCGGCCGAGGCGCTTGGCTTCGTACATCGCCGCGTCGGCGTCCTTGATCAGTTCGGCCGCCGTATCACCGTCTTCAGGGTAGAGGCTGATGCCGATGCTGGCCTTGATGTACAGCTCCTGCCCGCCGCGCATCAAGAAGGGCTGGTCGAGCGCGCTGTTCATCGTGCGTGCGACGGCCGCGGCCTCGCCGGCATCGCGCAACTGCTCCAGCACCAGCAGGAACTCGTCGCCGCCGTACCGCCCCAGCGTGTCGCCGTGGCGCAGGTGCTTGCGCAGGCGTTCCGCCACGCCCGCCAGCAACTCGTCGCCCAGCGCATGGCCCAGCGCGTCATTGACGTTCTTGAAGCGGTCCAGATCCACCAGCATCACGCCCACCTGCGTATGGCTGCGGCGCGCGGCGGCAATCGCGGTCTCCAGGCAGTCGCTCATCCGCAGCCGGTTCGGCAGATCGGTGAGCAGGTCATAGTTGGCAAGGTGGCTGACCCGCTCCTCGAACTGGCGCAACTGGCTGATATCGGTAAACACCGCGACATAGTGCTCGTAGGGATGTCCCTGCTCGCCCACCGCGCTGATCGACATCCAGTGCGGCGCCACCTCGCCGTTGCGGCGGCGGTTCCAGATCTCGCCCTGCCAGTAGCCGCCGCTCAGCAGCGCGCTCCAGATGCCGCGGTAGAAACTGGGGTCGTGGCGGCCGGACTTGAGCAGCCCCGGCGTCTTGCCGATCGCCTCTTCTTCGCTGTAGCCGGTAATCGAGGTGAAGGCGCGATTGACCGACTGGATGCGCCCGTGCAGGTCGGTCACCATCACGCCGTCGCGCGTGCCTTCCAGCGCCACTGCGTGCAGCCGGATGCGCTCTTCGGCGCGCCTGCGCTCGGTCACGTCGCGGCTCACCCACACCACCCGCTGCATGCTGTCGACCGGCGCCACCCGGGCCTCGAACCAGCGCGTGCCACCGGCAAGCCGCAGGGAGTATTCGTAGCGCACCACCTCGCCCCGGGTCAGCGCGTCGCGCACCACGCCGACGAAGTTCTCGGCCTGCGGACGCGGGAAGTAGTCGAACACCGTGGCGCCCACCATGCGCTCGTGGCCATAGGGCGTCAGGCTGCGGCCCATGCCGAACACCTCGATGTAACGCCCCTCCCGATCGAGGATGAAGGCGGTGTCCGGCATCGCGTACGCGAACGCGCGCAGCCGTGCTTCGCTATCCACCAGGCGCAGCAGCGCATGGCGCTGGCGCACCGAGGCCCGGTAGCGCAGCCCGATCACCACCAGCATCATGGCCGTCAGCAGCAGCCCGACCAGCCGGTCGAGATCGCGCTGGAACGCGTAACGGCCATTCATGTCCGCCAGCAGCACGCTCTCCACCCTCACCCCGGCAGCTCGCAGCGAAGCGTGCATCACGCGCAGATCCAGTGCCGAGGTCTGCGCCGGATCGATCAGCCGGGCGCGGATGTGGCGGCCCATGTCGTCCAGCACCTGGAGGTATTCGCCCACCGCAAGGCGCAGTTCCGGCGACACCGGCCCGGCGATCTCCAGCCGCCCGAGGCGGGTGGTGTCATTGACGATCGCGCGCGCGGCGTGGCTGGCGCGCTGCAGGTTGGCCTGGACCAGGCTCGGCGAGCTGCCGGGGTCGCCCGCCAGCAGGCGCTCGGTGAACAGCTCGGCCTGCAGCGCAAAGCTGCGCGACTGCGAAAGGCGATCCAGCGGCACCGCGCTGTCTCGCAGCAGGGTGTCCCACCGGGCGGACGACCACGCCACCAGCAGCAGCACCGCGATCGCCACGAGCGTGATGGCCACCAGCGTCAGCATGCTGCTGACCTGGAAGGGCGAGCGTGGCAGGGCGTCCTTCATTGGCCACACCTCGCGCTGCGTTCGTAGTGCGGCAATTCCGTCGGCAAGAAGCCGAACGGCACCACCAGCGCGTGGTGTTCGGGACTGCCGAGAAAGCCGTCCAGCACGTGATCGAGCGCGTCCCGGAAGTCGCGGTCGCCCGGACGCAGCGCAAACGCGGGACGGCCGGGCAGCACCGGCGGATCGCCCACGAGCGGCGCGACCATCTGGAGCAAGGGATGCTCGACGATCGCGCGCCGCAGCGATACCGCGGACAGCGCAAATGCGCTGACCCGGCCGCTTTCAACCGCGGCCAGCCCGCTCAGGGCATCGGGAAAGGCGACGGTCCGCTCCGCCGGTACCCCCAACCCACGCGCCTGTGCGACCTCCACCGCCCCCGCCACCACGCCCAGGCGCAGTTCGCCGCGGTCGGCCACCTCGGTGTAGGAATGCACACCCTGCGGATTGCCGGCCGGCACCGCGAAGGCCGGGCAGACCACCGCGGTCGGGCGGGTGAATACCATTTGCCCTTCGCGCTCGGGGGTGATGAACATGCCGGACACGATCACGTCGATCCGGCCTGAAGCAAGTTCATGGGCGAGGCTGCCGAAATCCGAATGGACCCAGTCGATCTGGCCTGGGCCGACCGCCGCCACCGCGCGCCGGAACACCTCCGGGGCCTCGCCGCTGACCCGGCCATCGGCTTCGAGCGTCACGAACGGCGGCTCCAGTGCGTAACCCGCCAGCACCACGCCGCCATCGCGCACCCGCTCGAGCGCGGAACGCGACCGCTCGGGCGTCTCGATCCACTGCGCGATGACCGCCGCCACGATCACCAGCGCGAGCGAAAACAGGTGGCTCAACTTCAGGGTGTCCTTCACGGCGGCGGGTCTCCGTTAAGTTGTCCTTGTTGTATGAATGGCGGAGGACGGTGGACCGGTGACCTCCCCCCGCCACCGCCGTTTCGCGCCCGGCGACGGTGAGGCCGCAATCGCCATGCCTGCCTGGAACCCGCCCGCTGCTATGGCAGAATCCTGCCCGATCGCCCCCCAAGGACAGCCCCATGCGCTTCGCCCTTCTCCTGCTCGCCGCACTTCCGCTCGCCGGGTGTAACAAGCTCACCCCGGAGAACTACGACAAACTCAGAATGGGCATGCACTATGCCGAGGTCAAGTCCATCCTTGGCGAACCGACCCGATGCAGCGATCTGCTCGCCGTCAAAGCCTGCACCTGGGGTGATGACACGCGTTATATCAACGTAAATTTTGTCGCCGATCAGGCGGTGTTGCTCAACTCGAGCAATCTGCGCTGAGTCTGCCCCGGGCACGCCGCCTGCTGACGCGCAGCGTCATCTGGCATCGGCGCGGAGGCACCGGGATGAAGCAACTGCAAACCAGCCCGCGTGGGCGAGGGCGCTTCGCCCGCGCGGGTTCAGGCGGGGAGCGGCGCAGATGGAAGCCGTGATCGACGCGATGCAGTGGCCGGCGATGGTGGCCACGCTGGTAGCGGCGTGGCTGGTGGGCTCGCAACAGCGCTGGAAACGCAGCACCGGTTTCTGGTGCTTCATCCTCAGCAACGTGTTGTGGATCGTGTGGGGCTGGCAAGCCCAGGCGTGGGCGCTGATCGTGCTGCAGTTCGGCCTTTTCGCCACCAACCTGCGCGGGGTGTGGAAGAACGAGCACGGCAGCACGGCGGGCAAGCGGCAAGGCGGCTGAGCCGCCCGCCGCCCGCATCATCTGCCGCCGCCGCGCTCAACCGCGGGCATCGCCCCAGCGCAGCGCCGCGGTATCGTCGCCCACGTAGAGCGTCTCCCCGGAACGATCCACGCAGTATTGCGGCGACACGATCTTGTCGATGAAGCGTTGCCCCTCGCCGATGCGCGTGTAGGGAAAGAGGATGCTGCGCTCCACCCGGGCCCCCGGCCGCAGGTGGCTGCCGTGGCCGATCCAGCTCGGGCCGATCACCGAGGCGCCGGGCTCGATCCGCACCCCGGAGCCGATGTGCACCGGCCCCACGATCTGCACGCTCTCCCACGCAATCGAGGTGTTGAGGCCGACCCACACGCCCGGCCGGACCTCGCGCCCCGGCATGTCCATCTGCGCCACCTCGCCGCGCAGCACGCGCTGCAATACCGACCAGTAGTCGCTCAGGCGGCCGATGTCGATCCAGTTGAAGAAGCGCTTCTGGGCGAAGAACGGCAGGGACTTTTCCACCAGCATCGGAAACAGCTGGCTACCGATGTCGAAGGCCTCGCCGGGCGGAACGAGGTCGATCACCTCCGGTTCCAGCACGTAGATGCCGGTGCTGGCGTGGGTGGACAGCGCCGCCTCGGGGCTGGGTTTTTCCTGGAAGGAAAGCACCCGCCCGTCCCCGTCGGCCACCACCACGCCATAGTTCTGCACCTGTTCGCGCGGCACCTCGAGCGTGATCACGCTGGCGAGCGCGCCCTTCAGGCGGTGTTCGTCCAGTGCCGCGCGGATGTCGAGATCGACGATCGCGTCGCCGCACACCACCAGCGTGGTCTGGTCGAAGAAGCCGCTGAAGTCCTGGATCTTGCGCATCCCCCCGGCCGAGCCGAGCGGGCGCGGCACCACCTCGCCGTGTTCGCGCACACCCTCGTAGGAATACCCGATCTGCACGCCCCAGCGATGGCCGTCGCCGAAGTAGTCCTCGATCTTGTAGTGGTTGTAGGCCACGTTGATCATGATCTCGTCCACGCCGTAGCGCGCCAGATGCTCGATCAGGTATTCCAGCACCGGTTTGCCGAGGATGGGCACCATCGGTTTGGGCAGGTACTTGGTCAGCGGCCGTACGCGGGTGCCCTGCCCCGCCGCCAGTATCATTCCCTTCGCCATGCAGTCTCTCCTGTCGTTGTCGCGGCGATGATCACGGGCGGCCGATGCCGTGGTATTCGATGCCTGCGGCGCGCAGCACCGAAGGCTCGTAGATGTTGCGGCCGTCGAACACCACCGGCGTGCGCAGCCGGCTGCGGATGGCTTCGAAGTCCGGACTGCGGAATTCCTTCCACTCGGTCAGGATCACCAGCGCATCGGCGCCTTCCAGCGCACTCTTGGGCCGCCCGGCGTAACTGATCCGCGGCTCGTCGCCGAAGATGCGTTCGGCCTCGCCCATGGCCACGGGGTCGTAAGCGGTGACACTGGCGCCGCGCGCCAGCAGTTCCTCCACCACCACCCGGCTGGGCGCCTCGCGCATGTCGTCGGTATCGGGCTTGAAAGCCAGCCCCCACAGCGCGAAGCGACGGCCGGAAAGATCGGTGCCGAAACGGCGCACGATCTTGTCGATCAGCACGTGCTTCTGCACTTCATTGGCCTCTTCCACCGCAGTCAGCACCCGCAACGCGGTACCCTGTTCGGCGGCGGTCCGGATCAGCGCCTTCACATCCTTCGGAAAGCACGAGCCGCCGTAGCCGCAGCCCGCGTAGAGGAAGTGCCAGCCGATGCGGGGATCGGAGCCGATGCCCTGGCGGACAAGCTCGATGTCCGCCCCCAGGCTTTCGGCGAGGTTGGCCAGTTCGTTCATGAAGCTGATGCGGGTGGCCAGCATCGCATTGGCGGCGTACTTGGTCAGCTCAGCGCTGCGTACATCCATGAACACCAGCTTGTCGTGCTTGCGCTGGAACGGGGCGTAGAGCTGGCGCATCAGCTCGATCGCGCGCTCGTCGTCGGCGCCGATGACGATGCGGTCCGGCCGCATGAAGTCGTCCACCGCGGCGCCTTCCTTGAGGAACTCCGGATTGGAGACGACGCTGAAGGCCTCGCTGGAGCCGCGCGCGGCCAGTTCGTCGGCGATTGCCGCGCGCACCTTGTCCGCGGTGCCCACCGGCACGGTGGACTTGTCCACCACCACCCGGTAGCCATCCAGATGACGGCCGATGTTGCGCGCGGCGGCGAGCACGTACTGCAGGTCGGCCGAGCCGTCCTCGTCCGGCGGCGTGCCGACCGCGATGAACTGCACCAGGCCGTGCTGCGCGGCTTTCACCGGATCGGTGGTGAAGCTCAGCCGTCCCGCCTCCACATTGCGGCGGACGATCTCGAGCAGGCCGGGTTCGTGGATCGGAATCGCCCCTTCTTCCAGGATGCGGATCTTGGCCGGATCGACGTCGAGGCAGAGCACTTCGTTGCCGACATCCGCCAGGCAGGCGCCGGAAACCAGGCCCACATAGCCGGTCCCGATGACGGTGATTTTCATTGCTTGGGCTCCCTGTTAAGCGAAAACGGTGGCGCGGCCGATCAGCGCGCCTGGCCGACGCGCGCGGCGCCCCGGCCCGCCAGCAGGCAGATCGACAGAAAGGTGACAATGTCCAGCGTGTAGCGGCGCAGCAGACGGCGCGGCTCGCGCGCCAGGCGGTACAGCCATTCGAGCCGGGCGCGCCGCACCCACTCCGGTGCCCGTTTGGCCTCGCCGGCGAGAAAGTCGAGCAGCGCGCCGACGCCGAACATCAGCGGCGCCTCGATCGCCTCGTCGTGGTCCAGCATCCATTGCTCCTGCATCGGATTGCCGAAGGCCACCAGCACCACGTCGGCGCCGCTCTCGTTGATGCGTTCGGCAAGCTGGCCGCTCTCGCGCAGCGCGGCAAAGCCGTCGTAGCCATCGCAACAGCCGACCACCTCCTGGCCGTACTCCTCCACCAGCCGCTGCCCGGCGCGCATCGCCACGCCCGGCCGGCTGCCGAGCAGGAAGAAACGCAAGGGGCGCGGGCTGCGCTCGCACAGCTTGGGAATGAAGTCGCTGCCGGCAAGGTTGTCGGCGAAGCGGCGGCCATGCACCAGCAAGGCAGCGAGGTCTACGCCGATGCCGTCGTTGACCACGCATACCGAGCCGCGCGCCAGGCGCCGCCGCAGCCCCCTGCACTGCACGATGAAGTTGGTGTTGGCGAACACCACGCGGCGTCTCTCCCGCGCCTCGCAGTGGCGCAGGAGTTCGTCCGCGAAGTCGTCGCCGGTGACGCTGCGGATGCGGAATCCGCCGAGATAGAGCGTGTTTTCCATGACCGGTCTGCCGAAATGAAAATCAACGTCCGGCCGCGCGCCGCAGCCGCTGCAGCTCGCCGAAGGCGTTGTAGCTGCCGCGACTGAGGCGGGCGACCAGCAGATAGACGAGGAAGTAGCACAGCGCACCGGCCACTGCGCCGGCGGCCACAACGCCCGCCGGCGAGATCGCGGCGGCGCCGTAGTAGGCGAGCGGCAGCACCGCACCCAGCATCGCCGCGGTGGCCAGCACCGGCGTCTTCAAGGCGCCCGCCAGCGCACGCACGCCGCTCTCCAGCGGCCGCCCGGCCGCGCGCTGTGTCCACGGCCACACCAGCACGCTGGCGGCGACGAAGGCGAAGCTGACGCCCAACACCCCCTGCCCGGCCGCGAACCACGCGAACAGGCCCGCGGCGGCGACCTGCGCCAGCCCGCGCAGCACCGGAACGCGCCGCCGCCCCACCGCGAACAGCAGGTAGTCGTTGGTCTGGTGGATGGCGAGCATCACGTGCAGCACGCCGAGCACCGCCACCAGCGGCGCCGCGGGGGCCCACACCGGGCCGAACACCGCCGCGATCAGCGGTGAAGCCAGCGCGCCGAGGCCGGCGAGCACCGGCAGCATCACGAACAGCGTCACGCCCAGCACCCGGACGTAGGCGGCACGCAGCGCGGCCGGCCCTTCGCGCACTGCATCGGCAAAGGCAGTCATCGCCACCTTGATCATCGAACTGCCGACCACGAGATACACCGCCGAGGTGATGCGCTTGGCGAAGTTGTACAGGCCGGTGGCGTGGCTGCCGAGCAGGATGCTGACCAGCAGGATGTCGCCATGCGTGGTGAGGAAGCCGGTGACACCGGTGAAGCCGACCTGGGCGATCTCGCGCCGGTTGCGTGGCCGCGCCCCGCCCTCGTCGCGCAGGCGCGGCCACCAGCGCGACTGCCCCACGAGCAAGGCCAGCGCCAGTACCGCGCCCACCACCTGCTGGGCCACGAGGGCCATCACGCCGTGGCCGCGCAGCGCGAGCAGGATGCCAACGAGCCCGCCGATCGACACCGAGACGATGGAGCGCACCGCCAGCACGCGAAACGCCATCTGGCGCGCAAGCCGGGCCTCGTAGGCGCGGGCGCAGCCTACGCACACCACTGCGACGCTCATCCAGCGCAATACGGATTCGAGTTCCGGCTGGCCGTACAGCGCGGCGACCGGCCCCGCGCCCGCCGCGACCAGGCCGCCGCACAGGATTCCGACCGCGGCGCAATGGCGGAAGGTGCGCGAATACAGCGCGTCGTCGGGTGCGGGCGCACGCAGCGCAGGCATCGCGATCGCGTCGAACACGATCTGGCGCAGTGCGCCGAGCACCAGGTGGGCAATCGCGAGCAGGCCGAAGTGCTCGGGCAGCAGAAAGCGCGCCAGCACGATGAAGATGGCGAAGGACAGCGCTTGCTGGGCGAGGTTGTCCAGCATCGCCCACATCGCCCCGCTGCCGAAGCCGGCACGGCGCTGCCCGGCGCTCATCGCCACCTCCGCAGACGTGCGGCGCCGCGCAACTGCCCCGCCGGCCGGGAGGCAATATCACCCGAGAGGCCGCGGGCGCACCCTCGCGGCCACCTTGCCAAGGTGCTCATGAAAGCCGGGTGTCCGGGTAGGCGTGGGGGTCGAGCAGGCGGTCCACCACCTCGGACCAGCTCAGGCACTGGCGCTGACGTTCGTGCGGGGCGGCCAGCGCGAGACGGATCGCCGCGACGATGCTGGCCTCGTCACCCGGCGTATAGCCGAAGCGCGAGGCGTAATTGCCGACGACCGCGTTGGGGCACACCGACGGCACGCCGAAATAGTCGTAGGTGGCGAGCTTCATCGAGCTGTCGGCGAGATAGCTCGGCACCGCTTCGGAGCGGTAGGGCGCGATGCCGAAGCGGGCGTGCTTGATGTAGCGCAGCGTCTCGACGTACTTCATCTCGCCGTACACACGGACGTTGTCGCCGTAGCCCGGCAGCCGCGGCGAGCCGGAGCCGATGACGTGGAAGGTGATGCCGGGATAGGCGCGGCTGGCGACTTCGAAGAAAGCCGGGTCGAACAGCATCGACCCGATGCTGACCGCGTGCAGCCCGGCACCGTAGGGCGAAGGGTCGCTGTGCGACTCCAGGCTGGAATCAAAACCCTGCGGCACATGGAACACGTTGTCGCGCGTGGGCATCTCGCCGGCGAGCTGCGGCGACAGCAGCGCGATCACGTCCATGTCGCCCGATGCCTTGACGAAGCGCCGCTTCACGTAGTCCGCCACGTTGATCGTGGCCAGGCTGTCGGAGGCCCGGTAGATCTGGCGCGCGCGCGGATTGATGCGCCGCACGAGGTCGGCAAAGATCGGCGCGATGCCGCTCTCGTACACCACCACGTCGGCTTCGCCGATCCATTCCTGCAGCGTGGGGTTGGCCGAATTGGCGTACAGCCAGAACATCGCGTCCTCGAACGGCCGCAGATACCAGCGCCGCGAGTTGAACGGATGCACCGGCGTCTTCCACAGGTAGCAATCGACGCCGTTCCAGTGCTCCACCTGGTTGGCGCGGTCGTCGATCGCCAGGCGGATGTCGCCCTTCATCTTCGACAGCGCGCTGTAGCGCAGCGAGAAGAAGCGGACCTGCCCGCGGCGCGCGAGCTCGTCGGCAATGAAGTGGATGCTGGCGCGGCGCGGCGTGCGGTAATCGTGCGCGGACAGCACCAGATAGCGGGGTGATGTCGTGGCCGGAGCGGCCGGCGCCGGTGCGAGTTGCTCCATGGAGTATCCCCTTTGTTGTCTGTCTTGCGGGTTACAGGTACTTGCGGATCAGCGTCAGCTGCGGCGCCTCCACGCCGGAGGCCGCGGGATGGATGCTGAACGGATAGGTGCCCCACCACCGCCCGGCCGCCCAGTAGGTCCACCCCGCCCACACCGGGTTGTTGTCCACCTCGGCGAGGATGGCGTCGAGCGCGGCGAGACAGGGCTCGCTGGCGGCCACGCCGAATTCGCCGAGGAAGAAGCGGGCGCCGGTGCTGCGCGCCCAGGCGCTGGCATTCGTCATGATCTGGCGCAGCTGCTCGGCCGGAATGCACTCCACCGTGGTGCCGGAATAGCTGGCGTTGGCGTACTGATGCACTTCGAACACGAAGTTGTTGAGCGGATCGCGGAAGCTGCTGAAGGCCTGCGCATTGGAGATGCCGTTGATCGGCTTCTGCCACTCGTGGGCGCCGCTCCAGCGCCCGCCCGAAACCAGCAGCAGGTTGTTCGCCCCGGCGCTGCGCAAGGCATCGACGGTACGCTGGGCGAGACTGGCCCATTGCGGAATCGTGATCAGGTTCGGCTCGTTCATCAGCCCGAAGGCCACGTGCGCCTGACCGGCGAACTCGCGCGCGAGCTTCACCCAGAAGTCGATGAACACCGCCTCGCTGACCGCGGCGCTGCCGATGCTCTGCCCCGCATAGGCGCCGTAGTTGTGAACATCGAGGATCACGCACATGCCCAGGCTGCGCGCCGCTTCGGTGACGGTGCGCATGCGCCCCAGCTCGGCGGTGTCGAGGCCAGCGCCCAGCAGCGGCTGCAGCCGCTCCCAGCGGAACGGCAGCCGGATGGTGTTCATGCCGACGCTCTGGAAGTACGCGAGATCCTGCGCCGGCGGGTAGATGTAGTCGTAACCGTAGCGCGCCGGAATCTTCTTGCCGTTGAACTCCGCGCCCGCGAGATTGACCCCGGCGAGCTGACGGCTGAGGTCGCACTGGGCGGCGGCGGAATAGGCGGTGCCCGCGAGCACGACGGTGGCGAGGGTGCGCACGAAGCGCCGTAGCATCGTGTTCATGACGCCCTCCCCACCACATTGCGGTACTCGTCCACGTACTGGTGCGCCGCGTGGCGCCAGTGGTAGCGCGCCGCGTAGTTGATCGCGCGCTGGCGCCGGGCCTGATAGTCCCCGGGCGTGACGTCGGCGAGCGCCAGCACGTCGTCCACACCCACGCCCTCGCCCATCAGCAGTCCGATGCCCGACTCTGCCTGCAGCTTGGCGAAAGGCGGAATCGCGCTCAGCACCGGCACCAGGCCGGCGCTCATCGCCTCGATCGGCGCGATACCGAAGCCCTCATGACGCGACAGGCAGACGAAATACTGGGCGCGCCCAAGCAAGGCCTGCAGCGCCGCTTGCGACGGCGCCGCGACCAGTTCCACCAGCCCGTCCAGCCCGCGCAGCGCGATCGCGCATTCGAGGTCGACCAGGCTGAGGTCGAACTCCCGCCCGGCGATGATGAGACGCCACTGGTCATCGGCCTCCACCAGCTGCGCGAACAGGTCCAGGGTTTCCATCAGGCCCTTGTTCACCGACCAGCGGCCGAAGTAGATCAGCGTCTTGCCCGGAACCTCGCTGCCCGCGCCGGCGAACTTGTCGACGTCGACGCCGTTCTCGATCACGCGCAGGCGCAACGGCGAAACCACGCGGCTGAAAATCTCGCCGTCGTTGTCGCTGGTGGCGATGACGCGCCGATAGGCATGGGCCGAGGCCCGCGTGATGGTGCGGAACCACAGCTGCTTGGCGCGCGACGCGAACGCGGTGTGAAAGAAGCCGCCGTGGGTCGAGGCGATCATCGGCTTGCCATGCAACAGACGGGTCGCCGCCAGATAGTCGAAAAAGAAATCGACCCCGTGCACATGGACCACGTCGGCGCCGCGGATGGCACCGATGACCGATGGACACAGCGGATAGCGCGACGAGCCGGTATAGGGCAGGCGGCGCACCGTGATGCCCTGGTGCTCGTCCTCGCTCGGCAGCAGCACATCCTCGTCGCGGAACATGCGGTTGAGCGTGACCACCTCGGCTTGCTGGCCGCACACCTCGACCTGATGGCGGGCGATGTTGAGCACCACTTCTTCCATGCCGCCGATGGAGGGATGGAACTGGCGGACGACATGTACGACTTTCATGGACTTCTCCCGGTGACTGGGTCGGACAAGGACGGCGCGGCGGCCCGAGGCGCGCCCGCGTTGGCGTCCTCCGTCGTGCCGCCGAAGCGGCTGGCCACGCTCACGCCGATCAGAAACCACAGCAGCGCGGATGTCTTCATGGCGAACAGCGACGTGCCGCTCACCGTCAGGATCAAGGCGATGTAGAGCGAGACCTGGGCGCGCAGGCGCGCAGCCGCTTCGTCACGCATCGGCAACAACCACAGGAACAACCACAGCCCCAGCGCCAGCGGCAGGCCGAAGCGGGTGAACAGGTAGGCGTAGCCGGCGTCGCCGTGGCGGGCGGCCCAGCCTTCCAGCCCCAGCAGCCCGGCCCAGCCGAGTTCGAGCACCGAACGCCCGCCGAGCGCGAGGCGGCCGACAAAGTCGTCCGCCAGGTGATGCGGAAACGCGATCGCCAGCGCGCAGATGCCGGTCACCGCGATGAACGGGAAACCGAACCCGAGGCCTTGCCAACTCGGAACCAGCGTCAGCCGCATCGCCGCCATCAGCGTCACCACCACGAGCCCGTAGCGCGAATCGGCCAGCACGATCAGCGCCCACGCCAGCAACAGTGCCAGCGCAATCGTGCCGCGCTCGGTGGAGGGGCGCGACAGCCCCCACGCCGCCAGCAAGGTGGCGAAATTGCCCATCGACACCGGCTCGATGAAGATCGACGACACCCGGTGGCTGCCGAGCAGCGCGGGAAACAGCGTGCGCCCGATGCCCTCGGGGCGGACGCCGTTCACATTGAGCGCGACATCCTGCTGGTAGCTCTCGGGCACCACGCCTTGCGAGATGTAGTACGAGAGGATGTTGAAGTAGCGCGCATAGACATCGACGAACAGCAGCTCGACCAGCGCAACCACCAGCGTCACCCCGGCGACGATGAAGAGTGCGCGCTGCGCCAGCGCGCGCTCGCCCACCACGCTGCCCAGCCACAGGAACAGCGCCGGAATCGCGAGGTCGCGCGCCGACTTGAAATCCACCGCGCCGCGCAGCAGCCACAGCGAGCCGAGCATGCCGAGCATGCCGACCAGCAGGGCAAGCATCGGCCCCGGCACGCGGCGCAGCAGCAGCGGCAGGCACAGCGCCAGGATCAGCCCTTCCGCCACCCCGACTGCCGCGGCGCCGAGCCGCAGCACGTTGGTATGAATGCCGACCAGCAGCAGCGGGTAGCAACACGCGAGCACCACGGCGCACAGCACCACCCGGCGCTCCCCCACGGACAGCGCGCGGGGCGATGCGGTTGGCATCGCCAGCGCGGGAGCAAGCCCTGCACCGAAGCTGCCTGCGGCCATCTCAGACTGCTCCCGCCGGGGTCGCCGCTACCGGCGCCCTCAAGCCCAGTGCCCACGGCATGCGGGCGCCGAGCAGCGCGCGCAAGGGCACGCAGATCAGGATCGCGATCGCGGAGCTGGCCAGCGCCCAGCCGAAACCAGCGTCGGCAGTCCGCCACCCCGCCACTGCCGCCACACCGGACAGCACGCTGAACGTGACCATGTGGCTGGCGAAGATCAGCAGCGTGTTGGCGGCCAGCCAATCGACCACGCGGTTGGGGCGCACGCGCTGCGCCAACAGCGTAACCAGCGCGATGCCGGCGGCGGCGGCAACGAAGTACAGCCCCACCCAGTTGCCGAAGCGGAGCTGGTTGAGGTCGACGCGGCCGTTGGCGAGCGCGGCGGCCAGCCACACCGCGGCAACAAGCAGCAGCGCCAGCACGCCCCCGTGCCACTGCCCCGCCACACCGCGCAGCCACTGCCCCCAGGCGTAGAACACCAGCGCGGCCGGCAGCACGTCGAGCGCGAACGGCAGCCGCCAGCCCGCCTGCGGAAAGAGCGCGCACCACAGCAGCGCGAAGGCGGTTGCGCCCAGCGCAACCGCGGCGGCACCGGCGTGGCGGCGCAGCAGCAGATAGGCGCAGGCGGTGACGAACAAGGCCGGCAGGAACCACAGCGCCGGATCGACGTAGAGCAGGTCGCCCTGCCCGCTTACCAGCCCCTGCAGCGGTTCCCACCACGGGCGGGCGCCCCAGCGCGCCGCCTTGTCGCCAATGCCCCGCGTCGCCAGCCAGTACAGGTAGGCGCCGGCAAAGAAGAAGGCATAGGGCAGCAGCAGGCTGCGGGCGAGACGGCGGACACCGAGGCCCAGCCCTTCGGTCAGGCGTGCGTCACGCACCACCGCGCCGGCAAGCCAGAAGAACAGGGGTACGTGGAAGCTGTACAGCAAGCTTGCCAGCCAGGGCGGGCAGCCGCGCGCATGGCCGATCACCACCAGCACGATGCCGATCGCGCGCGCGGCGTCGATGGCGGCATTGCGGCGGGGTTCGGCCAGCTGCGGTTGCATCCGCCCTGCTTCAATAGGCATTGAGCACGCTTCCGACCACATTCACCGAGGCGGCGCGCAGGCGCTCGGCAAGCTGGACGAGGGGACGCGTTGCGGATGCATTCTGGCGTGCCAGCACGCAGGCTGCGCCCGCCCGTGCCGCGATCAGCTCGGCGTCGGCGCCCTGCTCCGCCGCGGGGGTGTCGATGATGACGACGTCGAACTGAACCCCGAGGCGGTCGAGCAAGGCCGGAAACGGTAGCCGCGACAGCAGCTCGAGCGGATTGGGCGGCTGGGGCCCGGCCGGCAGCACACTGAGGTTCACCAGGCCATCCACGCGGCGGATCGACTCGCCGCCGCTGCGGCCCGCGAGCAGCGTGCCCAAACCGCTGCCGTTGGGCAGCCCGAACAGGCGATGCTGGGCGGGACGGCGCAGATCGGCATCGACCAGCAAGGTGCGCTCGCCGAGCTGGCTGAACACCACGGCCAGATTCGCCGCAGTCCACGAGCGGCCGTCGCCGCGGGTGGGACTGACGACCGCCAGCCGCCGCCGCGCGGCCGGGTCACCCAGCCAGCGCAGCATCAGCTGCGTGCGCAGGCCGCGCAGCGCTTCCACCGCGTCGCCAAAGGGCTGGTAGGCGGCAACAACTGCGTCGTGGATGGCACTTTTTCCCCACGCCACGTAGGGATAGTCGAACTGGTGCGCGAGCGCGAACGCAACGTCCTCGTCATCGACCAGGCGCAGTTCGCGCGCCGCATCGCCAAAGCGCAGGCCGCGTTCGCGCTGCAGGCGCAGCACCCGTTCAGCGTCCTCCGCGCGCAGGCGCCCGGATTCGACGAGGATGGCGCCGATCGGCCGCTCTTGCGGCTGCGGCGGAAGTTTGTGCGGAGCATTCATGGAAAGACGCCTCCGGGTGCAGCAGATGGGACGCTGAGACGCTCAGCGCAAACGGCGTGCCTGGGGCACCGCCGGCAGCAGCCGGCGCAGGCCCACGCCTGCGAGCGCCGGCCGCGGCGGCAACACCGCCAGCACCGGCACTCCGAGCAACTGATCGAGTTCGCCCTCGCCGCGGATGCGCGGGTGGCGCAGTTCGCGCCACAGCGCGGCGCCCACGCCCAGCAGCCCGCCCACGACGATGGACAGCAGCAGATTGAGCGGCAGGTTGGGCGTGGAGGGAACGACCGGCTCGGCCGCCGGACTGAGCACGACGACATTGGTCAGGCGGGTCTGGCTTTCGAGACTGGTCTGGGCGTAGCGCTGGGTCACCATGTCATAGGCGCGCTGGGCGTTCTCCACGTCGCGCTGGAGCACGCCGATGCGGCTTTGATGCGCCTTCAATTCCAGCACCTTGGCCTTCTGCGCCTCCACCGCGGCAGCAATCTCCGCTTCGCGCGCATCGTTCATGCGCGCCGCGGTGGCGAGCGAACCGGCTACGCGCGCGGTTTCAGCACCCACCCGGCTGCGCAGCGAGCCGAGTTCGGCGTCGATGCGTGCGACCTCCGGATGGTTGGGCCCCAGCCGGCGCAGCGACTGACCGCGCTGCGCCTCGAGCCGCGCGATGTCCGTCTTCAGCCCCTGGATCAACCCGTTCTGCAGCACCTCCGGCAACGTGTCCACCGAGCCGGGCTGGCTGGTGCGCGAGCGGCTTTCCGCCCGCTGCGCCTGCACCGCCACGAGTTGCGCGGAAAGCTGCGCGAGGCGCTCGCTCTCGACGTCCAGCCGCTCGTCGGTGCCAGTCAGGATGCGGTGCTGCTGCTGGTAATCGGACAGGCGGCGTTGGGCGGCTTCGAGTTCTTCCCGCACGCCGCTGCTGCGATCGTTGAACCAGTCCGAGTACTGCCGCGCCGGCTCCACCTTGAGTTCGAGCGAGGTGTCGATGTAAGCCTGCGCAAAGGCGTTCGCGGCCGCGGCGGCAAAGGCCGGATCGCGCGCGGTGAAGGCGATGCCGAGCACGCTGCTGTCGCGCGAGGGTTTGACCGTGAGCGCCGCGCCCAGCGTGCGCGCCAGCCAGTCCTCGTAGCTGCCGACGCCGCCGCGCTCGCTTTCCCACGCGGCGCGGAATTCGGCGTTGTCCTTCAGCTTGAGGAGATCGGCGACGCGCCGCGCGACGCGCTCGGAGGTAAGGATGTCGACCTGGGTGGCGAGGTAACCGGGGATCAGGCTGCCCTGCATCACCGCGCCCTGGATGGGATCGGCGCCCCGCACGTCCACCACCACCTCGCCCTGCGCGGTGTATTTGCGCGGCAACAGCAGGCTGACCGCCATCACGAGCGCCACGACGGCGCACAACACGCTGGCGATGAGCCGCAGGTTGGCGCGCAGGACGAGGAAAAGTTGCTGGATGCTCATGGCGCGCTCCTGGTCAGAACAGGCTTTCCTTGACGTAGATGACGTCATCCGGACGCAGGATTTCCTCCAGCCCCGGTTCGAAGACTTTCAGTTGATCGCCTTCGCGGCGATGGACATTGAGGCCGCGCACCGTGCCGCGCAGCGTGGGTCCGCCGCCGGTGGCCAGCCCCTGCATCACGCTCATGTTGCGTTCCAGCCGGAACGCACCCGGTCGCTGGACCTCGCCGTAGATGTAGGCCACCGGGGCACGGTCCACGTAAAGCACGTCGCCGCCCATCAGCAGCACGTCGGTTTCACCCCCGTTGGCGAACAGCGTGGGGATGTCGATTTCCTGGCGGATGGGCTGGCCGTCGCGAAAGCCCACCAGCACCGCGGTGTCGCCCCCCGGCGGCGCCACCCCGCCGGCGAGCGCCAGCAGGTCGGACACCTTGAGGTTGAAGGTTTCCAGCGGATAGCGCCCGGGCCGGTTCACCTGCCCCAGCACCGCCACCTGGTTGCCCTTCATCACCACCGGCAGGATGCTGACCTGCGGCTGCTGCACGAAACCGCCTTCGCGCAAGCGGGTGGCGATCAGGCGTTCGGCGGCCGGCACGCTCTTGCCACCGACCTCGACGCTGCCGATCAGTGGAAACGTGATCGCGCCGGATTCCGACACCCGGCTCTCGGTCGCGAGATCGGGGTTCTGGAACACGCTGATGCGGATCACGTCGCCCGCGCCGAGCACGTATTCGCGCTGGGCGGCCGGCGAGGCGCCCAATGCAGGCAGGCTGGCCGCGAGGGATGCCAGGAACAGCAGCGAAAACCGGATGAGCTTGTTGAACATGATCACCTCGAACGAACGGTGAGCGCGGCGCGCTCGCTTCCCGGAAAACCGGCTATTGGTTGGCCGCCGTGCGGCGGGCCGCGGGCAGCGCCGTGGGCTCCGGCCCGGCGCTTGCCCGCGGTGCGCGCGAGAACGGGCCGACGTATTCGATCTCTGCCGACTTGCGCAGGCGCCGCGCCTCGTCGCGCGCGAGTTCGACGCGCTCGCGGTTGCGCAGGAACTGCTCGATCACCGGCCGCGCGGAGGCCTCGTCCAGCGGCTGCCGGCGCGACGAAGCCAGATGCACCAGTTCCGCGCCGTAGGGCGTCGGCGTCAGCAGGTTGTCGCCATCCTTGAGGCGCGAGAAGGCGTTCAAGCGCTCGAACGGCAGTTGTTCCGCCGGCAACACGGCAACGCGGGCGGCGAAGCTGAGGCCTTCGCGCTCCAGCGTGGCGGCGATGGCGGCACTGTCGCGCTCGCGCACCGCCACCGCGCGCAGCGCCTCGAGACGCTCGGGCCGCGCCTGGATGTTGAACTCGTGGAAGGAGTAGATGCGGCGCTCGGCGAACAGCGCCGGGTGGCTGCGGTAGAAGGCGCTGACCGCCTCGTCATCCGGACGGGGATCGACGGCCGTCACCTGTTCGAGGTAAGCGCGCGCAAGGATTCGCCGCCGGGCTGCCTCGAGCTCCTCGCTGACGCGCGGCTCGAGGTCGAGCCGGCGGGCGTTGGCCTTCTGCACCATCAGCTCTTCATCGATCAGCGATTCGAGGACGGCGCTGCGGGCGCGGGCGATGTCGTCGGCCGACATCGGTTCGTCACGGGGGATCGCCTGATCCACCTGACTGACCGAAATCGCCCTGTCGTTGACGCGCGCGGCGACCGCCTCGTCGCTACCCGACCGAGCGCCGTCGCGGCATCCGGCCAGCAACAGCGGCAGCAGCACCAACCCCGCGGGCAGACTCAGGTGCCGCATCTCAACCTACCCGCGCGAGACGACGGCGCACGATGAAGGCCAGCAAGCCGAAGCCCGCCGCCAGCGCCGCCGCCGGGCTGGGGTCGTCACGCCGCGGCGCCGGTTCGCGCACCACCTCGGGCGACGCGGCAACCGCCGCCGGAATGAAGGCGACCCGCTGTACCGCCGGCGCCGACAACCGCGCCGCGGCCTCGTCCCCGGGCGCCGTGGCGCCCGGAAAGGCCATGCCCAGAAAACTGTCGCCCGGCCGCATCACGGCAGGCAGTGGTTCGCCGCGCCCGCTTTCGGGCAACAGGCCGGGACGGTCGGAAGAAGCCGACGCCCAGCTCGAGAACGATTGGCCGTAGGCCGGGGAGAGGCCCACACCTACGGCAATCGCACATACGGTTCCAAACTTCGTCATCGAAACGGCCTCCATTGTGCTGATCGGCCCTCTCCGGGGCTGGTGGCAAACGTCTCCCCGCACTAGAAACGCAACTCCGCTGCAAGCCGCCCCACGTAGCCATCGAACTCGCGGAAGGCCACATCGGCCTGGCGCAGCGTCCGGTACAGGGCAAAGCTGAAGGTGGCCGAGCGCAACGGCCGGTACAGCACGCTGAGCCCGTAGCGATACGAGCGCTCGTCGCGATCCGCCGCGCCATCGAAATCGCGCCGCCGCGCCTCGCCCTCGACGCCGAGCGCCACCTTGTCGGTGATCCACCAGCGCGAACGCAGCAGCACCGCCTCGGTAACCGCAAAGCTGGCGACGACGTCTTCCTCTGCGCCGATCTCCCGCCGCAGCGACAGATCGACCGACGTCTTGCCGGTGGCGAGCCAGTTGAAGGTGACCCGGCCGGTGGTGCCTTCGAAATCCCGTTCCGGCGCGAACTCGTAGCTGCGCTCGGTGCGGCCGAGGTAGCCGCTGACCCGCAGCTTGCCCGTGGCCTGCCAATCGGCCCCCAGGCGCAGTTCGCGCTGGCGGTACTCACGCAGCGAGCCCGCTGCCGCCGGGCGGTTGGGATAGCGGCCGTCGGTGTCGCGCCACGACAGCGTCACCCGGTTGCCGCTGCGGGGGCGGTAGGTCAGGTTCAGGTCGACAACGTCGGCGTCGTACTCCGACAGCGGACGCTCCCCGTCGCGGAAACGGCTGCTGACACGGCTCGCGCCGCCGCCGATGGCCCAGTCGGGATGCCACCAGAAATCGGCGCTCGCGTTGCTGCGGCGAAAGACGTTGATGCTCTCGCTGGCGCCGATGAAGTCGTCGTCGGCGGTAGAAACTTCACGGTGCAGGTGGCCGAGCTGGCCCGTCCAGTGCCGCCCAAGTGCCCAGTCCCAACGCAGGTCGGCCTTGCCACCGGTGTAGTCCAGCGCCTTGTGCACTGCATGATAAGTACGGTCGATCTGGATATCGGCGTACAGCCGCTGAAGGCTGTAGGTTCTATCGAAAGATAAACCCACTCCGGTCACGCCCACCCAGTCCGAACGTTGGCCTTTCGGTGCAGCCGCACCGTCCGGAAGGCGGTATATGTTGCTGTCGTAACGCACCTCCTGGCGTGCAATCACCTGGAGGGCCTCGTCGGGGTCAGCAGCTTTTGAATTATTAGTGTTCAATAACATACAGATAGAGGTACTTATACCGATCACGCAGTGCAGACTGGCAAACCGGTTCTCCATGACGTTGGGCCTCATTGGAGAGTCGAATGAACGCAAATCAGGATGTACGAAACAAGTCCGAAGGTCACGCTGCGATTCGAATTGTTGCAAATCACATTTAAACGAAACACATTCTCGCCATAGCGTTACAGGCACCCCCTGCTATATTTGTAGTGATGCTGCGTTGCAGAAACAAGCCGGAAAAACAAGCCCATGTCTGCTGCAATCCACAACCCTCCCTCCGTCCTTCGCGGCCACGTCAGCCTCACCGGCGTGCTCGAAGCCTTTCTCGACCCGACCATCGTGGTCGCAATGCTGTTCGCGGCCGCCTACGGGCACGACGAGCGCCTGGGGCCCGCCTATGTGGTGCTGGCGATGCTCGCGTTCTCGCTGACCTTTCCGGGCAAGGCCCATCTGCGTGATCCCTTGCAGCGCGTGCTGCGGCGTTTCGTGGTGGGGTGGCTGCTGCTCGCGGCGGCGCTGTGGGCTTTCGGCTATCTCAGCGGTTACCTGTATTACTTTCCGCAGCCGATGCTGATCACCTGGATCGGCGGCACCCCGCTCGCCATCGCGCTTGCCCACCTGGCGCTGCGCGCCACCTTGCCGCGTGTGATCGGTGCCGCGGAAAACCGCCGCACCGCCGTCATCGCGGGGGCCAACGAGATCGGCATGCAGCTGGCGCGGCAGTTTGCCGACAACCCCTATCTGGGCACCCGCGTCGCCGGTTTCTTCGACGACCGCGAACGGGCCCGGGCGGCCGCCGGCAACCATCCGGTGCTGGGCAACATGACCGAACTGGCCGGCTACGTGAAACAGCATCGCATCGACACCATCTACCTCGCGCTGCCGATGGCCACCCAGCCGCGCATCCTCGGGCTGCTCGACGACCTGAAGGACACCACTGCCTCGATCTACTTCGTGCCGGACATCTTCGTCACCGACCTGATCCAGGGCCGCGTCGACACCGTCTGCGGCATGCCGGTGGTGGCGGTGTGCGAGACGCCCTTCACCGGGCTGGACGGGGCGCTCAAGCGGGTCAGCGATGTCGTGCTGGCGGCGATCATTCTGGTGCTGCTGTCGCCGCTGCTGCTGGCGGTGGCGGCAGGCGTGAAGCTGAGTTCCCCCGGCCCGGCCATCTTCCGCCAGCGTCGCTACGGTCTGGACGGGCGTGAGATCGTGGTCTACAAGTTCCGCTCGATGACCACCTGCGACGACGGCGCGGTGGTCAAGCAGGCCTCGCGCAACGACCAGCGCATCACCCGCTTCGGCGCCTTCATCCGCCGCACGTCGCTGGATGAACTTCCGCAGTTCTTCAACGTGCTGCAAGGGCGCATGAGCATCGTCGGCCCGCGCCCGCACGCGGTGGCCCACAACGAGACCTACCGCAAGCTCATCAAGGGCTACATGATCCGCCACAAGGTCAAGCCGGGCATCACCGGCTGGGCGCAGGTCAACGGCTACCGCGGCGAAACCGAAACGGTGGACAAGATGCAGAAACGGATCGACTTCGACCTCGAATACCTGCGCAACTGGTCGCTGAAGCTGGATCTGTGGATCATCGTGAAGACGGCGCTGCTGGTGGTGCGGGACCGCAACGCGTTCTAGATTCCGCGGCGGCCTGACGACGGCCGCCGCCTGCTTGTGCCCGCGGCGTCCTGCGGCCCCACGCTCCGCCGCGCCACCCCACCCTCCCGCTTGTACCCCTACCGCTCGTAGCGGTACCGCGTGACCCGCTCCGCAGTTTCCCGGCCGCGCCCGCGCCACAATGGGCTACGGCAGCGCGCGCGCCGGGGCGACCACGGCACCCTCCAGCCTTCTCCCGTAGAACCGGCGCGCCGCGCACCGCACTGCGAGGCGCATTCGATGATTCATCGTTCCCGAGGGCGCAGCCTGCCGGTACGGCGCGTGGGCACGGCGCTGCTTGCGCTGCTGCTTGCCGCCTGCAGCACGCTGCCCAGCGACGGCGCCCGCAGCGCCGCCCGGCATCGCGACACGCTCACCGGCGAGCACCGGATCGGCATCGCGCTTGGCCACTTTTCCCCGCGGGTGCAACTGGATGCCGAGGTGTCCGGCAAGGGCGGCGGCGCCCTCCATGGCGCGGGTCACGGCGCGCTCGCCTGTCTCGAGCTTGAGAAAGGTTCGAGCGGACCCGGCACCGGACTCATCACGCTGATCTGCCTGCCGTTCGGCGCGGCGGTGGGCGCCGTACTTGGCGCTAGCAGCAGCGCCAGCGGCGAGGCCATCGTGGCCGGCCACGGGCGCCTCGACCAACGGCTCGCCACGGTGGATCTGCAGGCCGCGCTGGGCCGCGCGCTGGAGCATTACGCCGACAAGACCGACCTGCGCGCCCAGCTCTACCCGCTTGCGGAAGGTCCGTCCCGCCCCGCCGACACCCCGACCTACCCGGCCTCCACCGACTACGTGATCGAAGCGGCGGTGATCGAGGCGCAGGTGGTGACGACCGGCGCGAACGCCCTGCCCTACGGTTTGCTGTTCGAGGTGCACGCCCGGCTGATCCGCAACATGGACGGCAGCACGGTAGACACGCTCACGCTTCGCACCTCGACGCCCTTGCGTACCGTCGACGAGTGGCTCGCCGACCAGGGCGGCGCGATGGCGCGCGCGATCGACGCCGCGCTGGCGGAAGCGGCGGAGGCGATCATCGACGAATGGATGCTGGTCCACAGGGGCGACCCACCCGCCGCCGGAAAGCCGGCCACGCCTTCCGACGGTGAGCGCCCGCGCGTGCCGGAATACGCGCTTCAGCCGCTCACGCCCCCGCTCCGGGTGGAGCGACGCTTCCTCAAGCGGCCGCTGCTACCGGGCCACCTCGAACCGGTCGCCGTATCCACCACGCCAAGGTTCGCCTGGGAAGCCTGGCCGCGCGACCTGGCGCCTGCCGACGCGGACGCCACCGCCGTCCCCGTGATCTACGACCTGCGGCTGTACGACGCCGGCCCGTTTCCCATCGAGGGCGTGGCCGCGGCGCAGCTGGTGCAGGAGCACTTCGGGCTGCCCCAGCCCGGCTTCACGCCCCAGCGCCCGCTGCAGCCCTGCAGCTACTACTTCTGGACCGTCCGCGCGCGCTTCCTGCTCGAAGGTCGCATGCGTGCAACCGAATGGACCGGCGCCTACCGCAGCATCGGCGGCACGGTGGATCCAACCTGGTCGCGGCGCGGCGAATGGCCGCTGATGATGGCGGAGTGGCCCAACCGCTGGTTCTATCTCCCCATCCTGACCGCACCCGCGGACGGTCGTCGCTGCCCGTAGGCGGACGGACTCAGGCCGGGCTCCGGGTGGCGATCAGCTCGCGCAGGAAACTGCGCAGAGGATCCCGCTCATCATCGTCCAGCCGAGCGCCCGCGCCTCGATCCGCAGCGCGCGCTCCCGCACCTGCTCGAACATGCGGCCCTCTTCGGCAAGGTGGATATGCACCAACCGGCTGTGCTCCGGGCCGGGTTCGCGACGGAGGATGCAGTTGGCGCCACCGCCGACAATACCGGGCACAGCGCTTGATGCACCCTGCCCATCCTCCCGCAGATGCCCGCCATGCCCCCCGCCCAACCGAAGCCCACCGCAGCCCCTTTCGTCAAACCGGACGCCACGCTCGCCGAACTGCGCGCCGCGGCAGCGGCCTGCACCGGCTGCGACCTTTACCGTGACGCCACGCAGACGGTGTTCGGCGAAGGACCCGACGACGCGCCGGTGATGCTGGTGGGCGAGCAGCCCGGCGATGCGGAAGACCGCCAGGGCCATCCCTTCGTCGGCCCGGCCGGCAGGCTGCTCGACCGCGCGCTGGCCGACGCCGGCATCGACCGCAGCCGCAGCTATGTGACCAACGCCGTGAAGCACTTCAAATGGATCTTCACCCGCGGCCACAAGCGGCTGCACCAGACGCCGCGCACCGTGGAGGTGCAGGCCTGCGCGCCGTGGCTGGAGGCGGAGATCGCGCGGGTGAAGCCGCAGGTGCTGATCCTGCTCGGCGCCACCGCCGCCAAGTCGCTGCTCGGCGCCGGCTTCCGGGTGACGGCGCAGCGCGGCGTGCCGCAGCCCTCGCCGCTCGCCCCGCGCGTGGTCGCCACCATCCACCCGTCGGCGCTGCTGCGGATGGCCGACGCGGACGAGCGTGAGCGCGCCTATGCGGCCTTCGTCGCCGACCTGCGCGCCGCGGTGGCCGATCCGCCGCGCGCCCCGCCCTGGATACATGCGGTCGGCAAAAAAAAACGGTCAGCCGGCCCGGGTATCCACCCGGCCGACCGACCGCAACACCATGAAGGATTGAGCGGAAACTGCCGCGGCTTAGAGCGCCATGATCACCGACTTGGATTCGGTGTACATGTCGAGCACCGCCCGGCCCATCTCGCGGCCGATGCCGGACTGCTTGTAACCGCCGAAGGGCATCGCGTTGTCGAGGATGTTGTGGCAGTTCACCCACACGGTGCCGGCCTTGATCTTGGGGATCAGCCGGTGCACCCGGGTCAGGTCGTTGGACCAGATGCTCGCCGCCAGGCCGTACGGCGTGTCGTTGGCGCGGTGGGCGACTTCGTCGAGGTCCTCGTAAGGCATGGCCACCACCACCGGGCCGAAGATCTCCTCGCGCACCACCTTCATCGCGTCGTGGGTGTTCACCAGTACCGTCGGCTTGACGAAGTAGCCGGCGTCGCCGCCCGCTCCGCCGCCGGTGGCCGCCCTGGCGCCTTCCGCAAGCCCGCTCTCGATGTAGCCGAGCACGCGCTGCTGCTGCACCGCCGACACCAGCGGACCGATCTGGGTGGAGGGATCGATGCCCGGCCCGAGCTTCATCGACGCCGCAATGCCCGACAGCCCCTCCACCACCTTCTCGAAGCGGCTCTTGTGGATGAATAGCCGCGAGCCGGCGGTGCACACCTGGCCCTGATTGAAGAAGATCGCCTGCGCCGCGCCGGCCGCGGCCATCGCGGGATCAGCATCGTCGAGCACGATCACCGGGCTCTTGCCGCCCAGTTCCAGCGACACCCGCGTCATGTTGTCGATCGCCACCTTGCCGACCAGCTTGCCGATCTCGGTGGAGCCGGTGAAGGCCACCTTCTCGATGCCCTTGTGGCTGGCGAGCGCCGCGCCGGCGGTGTGGCCGTGGCCGGTGACGACGTTGAGCACGCCGGCCGGATAGCCGGCTTCCAGCGCGAGTTCGGCGAAGCGCAACGCGGTGAGCGGCGTTTCTTCGGCCGGCTTCAACACCATGGTGCAGCCGGAGGTCAGCGCCGGGCCAACCTTCCACGCCGCCATCAGCAGCGGGAAATTCCACGGGATGATGGCGCCGACCACGCCCACCGGCTCGCGGCGGGTAAAGCCGAAGAGTTCGCGGTCGCGCATCAGCGGCACCGACACGTCCATCGTCGAGCCTTCGATCTTGGTCGCCCAGCCCGCCATGTAGCGCAGGAAATCGACCACCAGCGCCACATCCACATGGCGCGCCATCATCACCGGCTTGCCGTTGTCCAGCGCCTCGATCTCGGCGAGTTCCTGGGCGTTGGCTTCGATCAGGTCGGCAAACTTGAGCAGCAGGCGCTCGCGGTCCACCGGCCGCATCTTCGGCCACTCGCCGGATTCGAAGGCACGGCGGGCAGCGGCCACCGCGCGGTCGATGTCGGCGGCACCGCCAGCCGGCACCGTGGCGAAAGCCTGCCCGGTCGCCGGATCGAGCACCGCCAGGGTTTCACCGCTGACGGCGGCGGACCATTCGGCGCCGATCAGCATCCGCTTGGGGCGGGCGAGGAAGGCGCGGGTGGCGGGGCTGATGAGTTGGTCGGGGTACAGGGTCACGTGGTTGTCTCCTCTTGTGGTTGTGTGAACTGTTTGCTGCTATCGGGCAGTCGTGGCAAGCGAAACGGTCTGACTCCCCGCTCCCCTAAAGGGGAAGCTGGGAGGGATGGGTCAGGCTCGGCGCAGCCCCATCCCTTCCCTTCAAGGGGGCATAGGCAGGGTTTCGCAGAACACTGCTCTGCGCCGCCGGAGCGGCGGAGCGAAGCGGAGGTTCCTGGGCTGTCCTGTTTCGCTCCCTCCCCTTCAAGGGGGTGAGGCAGGGGTTTCGGCAAGCACCGCTTGCCGCCTGCTGAACGACGGAGCGAAGCGGAGGCTCCCGGGTTGGCCTGTTTGCTCCCTCCCCTTCAAGGGGGTGAGGCAGGGGTTTCGGCAAGCACCGCTTGCCACCTGCTGAACGACGGTGCCTCTGGCACCGGCTACCGGGTGGGCTGTCTTGCTCCCTCCCCTTCAAGGGGGTGAGGCAGGGGTTTCGGCAAGCACCGCTTGCCGCCTGCTGAACGACGGAGCGAAGCGGAGGCTCCCGGGTTGGCCTGTTTTGCTCCCTCCCCTTCAAGGGGAGGGTTGGGGTGGGGATGGGGTTAGATGCGGCGTGCGCCCAACCCCATCCCCCTCCCCGCCTCCCCCTTGAAGGGGGAGGAGCAAGACCCGACCGCCGCCGAGCGCGTTACTTAACTCCCCCCGTCAATCAACCCCGACCGTGCCACCGCAGCCGCACGCGCGGCGTCCGCGGCCTCGGGGTCCAGCTCGAGCTGACGCGCGAGACGGCTGATCAGCCGGTCCTCCAGCCTGGCGAGATCGCCATCGGCATAGGCCACTTCCCATAGCAGCGTCAGGATTTCCTGCCGTTCGGCGGGGCCAAAGCCGGCGCGCACTGCCTCGGCGAATTCCCAGTCGTCCAGCACTTCGGCGTAGCGCTCCTCGGCCACCCGCAGCAGTTCCTGCGCGTGCCCTTCCTGCAGGCCGAACTGTTTGCCGAGCAGGCGGGTGACCGCGGCGTGCTCCTGTTCGGTGGCGCGGTGGTCCACGTACATCGCCTCCAGCAGCAGCGCGGCCACGGCGATGTGGCGGCGCTGGAAGGGGCCGGTTTCGTTCGCTTCGGCAGCGAGGTCGCCGCGCAGCAGCGCGATCAATCGGGTCAGCATGGGTTCTCCGTCAGTGCGAGGTCGTGGTGGAAGCGGACAGGCGTTCGACGCCGAGCTGGCCGCCGATGACGACACTCCCGTCGGCCGCGAGGACCACGGCGGCGAGGTTCTGGCGGTCGCCGCGCACTTCAGCGTTCAGGCCGGAGGCGTCGCCCCGCAGCATCACGCCGCCAGCGCCGACCACCAGCAGCTTGCCGTCCGCTGTGGAGACCGCGCCGGTGAGCGACTGTTCAGTGTCGCCCGACACCGCGCGCCAGCTGTCGCCGCCGTTGCGGCTGGCGAGCACGCGGCCGCTCATGCCGAGCAGCACCACGTCGTCGCCTGCCTCCAGCCCGCCCCACAGCGAGCCGGACACACCGGGCTTGAGCGCGGTCCAGCTGTCGCCGCCGTCCGTGGAGCGGAACGCCAAGCCGGTTTCGGCGGCCACGTAGAGCGCGCCCTTGCGGGTGGCGAAGATGTGGTTGAGGTGGAGGTCGGCGTCGCGGCCCTGCCCCACGCTCATCGGTTCCCAGCTCTGGCCGCCGTCCTCGGTGCGCCAGGCGGTGCCGTAGGCGCCCACCGCGTAGCCGCGTTCGGCGCTGGCGAAATACACCGACAGCAGCACCGGCTTGTCGTCCAGCACCTGCTGCAGCGTCCAGTTGGCGCCGCCGTCGGTGGTGGCCAGCACCACGCCGCCGTGGCCCACCGCCCAGCCGCGCTGGGCGTCGGCGAAATGCACCGCGGTAAGCAGGCTGCTGACCGGCACTTCGGCCTGCTGCCAGCTCTTGCCGTTGTCGGTGGAGCGCACCACGGTGCCGTAGTCGCCCACCGCCACCAGCGCGTCGCCGGCGCGCGCCATGCCGGTCACCGGCACCTTGGCCGCCAGCCGTGCCTTCATCGCCGGCACCGGGCCGGCACTGGAGGCCGAACCGGCGGCGTGCAGCGACACCGTGGTCGCCCCCGCCGCGGCCAGTGCGGCGCACAGCGCCAGGAGTTTGCGTTTGATCGTCATCGCGGGCCTCCTCAGTGCGCCATCAGCGGCGCCCGCACCGGGCCGCGACGCGGGATCAGCATGTCTATGGTCACTGCCAGCGCCGGCAGCAGGGTGATCGCCATCAGCATGTTCATCATGAACATGAAGGTCAGCAGCATGCCCATGTCGGCCTGGAACTTGAGCGCCGAGAACGACCACGTCGCCACGCCGATCGACAGCGTCACCGCGGTGAACACCGTGGCCACGCCCACTTCACGCAGCGCCTGCTTGAACGCGGTGACGATGTCCTCGCCGTGCGCCATGTGCATCTGCAGCCGGTTGTAGATGTAGAAGGCGTAATCGACGCCGATGCCCACCGCCAGCACCATCACCGGCAGCGTGGCCACGGTGAGGCCGATGTCGAGCGACTTCATGAACCAGTAGCCGAGGAAGGTCGCCAGCGTCAGCGGCACGCAGCAGGCGATCATTGCGCGCCAGTCGCGGTACACCGCGAACACCAGCACCAGGATGGTGGCGTACACATAAAGCATCATCGGCAGCTCGGAATGCTCGACCACCTCGTTGGTGGCGGCCTGCACGCCGGCGTTGCCGCTGGCCAGCCGCACGGTGACGCCCTCGAAGGGCTGGGTGGCGCGGAAGTGCTTCACCGCCTCCACCACTTCCTTGATGGTCGCCGCCTTGTGGTCCGCCAGGTAGAGATTGACCGGCAGCAGCGTGCAGTCGGCGTTGAAGAGGCGCAGCCCCTCGGGCACCTGGCGCACCGCCTCGCCCAGCGTCAGCTCTTCCTGCGGCAGTGCCGCCCACTTCGGATTGCCCTCGTTCACCCCGGAGGCGGCGAGCTTGGTCAGCGTCGGCAGCGACTGCGCCGACAGCACGCCCGGCACATTGGCCAGGTGCCAGGTCAGGCGATCCACATGGCTCATGACGTCGTGGCGGAAGCAGCCGTCGGCCGGGGTTTCCACCACCACGGTGAGCAGGTCCAGGCCCAGGCTGTAGCGCGCCACCACGGCTTCCACGTCCTGGTTGTAGCGAGAATCGTCGTGCAGCTCCGGCGCGCCCGGCAGCACGTGGCCGACGTGGCGGCCCTGGCTCTGCCACACCGCCACGCCCATCAGCGCGATGCCGACCAGCGTGCCGATGGCGGCGTTGCGCGGGTTGGCGATATGCACGCCCAGCCCGGCCATCATGCGGTTGCGCATGCCCTCGACCTTGCTCGCGCGCAGCACGAACTTGTCGTCGAAGCGGAAGTAGCTCGCCAGCACCGGCAGCATGATGAGGTTGGTGACGATCTTGTAGGCCACGCCCACCGAGGCGGTGATCGCCAGCTCGCGGATCATCGGGATCGGCACCAGCACCAGGGTGGCGAAGCCGACGAAGGCGGTGATCAGCGCCAGCGTGCCCGGCACCAACAGGCCGGTGAAGCTGCGGCTGGCGGCGGTGTAGCCGTCGGCGCCGTTGATGACTTCCTTGGCGATGTAATTCACCTGCTGGATGCCGTGCGACACGCCGATCGCGAACACCAGGAAGGGCACCAGGATGGCGAGCGGGTCCAGCCCGAAGCCGAGCAGCGTGATGGTGCCGAACTGCCACACCACCGACACCAGCGAGCACGCCAGCGGCAGAAAGGTGAGCACCCACGAGCGGGTGTACCAATACACGGCCGCGGCGGTCAGCAGGAAGGCGAGCGCGAAGAACTCGATGACGCTGGTGGCGCCTTCGGAGATGTCGCCCATCTGCTTGGCGAAACCGATGATGCGGATGCGCACGTCGTCGTCGGAAAACGCGTCGCGCACTTCCTTTTCCAGCCGCTGGCTGAATTCGAAGTAGTCCAGCCGTTCGCCGGTCTGCGGATCGGGGTCGGCGAGTTCGGCCACCACCATCGCGGAGGACGAATCGTTGGCCACCAGGCTGCCGATGAAGCCGCCGACGATGGTGCGCTCGCGGATCGCGGCGATGTTGTCCGGGGTGAGCGCCTTCACGGTGACGTCACCGCCGATGACGTCCTCGGCCTTCATCCCCTCCTCGGTGATCTGCACCGCGCGGGTATTGGGCGTCCACAGCGAACTCACCGTGCGCCGGTCCACGCCCTTCATGAAGAACAGCGCCTGGGTGACGTCGTACAGCTTGGTCAGCGCCTTCTCGTTCCAGATGTCGCCGTTCTTCGCTTCGACGGTGACGATGATGCGGTTGGCGCCGAACAGCACCTCGCGATACTGGTTGAAGGTCTGGATGTATTCGTGATCCTGCGGCAGCTGCTTGTCGAAGCCGGCGCTCATGTGCAGGCGGGCGGCAAAGGTGCCCATCACCGCGGTGAAGGCAAGCAGCGCGACCAGGATCGGCAGCCGGAACCTGAAGCAGAAGCGCTGCAGGCCCAGCACGAGTTTCTCGATCATGTCGGGGATTCCATTTCGGGGAGTACGTGGCGCCGGTGCGGATGCACGCCGGCGCCGCCCGGCGGCTCCGCCACGGCGCCCCCGCACTGGGAGCAGCCGTCTGCGGAGCGCCGGTCGGGGTGCGGCATCAGAACGAGTACGACAGGCTGGCCGAGATGAAATCGCGGTCGCGCATCAGGTTGTTGGCGCCACCGCCGTGGAAGTTCACCCACTGGATCGCGCCTTTCCAGCGGTCGCGGTAGTTGGCGAACAGCGACAGCGTCAGCGCCTTGCGGCCGGCGACGAACGGAATCGCGTTCGGGCTGGTGCCGGCCACGTCGTGATACCAGTCGATCTGCGGCGTCAGCGTGATGCCGCTGCCGAAGACATTGGGGTAATTCACGCCGATCTCGGCCACGTAGCCCCACGAGGTCTTGTCGGGCAGCGAGTAGTCCGGCAGGAAGTACGGAATCCGCCCGCTGGTGTCCAGGCCGGGGTAGTGGGTCACCGCCGCTTCGGCCAGGATGAAGCCGTCGGTCGCGCCGATCGCCTTCGCCAGCCCGCCCAGGGGGTCGTTGTGCGAGAAGGTGTAGAAGCCGGTCAGGTGCAGCTGGTACTTCTCTTCCTCGACAAAGCCGGGGTGGCTGCCGACGTCATACACGCTGTACTTGTCGAACGCGCCGGCCAGCGAGCCGAAGGGCACGGTGGGGTCGATGCCGACGCTGTCGTTGGGCCGGTACGAGAGTTCCATGCCCACCGCGACGTTGGCGATCTTGGTGTTGGCCGAAACCGCGTACAGGTCCTTGTCCTCGCCGTAGGCGATGAAATAGCCGGTGACCGCGCCGGCGGTGTTGCCGGTGAAGCCGAGGAAGGGCAGCTTGTCGTGGTAGCGCTGGTAGGTGAAGGCGAACTCGGTGTCGATCTCGTCGGCGTTGTAGCGGAAGTTGATGCCGTACTGGCCGCCCTTGCGCGGCTTGTTGGTGCCGAGGTAAGGCACCGCAATGCCGGCGGCGATCGCATCGGCGTCGGAGATGCCCGGGTTGTCGCCGCAATGCCCGGTGGGCAGACCGGCGCAGGCGCCGGGGCCGGCGAAGTCCTCGATGATGCTGGTCGGCACGAAGGCGTTGCGGCGGCCTTTGCCCAGCACGTCGGCGGTGGAGAAGAAGGTGCCGGAGGGGTCGAACTTGAAGCTGTTCCAGGCGAACTGGTAGTAGGCCTCCATGCCCAGGTTTTCGGTGAGACCGAAGGAGCCGGACAGCATCGGCGCCGGGATGAAGATCTCCTTCAACTGGGTGCCGGGCACGTGGAACTTCTGCAGGTCGATCGCGTTGATCTGGTTCACACCGCCGAGGATGAAGATGTCCTCGCCCCAGGAGATCACCTGGTTGCCGAACTTGATCTTGCCGTTGTGCTCGCCGATGGAGAAGCTCTTCGCCACCCAGGCGTCGAGCAGCGTCACCTCGCCTTCGGCCGCACTGTCTACGTCGGTGCGGCGGGTGTCGGACGACTTGAAGTCGTGGAACCAGGTCATCCGCACCAGCGAACTCCAGCCGTCCGGCAGCTTCAGCGACAGGTCGTGGGTGCCCTTCAGCACCGCCGAGACGATGTCGCCCTTCTTGTAGTTCAGGTTGCCGTCGTCGAAGTTGGTGAAGTTGAAGTCGGCGTTGGCATAGCCGCGGCCGGCCTGCTTGGCGTTGAGTTCGTTGTTGGTGCCGTTGTTGCAGCCGCCGCTGTCGTTGCCGATGGTGGAGCAGCCGGCCGACTGGGTGCGGGCCATCACGCCGAAGGACACGGTGCTGTCGAAGCTGCCCGACAGCCCTTCTTCCGAGCCGAAGCGGAAGGCGTGGCTGGCCGGCGACCACAAGGTGGCGGCCACCGCCAGTGCCAGCGTGGAGGGTGCCAGGGCGCGCGCCGCCCGACGATGCGCAATCGTCTTGTCATTCATGTTGTTTTCTCCTGGAAGCGGTCGGTCTGGATCAGCGTTCGCCGCGGCGGCGCATTTCGTCCGGGCTGAAGGTGGCGGCATTCACGCGGCCTTCCTTGGCGGCGGTGAGGTCGATCACCTCGCCTTCGGCGGTCCAGTTGTCGGTCACGTAGCGGCGCGCGACCAGGTCGTACATCTGGGTTTCGTAGGTGATGCAGGCGCCGACGTCGGGCGCGGCCCACAGGCTGCCTTCCTGCACCCGCCACAGGTTGCCCTTGGCGTCGTACATGTCCACCTGCAGCAGCGCCCACGAGTCCTCGTCGAAATGGAACACGCGCTTGGCGAAGGAGTGGCGCTTGTCGCCCTTCACGGTGGCTTCCACCACCCACACGCGGTGCGGCTCGTAGCGGATGAAGTCGCGATTGACGTAATCGGGGCCGAGCATGTCCTTGAACTTGTTGCTCTTGTCGATCAGCTTGTAGGTGTTGTACGGGACGAACATCTCCTTCTTGCCGACCAGCTTGTAGTCGTAGCGGTCGATCGCGCCGGTGAACATGTTGATCTGGTCGACGAAGTAGAGGTTGTCGAAGCCGGCGATCGGGTTGTCGTAGGCGAAGGTCGGCGAACGGCGCACGCGGCGCTGGCCGGGGAAGTAGATCCAGGCGTCCTGCGGCTTGTCGATGTAGGCGTGGATCAGGTAGCCCTCGCCTGCGCGCGAAGCCGGCGACAGCACGTCGTACAGCAGCTTGCTTTCCACGCCGCCCACGTCGGCCGGGCCGGTGACCTTGGGATCGTTGAACGGGTACAGCTCATAGGCCCACTGCTTGTTCTCGACGTAGGAGCCGTCCTTGTCCGGCATCAGCGCGGAAATCTGCGCGCGCCGGCCCTGGCCCGTGTAGCGCAGCTTGTAGTTCCACATCGCCTCCGCGCCGCTCTTCGGGAAGGGGAAAGGGATGCCCGCGCCCTGCACCGCTTCCAGCTGCCAGCCGTCGGCGCCGAGCTTGGCGGTGGTGGCGTTCTTCTTGGTCTGGGCCGCGACAAAATCCGGCACCGGGCAGCTGCGGCGGGACGGATACACGTCCATGCGGTAGCCCTTGTAGGTCTTGATCAGCGCCATCTGGCCGGCGGAGAGCTTGTCGGCGTACTTGTCGACGTTGCTCGCGTCGATGCTGAACAGCGGCTTGTCGTCCTTGAAGGGGTCGAGCTTGCCCGGCTTCCAGCCCGCGGGCACCTGGGTCATGCCGCCCGCCCAGGCGGGGATGCTGCTGTCAGCATTCTTGGCCACTTCGGCGCCGATCGGCGTCAGCGTCTTGCCAAGGCTGGCAACTTCCGCGTCGGTGGCGGCGGCAAGCGCGACGTTGCTGGCAAAGAGGGCGGCGATCGCCATGCCCAGCAGTGCCGGACGGAGCGATTTACTTGTCGTTTTGGTCATGTCGGTGTCCTCGTCGGAGAAGAAAGTGCGGAAACGGAATCGTTGGGGAAGGAAATCGGCGCGCTTATTCGATGCGGATGCCCTCCGCGGCCAGGCGGGCGACGATGGCGCGGCGCGCCCCGGAAACATCGGTGAGCTTGTTGGCGCGCAGCGCGCTGACCTCGGCCTCGGTGTAGGGCTGGAAGTCGGGCGGCAGGGTGGCCGCGGAGAAGGCCGCCGCCATCCAGTTGAGCATCCGGGCGATGTCGGCGTTGGAGAGTGCGGAGTTGGAGGTGCCCGGCACCTGCACGAGGAAGGCGCGCCCTTCCGGCGTCTTCAGGAAATGGCCCATCTGGCCGCGCAGCGTGGGCACGCCGCCCGACCGCGCGCCGCTGCCGTCGGCCTGGTGGCAGCCGGCACAGTTGAGGATGAACTGGTAGCGCGCCTTGCCGGCATCGTCGCTGCCGGCGGCGGGCAGCGCGGTGCAGAGCAGCGCGGAGGCCAGCAGCGCCGGGACGCCGCGTCCGCCTGCCCTGCCCTGCCCTCGCCCGCGCGTCCCGTTCATGCTTGCCTCAGCGCGTGGTCTCGGCCAGGCCGACGACGGTGGCCATGGTGCAGTGGAACATCGTCGAGTCGTTGGCCATGCACCAGTTGATGTCGTTGTGCAGGCCCATGCGGTAGCCCGGCATCTCGCGCTCGTTGGTATTGCAGAAGCAGCGTCCGCAGGCCGTCTTGCCGCAGCAGTCGTTGTAGCTGATGAGGTAGTCCTTGCCGTCCTCGGGGTTGTGGCAGGTGCCGATCCACGACACCTTGGAGGCCTCGGTGCCCGGCGGGCAGCTCGACGCGGTGCCGCCGCAGCAGTTGCACAGGTAGCCGTCCTGCGCGCAGTAGCGCCAGTATTCGCAGTCCTCGTCGGTGGGCGCCTTGCCGCCGGCCTTCTTGGCGGCGGCGCCGGCGGCCTGGGCGGTGCGGTCGAAGGGCAGCACCGGCAGCACGAAGGCCGAGCCCACCAGCAGCTTGCCGATACTGATCAGCGCACTGCGGCGCGAGGCGCGCTGCGCCACCGTGCGCGTCTTGCGTTCGAAGAATTCATCGAGCCATTTCATTCCGGCTTCTCCTTGTGGTGATCAGGCGCGGCCCGGCTGTTCCAGGTAGTCCTGGACCGAGGCGACGCCGAGTTCCTTGGCGGTGAAGAGGCTTTCGAGCTGTTCGCGCGAATTGACCAGCCCCTTGGCGGCGATGCGGCCGTGTTCGCTGATCAGCACCGCGTAGGGCAGCTTGGCGACGCGGTAGGCGATGCCCAGCTCGCGCGACAGCACGTAGGGGAAGTCCTGCAGGCCGGCCTTGTCGTAGAAGGCGAGGTGCTCGGGCTGCTCGCCGTCCGAGGTCAGCACCACGCGCAGCCAGCTGCGTTCGGACTGGTTGGCCGAGCGCAGGATGGGCAGCAGCTTCTTGCACACCGGGCAGGTCGGCGACAGGAAGAACAGCAGCGTGCTCTTGTCGCCCGGCAGGCCGAGCGAGACGCGCTCGCGGGCATTGACCAGGTGCGGCAGGTCGAACACCGGCGCGGCTTCGCCCACCTGCGGCCCGGTATCGAGCATCAGCGCCCCCATCGGCGCGACGCGTTCATAGAGCACGCCGATCTGGCGCGCGAGGGCGAACAGTCCGACCAGCGCGGCGAGCACCGCCACCCACAGCAGGACGTTGGAGATCATCAGCGCTTCGTTCATGAGCGGCTCCTCAATTGGGCGAGATTGGGGTGATTGGCGAGCAGCTGGTTGGCCGCCGCGTAGAGGGTGATGAGCATCAGCGTGCCGCCGGCCACCGAGAGGTAGTCGATCCACACCAGCGCGCGCTCGCTGCCGGGTTGCGCGCCGAGGGTCAGCAGCGTGAGCAGCACCGTGTTGCGCGCCACCAGCGCCCACGACAGCCGGGTGTGGCCTTCGGCGCCACCGCAGCCGCAGTCGATGTCGGTATGGCCACGGGCCACATTGATGGCCACCGCGAGCGTGGCCGCGCCGAGCACCGCGAGGCCGAGCACGAAGCCGGCGCTGCGGCTGGCCTCGAACAGCAGCGCCGCTCCGGCCACGGCTTCGGCCAGCGGAAAGAGCCGCGCGAACAGCGGCACCATGCGCTCGGGCAACAGCCGGTACAGCTCCACCGAGGCTTCGAACACCGCGAGATCACGCAGCTTCTGCCACGCGCCCAGCAGCAGGATCACCGCCAGCGCGGCGCCGCAGGTGCGCGCCAGCACCGGGTCGAGTGCGAGCGCGTCCATCACTGCAGCTCCATCAGGGAAGGCGACTCGCCCACGCCTTCCATGCGGCGGATCAGCTTCGGCGCAGCGGCGGCGTCGTAGGCGGCGAGCGCGCCTTTCATGCCGTCGTAGGCAAACAGACGCGGCTTGTCGCCCTGGCTGACCGCGAGCGCAATGGCGTTGCTGCCCGGGCTGCGCGCGATGCGCTTGCCGGTCTTGAGGTCGAAGGTCCAGATTTCCTTGGCGGGAAACTTGTGGCTGCCGACCTTGGCGCCATCGTGCATGCCGACGAACACGCGCCCGCTCGCGTTGTGCTGGGCGAGCAGCTGATAGCCGCCCGGACGCCAGCCGGCCTTGCGCTCCTTGTCCGTGAGCAGCGACCACTTCGGCTCGAAGCTGGCGACGGCGCCGCCGACGTGGGCGGTGTAGAGGTCGCCACCGTAGGAGACGAAGCGGTAGGTGTCGCCGTCCTGCTCGCCGTGGATGAAGACGGGATCGACATCCGGGTTAAAGAACGCGGCGCTCTTCTGCTGGTCGGTCGGCTCGCCCTTGTCGTCGTGGGTGACGGTGAGCATGGTGCCGTCGCCGCAGATGGTGGAGAAACGGTTGGAGGCGCTCGCCGCCGGCAGCACGATCCAGCAGCCGGGGATGTCGATCTGCGACGCGACCTTCTTCGCCTTCAGGTCCACCACCGTCACCGAGATCGCCGGGGTGGCGTTGAGCACGTAGAGCCAGCGCCCGTCGGCCGAGGTGCGGACGATGCCCTTGTAGTTCAGCGCCTGGGCATGGATAGGCGGGATGACGATCTCGCCGGTCTTGGCGAGCGTCTGCGCGTCGTGGATATCCACGGTGTCGGTGCGCTCGCCCGAGGCCAGGCGCGAGTAGTAGGTGGTGGCGACGTAGATCTCCTTGCGGTCCGGCGATACCACCGCCTGGCCGGCGTAGGCGGTGGACACCACGCCGAGGTAGCGCAGCGCGTCGCCGTCGATGACGTGCAGCCGGCCATCGACGATGTGGCCGATGGAGATGTCGGAGAGGTAGATGCGATACGGATTGGGCGGCGGCAGATCCACCGTCTTCGGGATCTCCACCTGCAGCTCGGCCTGGGCAGACCCGCCCGCGAGGGCGATCAGCACGGCGGCGAGACAGGTTCGCAACGCACGGTGTCGAAGCACGTCGAGCCTCCTTGTCGGGCACGGCGCAAGGCGCCGCGTTGTTCTCGGAATCCGCCGCGCACGGCGGATACGCTGGTCTTGGTCCGCCGGATTGATGCAGATCAAAGCCAGCGGTTGAGATGGATTCTGGTCCGAGGGCGGCAGCGGCCGTTATCCGAAATCGGCAAGCCGTGCATCGCGGGCGAAAACCGGCGCAATGAGGCGTAAGTGATAGTGCGATGCACCATTCGGGCGCCTGTCCGACGATGCGCCGCAACATTGCGGGGCCGCCGCGGCGAGGTCGGCGAAAAGGGGCTTGTGAAGCGCCCGGCTTCGGGTTTACGCTGAAAAAACAGAGCGTCACCCATAACGAAAAAGCACCACTTCCGGTCAGGAGACAGACCGAATGAAGCCTCACAGCCGCCCACGCCACGGCTGGCACGGGCCGTGCATGCGCACTTCCACCAAGCACAGTTGTGGAGTCGCGCTTACATGAACCTTTCCTCGCCGGCCGCCGTACACGAACCCTTCAGCGCCATCTGGCACGACACCCGGGACGCCGACGACCACGCCTCCTGCCTGCAGCGCTGGAACCAGCGCTACGACCAGCTCACCGCCGGGGTCTTCTCCGGTACGTTCGAAGAGTTCTGGTTCGGCAACGTGCAGATCTTCCGCGAACGCACCAACCAGTCGGTGCACGAGGCCGGCCAGGCCTGGGCCGGCTCGCGCACCTTCGGCGTGCCGATCGAGGTCGATGGGCCGGGTTGGTACTGCGGCGAAACGCTGGATTTCAACTCGGTGATCACGCTGCGCGGCGGCGACGAACTCGACTTCCGCACGCCCCGCCTGCACGACGTGCTGGCCGTGACGACCAGCGCGCAGGCGCTGAACGACTACGCGCTGCAGGTGGAACATCGCGATATCGAAGCCGAACTCGGCGACCGTCGCACGGTGCCCGGCACCGCGGCACAGGCCGACGCGCTGCGCGCCTTCCTTCGCACCGTGATGGCCAGCCTGCGTGCCACGCCCGACATGCTGCGCCACGCGCCGATGCGCAAGGGGCTGGAGCAGGCGGTGTACGGGGCCCTGCTCGCGGCCATCGGCGGCGAGCCGGAGCACCGCTCGCCCTCCGGCAATGCCCGTCAGCTGGTGGTGGAACGCGCGCGCGATTACATGCGCCACCATATCGACGAGCCGATCACGGTGGCCGACCTGTGCGCCGAACTGCGCGTGTCGCGGCGGACGCTGCAGTACAGCTTCCAGGACGTGCTCAACCTCAACCCGGTCAGCTTCCTGCGCGCCCTCCGCCTGAACGGCGTGCGCCGCGCCCTCAAGCGCGCCGAGCCGGGCGGCGAAACCGTGGCCGACATCGCCGCGCGCTGGGGCTTCTGGCATTTGTCGCATTTCGCCTCAGACTACAAGGCAATGTTCGGAGAGCTACCTTCCGAAACCCTGCGCCACGTCGATAGCGCCCGGCGCTGACCTGAACGGGCGGAGGGGGCGGCCGCGCCCTTCCGCCCGCTTCCGCCCCCTTCCTGGCGCCCCCTCCGGCGCCACGCGCCGTCCGGCGCACGTCTCCACCCCCGTTTCTCCAGCCTGCCGCGCGGCTCGGCGCGCCCCAGCGTGGTTCCTCGGCACGCGCGTCCGCACCATCGCGGCGCGCGTCGTCCGGCCGGCAAGCCCGCGCGCGCACCTTCAGCCGACGCTCAACACCGCGCCATCCGGCGTTCTTGATAGCCCTAATCGGCAAATGGGTCTGTTGGCACGCCATCTGCTTTTACTGGCCCAACTGGTCCGACCAGTCAGAACACTCACCCGGAAAACCATGCCCAGCATCGCCAACATCGCCGCCCAGGCCCTGCAACGCCGGATCACCAACGGTGAATTCGCCGCCGGCGCCGCCCTGCCCTCGCAGCGCGAACTCGCCGACCAGCTCGCCATCAGCCGCGCCTCGCTGCGCGAAGCCATCTCCACGCTGGAAGCGCTCGGCCTCGTGCGCAGCCAGCCGGGCAAAGGCGTGTTCGTCACCGCCGGCAGCCAGCGCGACGCCACCCAGCCGCTGCGCGGCACCGCCAGCATGACGCCGCAGGCGCTGATCGAATTCCGCGCCGCGCTCGAACCCGCCTGGGCTGCGCTCGCCGCCCAGCGCATCGACGACGACGGCCGCGCCCGCCTCGCCGCCATCCAGGCCGGCATGGAAGACGCGCTCAAGGTCGGCGACCTGGTGATGGCGGCCGACTGGGACCTGCAGTTCCACATGCTGCTCGCCGAACTCTGCGGCAACCCCGGCCTGATCGAGATCGCCCACCAGTTCCGCGAACAGATCGGCCACAGCCTGCGGCTGCCGTTCTCGCGTTCGGCGAGCATCTGGGAACCGGCCGACGAACACCGCCTGATCATCGACGCCATCCTCGCCGGCGATGCCGCCGCCGCCGCCGCCGCGATGCATGCCCACCTCGGCGGCGCCTCGCGCCGCATCGGCATCGACTACCGCCCGCCGGGCTGAGCCCGACGTTTTCTCTTCCCTTCGCCCTTCTTTCCAAACGGAGCCCGCAACATGAACCACGCGCTGCACACCACCCGCCGCCCCTTCCTGCGCAGCCTCTTCGGCCTTGCCGCCGGCATCGCCGTCGCCTCCACCATCGGCCTCGCCGATGCGCGCGCCGACGTGCTGGCCAACGTGCAGAAGGCCGGCACCCTGCGCGTCGCAGTGCCGCAGGACTTTCCGCCCTTCGGCAGCGTCGGCACCGACCTCAAGCCGCGCGGTTACGACATCGACATGGCCAACCTGATCGCCAAGGAACTCGGCGTGAAGGTCGAGCTGATCCCGGTGACCAGCACCAACCGCATCCCCTACCTCACCACCGGCAAGGCCGACCTGGTGATCTCCAGCTTGGGCAAGAACCCCGACCGCGAGAAGGTGATCGACTTCTCCGAAGCCTACGCGCCCTTCTTCAACGGCGTGTTCGGGCCGGAAGACGTGAAGCTGACCAAGGTGGAAGAGCTGGACGGCAAGACCGTGGGCGTGACCCGCGGCTCGGTGGAAGACCTGGAGCTGACCAAGATCGCCTCGCCCAAGGTCACGATCAAGCGCTTCGAGGACAACAACGCGACGATCTCCGCCTACCTCACCGGCCAGGTGCAGTTCGTCGCCACCGGCAACGTGGTGGCCGCCGCGGTGAATGACATGACCAAGCTGCGCCGCCTCGGCGCCAAGTTCCTGATCAAGAACTCGCCCTGTTACGTCGCCACCGCCAAGGGCGAAACCGCGCTGATGACCAAGGTGAACGCGATCATCGTCAAGGCCAAGCAGGACGGCACGCTCAACGACATCGCCCAGCGCTGGCTCAACGCTCCGCTGCCGAAGGACCTGTAAGCGCAAGCCGCCGCGCGCGGGGCTGCGGCCCCGCACGCATGCCTGTGATCCGCCTTCAACGGACTCGACGATGGCCTATCAATTCGACTTTGCGCCGGTGTTCGACAACGCCGACCTGCTGCTGTCGGGCGCCGGCTTCACGCTGGCGCTGACCGCGGTGGGCGCGGTGTTCGGCATCGGCCTCGGCATCCTCGGCGCGATCTGCCGCGCCTGGAAGCTCGCCCCCTTCGATCGCATCTTCGGCGTCTATGTGGAGGTGATCCGCAACACGCCCTTCCTGGTGCAGCTCTTCTTCATCTTCTTCGGCCTGCCCTCGCTCGGCGTGAAGATGACCGAATGGCAGGCGGCGGTGCTGGCGATGGTGATCAACCTCGGCGCCTACTCCACCGAAATCATCCGCGCCGGCATCCAGGCGACGCCGCGCGGCCAGATCGAGGCCGCCGAATCGCTGGCGCTGACGCGCAGCCAGATCTTCCGCCACGTGGTGCTGCGCCCGGCGCTGGCCAAGGTGTGGCCGGCGCTTACCAGCCAGGTGATCATCGTCATGCTGGGTTCGGCGGTGTGCTCGCAGATCGCCACGGAAGAACTCACCTTCGCCGCCAACTTCATCCAGTCGCGCAACTTCCGCGCCTTCGAAACCTACTTCGTCACCACCGCGATCTACTTCGCGATGGCGCTGCTGATCCGCCAGTTGCTGATCCAGGTCGGCCAGGGCTACGTGGTCGGGAGGGCACGCTGATGTTCGTGCAATTCACCACCTGGGACATCGTCCGCAACCTGCTCGACGCCGGCAAATGGACGCTGGCGCTGTCGCTGATCGCCTTCGTGCTCGGCGGCATCGTCGGGCTGGCCATCCTGTTCGCTCGCATCTCCAAGAACCGCGCACTGCAGGCCTTCACCAAGGGCTATATCGAGGTCTTCCAGGGCACGCCGCTGCTGATGCAGCTCTTCATCGTGTTCTTCGGCCTGTCGCTGCTGGGCATCGACGTGTCGCCCTGGCTCGCCGCCGCAGCCGGACTGACGCTCTTCACCAGCGCCTACCTCGCCGAGATCTGGCGCGGCTGCGTCGAGGCGGTGCCCAAGGGCCAGTGGGAGGCCTCGTCCAGCCTGGCGCTGTCCTACGCCCAGCAGATGCGCCATGTGATCCTGCCGCAGGCGCTGCGCATCGCGGTGGCGCCGACGGTCGGCTTCTCGGTGCAGGTGGTCAAGGGCACCGCGGTCACCTCCATCATCGGTTTCGCCGAACTCACCAAGACGGGCTCGATGCTCGCCAACGCCACCTTCCAGCCCTTCATGGTGTTCGGCCTGGTGGCGGCCGGCTACTTCGCCCTGTGTTATCCGCTCTCGCTGTACGCGAAAAGCCTGGAGAGGAAATTCCATGTCGCTCGTTAAGATCGCCGGCCTGCACAAGCACTTCGGCCCCAATCACGTATTGAAGGGCATCGACCTCGATGTCCAGCAGGGCGACGTCGTCGCGCTGATCGGGCGCAGTGGCTCGGGCAAGAGCACCCTGCTGCGCACCATCAACGGTCTGGAATCCATCGACAAGGGCGAGCTGCGGGTCGATGGCACCGCGCTGCACGACGGCAAGGGCGACCTGCGCGCGCTGCGCCAGAAGGTGGGCATGGTGTTCCAGCAGTTCAACCTCTTCCCCCACCTTACCGCCGGCCAGAACGTGATGCTGGCACCCACCGTGGTGAAGGGCACGTCGAAGGCGGAGGCCGAGGACATCGCCAAGGAGATGCTGCTGAAGGTGGGCCTCGCCGACAAGTTCAACAGCTTCCCCGACCAGCTCTCCGGCGGCCAGCAACAGCGCGTGGCCATCGCCCGCGCGCTGGCGATGAAGCCCAAGGTGCTGCTGTGCGACGAGATCACCTCGGCGCTGGACCCGGAACTGGTGAACGAAGTGCTGGCGGTGGTGCAGCAGCTCGCGGCCGAAGGCATGACGCTGATCATGGTCACCCACGAGATGCGCTTCGCGCGCGAGGTCGGCAACAAGCTGATCTTCATGCACCACGGCCGCATCCACGAAAGCGGCGACCCGAAGACGGTGTTCGCCGCGCCGCAGACGCCGGAACTGGCCGCCTTCGTCGGCGCGGTGAGTTGATACGGCGCGGGGGCGCCGGGCGGCTCAGGCCTTCTTCTGCATGGTTTCGATGCGCTCGGCGTTGATGCGGTCGGCACGCTGTGCCGCCGGCCGCGCCTGCAGCCTGGCGACGTATTCCTCGAACGCCGGGCGCTTTTCGATGCTGCCGAACATCATCCCCCAGCCGAGATGGGAACCGACGTACACATCCGCCGCACTGAACTCGCCGCACAGGTACGGTGCCGCGGAGACGGCCTTCTCCAGCGTGTCGAGCACGCGCGCGTAGCTGCCGAAGCCGACGAAGGCATCCTTGCCCTCCGGCACTTGCCAGCCCATCGAATGCGCGGTCACCGCCTGCTCCACCGGCCCCGCGGCGAAGAACAGCCAGCGGTACCAGGGGCCGCGCGCGGAGTCATGCGCGGCCGGCGCCAGCCCGCTATCCGGAAAGCGGTCGGCGAGGTAGGCGCAGATCGCCGCCGCCTCGGTGACGACCACATCACCGTGGGTCAGCACCGGCACCTTGCCCATGGGATTGAGCGCCAGGAACTCCGGCGTCTTCATCGCCGGGCCGAATTCGGCCCACTCGATGCGGTGCGGCTGCCCGACCTCTTCCAGCATCCAGTGGGCGATACGTCCGCGCGAATAGGGATGGGTGTATAGAACCAGTTCGTTCATGCTCGCTTCTCCTCCGTGATGGCCGGCGCGCCGGCAGCGCTGGATGGGACAACCGGAACGACGATGCGCTCCATGGCCGCCGGGCGCAAGCGCAGGCATGGGCGCAGGCGGACGGCATCGCTCACGGCCTTCCGCGACGCGGTGCTACCACCGCTCGTCGCCATCGGGCCGGTGCGATGCACTGGCCGCACGCGCGATGCGGCTAGAATGCCGCCAAACCTGGAGAACCCGATGAGCATGGAATGGTGGCACTGGGCGGTGGGCGGCATCGCCCTGATCCTGCTGGAACTCGTGATTCCGGCCTTCTTTGTGGTGTGGTTCGGCCTTGGTGCGCTGCTGGTCGCACTGGTTGCGCTGGTTGCCGACCTTTCGCTGACTGCGCAGCTTGTGCTGTGGCTGCTTGCCTCGGTGGCGATGACGGTGCTGTGGTTCAAGGTGTTCGAGCACCGCCGCCACAAGACCTTGTCGGGCACCGCCGAAGGCGACGTCATCGGTGAGGTCGGCCTGCTGGTCGGCGCGATCGAGGCCTACGGCCGCGGCAAGGTGCGCTTCCAGCGCCCGGTGCTGGGGGCCGACGAATGGATCTGCCTCGCCGAAACCGCCATCCCCGCCGGCGAGCGCGTGCGCGTCGTCGGCATCGAGGGCAGCTTCCTGCGCGTCACCCGCGCCTGAGCCCTTCCGTCTTCCGCTTCAACCCTCCGAGGAGAATCGCATGAGTGCAGGCCTGATCTTCGTCATCGCATTGCTGGTCTTCGTGGCCGTCACCATCGCCAAGGGGGTGCGCGTCGTCGCCCAAGGCGAAGAATGGATCGTCGAGCGGCTGGGCAAGTACCATGGCACGCTCAAGCCCGGCCTCAACATCCTGATTCCCTATCTCGACGCCGTGGCCTACAAGCTGGTCACCAAGGACATCATCCTCGACGTGCAAGAACAGGAGGTCATCACGCGCGACAACGCGGTCATCCTCACCAACGCGATCGCCTTCGTGAAGGTCACCGATCCGGTCAAGGCGGTGTACGGCGTCACCGACTTCTCGGAAGCGATCCGCAACCTGATCATGACCACGCTGCGCTCCATCGTCGGCGAAATGGAGCTGGACGAGGCGCTGTCCTCGCGCGACAAGATCAAGGCGCGGCTGCGCGAAAGCATCGCCGACGAGGCGGTGGACTGGGGCCTGACCGTGAAGTCGGTGGAAATCCAGGACATCAAGCCATCGCAGTCGATGCAGCGCGCGATGGAGATGCAGGCCGCCGCCGAGCGCGAGCGCAAAGCGGCGGTGACCAAGGCCGAAGGCGAGAAGCAGGCCGCCATCCTGGAAGCGGAAGCGCGGCTGGAGTCGGCCAAGCGCGACGCCAACGCCCAGGTGATGCTGGCCGAAGCCTCCGCCGAGGCGATCCGCCGCGTCAGCGTGGCGGTGGGCAACGAGACCACGCCGATGCTCTACCTGCTCGGCGAGAAATACATCGCCTCGCTGGAAAAGCTGGGCCAGGGCGGCAGTTCGAAGGTGGTGGTGATGCCGGCCGACCTGCAGGAAACCCTGCGCGGACTGGTCGGCAAGCTCGGCGGCCGCGGCTGAACCGCATCGCAGTGCCCGGCGCGACCGGGCCTCAGACCTTGAAGCGTTCGACCTTGCGTTCCAGCTCGCCCGCGAGCGACTGCAGGGTGGAGGCGATCTCGGCGGTGTCGCGCACCGCCGAACTGTTCTCTTCGGCCATCTGCGCGATGCGCTCCACATTGCGGGCGATGTCGGCGCTGGCGCTGCTCTGCTCGCGCAGCGCCAGCGAGATGTCGCTGACGGCCTGCAGCACCTCGCGCGCGCCGTCGCGGATTTCGCCCATCGACTGACCCGCCTGGGTCGTCAGCGTGGCGCCGTCGCGCACGCGCGACACGCCCGCTTCCATCGACGCCACCGCCTTTTCGGTGCCCTGCTGGATCGAGCCCACCATCTCGGTGATCTCCTCGGTGGCGCGCGCGGTGCGCTCGGCAAGCTTGCGCACCTCGTCCGCCACCACCGCAAACCCGCGCCCGCTCTCGCCGGCCCGGGCCGCCTCGATTGCGGCATTGAGCGCGAGCAGGTTGGTCTGGTCGGCGATTTCGCGGATCGCATCCACCATCGCGCTGATGTGATGCGCCTTGTGGCCGAGTTCGCCGATGGTGGCCGCGGATGCATTGACCGCCGCGGCAATGCGCTCCATCTCGTCCACCGTGCGCTTCATCACCTCGCCGCCGTCGGTGGAAAGCTTCTCCGAGCGTTCCGCCAGCGTCTGCGCGGTGCCGGCGTGGCGCGAAATCTCGTCGATGCCGACCGTCATCTCCTCCACCGCCGCCGCCATGCCGGAGGCGGCCTCGCTCTGGGTATCGGAGCCTGCGGCAACCCGATGCGCCGCGGTCGAAACCTCGGCCGACGAGGTGCCGACCTGCTCCGCGCCGTGCTGGATCTCGCGGATCAGCTCGGCCACGTCGTGCGCCATCGCATTGAAGCGGTCCGCCACCTCGCGCAGTTCGTCCTGCGCGGAGAAGCTGACGCGCGTTCGGTAGTCGCCCTTGGCGAACTGCTGGGCGCCGCGCGACAACTCGCGTACCGAACGCAGGATGGAGAAATACACGCCCATGAACAGGTAGGCGGCGATCAGCAGCGCAATCGCCGACAGCACCGCATCGCGCACCATCGCCGCATGCAGGCCGGCAAGGCGATCCGCGAGCAGCCGCTCCGCCGCCGGCTTCACCGTGTCGCGCTGGTGGCGCAGCACGATGTCGATGGTCTCGGTGCCGAGGTCGAAGAAGGCCGACGGCTGCATGGAGAAACGCTGTTCCAGCACCTGCGAGGTGGCGGCATCGCGCAGCCGCTTCACCGCGGTGTCGATCTCGACGGTGGCTGCGCCCAAGGTGTCACGCAGCGTGGCGTTCTCGCGTCCGGCGCGGTGCAGGCGGTCGTTGAGCTGGGCAGAGGTCTGCGCCAGTTCGGCAAGTTGGGCGACGATGGCGAACTGGTCTTCGCGCTCGGCCGAACCGCGCGCGATCAGCCCGGTGGTGCGGCCGCGCAGGCGCCCTAGGCGCTCGGTCATCTCGGGCAGCGCGTGCAGCATCGGGTCGATCAGGTTGTAGCTGTCGCCTTCGGGGTCGAGCGCGAGATTGGAGACATCGCCGACATCTCCGATCCAGCTCAGCATGCGCTCGATCACCGCGGTGTGCTCGCGGAAGTTGTCGGGGGCGCTCATGCTCAGCCCGTTGCTGGCAAGCCGCTGCAGCCGCCCACGGATATCCTCCCACGAGCCGCGCAGCGGGGCCCACTGCGGTGCCGCCAGCTCCGCGTCGAGCTTGGCCATCGCGTCGGCGAGCGCCGCCGCGCGCTCGGCCACCTTGGGCCGCAGCGCGTCGCTGCCGCCCAGCACGCCGGCGGAAAGGCCGCGGTGTTGCTGGCTGGTCACCAGCACGGCAAAGCCACGGTCGAGCAGCGTCAGACCGGCAACCTCGCGCTCGGTGAATTCGATGTCCTGGCTGAGGCCGATGTAGATCTGGGCCAGCAGCGCAACCGACGCGGCGACGCTGACGAAACCGATCAATGCGAACTTGTACGGATAGCGCAGGCGATCCAGCAGAACGATGACGGGGCGAAACAGGACGTCCATGGACGCTCTCCAGAAAAGGCGAAGTCACGCGCCGCGCGGGCACGATTCGACGACGACCTCATGATAGTCATTACCCCGCGGCGGGCATCGGCCGATAAGCGGGCAAAGCCGCCCCGTGCTCGTCGCTTTGATGCCGGGCGCGAGCGCGGCCTTGCCGCCCCCGCCACTGCCCATACCGGGGGCCGTCCGGAAACACATCGCCGAAGGCCGGGCGGTCGCTGCGGCACGATCGCCGGGGGCCGAAATGCTCGCCCTCGCCCGCCACCGCAGGCTAAACTTTCACGTCATCTTCCCGCCGAGCGATGCACATGCACGACTTCGAAGCCCAGGCCCAGACATTCTCCGAACAGATCGAGGCCGAACTGGAAGAAGGCCGCCTCAACTTTCCGACCTCGCTCGATGTGTCGCTGCGGATCAAGCGCCTCGCCGACGACCCCGCCTCGTCGCTTGAAGACATCGCCAACGTGGTGCGCGCAGAGCCGGTGCTCAGCGCCAAGGTCGTGCGCATGGCCAACGCGGTGCTGCTCAACCCCTACGGCGCCCAGATCACCAGCGTGAACGACGCGGTCAAGCGCATCGGGCTGGCCTCGCTGCGCTGCCTGGCCTTTGCGGTGGCGGCGGAACAGCTGTCGCAGGATCACCGCTCGAAGCAGATCCGGCTCATCGCATCGGGGCTGTGGATGCACTCGGTCGATGTCGCGTCGTGGTGCTACGCCTTTTCGCGCCACCTGCGCACGGTGACGCCGGACACCGCGATGCTGGCCGGGATGATGGTCGACATAGGGCAGTTCTTCCTCGTCGCCCGCGCCTCCGCCTACCCCGCGCTGGAAGAAAACCTCGATCGCTTCGCCGAATTCGTCTCCACGTGGAGCGACCCGGTGGCGCGCGCGATCCTTGAAGTGTTCGAACTGCCGGAAGCGGTGCTCGACGCCTTCGAATACGAGGACCCCTACGGCGGCTCGTGGCCGCCCGCCAACCTGGCCGACATCCTGTTCATCGCCAACGTCGCGGCCGAAACGCCGAACCCCTTCGATTCGCTGCTGGGCGTCAAGCACCGGCCGCAGTTGCTGGACACCTGCGTGGCGGGCATCGAAAAGGACAAGTTCGACGCGCTGCTCGATGCCGCGCGCAGCAGCAAGCAGGAGATGCTCGCCGCCGTGTGCGGCTGACGACGCCCGCCAGCGCAGGCGTCGGCCGACGCCTGCGCTACAGCTCGACCTGGGTGCCGAGTTCCACCACCCGGTTGGGCGGAATGCAGAAGTAGTCCGCCGCGCTGCCCGCGTTGCGGAACAGCAGGATGAAGAGCTTCTCGCGCCACTGCGGCATGCCGGACCCCACGCGCGACACCAGGGTTTCGCGGCCGAGGAAGAACGAGGTCTCCATCATGTCGAACGGCAAGCCGCGCTGCGCACAGAGCCCGAGCGCAGCGGGAATGTCCGGATCGTCCTTGAAGCCGTAGTGCACCCGCACGCGGTAAAAGCCGTAGTCGATCTCCTCCACCTCGACCCGCTCGCCCTCCGGCACGTGCGGCACGTCCGCGGTGTCCACCCGCAGCAGCACCACCCGCTCGTGCAGCACCTTGTTGTGGATCAGGTTGTGCAGCAACGCGCGCGGCACGCCGTCCAGCCAGGTCGTCATGAACACCGCGGTGCCTTCGACGCGCGGCGGCGGGCTCTGGAACATCGACTGGATGAAGATGTCGAGCGGCATCGTGTCGCTGCGGATGCGCTCGTTGAGCAGGCTGCGGCCGCGCTTCCAGGTGCGCAGCAACGTGAAGATCGCCGCACCGATCAGCAGCGGGAACCAGCCGCCCGCGAAGATCTTGACCGTGGTCGCGGAGAAGAACGCGATATCCACTGCAAGGAACACGACGAGGAACAACACTGCCTTCGCCCGTCCCCACTTCCACAGGCTGCGCACCACCACGAAGGCAAGCACGGTGTCGATCATCATCGTCAGCGTCACGGCGATGCCGTAGGCCGACGCCAGCGCGCTGGACGACTGGAAGCCCACCACCAGCGCCACCACAGCGCCGAGCAGCATCCAGTTCACGCCCGGCACGTAGATCTGGCCGATCTCGTGCTCGGAAGTGTGCAGCGTCTGCATGCGCGGCGCGTAGCCGAGCTGGATGGCCTGCCGGGTGAGCGAGAACGCGCCGGAAATCACGGCCTGGCTGGCGATGATCGTGGCCAGCGTCGCCATCCCCACCATCGGATAGACCAGCGCGTCCGGCACCAGCATGTAGAACGGGTTGCGGACGTTGTCCGGGTGATCGAGGATCAGCGCGCCCTGGCCGAGGTAGTTGAGATAGAGCGCCGGGAATACCAGGCTGAACCACGCCAGCTTGATCGGGCGGCGGCCGAAGTGGCCCATGTCGGCGTACAGCGCCTCGCCCCCGGTAATCGCCAGCACCACCGCGCCGAGCGCCAGCCAGCCGATCAGCGGCTGGTCAATGAAGAAGCGCGCAGCCCAGCGCGGGTCGAGCGCACCGATGATCTCCGGGTGCAGCGTGATGCCGTTGATGCCGAGCACCGCCAGCACCAGGAACCAGCACACCATGACCGGCCCGAAGATGGCCCCCACGCTGCCTGTGCCGCGGCGCTGCATCACGAACAGCCCCACCAGCACCACGAGCGCGATCGGGATCACGAAGGGTTTGAACGCCGGCGTCGCCACCTCCAGGCCTTCCACCGCGGAGAGCACCGAGATTGCCGGCGTGATCATGCCGTCGCCGTAGAACAGCGCGGCGCCGAACACCCCCAGCACCGACAGCCACCAGGCGCGCCGGCCGGGCTGAACGACGCGCAACGCGAGCGAGGTAAGCGCCATGATGCCGCCCTCGCCGCGGTTGTCGGCGCGGGTGATGAAGACCACGTACTTGGCCGACACCACGGTGACCAGCGCCCAGAACACCAGCGAGAGGATGCCGTAGACGTTGGCCTCGTTCACCGGCACCGCGTGGGGACCGTTGAATACCTCTTTCAGCGTATAGAGTGGACTGGTGCCGATGTCGCCATAGACAACACCAATCGCGGCCACGGCCAGACCTGCGATGCCCTTGCGGTGGCCGGAGGAGGCCGGAGCCTGCCCGCTTTCGGTTGCAACCTCGTGTTCAACCTGCATCCACAACCCCTGATTATCAAAGACCTGGCGAGAAATGCCGGGTCCCGCTGCGGGATACTGACAGCTTCACTCAACAGCGTGCTGGTGCGCCATGCGTTTTCGCACGGCCGCGCATTCTATGCCAGACGCGCTTTCAAGGTCTCAGCCAAAAGTCGTACTGTCTGACCGGCTTCCGGGAAGTACTTGCCGAGCGTCAGGAAGCCGTGGACCATGCCCGGCACGCAGACCTCATCCACCGTACCGCCCTCGGCGCGCACGCGCGCCGCAAAGGCAGTGCAATCGTCCACCAGCGGATCGCACTCGGCGCTCACCAGCAGCATCGGCGGCAGGCCGGCAAGCGAGTCGGCGCGCATGGGCGAGGCCCGCCAGTCTTCGCTGCCGCCTTCCGGCAGATAGCGTTCGAAGAACCACTGCAGGCTTTCGCGATCGAGGAAATAGCCCTCGGCATAACGCTCGCGCGAAGGCCGACCGCTGGCGATCTCGGTGCTGGGATAGACCAGCGCAAGGCAGCGCGCGGGGACAGCGCCTTCGTCGCGCATCGCGAGCGCGGTGACGATGGAGAGGTTGCCGCCGGCACTGTCGCCTGCCAGCGCGATGCGGGCGGGGTCGATATCCAGCAGCCCGGCCTGCTCGCGCGCCCACTCCACCGCAAAACGCGCATCGTGCACCGCGGCCGGAAACGGGTGCTCCGGCGCCAGGCGATAGTCCACCGACAGCACCGCGCAGCCCGCAGCGTTTGCCAGTTCGCGGCACAGCACGTCGTAGCTTTCGACATCGCCCACGCACCAGCCACCGCCGTGGAAGTACAGCAGCAAGGGCAAGGCTTCGTGCGGGCCCGCCTGCAGCGGGCGGTAGTAGCGGGCAAGCAGCGCCGAGCCGTCGGCACGGGCCATCGGCACCTCGGTCACCGAGGCCACCGCGGGAACATCCGGACGGAAGGCGTACTGCAGCTTCTGGAAGGAGTGGCGCGCCTGCGCCACGGAGAGTTCATGGAATCGCGGGGCACCCACGCGATACACCATGTCGAGCAACGACCGGGCCTGGGGAGTCAGGGGCATGTCGGGCAAACCGCGCGGCTCTTGCTGGCCGCTGCGGCACAGGTTGTCGGAATGCCGCGATTCTAATCACGACATCCTCCCCGTGGTGCACTGCATCGAAAAAAGACAGCACGGCCCCACGGCGCGGAAAACCGCGGCGCGGGGCCGGAAAATGCTTATGGAATCAACGCGCCGTGAAGATCTGGTCGAACACGCCGCCGTCGGCGAAATGCGTCTTGGCGGCCTTCTGCCAACCCCCGAACGCCTCGTCGATCGTAAACAGCGTGGCCTTGGGGAACTGCGAGGCGTACTTGGCGGCGATCTTGGGGTCGGTGGCGCGGTAGTAGTTGCGCGCCGCGATCTCCTGGCCCTCCTCGGTGTAGAGGTATTCCAGGTACGCCTGCGCCACCTTACGCGTGCCCTTCTTGTCGACGTTCTTGTCGACCACGGCCACCGGGGGTTCGGCCAGGATGGACAGCGGCGGCACGACGATGTCGAACTTGTCCGGCCCGAGTTCCTTGATCGACATGATCGCCTCGTTCTCCCACGCCAGCAGTACGTCGCCCATGCCGCGCTCGACGAAGGTCACGGTGGAGCCGCGCGCGCCCGAATCCAGCACCGGCACGTTCTTGTACAGCCGCGACACGAAGTCGCGCGCCTTGTCGTCGCCGCCGTACTTGCGCTTGGCGAACTCCCACGCCGCCAGGTAGTTCCACTGCGCGCCGCCGGAGGTCTTGGGGTTGGGCGTGATCACCGCCACGCCGGGTTTCACCAGGTCGTCCCAGTCCTTGATGCCCTTGGGGTTGCCCTTGCGCACCAGGAACACGATGGTGGAGGTGTAGGGCGTGCTGTTGTGCGGCAGGCGCTTCTGCCAGTCGGCCGGCAACAGCTTGCCTTTCTCGGCGATTGCGTCGATGTCGTAAGCGAGCGCCAGCGTCACCACGTCGGCATCCAGCCCGTCGATCACGGTGCGCGCCTGCTTGCCCGAACCGCCATGCGATTGCTTGACGCTCAGCTTCTCGCCCGTTTTGGCCTCCCAGTGCTTGGCGAAGGCGGCGTTGAAGTCCTTGTACAACTCGCGCGTGGGGTCGTAGGACACGTTGAGCAAGGTGGTCTGTGCCAGCGCGGTGCCGGTGACGCCGACGGCGAGTGCAGCGGCGATGACCAGGGACTTCAGGCGAAACGGGGATTTCATATGCGGCCTCCAGCTAACTAATAACGTGGAGACATTACATACAGCTCTCTTTAGAACGAGAAATAACAAAAACTGCGAACCAAATTTGGAATCGTGCGCTATACAAGCCCCCACATGGAGCCGTCCGCAGGTGCCCTCACACCTTCTTGTCGCGAGCGACTGCCGCCGCCTCCAGAAAATCCCGCAGGATCACCTCGCCCTCCAGCAACTCGCCGTCGCCGTGGAATTCGGGGTGCCACTGGCAGCCGAACATGTAGCTGCTGCCGTTCCAGCGGATGGCCTCGATCACGCCGTCGCCGACGGACAGCGCTTCGATGCACAGGTCGGACCCGAGCTTGCGGACCGCCTGATGGTGGATGCTGTTCACCCGCCCGCCCGGCACCTTGCCGTACAGCTCCGCGAGGCGGCTGCCGGGCTGGAGTTCGATGTCGTGATAGTGGCTGTCGTAGAGATCGTCGTTGCGGTGCGTGCCGGCGCCCGGCACGTATTCGGTGATGTCCTGCCACAGCGTGCCGCCGCAGGCCACGTTGATGAGTTGCGCGCCGCGGCAGACGCCGAGCACGGGCTTGCCCTGGATGACGAATTCCCACAGCAGCTCGATCTCGTACAGATCGCGCACCCGGTCGCCGGCCCATTCGGGGCGCAGCGGGGTTTCGTGGTAGGTGGTGGGGCTGACGTCGGCGCCGCCCTGCAGCACCAGCCCGTCCAGCGCCGCGACGTAATCGTGCACCGAAATCTGCGCACGACGCAGGCCGAGATGCTCGCCGATGGTGGGGACCATGAAGGCAAGCGCACCGTGCGCCATGATCCAGTGCGCCATCGACTGCTCGAGATATTGCAGGCTCTTGCCGGGAAAGCCGAGTTCGGGCGGCGGCTTGTGCAGCAGCCGGGCCGAGAGTCCTATCCGCAGTGGTCCCCCACTCACATGCCCTCCCCGTTCATCCAGCGCCGGCACTGCGCCATCACCACCTCCGGCAGCGTTACCTGCGGGCCCAGCTGCCCGCGCAACCACCAGGCGTCATTGCGCCCGCTCGCGACATCCGCGCGCAGGCGCCCGATTGCCGCTTCCGCCCCGAGTTCGATCGCATGCTGCTCGATGCGCGTGAAGCTCTCTTCCAGCGCTTCGGCAATCGAGCAGTGGGTGTGGTTCTCCGGATCGACATAGGTGCCGGCATAGCCGAAGCGGCAGGCCTGGAAGCGGTTGAAGGTATAGACGAGGTAATCATCCTCGCGCGGCTGGATCGGCCGCTCCACCATCAGGTAGCGCGCCAAGGCCTGGATGTAGGCTGCCAGCGCGGCCGCGCGTTCGACCGTCAGCGGGGTGTCCATCACCCGCACTTCCACCGTGCCGTACTCCGGCTTGGGGCGGATGTCCCAGTAGAAGTCCTTCATGCTGCTGACGACGCCGGTGGCGCTCATCTTGTCGAAGTAGGCGCCGAAGTCGCTCCAGCTGAGCGCGAAGGGCGCGCGGCCCGACAGCGGGAAGGCGAATACCGCATTGAGGCGCGAGGACTGGAAGCCGGTGTCCTGCCCCTGCAGGAAAGGCGACGAGGCTGACAGCGCGATCAGGTGCGGGATGTAGCGCGACAGGCCGTGCACCAGATAGAGCGCCGCGTCCGGCCCCGGGCAGCCGATGTGCACATGCTGGCCGAACACGGTGAACTGCTTGGCGAGGTAGCCGTAGAGTTCGTGCAGGTAATGAAAACGCGGGTTGTCGAAGATGCGGCGTTCGCCCCAATCCTGAAAGCCGTGGGTGCCACCGCCGCAGATGCCGACGTTGAGCCGGCGGGCGATATCCACCAGCGCGGCACGCAGCCCGTCCAGCTGCGTCAACACCATGGCGTGGTTGTCGCACACGCCGGTCGAGATTTCGATCATCGAATCGGTCATCTCGGGCTTGATGTCGCCGGGCAGGTCCAGCCCCGCGGTCAGCCGCAGCATGTCGTCGGCGGCGCCGACCAGGTCATAGTCGTGGGTGCCGACCAGTTGCAGTTCGAGTTCCACACCGATCGACAGTGCGCGCGACGGCGAAAAGGCTTCGAGGCTCATTGCTCGGCTCCGCTACGGTTCTCGCGCGCATGGATCAGCGCGCGCTGGGTGGCGATCGGCCCGAACACGCCGAGCAGCGCCACCATGCACAGCACGATGGGGGCCAGTTCCGCGGCGAAGGCGGGATACAGCGTGCGCACGTCCTCCACCAGCAACAGCGCCACCGCCGACAGCGGCATCAAGGCCACGCCCAGGGCGAAGCTCTTGCGCCAGCCCAGCCCGCTGGCCGGCCCGAAGGCCATCACGCCGGCCAGCTTGGCCACCGCGCGCGCAACGATGGCGACGATGCCCGCAGCCACGCCGGCCACCAGCGGCCCGGCACTCACGGTTGCGCCGCTGAGCATGAACAGCGCAATCACCATGACCCCGCCGGCGGTGCCGAAATGCTGCGGCCAGCGATGCGGGCGCGGGTCGTACCACTTGACCGCCATACCCGCCACCAGCGGTGCCAGCAGCGCCGGCAAGCGCAGCGCGGCAAGCACGGCCAGCGCCGCCAGCAGCAGGCCGAAGATCGCCACCACGCCCTGCTCGGTGCCGGGATCGACCACCCGGCGCAGCCCGATGAAGCCCACCGCCAGCAGCGTGCCCACCAGCAGGGAGCCAGCCATCAGATAGAGCGGATGCAGCACCGCCACCCAGCCGCCGGCCGGGTCGCCGCCGTGCAGCCCGCCCAGCATCAGCTTGAACAGCACGACCGAATAACCGACGTTGAGCGCGCACAGCGCTAGCACACGCTCGGTAACCTGGCCGCCGGCACGCAGTTCGGCTGTCACACGCATGACGACCGCCGGCGCGGTGCCCACCGCGATCGCCGCCACCGCCAAGGCGATGCCGCGGTCAACGCCGATCAGGCGCAGCGCACCCGCGCACAACAGGAAAGTGAGCCCCGCCTCGGCAAGACTGGAGACGAGCATCCAGGGGTTGGCGCGAAACCAGCGCACGTCGAGGCGAACGCCGAGTTCGAACAGCAGCAGCGCCAGTGCCAGGTCGAGCACGCCGCGCCGCACCGCGAGCGCGCTGCTGTCCAGACCGCCCAGCAGCAAGGGGCCGAGCACCAGCCCGCACAGGGTGTAGCCCGTCACCCGCGGCAGGCGCAGCAGGCGCCCGAGCACCTCGCCGCCGAGCGCGGTGGCGAGCAGCGCGACGGCAAAGAACAACAGGGCATCGAAATGCGGTGGCCACGACGGCCAGAGCGGCAGATTCATTGCAGCTCTCCTCGCAAAATGGGAGGACGCAGGCGCCGGGCGCCAGGTCCGGGGCCGCCGATTATAGTTTGGGCAAATATTTCATGCCCTGCGTATTTACCCCGTCATGCGCCGCAGCACCCTGGCCGTAGATCCAAGGTAGAACAGGGCGGCTGCTGGCAAAAAGTAATACAGCGCGACGCATCCACCGCGTGGGCCGCCGGCCGGGGCGCCCTGGCGGCGCCAGCGGGAACGCCGGACCGCGCGCTCCCTCGCCTCATTCGCGCTCCGCGCTCCGCGCGCCGCACGGCTTGCGCGTTGGACCATCGCCAAGCGGATTCTTCTCAACCGCGGCGCGCCGCTACCCTTCTGGCCGACAGCCGCCGCCACCCTGCGGGACCGCCGCGAGGAGGGACGCGGCGCAGGCCAGCGGGTTGATCGGCAGCACACCCGCGCCGCGCTGTCGCAAATTCGACAAGCCCGCCCCGGTCGTCGCAATGCATCCGACACTCCCTCGCCTGCGGGGCTGAAACCCGCGCCAGTACGGGGTTTTCGCACCGCGTTCAAAGCTGGTATCAGATTTGCAACGGGCGAAGGCATGAACATCGCCAGCCCTCATTCACCCGCCCCCGTCATCCCGCCCGCCGCGCCCGCCCAGGCGGCCGGCATCGCGCTGTCACCCGCGCTTGTGGTGCGGCTGTACCACCGCAACACCAAACACCGTTTCCAGGCCTATGCGATGGGCCCCGGCGTGCTCGACTGGGACGCCCAGCCGGCCGCCTTCCGCCAGTACCCTGGCGCCTCCGCGGTCGTCCTGCCGCTGATCGACGAGCTGGACCCCGCCTCGCCGCTCGCCCAGGCGATGGCGATCCCGTTCGGCGCGCTGCCGGCCCCTGCCCCTGCCCAACCCGCCACGCTCGCCGCGATCGGTGCGCTGCTGCAGCTCTCGCTCGGCCTCACCGGCTGGAAATCGCTCGGGCCCGACCGCTGGGCGGTGCGTGCCAACCCGTCCAGCGGCAACCTGCATCCGGTCGAAGCCTGGGTGATCGCGCGCGGCGTGGCCGGCCTGGCCGACGGCGTTCACCACTACCGTCCGGAGGACCACGCCCTGGAATGCCGCGCGCGCGATCTCGACGCCCCGGCCGGCAGTCCCCGGCTGCAGATCGCGCTGTCGAGCGCGATGTGGCGCGAAGCGTGGAAGTACGGCGAACGCGCATTCCGCTATTGCCAGCTCGACGTCGGCCATGCGGTCGGTGCGCTGCGCTACGCCTGCGCGCTGCTCGGCTGGCGACTGGCCGAACAGCGCCAGGTGGGCACCGCGACGCTGGCCGCGCGGCTGGGGCTGGACCGCGACCCGGATTTCCCTACCCACCGGTTCCCGGAAAGCGAGCGGGAGGAAGCCGAGATCCTGTTCACCATCGAACTGGACGACCTCGCCGACGAGGCTGCCCCTACGCCATCGGCGCTCCGTGCCGCCGCCGCGGCGGCGGAATGGTACGGCCAGGCCACCGTGCTCGATCCGCGGCCGATGTTCCGCTGGCCCATCATCGGCGAGGTGGCCGTCGCCACCCGCCGTGCGGACGACGATGCGCCGCGCCGCACGCTGTCGGTGCCCTGCACGTTGCCGGCCACGCGCAAGACGGCTGCCGACACCGGCACCGCCCACCCGAGCGCCGAGTTGCTGCTGCAGCGGCGCAGCGCGCAACGCTTCACGCCCGAATACGTGATGCCGCGCTCGGCCTTCGCCGACCTGCTGCGCGCGCTCAAGCCGCACGCGGGACTGCCGTGGGACGCGCTCGGCGACCCTGCGCGGATCACGCTGGTGCTGTTCATCCACCGCGTCGAGGGCCTGGAACCCGGCCTCTACGTCTTCAGCCGCGACGGCGGGGCCGCCGCCCCGCTGCTTGCCCGGCTGCAGCAGCCGTTCTCGCCGCAACGCGTCGAGGGCCTGGGCGACGACCTCGATCTGCGCTTCCTGCAGCAGTTCGAAACCGTGCAACTGCACCGCCTCGCACGCAGCCTCCACTGCCATCAGGACATCGCCGCCAACGCCTGCTTCGCGCTCGGCATGCTGGCGCCGTTTGATGCCGTGGTGGCCGAAGACGCCGCCGCCTATCGCGACCTCTTCCGCGAAGCCGGCCTGCTGGGTCAGGTGCTCTACCTGCAGGCCGAAAACCTCGGCCTGCGCGGCACCGGCATCGGCTGCTTCTTCGACGACCCGGTGCACGAGTTGCTGGGGCTGGACGGCGAAGCCTTCCAGACGCTCTACCACTTCACCGTGGGCAAGGCGGTGGACGACCCGCGCATCGAATCGACCCCCGGCTACCCCGCCCGCGAACCGCAGCGCGGCTGAACGCGGCGGAAAGAACAACGCCCCCCGACCAGAGAGACCGCCATGACGCAGACCGCCACCCCCGCCCCCGTGACCAGCCGCAGCGGCCATCGCATCTCGGCGGCAGACGCGGCCGACATGCTGCTGCGCCACCGCGACGGCGTGCTGCCGGCGCTTGCCGTGTTCGACGTGCGCGACGCCGCGCGCTACGCCGCTGCCCACATCGAAGGCGCCGAACCGCTCACCGAAGCCGGCTTCCTGACGGTGGCACGGCGCCTGCCCAAGACCGTGCCGGTGCTGGTCTATTGCTACCACGGCAACGCCAGCCAGACCTACGCGCAGATGTTCGCCGACTTCCGCTTTCCCGAGGTCTACAGCGTGGATGGCGGCTACGAGGTGTTCGCGGCCGAACTTGCCAAGGCGGAAGCCGCGCGCAGCGGCAGCACGACGCGCACCGCCAGCCTCAGCCCGACCCTGCTCGAATTCCTCGCTGCCTACGGCTTCGACCCCGATGACCTCGATGCCACCCGTGCGCACGGGCTGACCCCGCTGATGCGGGCCTCGCTCGAAGGCCGCGCCGACATCGTCGCCGAACTGCTTGCGGTGGGCGTCTCGATCGCGCGCCGCAACATGGACGGCAACAACGCGCTGTGGCTGGCCTGCGTATCCAGCAACGCCGAGGTCGTGCGCCGGCTGGTGGCGGCCGGCATCGACGTCGACAACCGCAACGACATGGGCGCCACCGCGCTGATGTACACCGCGTCCGCCGGCAAGGCCGACATGGTGGCGCTGCTGCTCGAATGCGGGGCCGACCCGCAGATTCCCAACTTCGACGACGCCCGCGCGGTGGACCTGGCCGCCACGCGCGACTGCCTCAAGCTGCTGCGCCACACCCTGCGCTGAGCCGCCCATGGTCACCCAACAGCCGCCCAAGTACCGCTCGCTGCTCGCCGTGCTCGACGCCCTTGCCGAGCTGATCGACGACGGCCGCCTCGCCGTCAGCACAGGCTGGGAGGACAACGAGCAGGCGGTGCGCCTCCATCAGCCGGGCGAGCCCAAGCTCGGCGCCTACATCTTCATCTACGGCCAGCCCCCGGGACGCTACGGCGTCGAACTCGACTTCCCGGAAATTGCCGACGTCGCGACCGCCAACGTGCCGCTGTACCAGGAAGACCTCTCCCTGGACCAGTTGCTGCGCGTTCTCCGCACCCACTTCAACCTGCCGGGGTACGCATGAAGCGCCACCCGCCCTGTACACCGGTCCGCACACGCGCCGCGACGGCCAACGTGTAGCGGACCCAGTCTTTCCCTGAAAACGTTCGGAGCACACCATGGCAAAAATCGGCATTTTCTTCGGCAGCGACACCGGCCGCACGCGCAAGGTCGCCAAGTACATCGCCAAGAAGCTCGGCGAAGTGGTGGCGGACCCGGTCAACGTCAACAAGGCCACGGTCGAGGACTTCCTCGCCTACGACGCCCTGATCATCGGCAGCCCGACGCTGGGCGACGGTCAGTTGCCGGGGCTGGAATCGGGCGCGCAGAACGAGAGCTGGGCCGAATTCCTGCCCCAGCTCGACGGCGCCGACATGAGCGGCAAGGTGGTGGCGATCTACGGCCTGGGCGACCAGGACAAGTACGCCAACGAGTTCTGCGACGCGATCGGCCTGCTCTACGACGCGGTCACCACCTGCGGCGCCACCGTGGTGGGGCCGTGGCCGACCGAGGGCTACAGTTTCAAGAGCTCGCAGGCGGTCATCGACGGCCAGTTCTGCGGCCTTGCGCTGGACAACGACAACCAGGCCGGCCTCACCGACGAGCGCGTCGACACCTGGCTTGAGCAGGTCAAGCCGGCACTGCTCGGCGCCTGAGCGCGAAGGGTTCCGGGGGTCCGGCGGGCATTCCGCCGGACCCGGCAATCTCCGCACCAGCTATCTCTTTCGCATTACCGCTTTCGCTGTATCCTGATCCTTCCCGCCGCATCGTGTACCGCCCCTCCCGCACTGGAGCGAATGCCGCATGACCACCTACAAGGGCATCGAGATCGAGCCGCGGCTGCGTCCGCTGATCCGCCACATGGCGCACGTGGAGGAATATCGCGAGATGCTGCAGCGGCTGCAGGCGGTGTGGGACAACCTGGCCTTGCTCGGGCAGCTCTCGGGCATCGCCACCGACATGAACAGCACCCGGCAGGCGTTCTCCGACCTGACCGCGACGCTGCTCGACAACCTCGGCATGGAAACCCGGCGCAAGGTGGTGCTGGAGATGAAGTCGCGCGCCCAGGTGGCGGTCGACATCCTCGTGCGCAACCTGTTCGAACGGACCGCGGACATCGGCTTTCTCGCCATCGACGAGGAACTGCGCCGTTTCGCGCGCGCCGCGCTGGCCGGCAGCGCCGACGACGCGGCGCGCAACGCCATCGTCGCGCGCTTTCGCGCCTACGTCGAAAAGTACTCCGTCTATCACGACATCGTGCTGCTCGCGCCGGATGGCCGCATCCTCGCGCGGCTGGACCAGGGGCAACAGCAAACCCACAGCCGCGACCCGCTGGTCGATGAGGCGCTGCGCACCACGGCGCCCTATGTGGAGCACTTCCGTGTCACCGACCTCCAGCCCGGCTCCAGCCCGGCGCTGACTTACGCCTACCGCATCGAGGATGGCGACGGCGGCGCCCCGCTGGGCGTGCTGTGCCTGTGCTTCCGCTTCGAGGACGAAACCGCCGGCATCTTCGCCCACCTGCTGCGCGCGGACGACTGGTATCTCGTCAGCCTGCTGGACGCCCAGGGCAGGTGCATCGCCAGCTCCGACCCCCAGCAGCTACCGGTCGGCGCGCGCGCCGACACGGTGCTCGACGCCGACTGCCGCATCGTCCGCCTCGGCGGGCGCGAATACCTCGCCGTCTCCACCGCCACGCGCGGCTACCAGGGCTACATGGGCCCAGGCTGGCTGGGCCACGTGATGGTGCCGATCGAGCACGCCTTCGACCGCGACGGCAACGACCGCCTCGGCGGCCTGCCGGCCGCGACGCTGGAAGGCGTGATGCGCAGCCCCACGCTGTTTTCGGCCGCGCTGCAGCGCATCCCGGAACACGCCGACCGCATCCAGCGCGAACTGAACCGCTCCGTATGGAACGGCGCGGTGCGCCAGAGCAAAGGCGGCAGCACGCTCAATGGCACCTTCTCCAAGGTGCTGCTGGGCGAAATCGCCAACACCGGCGTGCAGACCCGGGACGTATTCGCGCGTTCGATCGGCCAGCTCCATGAGACGGTCGTGTCGTCCATCCTCGGCGACTGCGAATTCCAGGCCGCGCTCGCGATCGACATCATGGACCGCAACCTCTACGAGCGCGCCAACGACTGCCGCTGGTGGGCGCTGAACCCGGTGTTCCGCGAAGGGCTGGCGCAGGAGGCGCCGGCCGCGCACGAGCTTGCGCGGATGAGCGAGAGCCTCGCCCAGATCAACGCCCTGTACACGGTCTATGACAAGCTCGTGGTGTTCGATCGCCGCGCCCGCGTGGTGGCGGTTTCCGCGCCGGCCCACGGCCACCTGCTCGGCCGCACCCTCGGCGAGGACTGGGCGCGGCGCACACTGGGGGTGGAAGACCCGCGCCACTACGTCGTGTCGCCGTTCGAACCCAGCCCGCTCTACGACGGCCGCCCCACCTACATCTACGCCGCCCCGATCGCCGCCCCGGGCGAAGGCTGCGTGGTCGGCGGCATTGCGATCGTGTTCGACGCCGAGCCGCAGTTCCGCGCCATGCTCGGCGATGCCGTCGCCCACGACGAGCCCGGCGCCGCGGCCCCGTTCGCGGTGTTCGCCGACCGCAAGGGCACGGTGATCGCCAGCAGCCGGGCCGACATCGCGGTAGGCAGCGCCATCGGCGTGGACGACGCGCTGCTGGCGCTGGAACCGGGCGCGGCGCACTCCAGCATCGTGGTGCGCGACGGCAGCTACCACGCGGTGGGCGCGCGCATGTCCTCCGGCTACCGTGAATACAAGGGCCCGGACGACCCGTATCGCAACCCGGTGGCCGCGCTGGTGTTCGTGCCCTTGGGCGCAGAGGCGCGCGTGGACATCGCCCCCGCCGCGTTCGCCGACCGCATCCGCACCGCCCACCGCCATCACGCGGACGACGCGGTGCAGGCGCTGGAAGTGGCCACGTTCTACATCGGCGACGAGTGGTTCGGCATTGCCTGCCGCGACGTAGTGGAAGCGGTCGGCATCGAAAGCATCACCGGCGTGCCCGGCATGCCGGGCCACGTGCGCGGCGTGATGATGTTCCACGGTTCGCCGGTGCCGGTTTTCGATCTCGCGCACGATCTGCGCGCCGCCCGTCCGATCGACGCTGCCAGCTACCGCCAGATCGTCATCGTGCGCGCGCCCGACGACAGCGTGTTCGGCATCCTGACCCACGCACTCGCCGAGACCCCGGAAATTCCGCTGAACCAACTCGACCCGATCGCCAACCTGTTCCCGGGCCATGGCGTGATGGCGGAGAGCGTGGTGCGCCCGGATCCGGCGCAGGGCCGCGACGGCATTCTCGTCATCCTGTCGGTGCCCCGCATCCGCGAGCGGCTTCTGCACGCGGCCGAACCGGGTCGCGCCGCCGCGCTCACGCTGGCCGCCGACGGCCGCCGCATCGCCGCGCGCTGAAACACGGCAGGCGGCGGCGGATGTGCTAGCGTGGCGGCCCTGCCACTTTCGCCGCGCCCCGCGCCCCTGCCCGCATGCTGCTCAACATCGACCTGGTTTCCGATTTCGTCTGCCCGTGGTGCTTCATCGGCAAGACCCGGCTGGAGCGCGCGCTGGCCGACTTGCGCGCTGCCCGCCCGGAGGTCGAGACCCACATCAACTGGCTGCCCTTCTTCCTCAACCCCGACACCCCGGCCGAAGGCGAGCCCTACCGCGCCTTCCTCGAGGCCAAGTTCGGCGGTCCCGCGGCGGTGGATGCGGTGTGGGCCAAAGTGGCTGAAGCCGGCGCGCCGGACGTGAGCTTTGCGTTCGACCGCATCCGCACCCGGCCGAACACCCTGCCGGCCCACCGCCTGATCTACCGCGCCCAGGCCAGCGGCGCCGCCGCCGACAAGGTGGCGCGCCTCGCCAACGACCTTTTCGTGGCCCACTTCCAGCAGGGCCGCGACATCGGCGACATCGACACGCTGGTGGAACTGGCCTCGCCGGACGGCGGCAAGGCCGACGCCTTCCGCAACTACCTGAAGAGCGACGCGGACGCCGATACCGTGCGGCGCATGGCGGGACAGGTGCAGCAGCAAGGCATCAGCGCCGTGCCTTTCTTCATCTTCAACCGCAAGATCGCGGTGTCGGGCGCCCAATCGGCCGGCGCGCTCGGCGCCGCCATGCTGCAGGCGCTGGAATAAGCGCGGCGGGCGCAATGCCCGCCAGCCCCCCCGCTCAGCGACCGTTGCTGAACAGCGGCTTCAGCTTGGCCGCATTCTGCGGGCTGGCCTGCTCGACGCCCTTCCAACCGGCCTCATAGGCGCGCGCGACGAACAGATTGACTTGGTCGGCAGGCAGCGCCACCGCTTCGATGCCGGCCTTGGCCTGGCGCGCCTTCTCTTCCTCCGCTTTCTTCAGGTCGCCCGCGTTCTGCGCTTCCACCCAGGCGATCTGCTTCTCGAGGAAGGCGCGCTGGGCCGGGTCCAGCTTCTTCCAGGTGTTCTGGTTCATGAAGAAGCTGACTTCCACGTTGTAGAAGCCGGGCTCGACGCGGTACTTGGTCTTTTCCTGCCAGCCGAGGTCGAACACCCCGATCGAAGGCCAGCCGTAGCCATCGACCACGCCGCGTTCTAGCGCGGTGAACACTTCGCCCGGCGGCACCTGCAGCGGCGAAGCGCCGATCGACTGGAAGAAGGCGCGGTACACCGGCACGCTGCGCAGCTTGAAACCGCTGAAGTCGCTGCTGCTCACCTTCTTGTTGGAATAGATGTGGTACTGCAGGCCGTCCGACACCCGCGCCAGCCACACCATGTTGCCCTTCTCGCGGTGGATCTGGTCCAGCAGCGCGTAGCCGCCGTTGGCGCGCAGCTCCGCCATCGGCTTTTCCGCCAGCGTCATCGCCAGCGCCTCGGGCACCAGGTTGGCGTGGAACACGCCGGTGCTGTTGGCGAAGTCGACCACGCCGGCGCGCAGCGCGTTGCCCACCTCGAACGGCGGCATGGATTCCGGTCCGCCGACGACCTGGATCTTCATGATGCCCTTGCCCTCGGCGTTGACCTTGTCGACGAAGGCCTTGAAGCGCTGCGAGAAGAAGGTGTCCTGGCCGAAGGCGGTGACCGCCCTCAGGGTGATTTCCGCGCCGTGGGCGGCGCCGGCCGAGAGCGCGAGTACGAAGGTGGCGGCAAGGGTACGGGTGGTCTTGTGCATGGTGCTCTCCGTGGGAAGACGATTCGGTAAAGGACGCTCAGCTCATCAGCCGGGGCAAGCCCAGCGCCAGTGCGGGCACGGCCACGATGAGGCCGAGCACGACGAGTTCGATGGCGACAAAGGGCACCGCGGAGCGGTAGATCTGCGGCAGACGGATATGCGGCGGTGCGACGCTCTGCATCACCATCAGCAACAGACCGAAAGGCGGCGTCAGCAGACCCAGCTCGATCGCGATCAGCATCATCACGCCCAGCCACACCGTGTCGATGCCGGCCGCGTGCGCCAGCGGCATGAAGAAGGGCAGCGTGATCATCATCATGCTGACCTGGTCGATGACGCAGCCGAGCAACAGCAGCAGGAACAGCATGCCGATCACCAGCATCAGCGGCGATAGCTCCAGGCCGTTGATCAGGCCGAGCAAGCCGCTGGTGGCACCGGAAAAACTCAGCAGCTGCGAGAAGGTGGTGGAGGCGACCATCACGAACAGGATGATGACCGACACCCGCGCGGTCTCCATCAGCGCCTTGTAGAGCGCTTGCAGCGTCAGCGCGCGGTAGGCCATGGTCGCCACCACCGAGGCCAGCGCACCGATCGCGGCCGATTCGGTCGGCGAGGCCCAGCCGGCCAGCATGCTGCCGACCACCGCGACGAAGATTGCGAACAGCGGCACCACGTCGCGCACGAAGGGCTGCCAGCGCGCCCAGCCATGTACCTCGACCACGTTGTCGTCAGCCGGCGCGAGCGAGGGGTCGGCCTTGCAGCGCAGCACGATATAGGCCAGGAAGCCGACCGACATCACCAATCCGGGCAGGATGCCGCCGATCAGCAACTGTGAGATCGAGATGCCCCCCAGGCTGCCCAGCATCACCGCCAGCGCCGAGGGCGGGATCAGCATCGCGATGCCGCCCACCGCCATGATCGGCCCGATCGACAAGGTGGGGTGGTAGCCGCGGCGCAGCATCTCCGGCAGCAGCGTGCCGCCCATCATCGCGGTGTTGGCGATGGTGGAACCCGACAGCGTGGCGAACACCGTGCCGCCGAGCACCGACACCACGGACAGCCGCCCCGGGACGCGTGCGATCAGGCGTTCGATCGCCTCGATTGCCTTGAACGCAAGCCCGGTGTGGAACAGCACCTCGCCCATCAGCACGAACAAGGGAATCGGTGTCAGCGAAAAGCTGCTGACCGCGCCCACCGAGTTGCGCACGAGCTGCCCCAGCCCCGCTTCACCGCCGAGGAAGATCCAGGCGCCCAGCAGATTCACCCCGAGAAAGGCGAAGGCGACCGGCAGCCCCAGCAGCATCAGCGCGAACAGGCAGCCCAGCATCAATACCAGCGCGGATTGCCATTCCATCTCAGCGTCCTCCGCGCACGAAGGCCGCGCGCAGGCGGCGGGCGAACTCCACCGCCAGCATCGCGCAGGCGAAAGCCATCGGCAGGTTGAGCCACCATTCGGGGAAGACCAGCACCTTGAACACCACACTGCCCTGCTCGGCCGCGTCGCGGGTGATGGTCCAGCACTGCCAGCCCAGCACCACGCTGATCGCCAGCCCGGCAAGGTCGGTGACGACCTCGCACAGCCAGCGAGCCGCGGGCGGCAGGCCACGCACGATCAGGTCGACGCGGATGTGATCGCCGGCGTAGAGCAGCCAAGGGGCGGCGACGAAGGTGGCGACCATCAGCATGTACTCGGTCACCTCCACGCTCCACGCCAGCGTGCCGAGCCCGACGTTGCGCATGAAGACATCGGCGCACACCAGCAGCGCCATACCACCGAACAGCGCCGCGGCGGTGACGCCACAGGCGCGCATCAGTCCGTCGTAGAGTTTGCCTGCGGGGGCGCCAGCGGCTGCCGGCGCGGATTGAGCGGCCATTTCATCACCCCTGCGTTTAATTCATGATTAAACATATCAGGGGTAAATTTTCGTGTCCACGCGTTTGCTAGTTTTTTGTTTCGGCGGGAAATTTCACCTTTTCGCCGGCAGGGTCTTGCGCACAGCGGCGGTGCGGACTTCAGCCCGCCGGCCCCGTTTTGGTTCCGTGGGCATGTGCCTTCAAGGTGCCGAGATCGACGATGCTGAGCGCCGCCTCGTGAGTCGCTTCCAGCACCACGGGCGGCGCAAAACCCGCCTGCAGCGCCTCCACCCAGCGCAGCGCGCACAGGCACCAGCGGTCGCCCGGCTTAAGGCCGGCAAAGCGGTATTCGGGGCGCGGCGTGGACAGGTCGTTGCCGGCCCGCCGCGAGAATTGCAGAAACTCCTCGGTGACGCGGACGCACACCAGATGGCGGCCGCGGTCTTCGGCGCCGGCCTCGCAGCAGCCGGTGCGGTAGTAGCCGGTCAGCGGGGCGTAGCTGCACGCCAGCAGCTCGCCGCCGAGCACGTTACGGGAAGAAGCCATGGCAGGATGTCCTGAGGTGGTACGCCCCCAGTAGAGCGCAAATGCCCCACTCCGGGCAAGCGCCGGAAACCCTCAGGCGGTGAGCTCGGGGAAGTGGTCGCGCAGCGCGTCAGCGCCGGAAGCAAGGTGCACGCAGGTGTCGAATTCGCGCCGCAGGGCGGACACCACCGCCGCATCCAGCCTGCCCTCATCCACCAGCGCCTCGATCCGTTGCATCACCTCCTCGCCCGACAGCCGCGCGCGGTACGGGCGGTCCTGCAGCAGAGCCTGGAAGATGTCGGCCACGGAGATGATGCGCGTCTCCAGGTCGATCTCTCCTGCCCGGCGGCGGAAGGGATAGCCCTGGCCGAGCAGGTTTTCGTGATGCGCGCCGGCCCAATCCGGAATCGGCGTGGACGGGAAAATGCGCGCGAGGATGCGATAGGTGTCGTAGCTGTGGCGCGAGATGCACGCCTTTTCCTCGCGCGTCAGCGCACCCGGCTTTTCGATGATCTCGTCCGGCACGCGCAGCTTGCCCATGTCGTGCAGCAAGCCGGCCAGTTCGATCATCTCCAGCGTGTCGCGGTCACGCCCCAGCGCACCGGCCAGATGGCGGCTGATCGCGGCGACGCGGCGCGAGTGGTCGTCGGTATAGGGGCTCTTGGCATCGACCACGCGCGAAAACAGCAGCGCCAGTTCGCGCATCTCGGCAGGCGACAGGCACAGCGCCGGAATCTGGCGCCCGAGCGCCTCCATCTCTTCATTGAGGTAGAGCGGCTCCATGCCCAGCCAGAACGCCTCGGACTCCGCCACCGCGGCGAACGCATCCACCAGCGCCGGACAGAACAGCGTGCCGGCCAGCCCGCGCAAACGTTCGACGATCGCGTCCTTCTCCCACATGATCGCGCTGTCCAGCCGCCCGCCATCGAGCCACGGCGCCAGCAGCACGTCGGCGCGGTCGACCAGATACACCAGATTGGCTTCCAGCCGCAGCGCGGGGTCGAGTTCGACCATCTGCTCCAGCACGGCCCAGCGGGTGTGGTGGTAGCGCACGATGTCGGTGAAATGGGCGAGGATGGGGCAGACGCGCAGGTAGTTGGCGCCGCGGATGCAGTGCTCTTCCTCGCCGTCCCATTCCAGGGTTTCGGTGAGGTGGCGATGCTCGCGCACACGCGACACGCCGCAGTCGTGCAGCATGCCGGCGTGCAGGATCTTCCAGCACTGCTCGTCGGACCAGCCCAGGTGGTGGGCGACCGCGCGCGCCATGTAGCCGACGCGCTTGCCGTGCTGCACTTCATCGATGCCGACGAAGTCGAAGGAGGTCGACAGCGCGGTGATCGCGTCGTGGAGGTTGAGGGCAATCATGGCCGCCGTTCTCTTGTTGGGGTTTGCTGCTTTGTTGTGATCGGTGGCGAGCATCCGCCCCGGCGCGTCCAGTAGGCGCGCATTTTATTGTTCTAGACGCCGCGCGGCCATGGACCAAAGACCAATGGCACCGCATTGCGCCGGTAAACGACAAGGCCCCTGCAGTGCAGGGGCCTCGGGAATTCTGGCGGAGAGGGCGGGATTCGAACCCGCGTCAGGGTATTACCCTGAACACGCTTTCCAGGCGTGCGACTTAAACCGCTCATCCACCTCTCCGTGGAAGCCGCGCATTATAGCGGGCATTCGTGCGGTTTGGAAGGCGGGTGCTGCGACATTGCGAGGCAAGGCCCCGGGCACGAATTACGCATGGGGGAAAACCTGTCCGCGGTCACCCGGGGCCGCGTCCAACGAACGGAGGCGTCGATGTCCGAAACCCTGCTCCAGACCCTGTGGCATTCCGACAATGCGACGATGACCGCGCACCTGCTGGGTGCGCTGGTGGCAGGCGGGCTGATCGGGCTGGAGCGCAGTTATCACGGACGTCCCGCCGGATTCCGCACCCACACGCTGGTGTGCCTCGCCTCGGCGGTGCTGATGCTGGTGACCCTGTTCCAGGGCAACTGGCTGCCGGGCATTCCGCTGGACAGCGTACGCACCGACCCCACCCGGATGGCGCAAGGGATCATGACCGGCATCGGCTTTCTCGGCGCTGGCGTCATCTACAAGGAAGGCTTCAGCGTGCGCGGCCTCACCACGGCGGGCTCGATCTGGATGACGGCCGCCGTCGGCATCCTGTTCGGCATCGGCTTCTACTTTCCCGCCCTGCTCGCCACCGCGCTGACGCTGGGCACGCTGTCGGTGTTCCGCTGGGTCGAAACCCGCATGCCCACGCAGACTTACGCCCATCACCAGATCCGTTTTGCGCGCGACGACGTGCTCGCCGAAGGCGAACTCTGCGCCCTGCTCGCCGAGCACGGCTTCTCGGTCGCCAACCTCAGCTACCGCGTGGTCGAAGACGGGCGCTATTTCGAATACCGCATGGTGATCCGCACCGAAAGTCCGGCGGCGTTCTCGCGCCTCGCCGAGTCGCTCCGCACGCTCGCCAGCGTGCGCGAGTTCCGCATCTCCCCCACTGGCGACTGAATTCCCGCCGCCCGTCGCCGCGATGCCACAGTTTCGTCATCGCTGCGTAGTAAATCACGCATCCTTGGTTGGCACAGGTCACTGATTTGGCGATCATTCTGTGCAGTGCAGCAGAAGATCGCCCCATGTGCCAATTGCTTGGAATGAATTGCAACAAGCCCGCCACGCTCCAGTTTTCGCTGGAGGGCTTTGTGCAGCGCGGCGGAGGCACTGACGAGCATCGCGACGGCTGGGGCATCGGCTACTTTGACGGCGACGGCGCCCACGTCTTCCGTGACGCCAATCCTGCCGCCACCTCGCCCGCGTGCCGCTACTGCGGCCAGCGTTTCCGTTCGCGCAACATCATTGCCCACATCCGCAAGGCCACCCAAGGCGAGATCCGGCTGGAGAACTGCCACCCCTTCCGCGGCCGGCTGTGGGGGCGCGACTGGCTGTTCGCGCACAACGGCAATCTGGAGGGCTTCCGCCCGCCGCTTGCGGGCCGCCAGCCGCAAGGCACCACCGACAGCGAGCACGCCTTCCACTACCTGCTCGAACAGCTCACCTTGCGTTTCGGCGACATTCCGCCCGCGCTGGCCGACCTGCGCGACGCGCTGCACACCCTGTCCGAACGGATCGCGCGCCACGGCACCTTCAACTACTTGCTGTCCTGCGGCGAACGCATGTTCGCCCACTGCAGCACCGACCTTCACTACGTGGTGCGCGCCTACCCCTTCCGTTCCGCCCGGCTGCTGGACTGCGACCGCGCGATCGACTTCGCGCGCCACAACCATCTCGACGACCGCATGGCGGTGGTCACCACCCGGCCGCTGACCGCGGACGAAGACTGGCACCGGCTGCCGGCCGGCTCGCTCACGCTGTTTGCCGACGGCCAGCGCCAGGACGACTGCGTGCGGCCGCGCGAGGTGCAGCTCGCGGTATAAGCTGCGCCGATGAGCGAGTTCACCGACCATCTTGTCGAAACCTTCGCCGCGCTGGGCGCGGTGCGCGCGCGGCGCATGTTCGGCGGGCACGGGCTTTACCTGGACGGCGTGATGTTCGGCCTGGTGGTGGACGACGTCCTCTACCTCAAGGCCGATGCGCAGACCCTGCCCCGCTTCGCCGAACTCGGCCTGCCCTGCTTCGAATACGCGCGCAACGGCCGAACGGTGCAGGTCTCCTACCACCGCGCGCCGGACGAAGTGCTGGAGTCGCCGGACGCCGCCTCGCAATGGGGCCGGCTCGCGCTTGCTGCGGCACTGCGCGCCGCGCGCCCCGCCAAAGCCCGCCGGCCGCGCGGCCAGAGCGCCGGCTGACGAAACCCCGCCCCCGCCTCGGCGTCGAATTCGGCAGCAAGCTTCGGGATGCGCGGACCTCGGCCCGCCGCTAGAGTGTCCCCAGCGTTCAGCCCTTCGAGATCCGGCAACATGAACTCCGCAGCTTCAGTGCTCCCTACAGTCGAACCCGCCCGCACGGGGCCGGCCGCCGAACACGATCCGCGCTGGGCCGCCGTGCGGACGCGCGATGCCAGCGCGGACGGCCAGTTCTACTACGCCGTGCGCACGACCGGCGTGTATTGCCGCCCCTCCTGCCCGTCGCGTACGCCGCGGCCGGAAAACGTCAGCTTCCACGCCAGCCGCGAAGACGCCGAACGCGCCGGCTATCGCCCTTGCCGCCGCTGCCGGCCGGACGCGCCGTCGCTGGAAGAACGCCAGCGTGCGCTCGTCACCGCCGCCTGCCGGGCCATCGAGGATGCCGCCGGACCGCCGCCGCTGGCGGAGCTGGCGGCCCAGGCCGGGCTCAGCAGTTCGCGCTTTCACCGCATCTTCCGCGCCCACACCGGCCTTACCCCGCGCGCCTACGCCCAGGCGATACGCGCGGCGCGCAGCCGCAGCCTGCTGGGCGACGGGGAAGCGGCCACCGATACCGCCTACGCAGCCGGCTACAACAGCGCCAGCCGGTTCTATGCGGATGCCACTCCGATGCTGGGGATGGCCCCGTCGCGCTTTCGCAACGGCGGCGACGGCGTCGAGATCCGCTTCGCGGTGGGCGCCTGCACGCTGGGCGACATCCTCGTCGCCGCCACCGCGCAGGGCATCTGCGCCATCCTGCTCGGCGACGATGCGGACGCGCTGCTGCAGGACCTCCAGCACCGCTTTCCGCGTGCGCAACTGGTGGGTGGCGACGCCGCCTTCGAGCACACCGTGGCCTGCGTGGTCGGTCTGGTCGAGGCGCCCGCCATCGGGCTGGACCTGCCGCTCGACATCCGCGGCACCGCGTTCCAGCAGCGCGTGTGGGAAGCCCTGCGCCGCATCCCCGCGGGGAGCACCGCAAGCTACGCGGAAATCGCCGAACGCATCGGCGCGCCCGCCGCGGTGCGCGCGGTGGCCGGTGCCTGCGCCGCCAATCCGATTGCGGTGGCGATCCCCTGCCATCGCGTGGTGCGCAGCGACGGCGGACTGTCGGGCTACCGCTGGGGCGTCGAACGCAAACGCGCGCTGCTCGCACGCGAGCGCGCCGCCCGCACGGAAACCGATCTCTTCGCGGCCGACACGCAATCCCCGGCCGAGCGCTGAAACCCGCCCTTGCGATGACGCCCGACCTCTTCTCCACCCTTGTGCCACAGCCCGCCCGCGTCACCCTGGTGCCGCTGGCACCGGGCGCGGTGCTGCTGCGCCAGCGCGCGCTCGCGCAGGCCGAAGCGTTGCTCGCCGGCGTGGCAGAGGTGACAGCGGTCGCGCCCTTTCGCTGGATGTCCACGCCCAACGGCTACCGCATGTCGGTAGCGATGACCAACTGCGGCGCCCTCGGCTGGGTGTCCGACGCCACCGGCTACCGCTACGCGCCGCTGGACCCCGCGCGCGACGCGCCCTGGCCGGCGATGCCCGCCGCCTTCCTCGAGCTTGCCCGGCAGGCCGCGGCCGACGCCGGTTTTCCCGCCTTCGAGCCGGACGCCTGCCTGGTCAATCGCTACGCGCCCGGCGCCCGCCTCAGCCTGCACCAGGACCGCAACGAGCACGACTTTTCCCAGCCCATCGTGTCGGTCTCGCTCGGCCTGCCGGCGGTGTTCCAGTTCGGCGGGCTGCGGCGCGGCGATCCGGTGACCCGCTACCTGCTGGAGCACGGCGACGTGGTGGTATGGGGCGGCCCCGCGCGCCTGCGCTACCACGGCGTGCTGGCGCTGAAGGACGGCGAGCACGCCGCGACAGGCGCCTGCCGCATCAACCTCACCTTCCGCCGCGCCGGCCGGGTTTGATTTTCGCCTGCACCTGACCCATGGTTCATTAGGCCGCGGCATCGTCCGCGCGCCGTGTCCCCTTACGCCGTACCGGAGCCCGGATGCCTCTGAGCGCCTCCTCGCCGCGTTCGCTGTTCCCGCCCGCCGGGCAGACGGACCCGCGCGCGGCAGGTAAGGAGCGGCTTCCGGTCGAACTGCAGATGCTGCGCAGCTATGTGGACCGGCTCGACAGCCGCGCCGAGGCCCGCGTTATGGGCGAGGTGGAGACCGCCGGGCAGCGCCTGCCGATCCATGTGATCGCGCTCGGCAATCCCGCCCCGGACGCGCCGGCGGTCGGCTTCTTCGGCGGCGTGCATGGGCTGGAGCGCATCGGCGCGGCGGTGGTCATCGCCTTCCTCCACAGCGTCACCGCGCGCCTGAGGTGGGACAGCACGCTGCAGCGCCAGCTGGAGCTGATGCGCATGGTGTTCATGCCGGTGGTCAATCCGGGCGGCCTGCTGCACGGCACCCGCGCCAATCCGGCCGGGGTGGACCTGATGCGCAACGCGCCGGTGGAAGCCCGCGAGCGGGTCGCCCCGCTGGTGGGCGGCCACCGCCTCAGCCCGCGCCTGCCCTGGTACCGCGGCCGCGCCGATGCGCCGCTGCAGTCCGAAAGCGCGGCGCTGTGTGCGGTGGTGGAAGAAGAACTGCTGTCGCACCGTTTCAGCATCGCGGTGGATTGCCACTCCGGCTTCGGGCTGAGCGACCGGATCTGGTTTCCCTACGCCCACACCCGCGAACCGATCGCCCACCTCGCTGAGATGCACGCGCTGTGCGACATCCTCGACCAGACCCACCAGCACCACCGCTACGTGTTCGAGCCGCAAAGCCGGCAATACCTGGCCCATGGCGACCTGTGGGACCACCTGTACCGCCGCGCCTGCGAAGACCCGCAACGGGTGCATCTGCCGCTGACGCTGGAGATGGGGTCGTGGCTGTGGGTGAAGAAGAACCCGCGTCAGCTGCTGTCGCTACAGGGCTTGTTCAATCCGCTGATCGCGCACCGTGAAGCGCGCGTGCTGCGACGCCAGGTGGCGTGGCTGGATTTCGTCGGCCGCGCCGCCTGCGGTCACCGCGGCTGGCAGCCGCTGGGGGCCGAGCGCGACCACCACCAGCGCGCGGCAATGCAGCGCTGGTACGGAGGCAAGGCGGCATGAAGGCGCGCGCGACCTGCGTACCGATGGGGAGACCGACGTGAGCACCTGGGTGCTGCTGCGCGGCCTCACGCGCGAGAGCGGCCACTGGGGCGATTTTCCCGCCCAGCTGGCGGCGCGCCTGCCGGGCGCACGGGTGGTGGCGGTGGACCTGCCGGGCAACGGTCCGCTGTACCGCCAGCGCACGCCGCTCCGCGTCGAAGACATCGCCGCGGCCTGCCGCGCCCAGTTGCTGAGCCGCCCGGTGGAAGCGCCCTTCCACCTGCTGGCGATGTCGCTTGGCGGCATGGTGGCGTTGGCTTGGGCCGCGGCGCGGCCGGCCGAGGTTGCCGGCTGCGTGCTGCTCAACACCAGCGTGCGCGGGCTCAGCCCGCTGTACCGGCGACTGCGCCCGACAAGCTATCCGGCAGTGACGGCGGCACTGCTCGGCACCGCCGCGGCGAGCGAGGCGCGCATCCTCAAGCTCACCGCGCAACAGCCGCCCCCCGGCACGCTCGACGCCTGGATTGCGCTGAGGCAGCGCCATCCGGTGTCGCGCCTCAACGCGCTCCGCCAGCTGATCGCCGCGGCGCGCTTCCGCCTGCCGCAACCGCCTCCGGTGCCGATGCTGGTGCTCAGCAGCGCCGCGGACGCGCTGGTCGATCCGCGCTGCTCGGCCGAGCTTGCCGCGCGCTGGCAGCTTCCGCACCTGCAACACCCCACCGCCGGCCACGACCTTGCGCTGGACGCCGGGCCGTGGGTGGCCGAGCAGGTGGAAAGCTGGCTGCGCACCGGCGTGCCGGCGGTTCCGGAGCGCGCCGGCGCCCGCTTTGCTTAGGGCCCGCCGATGTCGCCGCACGCCGAACCCTGGTCCTCCGCGCGGTCTACCCTCACGGGCGAGCCGGACCGAGCCCCCGGCTTGCCCGCATACCGGCCCCGTCCCGGCACTTCCGCGGGCGCCCCGAGCGGGCATGGCAACGCAAGGCCGAGCGGTGGTCTTCTTTCACCCCAGCGAACGAAGGCGAGGTTTCCATGCTCAACGAACTCTCCACCCGCAAGTGCACGCCCTGCCAAGGCGGAATGCCGGCCCTCGACCGCAGCGAGGCCGAGCGTTACCTGAGCCAGGCGCCGGGCTGGTCGCTGGCCGACAACGGCAGCCGCATCGAACGCCACTACAGCTTCCGCGATTACCGCAGCGCGCTGCGCTTCGTGGTCGACCTCAGCCAGCTCGCCGAGGACGAAGGCCACCATCCAGACATCTCCTTCGGCTGGGGCCACGCGACCGTGTCCTGGCAGACCAAGAAGATCAAGGGCTTGCACGAAAACGACTTCATCATGGCGGCCAAGACCGACCAGATCGCGGGCGACGGTAACGGTTCGGCCTGAGCGCAACGCGTTTCCTACACTGCAAGGATGACCGTCCTCGCCGAAAAACGCATGCCGCGCGTCGTCATCGCCCCCGCCATCCAGCGCCACGTTCCCACGCCCGACACCACGCTGCCGGCCGCGACGGTGGCCGACGCGCTGGCAGGCGTGTTTGAAACCCGCCCGGCGCTGCGCGCCTATTTGCTGGACGACCAGGGCGCGCTGCGCCGCCATGTGGCGGTGTTCGTCGATGGCCAGGCCGTCCGCGACCGCCGTCGCCTGAGCGATGCGCTGGGGCCGGAGAGCGAAATCTACGTGGTGCAGGCGCTTTCCGGCGGCTGAACCCGACGCAAGGAGAACCCGGACATGGACGATCGCCTGCTGGTAGCCACCCGCAAGGGCCTTTTCATCCTGCACCGCGGCGCCGACGGCGGCTGGCCGATCAGCCGCCCGCACTTCCTCGGCGAACCCGTCTCGATGGCGCTGGGCGACGCGCGCGACGGCAGCGTCTATGCCGCGCTCAACCTCGGCCACTTCGGCGTCAAGCTGTGGCGCAGCGGCGACGACGGCGCGCACTGGGAGGCTTGCGGCGTGCCGGTCTATCCCCCGCAGCCGGAAGGCCTGCCCCCGCCCGCGCCGGACGGACCGCCGCCGGCGCCGTGGTCGCTGCAGCAGATCTGGGCGCTGGAAGCCGGTGGCGCCGACCAGCCGGGCGTGTTGTGGGCCGGCACCATTCCCGGCGGACTCTTCCGCAGCGACGACCACGGCGCGAGTTGGGCACTGAACCGTCCGCTGTGGGACCGCCCGGAGCGCCTGCAGTGGTTCGGCGGCGGCTACGACCACCCCGGCATCCATTCCATCTGCGTCGACCCGCGCGACAGCCGCCATCTCACCGTGGCGGTGTCCTGCGGCGGCGTGTGGCAAAGCCGCGACGGCGGCGGCGAATGGGCCTGCACCACCGAAGGCATGTACGCCGACTACATGCCGCCGGAACGCCGCGCCGACCCGGTGATCCAGGATCCGCACCGGCTGGTGCAATGCGCCGCCCACCCGGACAGCCTGTGGGTGCAGCACCACAGCGGCATCTACCGCTCCACCGACGGCGGCGCCCACTGGCAGCGGATCGAGGCCACGCCGTCCTCCTTCGGCTTCGCCGTGGCGGCCCATCCTCGTGACCCGGATATCGCGTGGTTCGTCCCGGCGGTAAAGGACGAGTGCCGGGTGCCGGTGGACTGCCGGCTGGTCGTCACCCGCACCCGCGACGGCGGCGCTCACTTCGAGGCGTCCGATGCCGGCTTGCCGCACCCGCCCGCCTACGACCTCATCTACCGCCACTGCCTGGCGGTGGACAGCAGCGGCGACCGCCTGGCGATCGGCTCCACCACCGGCACGCTATGGCTGTCGGACGATGGTGGCGACCACTGGCGCTGCTTGTCGCCCCATCTGCCGCCGATCTACTGCGTGCGCTTCGGCTGACGCAGCGCGCGCGGGCACGCGATGTGGACCACGCACGAAGTCGCCAACCAGGTCGATGCCCTGGTCGACTACAACCTTTTCGCGTGCGACCCCGCGCTGCAAAACGCGGTCGCGGCGGCGGGCGCAGCGGCGCGGATGGGCGAGCTGGACACTATCGGTGCCCGCCTGGGCCATGCCGAGGTACTGCGGCTGGGCGATCTCGCCAACCGCCATCCGCCCCAATTGCACACCCATGACGCGTGCGGCCGGCGCGTTGATCGCGTCGAGTACCACCCCGCCTGGGATGCGCTGATGCGCCTGCTCTACGCCGATGGCGTGCACTGTTCGGCATGGACCGAGCCCGGCCCCGGCGCCCACGTCGCGCGCGCGGCGGCGTTCTTCCTGCACGGCCAGGTGGAAGCCGGGTCGCTGTGTCCGGCCACGATGACCTTCGCCGCGATCCCGCTGCTGCGCCGCGAACCCGCGCTGCACGCGGCACTGGCGGCGCAACTGGGCGCGCTCGACTACGACGGCCGCGACCTGCCGGCCCCGTCCAAGCGTTCGGTCACCGTCGGCATGGGCCTCACCGAAAAGCAGGGCGGCTCCGACCTGCGCAGCGTGGCCACCCAGGCCCGGCGCGCCGCTGGCGGCGAATACCTGCTGGTCGGCCACAAGTGGTTCTACTCGGTTCCCGCGTGCGACGGCCACCTCGTGCTGGCGCGCGGCGACGACGGCCCCGCCTGCTTCTTCGTGCCGCGCTGGCGGCCGGACGGGGAACGCAACGCGGTACGGATCCAGCGCCTGAAGGACAAGCTCGGCAACCGCTCCAACGCCTCCGGCGAGGTCGAATTCCACGACGCCCTTGGCATCCCCGTGGGCGAGCCGGGGCGCGGCATCGCCGTGCTGATCGAAATGGCGGCGCAAACCCGGCTCGACTGCGTGCTCGGCAGCGCGGCCCTGATGCGGCGCGCGCTGGTGGAAGCGCTGCACCACGCGCGCCACCGCAGTGCCTTCGGCCACCCGCTGATCGCGCAGCCGCTGATGCGCAACGTGCTCGCCGATCTCGCGCTGGAAAGCGAGGCCGCCACCCTGCTCGCCATCCACCTTGCGGCCTGCGCCGATGCCGAATGCGCAGGCGGCGGCACGGCGGCGCGCGGACGCGCGTGGCGGCGGGTGCTGACACCGGCTGCCAAATTCTGGATCTGCAAGCGCGCAATCGCGTTCTGCGCCGAATGCATGGAGGTCTGCGGCGGCAACGGCTACGTCGAAGACGGCCCCATGCCCCGCCTGTTGCGCGAAGCGCCGGTCAATTCGATCTGGGAAGGTTCGGGCAACGTGATGTGCCTGGACCTGCTGCGCGCCCTCGCCCGCGAGCAGGACGCCGCCGCCGCGCTGCTTGCCGACCTGGCGGATGCCGCCGATGGCGACAGACGGTGGCGTGCCGCCTGCGAAGAGCTGGCGGCCACCCTGAACGCCGGCCGCGACGATCCCTGGCTGGCGCGCCGCGGTGCCAGCCGTCTGGTGGTGCTGGTGCAGGCCGCCCTGTTGCGTCGCCACGCCCCCGCGGCAGTGGCCGCCGCCTTTGCCGCCAGCCGGGTGTACCGCCATGGCGACCACGGTTTCGGCGCCCTGCAATCCGCCGATGCGGCCGCGCCGCTGCTGGAACGCGCATGGCCCTCGGCCTGAAGCCGCTGCGTGCCGCGGCCCATCCAACGCGGCGCAAAGGCTGGCCGCGCGGCGCCTGCTTCGGTAAAGTTCGGTCAGGGTGTCATGCCGGCCGGTTGCCGGAAGACAGGATTCGTGTCGGTCGGGCCGCCGCACGTGCTTTCCTGCGCCCATGCCCGTGACATCTCTCGCCCGCCTTCTCGCCCATCCGCGCGACCGCTCCACGCCGGCCGCCGGGTCCTTCGCACCGTCGTGCCGCCGTGCTTCCCGGCACGGCCCCCGTCATGCTGAGCACGGCCGCACGCTGCCGGCCGGTGCGTCCCGCGATCCGCCAGCGCCGCTGGACTGCCACTTCCCCGGGCTCTGGCCCGCCCCCTCTTTCAACAACAACGACCAACCCGTATGAACCCGACAACCATACAGCTTGTGGGCGCCATCCTTTTCGCGCTCGCCATCATCCATACCTTCTCGACCAAGATCTTCGAACACCTGGCGCACACCCGTCCCAGCCATGCCGGTCTGTGGCATCTGCTGGGCGAGGTCGAAGCGGTGTTCGGCCTGTGGGCCATCGTGCTGGTCGTGTTCATGGGCATCGTGCTCGGCACCGAGACCGCGGTGGAGTATCTGGACAGCCGCAATTACACCGAGCCGATGTTCGTGTTCGCGATCATGGTGGTGGCGGCCAGCCGCCCGGTGATGCAGTTCGCCTCCGCCATCGTGCGCATCGTTGCGCGCCTGATACCGGCCAATGAACCCCTGGCGGTCTACTTCACCATCATGGCGGTGGTGCCGCTGCTCGGCTCCTTCATCACCGAGCCGGCGGCGATGACGCTGGCCGCCCTGATGCTGCGCGACCGCTACTACAGCCGCGGGCTGCCGCCGCGTCTGATGTACGCCACGCTGGGCGTGCTGTTCGTCAACATCTCCATCGGCGGCACGCTGACCAACTTCGCCGCCCCGCCGGTGCTGATGGTGGCGACCACCTGGGCGTGGGACAGCGCGTTCATGATGACCCACTTCGGCTGGAAGGCCAGCGTGGCGGTGCTGATCAACGCCATCGTCGTCAGCGCCGCGTTTCGCCGCGAACTCAGCGCCCTCACGTCGCTCGCCCAGAGTACGGAACGGCCGGTGCCGTACACCATGGTCGCGGTGCATCTGGTGCTGCTGTCGCTGATCGTGCTGTTCGCCCACCACCCGCCGGTGTTCCTCGGCGTGTTCCTGCTGTTCATGGGGCTGGCGACCGCGTATCCGCAGTTCCAGGAACGGCTGATCCTGCGCGAAGGGCTGATGGTGGCGTTCTTCCTTGCCGGCCTGGTCGTGCTGGGCGGGCAACAGGCGTGGTGGCTGCAGCCGCTGCTGGCGGGCATGGACGCCAACGCGGTGTATTTCGGCGCCACCGCGCTCACCGCGATCACCGACAACGCCGCGCTCACCTATCTCGCCTCGCTGGTGGAAGGGCTGAGCGACGAGTTCAAGTATGCGGTGGTGGCCGGCGCGGTAACCGGCGGTGGCCTCACCGTGATCGCCAACGCCCCCAACCCGGCCGGCATGTCCATCCTGCGCAAGAACTTCGACGAAGAAGCCGTGAACCCGCTCGGCCTGCTGGTATCGGCGCTGCCGCCCACGCTGGTGGCCATCGCCGCCTTCCGCCTGCTGTAACGCGCGCAAGCCCGGTTCGCCCCGTCGCCAAAGCGACGGCGGGCGAACCTCCCTGCTGTCGCCGCGGTCCATCCTTGAACGGCTTTTTGGCCGCGATGCCGCGGCGACTTTGCAAGCAGGGACACGGGCTGTATCGACAAGCCCATACGCCCCGCCCTCCGTCCGCGCGCACCCCTGCCCGCGGCGGCTGGCGGGGCGGTCTTTCCTGATCCGCTCGTCATCGCGGCAATGTATCGGCGCCGGCACTTGAGCCGCGGCCGCCCCTTGCTATAGCCTGCCGGGATATCCGCGCGACCGCCATGACAGCCCTTAACTCCCCCACCGCCAGTGCGCCCCCGGCGCACGCCCGCAACACGAGCGCTTTCGAACACCGCCTGACCGCCGACGAAGTCCTGGAAGGACTGCTCGCCGAAGGCCAGATCAGCCGCAAGGACCACGACGACACCCAGGCCATCCTGCGCCTGCGCACGCGTGAGATGCATCCCTTGCAGCAGATCGGCGAACGCCGCCTCACCCGGGCGCTGCCGCCGCACGACGTGCTGACCACCGAGGCGCTGACCGAATGGCTGGGCGGCCGCAGCGGCGTGCCCTACTTCCACATCGACCCGCTCAAGATCGACGTCACCACCGTGTGCGGCCTGGTGTCGCACGCCTATGCCACCCGCTTCGGCATCCTGCCGGTGGCCGTGCAGGGCGACGAGGTCACCATTGCCACCGCGGAACCGTACGAAACCGAGTGGGTGACGGTGCTGGAGCAGTTGCTGCGCATCCGCATCCGCCGCGTGCTTTCCAACCCGACCGACGTCGTCCGCTACCTCGCCGAGTTCTACAGCCTGGCGCGCTCGCTGAAGCAGGCCACCGACAAGCACCAGGACCTGCCCACCGGCATCGGCAACTTCGAGCAGCTGGTGCAGCTCGGCAGCAAGAAGTCGCTCGACGCCAACGACCAGGCGATCGTGCACATCGTCGATTGGCTGCTGCAGTACGCCTTCGAACAGCGCGCGTCCGACATCCACATGGAGCCGCGCCGCGACATCTGCAACGTGCGCTTCCGCATCGACGGCGTGATGCACCAGGTGTATCAGGCACCGCCGCAGGTGATGGCCGCCATCACCAATCGCGTGAAGCTGATGGGCCGCATGGACGTGGTGGAAAAACGCCGCCCGCAGGACGGCCGCATCCGCACGCGCTCGCCCAAGGGCGAGGAAATCGAGTTGCGCCTGTCCACCATGCCCACCGCCTTCGGCGAAAAGCTGGTGCTGCGCATCTTCGACCCCAGCCTTCAGCTCAAGTCCTTCGCCGACCTCGGCTTCGGCCGCGAGGAAGAATCGCGCTGGCGGCGGCTCTACCAGCAACCGCACGGCATCATCCTCGTCACCGGCCCCACCGGCTCCGGCAAGACCACCACGCTGTACTCCACGCTGAAGGAGATCGCCACGCCCGAGATGAACGTGTGCACGGTGGAGGACCCGATCGAGATGATCTATCCCTACCTCAACCAGATGCAGGTGCAGCACGGCATCGGGCTGGACTTTGCCGCCGGCGTGCGCACCCTGCTGCGGCAGGACCCGGACGTAATCATGGTGGGCGAAATCCGCGACCTCGAAACCGCCGAAATGGCGGTGCAGGCCGCGCTGACCGGCCACCTGGTGCTCTCCACGCTGCACACCAACGGCGCCCCGGCCGCCATCACCCGCCTGATGGACCTCGGCGTGCCGCCCTACCTCATCCGCTCCAGCCTGCTCGGCGTGCTCGCCCAGCGTCTTGCGCGCACGCTGTGCCCGCACTGCAAGGAACCCGCGCCCCCGCCCGAGGACGAGTGGAACGAACTCGTCAGCCCGTGGAAGGCCCCGGTGCCGCAACAGGCCAAGGGCCCCAAGGGCTGCCTCGAATGCCGCATGACCGGTTACCTCGGCCGCATCAGCATCCACGAGATGCTGGTGATGACGCCCACGCTGCGCCGCATGGTGCAGCCCGGCATGGACATCGCCCCCTTCCGCGAACAAGCCGTGCGCGAAGGCATGCAGCCGCTGCGCCTGGCCGGCGCCCGCCACATCGCCGCGGGCATCACCACGGCGGAGGAAATCGCCCGCTGCACGCCGCCGGCGAATGAGGCGTGAGGCCAGGAATACTCCCCACACGCGCCGGCGAGAGAACCGGCAAAAATACTCCACACCAACAGGCAAAGCGGGCCTGCAATGGCGTACAAGTCATTATTAATAAAGGTTGTATCATGGAGCACAACCCGGAACCCTAACCGGAATCAAAACCGGCAAAACCGTGACCGTACCGACCTCTCCCATTACGCACTACACCCAACCACACCAGTTCGAACCGCTGCTGCCGCAGAGCGGCCTCGGATCCTTGCGCGAGCGCTCCCGCAGCGTCATCGAGTGCTCCTTGCGCCTTGGCGCTGCAGCACATTCCGACACCCTCGCCAGCCTGCGGGAACTGGTCCGGGAGATGAACTCCTACTATTCCAACCGGATCGAGGGACAAAGCACTCATCCGGCCAACATCAGCCGGGCACTACGTCACAACTTTTCCGACAAGCCCGACATCGCCCGCCTGCAGCGGCTGGCGGTGGCCCACATCGAGGCCGAACGCACGCTGGAAGCAAGCCTTGAGCGACGGGCCGGTTCCACGTTGGATACACCGCCCCCGCTCTCCAGCGCCTTCATCCAGCAGGCTCACGCCGCGCTGTATGGACGGCTGCTGCCGGATGACCGTGTTGCAGGCAGCGGCCTTCCGATCGAGCCCGGCGCCTGGCGCGCCGTACAGGTGGCGGTGGGGCGTCACGAACCGCCTCCACCCACTGCGCTGCCCGCCTTTCTTGCTCGCTTCGACCAGGTCTACGGCCGCCGCCACCTGCTCGACGACCAGTTGTTGGTCACCGCAGCAGCCCACCAGCGCATGGCCTGGATTCATCCTTTTCCGGACGGCAACGGCCGTGCCTGTCGCTTGCAGACCCATTGCGCCTTGTGGCCGCTGAGCCAGGGCCTGTGGTCCGTCAGCCGCGGGTTGGCGCGCCGGCGCGACGAGTACTACGCCAGACTGGACGCTGCCGACGCGCCCCGCCAAGGCGATCTGGATGGCCGCGGCAACCTCAGCGAAAAGGCGCTGCACGAGTGGTGCGAGTGGTTCATTGGCGTCTGCGAAGACCAGGTCGACTTCATGACCCGCATGTTCCATCTCGACGGCATGAAGACGCGCATCCAGGCGCTGATCGCCTTCCGTTCAGCGCACGACAAGCTCATCCGCGCGGAGGCCGCGCTCCCGCTCTACCACCTCTTTCTCGCCGGCCCCACGCCGCGCGGGGAATTCTTGCAGATGACGGGACTGGGCGAACGCACTGCGCGCAGCCTGCTTTCCCGCCTGATCGAGACCGGGCTGGTGACCAGCACCGGCCATGTCGCGCCAGTGCGCTTCGCTTTTCCGCTCGACGCGCTGCAGTTCTTGCTGCCCGAGCTTTATCCGGAAGCCGCCACGCGCCAGGACTAACGCGTTCCGGACGGGCCGCGCGGCTTCATCCGCACTGCCACCAGCGTGGCGACGATGAAGGTCGCCGCCAGCAGTTCGAAGGATTCCGAATAGGCCTCGAACAACCCTGGCGGCACTTGGCCATGCACCGTCTCGCGCCAGGCGACGAACACCGCCACCACCGCGATACCGAGCACGCCGCCAAGCTGGCGCGTGTAGCTGCCCACCATGGACGACTGGCCCAGCAGTTCCGCGCGCGTGTGGCGCAGCATCGCCAGCGTCAGCGCCGGGATGATCAAGCCGAGGCCGATTCGGCCCATCACCGTGAAGCCGATCAGCTCCGCATGGCTCAAGCCGCCGCCCCGCCACGCCAGCAGCAAAAAGGACGCACAGAACAACAACAGGCCGGCAATCGTGATCAGACGCGGCGAATAACGGTCGGACAACAGGCCCGCCAGCGGAATCGTCACCGCCAGCGCCACCCCGGAAGGCAATAGCGCGAGGCCCGCGTCCGTCGCCGGATAGCCCAGCGCGCTCTGCAGAAACACCGGAATCACATAGGTGGAGGCGTACAGCCCGAAACCGTAGGCAAAGCACACCAGTGTGCCCATCGCAAAGCTGCGCTCGGCAAACAGACCGAGATGAACAATGGGCGCCGCCGCCCGCCGCGCATGCCGCACGAACAAGCCGCCGGCCACGGCCACCAGCGCAAACTGCGCCAGCGTCCACGGCGCCAGCAGTCCGCTGTGGCGCAGGCTGGCCACGCACTCGATCAGCACCAGCGTGGCCACGCCCAGCAGCCCCACTCCGTACCAGTCGAACGGCCGCCGCACCGGCTCTGCCGCGCGTGGCAGCAGCGCCCACCCCAGCCCGCCTGCCACCACACAGAACGGCACGCTGAGCAAAAAGATCGCCTGCCAGCCAAAGCGGTCCAGCAATACCCCGCCCAAAGTCGGCGCCACCGCCGGCGCCAGCACGATGCCGAACCCCAGCAGCCCCGACGCCCGCCCCTGGCTGTGTGCCGGAAACAAGCGCATCACCACCATGCTGGACAACGGCTGCAACAAGCCCGCCGCCACGCCCTGCAGCACCCGCGCCACCACCACCCATACAAAGCCGGTGGCCAAGGCCCCCGCAATGCTGGTCAGCGCCAGCATCGCAATCGCCCCAAGAAACAGCCGCCGGAACCCGAGCCGGTCCAGCAGCCACGGCGTCGGCAACATCGCCACCGTCAGCGCCGCCATGAACCCCGTGATCGCCCACTGCACCCGCTCCTGCCCAATCCCGAACGCCTGCCCCAACGCGGGTACGGCCACGCTGAAACTGGTGGTAGCCAGCACCGCCGCCATCGTGCCGAGGCCGACGACGATCAGCGCGTACCACTTGTAGCGCTCGCCATGGCGGGCGAGGAGTTCGTCGCGGGATAAAGGCGGCGGGAGGAAAGGCATGGAGGGGGTGACGGGGATGCCGGGGTGGAATGGTACTGCGTGGCGTGGCGTGGCGTGGGGTGGGGAGCGGGTTAGGACCACGCCTTCATTGAGAGGATGAGGTACGTCGTTACCCTGGCACCTCCGAGGCGTAGCGGCGAAGCTTTAGCGGACGACACCGACTGCAGCTTGTCGGCCAGAACAGCCGTTGGGGCACATCCCGCTTTACGCCAGCAATGTGAGATTGCCCGGCGTGAATTGCTTGAGGCACGCCCCAAAGGCTTGCCCCTTGTATCCGCCGGCTCGGGATGACGGCCTCGATCAATCATCTGGCTGAATTTGATTGACGAAAGCGTCACGATCGGGCCAGGGCGGCTGCTAACCTCACTGTCATCCAAGCCATCAGAACCGATCATGGACACTTGCAATCCTGCAGAACCGCTCCGTAGCCGCCTGATCAAGGCAGCACTCGACTGCTTCCTTGCCGATGACTATCACAACGTCACGACCCGGCGCATTGCCGAGTGTGCCGATGCCAATGTATCGATGATCCGCTACTACTTCGGCAGCAAGGAAGGGCTCTACGAGGAAATGATCCGTGAGACTTTGAGCCCGCTGCTGGATGTTCTCGATGGACCGCTCTTGTCCTCGACGGCTGGTTTCGCGGAATTCCTTGGTCTGTACTACCGAACGATGTCGGCCCGTCCCGAATTTCCCAAACTGATCCTCAAGGTGCTGGCACTCCGACACGGGCCGGGTCGCCGCTTCATTCATCAGCTGCTGGAACGCGGACGCACCCGCGGGGCGCGCAAGGTCGCCGACTTGAAGGCCCAGGGACAGGTCGCACCAGCGATCGACCCCGACATCCTGCGCCTGGCTTTCGTCAGCCTGGCCATGACCCCGATGCTGCTCAAGGACATCTTCGAGGAACAGATGGAGCGACCCATGGACGATGCCTTCCTGGAGAGCCTCGCCAGGTTCAACGGTCATTTGTTTGCCGCCGGCCTAGCGCCGACCATTTCCCGCCGACAGGGGGAAGCGGCATGACACTCCAAATGAACGCCGGTGCGGTGCGCCGATTCGCAAAGGCCATGAAATTTGGCGCGTGGCTTCAAGGCATCCCCAACAAAGTGACACCGGCCCCTTTCCGGCTCGTCCAAATTGGCTCGGCCTACTGGCAATCTCGGGCGCTCTTCGTCGCGGCGCGGCTGGACGTGGCCACTGTTCTAGGAACGGAGAGCCTGCAGGCATCCGAACTTGCCGGCCGGCTTGGCGCCAACGGCAGCGCCCTCGGGCGCCTGATGCGATTCCTCGCCGCTATGGGAGTCTTCGAGGAAATGGCCCCGATGACTTTCCGCAACAACGCGCTTTCCCGCTGTCTGGCCAGTGACGACCCGCAAAGCGTGCGTGCCATGATCCTGATGCACAACTCGGAGGCCATGAGCCGCCCCTGGTTCGAGCAACTGGAAGCCGGCATCCGCAGCGGAACGCCGCCTTTCAGTCTCAGCCATGGAGAGCACCTGTTCGACTACCTGGACCACAACGGCGACTTCGATCAGCTCTTCTCTGCAGCCATGGACAGCGTGGAGGCCCTGGCCGGCGACGGTTATGCCACCGACCTGGACTGGAGTCGGTTCGAACGCATCATCGATGTCGGCGGCTCCCGGGGCACCAAGGCCTTGGGCATCCTGAAATGCCACCCCGGGCTGTCCGCCCTGATCGTAGACCGGCCCCAGGTTGTAGCGGCGTCTCAACGGTATTGGGCAAACCATCCAGCCGAGGGGGTCGAACGCCTGCGCTTCCAACCCGGCAACCTGCTCGAAACGATTCCGGCGGCGACAGGGCCGAAGGATGTCTATCTGCTCTCGGCCGTACTGCATGGCTTTGACGACGATACCTGCGTTCGGGCATTGCAGAAACTCCGCGAGGCCATCGGCGATAGCGGTGCGCGCGCGGCAATTCTGGAAATGGTCCTGCCGGAAAGCAGTGCCGATGTTGCCGCTGCCTCCTTCGACATGCAGATGTTTGTCGGCTGTCGCGGACGGGAGCGCACGTTGGCCGAATGGAAGTCAGTTATTCGGGCCGGCGGCCTGATTCTCGAAGAGGTCGTTCGCCTTCGGTCGCTGGGCAGCATTCTCGTTTTGCGTTCGGACTGACGAAAACGGCCATTGACCCGCCGAATAGGCCGGAGACCCAAAGTCGGCTTCGGCCGACACCCCGTCCTCACCCGATCGCAAAAATCCCCCAACTCGCCGCATCAACCCGCGACATCTCCTTCTCCCCCTACCCCACCTCCACCACCCGCGCCTCAAACGCCCTCAACACCCCCCACTCCCCTTCATCCCGCGGCGTCGGATAATTCCCCAGCCGCAGCTTCACCCGCTGCCACGGAAACGCCCGGTGTGAAAACGTCGCCGGTTCCGCGGTCAAATTGCACACCACCAGAAAACGCCCCTCTTCCGACTCGCGCAGATACGCATAAACCTGCGGATGCCGTTTGGCGACGAGGCGGTAGCGGCCGTGTGCCAGTACCGGCTCCGTGGTGCGCAGCGCGATCAGCGCGCGGTAGAAGTTGAGCACCGAGCGCGGCTCCTCCCGTTCGGTGGCGACGTTGATCGCCGGGTACTCCGGGTTCACCGCCAGCCAGGGGATGCCGGTGGTGAAGCCGGCGTTGGAGCTGTTGTTCCAGGGCATGGGAGTGCGGGAGTTGTCGCGGGCCGTCAGTGACATTTCCGCGAGGATGTCGGCGTCGTCCATGCCGGCGGCGCGCATGCGTTCGATGCGGTTGTAGGCGAAGCGGTCGCGGAAGTCGTCCAGGCTGGTGAACACGGTGTTGGCCATGCCGAGTTCCTGGCCCTGGTAGATGAAGGGCGTGCCGCGCATCAGGAAGTACATGGCGGCGAGCGCGGTGGCGCTTTCGTAGCGATAGCGGGCGGTATCGCCCCAGCGCGACAGCACGCGCGGCAGGTCGTGGTTTTCCAGGTAGAGGGCGTTCCAGCCGCTTTCCGCCAGCGCGAGTTGCCAGCGGGTCAGGATGGTCTTCAACGCGCGCACGTCGAGCGCGACGCGGGGCTGGTTGGACCACAGGTGCCAGTGCTCGAACTGCAGGATCATGTCGAGCCGGCCGCGGTCTTCGCCCACCCATTCCACCGCCTGCGCGGCCGAAACGCCGTTGGCCTCGCCCACGGTCATCACGTCGTAGCGGGCAAAGGATGCCCGCGCCAGTTCGTCGACGAAATCGAGCACGCCGGGCACGCACATGTGGCAGCCGTAGGCGGGGGCAAACTCCAGCCCCTGAGGATTGGGCGCGTCGGGAAAGCCGGGCGCTTTTTTCATGTGGGTGACGGCGTCGATGCGAAAGCCGTCCACGCCCTTGTCCAGCCACCAGCGCACCATGGCGGCCATGGCCGTGCGCACCTCGGGGTTCTCCCAGTTCAGGTCCGGCTGGCGGCGGGTGAAGAGGTGGAGGTAATACTGGCCGGTGGCTTCGTCCCAGGCCCAGGCCGAGCCCTTGAAGATGCTCTCCCAGTTGTTGGGCGGGCCGCCGTTGCGGCCGTCGCGCCAGACGTACCAGTTGCGCCTGGGGTTGTCGCGCGAGCTGCGCGACTCGATGAACCACGGATGCTCGTCGCTGGTGTGGTTCAGCACCAGGTCCAGCACCAGCCGCATGCCGCGCCGGTGCAGTTCTTCCAGCAGGCGGTCGAAGTCGGCCATGGTGCCGAATTCGGGGTGGATGTCCTGGTAGTCGCTGATGTCGTAGCCGTTGTCGTCGTTGGGCGAGCGGAACATCGGGCACAGCCAGATCACCGTCACCCCCAGCCACTGCAGGTAGTCCAGCCGCTGCAGCAGGCCCGGCAGATCGCCGATGCCGTCGCCGTTGGAATCCATGAAGCTGCGGGGATACACCTGGTACACCACCGCGTTGCGCCACCATCCGGTTTTCATGGCGAGTATCCTGTCATCAGACGTTGTGAGACTAATTGGACCGCCGCAACGTCGCTGTTGCACAGTGCCTGGGCGGTGCAAAACGAACAGGAGGCGAATAATGAAAAGCAAGAGCTTGAAGCTGCGCGGCGTCAACCTGGGAAGCTGGCTGCTGCTGGAAAAGTGGATGGTCCCCAGCCTGTTCGAAGGCCTGGCGGCGACCGACGAAACCACCTGGTGCGCCGAACTCGGCAGCGCCGCGCCGGAAAAGCTGCGCCACCACTGGAACACCTTCGTCACCCGCGATGATTTCGCCTGGCTGGCCGAACGCGGCATCAACGCGGTGCGCATCCCGGTGGGGCACTGGATCTTCGGCCCCGGCTACCCCTACCACCCCAAGTACGGCAGCGAACGCCAGCCCTTCGTCACTGGCGGCATCGACGTGCTGGACCGCGCGATGGAATGGGCCCGCGAGTTCGGCCTGCACGTGGTGCTGGACCTTCACGCCGCGCCCGGCTGCCAGAACGGTTTCGACAACGGCGGCATCCTCGGTGTGTGCGAATGGCACACCCAGCCGGATTACCTGGCGCACACGCTGGACGTGCTCGAACGCCTCGCCCAGCGCTATTGCAACCATCCCGCGCTGCACGCCATCGAGGCGCTCAACGAGCCGCGCTGGGACGTGCCCACCGATTACCTCAAGGCCTTCTACCTGCAGGCCTACGCGCGCATCCGCAAGCATTGCCCGGCAGACCGCGTGGCGGTGGTGTTCCACGACGGTTTCCGCTCCTTCCGCGAATACCTTGGCTTCATGCAGGCGCCGGAATACGAAAACGTGATTTTCGACCTGCACCGCTACCAGTGCTTCGACCGCGCCGAGATCGACATGGACATCTACGGCCACATCCGCAAGGCGGCCGGAGAATGGAAGCAGGAAGCGGACGACATCATCACCGAGCTGAACCTGCCGGCGATCTGCGGCGAATGGAGCCTGGGGCTGGACCTGCGGGTGGTGTCGCTGTGGGCAGAGGGCCCGTTCAACCACGCGCTGGAATACATGGACGATTTCCAACAGAACGTGGCCACGCGCGGCTACGCGGCGGCGCAGTTGGCCACCTTCGAGAAATACCTCGGCTGGTTCTTCTGGAGCTACAAAACCGAGACCACGCCGGCCTGGTGCTTCCGCGACAGCGTGGAGCGCGGCTGGCTGCCGTCAAGCTTCCGGTAGCGCGGCGGCTTCGCGGGCCCGCGCGGCGGGCTCGCGCTGGCGCGTCAGCACCAGCTTGCGGTCGTAGAAGTGGAACAGGCCGTTGTGCAGGCTGATGTTGAGCAGCGTGGTGCTGGGCAGCTCGTGGTGCAGCATCTCCATGGTGCACACCTCGTCCTTCAGGTCGAAGGCGTCGGTGGCTTCCTCGATGAACACCCAGCCCGGCTGCTGCAGGAAGAGGCGCGCAATGCCCAGCCGCTGCTGCGCACGCAGCGAGAGGCTGCGGCTCCAGTCCTCGCTTTCGTCCAGCCGCGGCGCCAGCCAGGAGATGCCGGCGCATTCCAGCGCGCGATGCAGCGCGGCGTCGCTGTAGCGGGTGGCGCGCTGCGGGTAGCTCAGCACCGCGCGCAGCGTGCCTTCGGGCAGGAAGGGGCGCTGCGGCAGGAACATCATGTCGCGCCCTTCGGGCAGGCTGATCTCGCCCCTGCCCCATGGCCACAGGCCCGCCACCGCCTTGAACAGACTGATCGTCAGCGCCGGGTCGCCGGTGATCAGGATGCGTTCGCCGCGCCGCACATGCAGCTCGAAATCCTCCAGCAGCACCTGCCCGCTGGGCGACTCGAGGCGCAGTCCGCTGATGCGCAGCTCCGGGTGGTGGGAATGGATGACGCGGATGCGCTCGCCGCTGGCGTCGTTCTCCCAGCCGCGCCGCTCCAGCGCATCCAGGTCTTCATACAGCGCCACGATGCGGTCGATGGATGCCCGGCAGCGCGCGAGGTCGCCGAGGTTGTCCACCGGCCACGACAGCGCCGAGGTCAGGCGCTGGAAGGCCTGAGCGGCCTGCATCAGCAAGCCCAGCGACATCGCCCCGCCGATGTACTGCGGCGCCGCGATCAGGATGGGGAACACCGGCAGCAGCGTGCCGTAGCCGGTGGAAAACGACACGATGCCGAGATAGGCGAGCGTCTGCAGGTTCCAGCCGCGGCCCACGTCGGCAAACTGCTGGTCGGCCGCGCGGCGCTCGAAACGCTCGCCCCGCATCATCGCCACCGGCTCGGAATGCTCGCGCGCCCGCGCCAGGCCGAAGCGGAAATTGGCCTCCACCGCCTGCAGCACGTTGGTGCTGCGGATCAGCGGGCGGCCCAGCATCAGCCCCAGCACGGTGCCGACGCCGGCATAGACGAAGGCCATCGCCACCATGAAGCCGGGCACCGCGAACGAGGTGCCCGGCACCGGCGCGGTGCCGGACACTTCGAGCAGGATGTCGACGAAGCTGCCCAGGATCAGCAGCGAGAACAGCAGGGAATGGGCCAGCGTGATCGCCATGTCGGTGGCGATGCGCACGTCCTCGGCAATGCGCCCGTCCGGGTTGTCGTGGTCGGCGCTGGAGTAGTTCAGGCGATACAGATGTGCATGCGCCATCCAGCGGTCGAGCAGCTGGCTGGTCATCCACTTGCGCCAGTCCAGCTGCACCCAGCGCTTGATGTGCAGATGCGCCGCGGTCACCGCCATCGTCAGCACGAAGATCAGCACGAAGGTGAGGGTCTGGCGCGCGAGGTCGGACAGCGAGCGCTCCTCCAGCGCGTCGAACAGCTCGCGGTTCCAGTAGCTGATCCAGATCGCCAACCCCACCTGGGCCATGGTCAGCAGCACCAGCCAGGCGGTTGCCGCCCGTATCCGCCACTTGCGCTCGCTGCGCCAGTACGGCGCCACCAGCAGGCGGAACTGGCGCAGCAACTGCGATACGCGGCCGCGCGAGACAGGCGGAGTGGCGGCCGCGCCCATCGTCAGTCCAGCCCGCGCGCCAGGCGCGCCGCCAGTTGGGCCGCGCCCTTCAGCCCGAGCAGTTCGTCGGTGACGACATGAAGCGGAATCCGCTCCATCAGCGCACGCATCGGCGGCTTGTCGCAAAAGGCTTCGCGCAGGCCGCCGTCGCGCAACAGCGGCAGCAGCTTGGGTGTGATGCCGCCGCTGAGATAGACGCCGCCGAGCGCGAGGCTGGTGAGCGCCAGATTGCCCGCCGCGGCGCCGAGCAGGCGGCCGAACAGCGCCACCGCATCGCGTGCGGCGGGCTCGCCGGCCAGCGCCGCTTCGCCGATCGCGCGCGCGCTCGCCGGTGCGTCGTCCGCCAGCCCGGCCGCGCGCCGGTACAGGCGCTCCAGCCCGCGTCCGCACAGCAGGGTTTCCAGGCTGATGCGGCCATGACGCGGCAACAGGTCCTGCACCAGCGCCATTTCTTCGGCATTGCGCGGGGCGAAATCGGCATGGCCGCCTTCGCTCGGCAGCGCGCGCGGGTGGGCGTCCGGTCCGGCAAGCAGCGCAACGCCCAGGCCGGTGCCGGCCCCCATCAAGGCGCGCAAGCCATCCGCCACCGGGGCGCCGGCCTGCAGCGTGCAGATTCCATCCGCATCGAGCGCGGGCAGGCCGTGGGCCTGGGCGGCGAAGTCGTTGACGATGCGCACCTGGCGCAGCCCGAAACGGGTCGCAAGGGCTGCCGCATCGACGATCCACGGCAGGTTGGTGAGCGCGACGCGCTGGCTGGCCACCGGCCCGGCGACCGCGAGGCAGGCTGCCGCCACGGCCTCGCCGCCCGCCAGAAAGCCGTCCAGCAGCGCCTCCACCGAGGCGAAATCCGGGCTGGGAAAGGTGTGGCGGCGCAGCGTGCGCCACGCCTCGCCCTCCAGTTCCGCGAGCAGCAGGCGCGACTGCGAGCCGCCGATATCTGCCGCAAGTATCCGCATGCCCCGCCTTCGTTGTCCTTGGTAATAGGAGCGAAGGTTAGCGCAATCCGCCCGCGCCGCCGCGTGCGTTTTGCCGCCGGCGCTGCCCGCCGCCGTGGCGCAGCCGTAACACGACCTTCACGAAGGGCTCACGAAGCGCTCCCTAGAATCGCCCGCATGCTGCCTGCGACATCCTCGCTCCCCGCCCCTGCCGCCGCCGAGCGCGCCTTGTCGCGCTTCTTTTTCGGCTGCGTGGTGCTCGCCACTGCATACCGGCTGGCGGTGCTCGCGCGCCTCGGGCTGAACCCGTATGTGGACGAGGCCTACTACTGGGGCTGGGCGCAGGCGCTGGACTGGGGCTACTACTCCAAGCCGCCGCTGATCGCCGCGCTGCTGGCGCTGTCCGAACGCCTGTTCGGCGACAACCTGTACGCGCTCAAGGCGCCGTCGCTGATGCTGTACCCGGCCACCGCGCTGGTCATCCACCGCCTCGGCTGCGTGCTGTTCGACGCCCGCACCGGCTGCTGGGCGGGGCTCGCCTTCCTCACGCTGCCGGCCACGTCCGCGCTGGGGCTTTTTGCCAGCACCGATGCGCCGCTGCTGCTGTGCTGGGCGCTCGCGCTGCTGCTGTTGTGGCAGGCGCAGCGCGACGAGCGCATCGCGCCCTGGCTGGGATTGGGTGTGGTCACCGGGCTGGGCCTGATGTCGAAGTACACGATGCTCGCGTTCGCGGGCTCGGCCCTGCTGGCGCTGCTGGCCGAGCCCGCGGGGCGGCGCCGGCTGGCCTCGCCGGGGCCCTGGCTGGCGCTGGCGGTGGCACTGGCGATCTTCGCCCCCAACCTGTGGTGGAACGCGCACCACGGCTTTCCCACCTTCCAGCACACCGCCGAGATCACGCGGCTGAACGCGCGCGGCTGGGAGCCGGACGAACTCGGCGAATTTCTGCTCGCGCAGTGGGCCGCGTTCGGGCCGCTGCTCGCGCTGGGCCTGCTGTTGCCGTTGCGCGCGCCCCGCGCGCTGTGGGCCGACGCGCGGCTGCGTTTCCTGCTCGTCTTCGTGTGGCCGCTGCTGCTGGTGGTCAGCCTGCAGGCGCTGACCGGGCGTGCAAACGGCAACTGGGCGGCGCCGGTCTTCGTGGCGGGCTGCCTGTTCGTCGCGGCCACGCTGCAGCCGCAGCGAGCGCGCCTGCTGATGGCGGCGGTCGCGCTCAATATCGTGCTGGGGCTGGGGCTGTATCACTGGCAGGACCTGCTCGCCGCGGCCGGCAAGCCGCTGACCGGCCGCAGCGACCCCTACAAGCGCGCCCGCGGCTGGGACGCGCTGGTGGCCGCGGTACGTCCGCACTACGAGGCCGCGCGCACCCGCGACCCCGACGTGATCCTGATGGGCGACGACCGCGAACTGCTCGCCCAGCTCATCTACGGCCTGCGCCCGCTGCGTTACGCGCGCTGGCAGGCGGACGCCCACATCGTCGATCACTACGGCCTCACCGCGCCGCTGCGCGCGGACGACCGCGGCAGCGTGCTGTTTGCCTCCATCCGCCGCGACCCGGCCGCGCTGGCCGAGGTCACCCGGCGTTTCGAACAGGCGCAGCCCCTGGGCGAAGTGGATGTCGCGCTGTATCCGGATTTTCACAGAAGGGCGTCACTATGGCTGCTGAAGGGCTTCAAGGCTTACTGAACCAGGCAGGCATGAACGCAGCGTTATCCACCCCCACCCGCCGGCTGCGCGCCTGGCTGGACATGCATCTGGTCGACCACGGCGCGATCCGCGCGGTGTACAACAACTTCCATGCGCTGGGCGGCGGCATGTACCGCTGCAGCCAGCCCAGCCCGGCGCAGATCCGCCGCTACCACGCCCGCCACGGCATCCGCAGCATCATCAACCTGCGCGGGGTGCACGATTACGGCTCCTACTTCTTCGAGGAAGAAGCCTGCGCCCGCCTCGGCATCGCGCTGCACAGCGTCAAGCTGTACTCGCGGGTGCCGCCGTCGGTGGAAGAAATCCACCGCATGCGCGACCTCTTCGCCGGCCTGCAGTACCCGGCGCTGCTGCACTGCAAGTCGGGCGCCGACCGCGCCGGGCTGGGCGCGGCCCTGTACCGCATCCTGCAACTCGGCCACCCGGTGCGCGAGGCGATGCGCGAGCTGTCGTGGAAATACGGCCATTCGAAGCGCGCCCGCACCGGCATCCTCGACTTCTTCTTCGCCAGCTATCTCCCCCACCACGCGCGCACGCCGATCGCCTTTCTCGACTGGGTGGACACGGTGTACGACGAACAGGCGCTCAAGGCCGCCTTCCGCGACCACGGCTGGGCCAGCGCGATGGTCGACACGGTGCTGCGGCGGGAATGAAAGACGCCTTTACGCTCTACCGGCGGCTGCTCGGCAGCCTCGCCCCCTATCGCGGCGTGGTGGCGCTGTCGCTGCTGGCGATGGTGGCCGCCGCCGCGCTGGAGCCGGTGCTGCCCGCGCTGCTCAAGCCGCTGGTGGATGACAGCCTGATCGCGCGCCGTACCGCGGCGCAATGGCAGGTGCCGCTGTTGATCCTGCTCGCCTTCGTGGCCAAGGGCGTGGCGGAGTACGTCGCCAGCGTGTCCAGCCAGTGGATCGCCAACAAGGCGATCACCGACCTGCGCCGCCGGGTCTTCCGCCACCAACTGCACCTGCCGCTGGCGGTGCATCAGGCCGAAGCCGGCGGCCGCATGCTGTCGCGCATCCTGTACGACATCCCGCAGGTGGGCGCGGCGCTCTCCACCGCGTGGATCGTCGTGATCCGCGACGCCTGCATCATCGTCGGGCTGGTCGGCTACCTGGTCTATACCGCGTGGGAACTCACCGTGCTGATCGTTGCGATCGCGCCGCTGGTGGCGTGGCTGATCCGCATCGCCAGCCGCAAGCTGCGCGGCACCAACCGCGCGATGCAGGAGACCACCGGGGCGGTTACCGGCGCGGTGGAAGAGTCGCTTGCCGGCATCCGCGAGATCAAACTCTTCGGCAGCCACGACTGGGAAGACGCGCGCTTCGCCACGCTCGCAGAACGCCTGCGCAAGCAGACCATGCGCAGCGTGCGCATCGCTGCCGCCAACGCACCGCTGGTGCAGGTCCTCGCCGCGGCGGCGGTATCGGCGGTGATCTGGGTGGCCTCGCTGCTGTCCGCCGAAAACCGCCTGACGCCCGGCGAGTTCGTCGCCTTCGTCACCGCGATGGCGATGCTGTTCGAGCCGATCCGCCGCCTCACCAACATCAATGCCGTCATCCAGCGCGGGCTGGCCGGCGCGCAGAGCCTGTTCGAACTGCTCGACACGCCGGCCGAAGCCGATGCCACCGGCGGCACGGACCAGCGGCCGCCCGCGCGCGGCGAACTGCGGCTGGAGCACGTCGGCTTCCGCTATCCGGGCCAGGACACGCCCGCGCTCGACGACTTCAGCCTGACCGTGCGGCCGGGCGAAACCGTGGCGCTGGTGGGCGCCTCCGGCAGCGGCAAGAGCACGCTGGTCAATCTCGTCGCGCGCTTTCACACCCCGCAGCACGGCCGCATCCTGCTCGACGGCGATGCGCTCGACGCGCTGCCGCTGGCGTGGCTGCGCAGCCAGATCGCCTGGGTGGGACAGCAGGTGGTGCTGTTCGACGACACCGTGGCCGCCAACATCGCCTACGGCCGGCCGGACGTGTCGCGCACCGCGATCGAGGCCGCCGCCCGCGCCGCCCACGCGTGGGACTTCATCGCCGCGCTGCCGCAGGGGCTGGACACCCGCATCGGCCACGACGGCGACCAGCTTTCCGGGGGCCAGCGCCAGCGCATCGCCATCGCCCGCGCCTTCCTGCGCGACGCGCCCATCCTGCTGCTGGACGAAGCCACCTCGGCGCTGGACAACGCCTCCGAGCGCGCGGTGAAGGACGCGCTCGACCGCCTGCGCCGCCAGCGCACCACGCTGGTCATCGCCCACCGCCTGTCCACCGTGCGCGACGCCGACCGCATCGTGGTGATGGCGCACGGCCGCATCGTCGAATCCGGCACGCACGACGAACTGGCCGCGGCCGGCGGTGCCTATGCCCGGCTGCTGGCCGGCGGCGGGCAGGCCGAACCCGCCCTGGCCCTGGCCGAACCCGCATGAAGCCGCTGCACGCCGCCCGCCTGCCGCTGTGGCGGCCTGCGCTTCCGGACGCCGCGGCCGAGGGCGGCGCGCTCGCCGCGTCGCTGCCGCCTTCCCCCTGCGTCGGGCCTGGCGGTGACAGCGTGCTGCGCGCGGCGCCCTCGCCCGCCCCAGCGGTGGCGGCCGGCACCGTCGCGCTCTACTTCGTCGCCTCGCCGCTGCAATACCTCGCGGCGCGCCGCATTGCCGCCACCGCCGAGGCCGGCAGCCGACAGGTGCTGGTCTGGTACAAGCACAGCGTGGCCAACATCGTGCGCCCCGAGGAATGGGACGCCACCGCCTTCATGCCCTGGCCGCGCTGGGAACCGCTGCCCGGCGCCTTCGGCCGCCACCGCCGGCTGCGCGCCAACATCGCGCTGGTCGCCGCCCTCGTCGGGCACTGCGAGCGGCTCCACATCCACAGCGCGGTGTTCGACACCGAGGCGATCAACTACTTCCTGCGCGCGCTGCCGCCCGCCTGCGGCGCGCGTTCGATGCACGCCCGCATCCTGCCGGACGGCATCATCAGCACCCGGCGCTACCCGCTCAGCCTGGCCAGGCGCCTTGCGCAGCTCGGTCGCAAGCTGCGCCGGCTGGCAGCGCCGGAGCTGGACTACTGGTGCTTCGGCGGCGACCGCATCGGCTCGGACGCGCCGTTCTGCGACCGCATCTACGTGCTGCCCGGCCTGCCCCACGCCTACCCGGCGCACAAGGTGGCGGTGCTGCCGCCGCTGGTGGAAGCCGGCCAGGATGCGGCGGCGGCCGGCGGCCCGCGCCGCGCGCTGGTCGTCGGCCAGCCGCTCACCGCCTTCGGGTTGATGCGCGCGGAAGACCTCGCCGCCGTCACCGCCGAGATCCGCGCCCGCCTCGACGCGCTCGGCATCGACGCGGTGGACTACAAGCCGCACCCCAAGGATCGCCAGCACGAGCTGACCCATCCCGACTACCGCACGGTAGCGCCAGCGGAGCCGCTGGAGCGCTTCATGGCCGCGCGCCACTACCACGCGGTGCTCGGCGTGCGCTCGTCGGCGCTGCTGTTCGCCCGCCAGCTCTACGGCGCCGACACCGTGGTCGAGGCCTGCGGCTGGTCGCGCATCCGTTTCAAGTCGGCGGCCGAGCGCGAGGACATGGCGCGCAGCTTCGAAGCGGTCGGCGTGGTGTTGCGGCCGTGACGGGCGTGAATCACGGGCACACCGTTTCGCCCGGCGCCGGCGCAAGGCTGGCGCCGCTGTGCGGCGCGGCCGCGGTGCTCGGCTTCGCCGGTCTGGTCGTGCTGCGCGGGCCGGCCAGCCCGGGCACGGTGGGTGCGCTGCTGGCCTGCGCCGGCTTCGGGCTCGCGCTCGCCAGTGGCCGGCTGCACCGCGACGAGGCGATGCTGGCGCTGATCTTCGCGCTGGTGCCGCTGTACTGCGTGCTCAATCTCGCCCTCACCGGCTGGGACCCCGGCCAGCTCGACAAGCCGGGCCGGCTGCTGCTGGCGATCGGCATCATGCTCGCGCTGTCGCGCTGCGGGCTGCCGGCGCACTGGCTGCATCACGGCTGCCTCGTCGGCTGCTACGCCGCCGCGGCAATGGCGGCGTGGCAGGTGGAGTGGCTGGGCATGGAGCGCGCCAGCGGCCCGATGAACGCGATTCCGTTCGGCAACAACGCGCTGCTGCTCGGCTTTTTCGCGGCGGCGGGCTGGCTGGCCCAACCCGCGCAGCAGCGCGGAACGCCGCTGACGCTGGTGACCGCGGGCGCCACGCTGGCCGCACTGTATGCGTCCTTCGCGTCCGGCAGCCGCGGCGGCTGGATCGCGATTCCGGCACTCGCCTGGATACTCGCGCTGGCCGCCGAGCGCACGCGCCGCGGCCACCGGCTGGCCTACGCCGCGACCGCGCTGGCGCTGACCGTCGCGACCGTGGCGGCGGTGCCTGCGCTGCATGCGCGCAGCGTGGCGGAGATCGACGCCGTCCTCCACGCCTGGCACGCGACGCCGGCCGAGGCCGCCCGGATGGAGTTGTCCTCGGTCGGCACCCGGCTGCAGCTCTACCGCCTCGGCCTCGACGCCTTCCTTGCCCATCCACTGTCCGGCATCGGCTACGGCCAGCTTGCGCCCTGGCTGGCGGCGCAGGCGCAGGCCGGCCTGCTGCCGCCGGACTTCGCGCGCTACACCCATCTGCACTCGGGCCTGATCGACACCGCCGCGCGCGGCGGCGTGCTCGGCCTGCTCGCGCTCGGCGGCCTGCTGGGCGGGCTGGGGCGCTACTTCGCCCCCGGCCTGCGCCACGCCGACGCCGAAGCGCGCGCTTTCGCGCTGTACGGGCTGCTCGCCACGGTAGCGGCGCTGCTGTTCTCGCTGACCAACGTGTTCTTCCCCGCCATCGTCGGCACCAACATCCTGGTGCTGACGCTCGCCGTGCCCGCCGGCGCGCTCGCCCACCGGCTGCGCGTCGCCACCGGAGGCGCTCGATGATCCCCGCCGCGGTGCCGCTGCCCGCCGACGAGCGCCTGCGCGCGCTGCTGGACGAAGTGGCCGGCCGCCGGGTGGTCGTGGTCGGCAACAGCAGCGGCCAGTTCTCGCAAGGGCTGGGCGAACGCATCGACGGCTTCGACCTGGTGGTGCGGATGAACCTCGGGCTGGTGCGCGAGCCCCGCCACCAGGGCAGCCGCACCGACATCGTGTTCAGCTCCACCGACAAGCTCGACGCCGCCACCATCCTGTCCGCCTATCGCCCGCGCTGGACCGTGTGGGCCACGCCCAAGCGCGAGCGCATGCCCGACCTCGCCGCGTTGGGCGACACGCTGGTGCTGCATCCGCTCGAAGTGTGGGACGCGCTGCATGCGCGCACCGCGCCGGCGCGCCCTTCGACCGGGCTGATTGCGATCAACCTCTTCTTCCAGTACGGCCGCTGCGCGGATCTGGCCTTCGCCGGGTTCGACTTCTTCGCCAGCGGCACCTTCTACCACCGCCGGCTGTTCGGGCTGCTGCCGGGCCGGCGCAAATCCTCCACCGCGCACGACGGCGACGTCGAGGCGCGCGCCGCGGCGACGATGATCGCCAGCGGCCGCCTGCGCGACTTGTCCGCCCGCTGACCCCATGCGCCCGCTCCGCGTTGCCGTCTTCAACGACACCCGCCGCACCTCGCACTACGGCTGTGAATTCGTCATGGAGGTGCTCGCCGCCGAACTGCGCGCACGCGCCATCGAGCCGGTGTTCCACTGGCCGATGGGCCATGACTGGCGCGGGCGGCCCGAGGTGGATGCGGCGCTGCGCACGGTGGACGCGGTGATCGTCAACGGCGAGGGCTCGATCCACGACAGCGCGCGCCGCGCACGCGCGCATTACCTGACCGAAATCGCCGGCCACGCCCGCGCGCTCGCCGGCATCCCCAGTTTTCTCGTCAACGCCTCGCTGTATGCGCTGGAGCCGTGCGTGATCGATCGTCTGCGCGATTTCGATGCCCTCTACCTGCGCGAAAGCGGCTCGCTCGCCACGCTGGCGGGCAGCGGCCTTGCCGCCGCGGTGGTGCCCGACCTGACGCTGATGGTGACGCCGTCTGCGTCCGGCGCGCGCGCCGGCGTCGTGGGCACCGACTCGGTCAAGGCCGACGTCGCCGCGCGCCTCAAAGCCTTGTGCGCCGCGCGCGGCTGGGCCCACACCCGGCTCACCCACGCCGCGCGCCCGCGGCGCGCCGAACACGGCGCCGGCTACGAATACCTGCGCCGCCATGCCAAGTGGCTGCACGCGCTTGCCACCGGGCGCAACACACGCTCGCGCCACGCCTTCCTGCGCCTGCTGGCGGGGCACGGCCTGCTGGTCAGCGGGCGCTTCCACGCGGTCACGCTGGCGCTCGCCACCCGCACGCCCTTTGTCGCGGTGGAATCGAACACGCCCAAGATCTCCGCGCTGGTGCACGACGCGCTGGGCGGCAGCACGCGCGTGCGCCCGCTCGCCGAGCTCGAACAGCTCGACCCCGCCGCGTGGGCCTGGACCGCCGCCGAGGCGCAGTCGCTGGAGGCCTTCCTGGACTCGGCACGCCGGCGCGGCGCGGCCATGTTCGACGCGATCCGCGCAGCGCTCGACGCGCGCCGCTGACGCCCCGCCACCTCAACGGCATTTTCACAAACGCCCCGCCTTTTCTTCACGAAGGCGGCGGCACATTGATGCCCGGGACCGACAGCAGCGGCCCCCGCGGCACCGGGCGCCAGGGGGCGTCCGGGCGCCGCACCCGCTTTCATCAAACCCCCATTTTCCGGTCATCGACCCGCAACCAAGGCGCGCCACACTGGCTTTCACCGCATTCCATCCCCCCGCATGAAGCGCATCCTCCTCATCCGCAGTTCGGCCATCGGCGACCTCGTGTTCGCCTCGCCCTTCGCCGCCGCACTGCGCAGCCGCTACCCGCAGGCGCACATCGCCTGGCTGGTGGAAAGCGGGCTCGAAGGCCTGCTCGAGGCCGATCCCTGCATCGACGAGGTCATCGGCTGGCCGAAGGCGGAATGGAAACGCCTGCTGCGCGAGCGCGACTACGCCGGGCTGCGCCGCCGCGTGCGCGGCTTCGCGGCGGAACTGCGCGCGCACCGCTTCGATACCGCGATCGACCTGCAAAGCCTGCTCAAGAGCGGCTGGCTGGCCTGGCTGTCGGCCGCGCCGCGCCGCATCGGCCTGGGCTCGCGCGAGGCCAGCGGCCTGCTGATGACCGAGGTGGTGCCCGCCGGCGGCACGCCGGGCCGTATCAGCTCCGAATACCTTCATCTGGCCGAACGCCTCGGCCTGGACACCACCGACTTCCTGCCGCGCCTCACCGTCGGCGACGAGACCGGCCGCAAGGCCGCGGCGCTGCTCGCCGGCTACGGGTTGGCCACCGGCGCCTACGCGGTGCTCGCGCCCTTCACCACGCGGCCGCAAAAACACTGGCCGGAAGCGTCGTGGCGCGCACTGGCGGCGCGCGTGCGCAACGAACTCGGGCTGGTGCCGGTCATCCTCGGCGGCCCGGCGGACCGCGAGGCCGCCCACCGCATCGCCATCGGCGCACGCGGCGCGGTCGCGCTGGCGGGGCTCACCACGCTGGCCGAGGCGGCCGCCATCGTCGCCGGCGCCGCGCTGCTGATCGGCGTGGACACCGGCCTCACCCACATGGGCAGCGCCTTTGCCACCCCCACCGTGGCGATCTTCGGCGCCACCCGCCCCTACCTGGATGCAGGCCGCGCGCAGACCCGCGTGATCTGGCTCGGCTACAGCTGCTCGCCGTGCCGCCGCAACCCGACCTGCGGCGGCAGCTTCCCCTGCATGAGCGACATCGACCCCGACCGCGTGCTCGCCGAAGCGCGCGGCGCGCTCGCGCGCCACGCGGCGCACTCCCACTGCCCACCCGAGGAGAAGGCGGCATGAAGATCCTGCACATCGAATCCGGCCGTTTCCTGTACGGCGGCGGCATGCAGGTGCTCTACCTGATGGAAGGCCTGGCGCGGCGCGGGGTGGACAACCTGTTCGCCTGTCCGCGCGGGGCACACATCGCCCCGCCCGCGCGCGCCCATGCCCGCGTGGTGGAAATGCCGATGCACGGCGACCCCGACTTCGGCATGGTCTGGCGCCTGCGCCGCCTGATCCAGCACGAAAAGCCCGACCTGGTGCATGTGCACAGCCGCCGCGGCGCCGACTTGTGGGGCGGCCTGGCCGCGGCCCTGAGCGGCACGCCCTGCGTGCTGTCGCGCCGGGTGGATAACCCGGAGAGCCGCGCCGTCGCCGCGGTGAAATACCCGCTGTACGACCGCGTGATCACGATCTCGGAAGGCATCCGCGAAGTGCTGCGCGACGCCGGCGTCCCGCGCGCGCGACTGGCCTGCGTGCGCAGCGCGATCGCGCCGCGGCCGTGGCTGCGCGACTACGACAAGGCGGGCTTCCGCGCCGCGCTCGGCCTCGCGCCCGACACCCCGGTGATCGGCATGGTCGCGCAGTTGATCGAGCGCAAGGGCCACCGCTACCTGCTGGCGGCGCTGCACGAGGTGCTGCCGCGGCATCCCGGCCTGCAGGTGCTGATCTTCGGCCGCGGCCCGCTGGAAGACGCGCTGCGCGTGCAGATCGCCGAACAGGGGCTGGCCGGCAACGTGCGCCTGATGGGCTTCGCCGACAACCTGCCGGAGGTGCTGGGCTGCCTCGACGTCGTGGTGCACCCCGCCGACATGGAAGGGCTGGGTGTCTCGCTGCTGCAGGCTTCCACCGCCGCGGTGCCGATCCTCGCCAGCCGCGTCGGCGGCATTCCGGAGGCGGTGCGCGATGGCGAAACCGGGCTACTGGTGCCGCCGGGCGATGTCGGCAGCCTCGCCGGCGCGCTCAACCGCCTGCTCGACGACCCGCTGCTGCGCGCACGCATGGGCGACAACGGCCGCGCGCTGATGCTGCGCGAGTTCTCGGTGGATGCGATGTGCGAAGGCAATCTGGCGATCTACCGCGACGTGCTGAGCGCCGCGCTGCCCGACGCGCTGGCCGACCCGCTGATGTAGGCGGCAACACGAGGACGCGCGGCACAGGATGAAATCGCTACACATCATCGGCAGCAAGGAGATGGGCGGGGCCGAACGCTGGTTCGTCCGCTTCCTGGCCGCCATGCAGCGCCACGGCGCCGCGGTGGAAGCCGTGGTGCGGCGCGGCTCGGCGCTGGTGGGCCAGATGCCGGCCGGGCTGGTGCCCGACACGCTGCCACTGCGCACCGTGTGGGATCCGCTGTCGCGCCACGAACTCGCACGCCGCATCGCGCGCAGCGACGCCCCCATCGTGCAGACCTACATGGGGCGCGCCACCCGCCTGACGCGGCTGGAGCCGGGCCGCGGCAAGGTGCACGTATCGCGCCTGGGCGGCTACTACCGGCTGCCGCCCTTCGCCCACGCCCACGCCTGGGTGGGCAACACCCGCGGCCTGTGCGACTGGATGATCCGCGGCGGCCTGCCCGCGGCGCGCGTCCATCACATCACCAACTTCGCCGAACCCGCGCGCACGGTGCCCGCCGCCGAACTGGCCGCGCTGCGCGCGCGCATCGGCGTGGATGTGGACGACTGCGTGCTGCTGACCGCCGGGCGCCTGGTCGAGGTGAAGGGCCAGCGCTACCTGATCGACGCGTTCGCGCGCCTGCCGCGCGAGATCGACGGCCGCCGGCTGCGGCTGGTGATGCTGGGCGACGGCCCGCTGGGTGCCGCGCTGCGCCGCCAGGCCGAAACCGCAGGCGTGGCCGAGCGCGTGATCTGGGCCGGCTGGCAGCATGACCCGGCACCCTGGTTCCAGCTGGCCGACATGGTGGTGTTTCCGTCGCGCGATGCCGAAACCCTCGGCAACGTCATCCTCGAAGCCTGGACACACGGCAAGCCGCTGGTCGCCACCGCGTTTCGCGGCGCGCGGGAGATCGCCCGCCATGGCGACGACGCCTGGGTGGTGCCGTGCGACGATGCCGCGGCGCTCGCCGCCGGCATCGAGCACACCCTGCGCGACGCCGGACTCCAGCACGCGCTGGTGACCCGCGGCCGTGCGCGGGTAGCGGGCGAATTCTCCGAAACCGGCGTGGTCTCGCAGTACCGCGCCCTTTACGCCCAGCTCGCCGACCGCCGCTGACATGCCCGTGCCCGCCCTGCAGCCCGACCGCATCAACATCCTGATGTACCACCAGGTGGGCGACTTCGGCCGCAGCCCCGCGGTGCGCGCCCATCCGTCCACCTACTGCGACCGGCACCGCTTCGCGCGCCAGATGGCCTGGCTTGCGAGCCACGGCTACACCGTGCTGGACATGGACGCGGTGCTCGCCTGCCTGCGCGGCGAACGCGCGATTCCGCCGCGCGCGGTGGCGCTGACCTTCGACGACGGCTACCGCAACTTCTACGAGCATGCGTGGCCGGTGCTGCAACGCCACGGTTTTCCGGCCACGGTGTATCTGATCGCCGACATGCTCGGCCAGCCGGCGCGCTGGTTTGCCGCCGACGGCCGCGACACGCCGCCGCTGATGGCACGTGCGGAGCTGCTGGAACTGCGCCGTGCGGGCATCCTGTTCGGCTCGCACACCGCCGGCCACGTCAAGCTCGCGCAACACAGCGACGCGGTGATCCACGACGAGCTGAGCCGGTCCAGGCAGGTGCTGGAAGACCTCTTCGGCGAGCGCATCGACCACTTCTGCTACCCCTACGGCAGCCACGACCTGCGCGTGGTGGAGGCGGTCGCCGAGGCCGGCTACCTGACCGCGACCACCTGCAACCGCGCCCCGGCCGGCCGCGACGACGACCCGCTGGTGCTGCCGCGCAAGGCGATTGCGCACGGCGACAACCTGCTCGGTTTCCTGTGGCGGCTGCACATGAAGAACACCCCGCGCAAAACGCCGCTGCATCGTGCCGACGTCGCCGCGCCCGCGCCGGGCGTCGGCCGCGGGCTTGCGCTGGCGGCCGGGGTCGACAATAACCAGTAGACGCTGCCGCGATGCCGCCCGGCAGCGGCACCCACCTGCCGGAGGCTCCGATGACCACCAACACCATCCGCCTGCACCGCGTGCTGCGCGCCCCGTCCGAGCGCGTCTATCGCGCCTTCCTCGACCCCGCCGCGCTGGCCAAATGGCTGCCGCCGCACGGCTTCACCGGCACGGTGCACGCGCTCGACGCGCAGGTCGGCGGCCGCTACCGGATGTCCTTCACCCACCTCGGCAGCGGCTATACGCACAGCTTCGGCGGCGCCTATCTCGAACTCGAACCCGGTCGCCGGCTGCGCTACACGGGCGAGTTCGAAGACCCTAACCTGCCGGGGCAGATGCAGACCACCGTGACGCTGCGCCCGGTGTTCTGCGGCACCGAGCTTGAAGCCGTGCAGGAAGGGATTCCGGCCGCGATTCCCCCCGAAGCCTGTTACCTGGGCTGGCAGGAATCGCTGCTGCTGCTCGCCCAGCTGGTGGAAGCCGAAATCCCCACCTGAGGGCCGGCGCGCCGTGGTGCATTTCCGCCACGGTGCGCGCGTTTCGGGTAACCGGATGTTTCAGCGTGGGATAAAATCTTTCTATGACGCTGAAACGAGTTTCCCAAAGCCTGCTCGCGCGCCTGATCGCCTTTGGCCTGCTGCTGGTGATTCTGGGCAGCTTCGCGCGCTACTACCTGCTGGCGAAATACCTGCGGGAAGACCTCACCCAGCTCGTTTCCGCGCAGCAGCTCGCCTACGCTGAAGCCGTCGCGCAGGACATCGACTTCAAGCTGCGCGAACGCCTGCGCCTGCTGCAGCGGCTGGCCGCCACCCTGCCGCAGACGCTGCTCGACGACCCCGAGCGCCTCGGCGCCTGGCTGGCCGAACGCCACAAACTCAATCCGGTGTTCTCGCTCGGCATCGTGGTCGCGGATACGCGCGGCACCGTGCTGGCGGACTACCCCGCAGCGCCGGGCCGCAGCGGCGGTTCGCTGGCAGGCGACCCCGACTTCACCCACGCGCTGAAAGGCGAAGGCCGCATCGGCCGCCCCAAGACCGGGCTCTTCACCGGCGCCCAGCTGCTGCCGATGAGCGTGCCGCTGCGCGCGCGCGACGGCAGCGTGCGCGCGGTGCTGATCGGCCTCACCGCGCTTGCCGCACCCGATTTCCTCGACCGTATCAGCCACGGCCGCATCGGCGAGAGCGGCGGCTTCCTGCTGGTTTCGCCCGCCGACCGGCTCTTCGTGGCCGCGGGCAGGCCCGAGCTGGCGATGAAGCCGACGCCGCCGTCCGGCGTCAATCCGCTGCATGACAAGGCGATGGACGGCTTTCGCGGCGCGGGCGTCACCACCAATGCGCAGGGCGTCGAGGAAGTCTCGGCGATCGCCAGCGTGCCGAGCACCGGCTGGTTCGTGGTCGCGCGGCTGCCCACCGCCGAAGCCTACGCGCCGGTGCGGCGCGCGCAGGAGGTGGTGATCCGCCAGAGCATGATCGCGGTGGCGCTGGTGCTGGGCGTGGCCGGCTTCTTCATCCGCCGCATGCTCGGCCCGCTGCATCGCGCGGCGCGGCTGGCCGAACGCATGACCGCGGGCGAGCTGCCGCTGACCCCGCTGCCGGTGGTGCGCGACGACGAGGTCGGCCTGCTGACGCGCGCCTTCAACCAGCTGCTCGGCAAGCTCACCGCCAGTCAGGTGGACCTGCAGCGGATGGCGCACCACGACGAACTGACCGGCCTGCCCAACCGCGTGCTGCTGGCCGACCGCCTGCGCCAGGGGCTGGCGCGCGCCCGCCGCAAGGACAGCCGCATCGCCGCGCTCTACCTCGACCTCGACGGCTTCAAGCCGATCAACGACAGCCTGGGGCACGAGGCCGGCGACATCGCGCTGAGGGACGTCAGCGCACGCCTGAGGGCGGTGCTGCGCCAGAGCGACACGCTGGCGCGTGTCGGCGGCGACGAGTTCGTGCTGCTCGTCACCGACCTCGCCAGCCGCGAGGACTGCGCCGGCGTGACCGAACTCGCGCGCCGCTGCATCGAGGCGGTCGCCCCGCCGCTGTCGATCAAGGGCCATACGCTGCGGGTGGGCGTGTCGATCGGTATCGCCTTCGGCGCCGCCCACGACGATCCGGAGGCCGTGCTGATGGCCGCCGACCACGCGATGTACGAGGCGAAGAAGGCCGGGCGCGGCTGCTACCGGATCGCCGAAGCGGCGTCTTCTCCGGCGGATACGGAGCCGCTCCCGGGTTAACGCACGCCGCATCTAGTGCGCGCAGTCGGCGCCGCGCGGCGCCAGGTCGCGCTGCAGCGCGGACAGGATGTCATCCAGGCTGCGTTCCGCCGCCAGCATCGCCACCAGTTCAAGCGCGTATTCGCGCAGGTAGGCACCGCGGCGCACCGCGACCCGGGCCACGTTGGGTCCGAACAGGTGGCGCGCGTCCAACTGCGCCACGCCTCCACGGGCGGCCGCGCCGCGCGCCGCCATCTCGGCGACGATGCCCACGCCGAAGCCCGCTTCCACATAGGTGACGATCACGTCGGCGTCCAGCGCCGCCAGCACCACGTCGGGCGCCAGCCCCGCGGCGGAAAAAGCGGCGTCGATCACGCTGCGTCCGGCAAAGCCTTCGCCATAGGTCACCAGCGGGTGCTCGGCGAGCGCCGCCAGCGTCAATTCCCCGGCCGCGGCCAGCGGATGCGCCGGCGGCACGATCACCGCGTGATGCCATTCGCGCACCGGAAAGGCCTGCAGGTCGCGGTGGCGGTCGATCGCCTCGGTGGACACCCCGAGATCGGCCTCGCCGTTGGCCACCCATTCCGCGATCTGCGCCGGCGTGCCCTGCTGCAGCACCAGCTTCACCTTCGGGAAGCGCGCGCGGAAGTCGTGCAGCGCGGCAGGCAGCAGATAACGCGCCTGGGTGTGGGTGCTGGCGATGCGCAGCTGACCGCAATCCTGGATCGCGAAGCGGTCGGCGACCTGCTTGAGATTACGCACATCGAGCAGGATGCGGTCGATCACCGGCACCAGCACCTCGCCCGGCGGCGTCAGGCCGGTCAGGCGCTTGCCGCGGCGCTCGAACAGCTCGACGCCGAGTTCGTCCTCCAGCTCCTTGATCTGGCGGCTGACGCCCGGCTGGGAAATGAACAGGCTGCTAGCCACGCCGGAAAGGTTGAAATTCTGCCGGATGGCCTCGAGGACGAGGCGGAGTTGACTGACATTCATGCTGGCAAACCGCGCGCTGGAATAGGGACGAGGAACGGCCGCAATCCGGCCCGGAATGCGGCGGATTCTCGGTGGCCGCGGTGAAATTGGATAACCAATTAAATTTCATACTCAATTCATCTCTACGTTGATATCCAAATTCAAGCGCGACAGGGAATAAGGAATTCGCTTCGATTCTGCTATCGACTGCACATATCTTCTGTTTGCCCCCCGGGAACTCCGCCCTAAGCTTGATGACAGCCGCTCCCTCCCCGGGATCGCCCCATAACAAGCATTCGACCGGCCGCCTTGGCGAGCCGGTTGGTTTCATCCCTGCTGGTAGAGAAACCCATGAGCGAATCGAGTCCGGGAAAACTGCTGACCCTTCCCAATGCCGAGAACCAGGCACTGACAATCCGCGCCAAGGCACTGATTTTCCACGACAGAAAGTCGCTTGCCCTGTTGCGGCATGTTGAACGCGTCGCCCCCAGCGATGCAAATGTATTGATCATCGGTGAAACCGGCACCGGCAAGGAATTGATTGCGCGCCATATCCACGCATTGAGCGGCCGCCGTGGGCCCTTCATTGCAGTCAATTGCGGTGCCTTTTCCGAGAACCTGGTCGAGGCCGAATTGTTCGGCCATGAAACCGGCGCATTCACCGGCGCCCAGCAGGCGCGCGCCGGCTGGTTCGAAGCGGCCAATGGCGGCACGCTGTTCCTCGACGAAGTGGGCGATCTGCCGCTCGCGATCCAGGTGAAATTGCTTCGCGTGCTGCAGGAACGCCAGGTGGTGCGGCTCGGCTCGCGCAAATCGACGCCGGTGGATGTGCGGCTGGTCGCGGCCACCAACGTCGATCTGGAAAAGGCCGTGGCAGCCGGGCATTTCCGCCTCGATCTCTATTACCGCCTGAACGTCGCCCCGGTGATGCTGCCCGCATTGCGCGAGCGCGCCACCGACATCCTGCCGCTGGTCGATTATTTCATCGAGTACTACCGCCACCGGCTCGGCATCGACGCGCCCACGCTGAGCCCGGAAGCCGAAACCCTGCTCACCCGCTACCACTGGCCGGGCAACATCCGCGAGCTGGAGAACGTGGTGCATTTCGCCCTCATCGTCTGCCAGGACGGCATCGTCACGCCCGCCGACCTGCGCCTGCCGGGCGTAACCGGACCCGGCGCCGCGGGTGCGGCCCCGACCGGCGGCGATCCGTTCGCCTCGCTGCAGGTGCTGGTGTGCCGGCTGCTGGAAGGCGGCACGCCGGCGCTGTACGAGCAGATCGAGCGCCTGCTGTTCACCACCGCGTTCGAGTACTGCCGCGAGAACCAGGTGCGCACCGCGCGCGAGCTGGGCATCTCGCGCAACATCCTGCGCACCCAGCTCAAGCGCTTCGGCCTGATCGGCGACGCCACGCCCGAGACCGCGGACGCCTTCGACTAGGCCTCGGCTGCTGCAGCGCAGCACCTGCTGCGCGCGCAGCAGCCGCTTTCGCCGGTTGCCGCGCAGCCAGCACCGCGCGCCGCGCGTTTCGCACCCAGCGCCGCCTCGGAAGAAACCCAACACATTGTTTTATATCGATTAAGGCAATTTCTTCAGGCGCCGTCGCAAACAGGCACGCGCCATGCTGAAGACCCAGCGTATGTCGCCGCGCACGCGAACCGGAACCCTCGTCCCGCTTCGCCGCCCGCTTCATGGAGATCCACAGACGATGAGTTATGCAGAGCAGCAAAAAGACCCGCGCCGGCTGATGATCGGTTTCACGGCGGTGCTGGGCTTTCACATCATCCTCGGCTACGGGCTGGCCAACGGCCTCGGGCGCAAGGTCATCGAAGTGCTGAAGGCACCGCTGGACGTGAGCCTGATCGAGCCGGTGAAACCGGCGCCGCCGCCCCCGCCTCCTCCGCCGCCCAAGCAGGTGGTGAAGGCCCCGCCCAAGGTTGCACCGCCGCCGCCCGCCTATGTGCCTCCGGTGGAGACGCCGGTACAGGCCCCGCCGCCGGTGATCGCCGCGACCTCGGCCGAACCGCAGCCGCCCGCGCCGCCCGCGGCCCCGGCGCCCGCCCCCGTGCCGGCCGCGCCGCCGGTGGTCGACATCGCGGTGACCTGCGCCAACCACGTCGCGGTGCGCAGCCAGGTCGCCTACCCGCCGCAGGCCGAACGCCTCGGTCTGTCGGGCGACGTGGTGGTCGATTTCACCGTCGCGCCGGACGGCTCGATCAAGAACGTCGCGGTGTCGCGCAGCAGCAATTCCGTCTTCAACGCCGCCGCCACCGCCGCGGTGGCCAAGCTCCGGTGTTCCGGCCAGGGCCAGGACGTGCGCGTACGCGTGCCCTTCGCCTTCCGCCTCGACGCCTGAGCCTTCTTCACGAACCCCCTTTTCAGGAGAACCGCCATGATCCGCAACCGCAACCCCCGGGCCACCGCCGCCCGCCTCCTCCTCGCCCTCGCCACCCTTGCCGCCGCGCCGCTGGCGCTCGCCCAGGGCGGCGCCACCACCACGGTGGAGAACCCCTACGGCCTCGAAGCGCTGTGGAGCGCGGGCGACTTCGTCGCCAAGGGCACGCTGGCCATCCTCGTCGTGATGTCGATCGGCAGCTGGTACATCATCTTCAGCAAGCTCTACGAGCAGGCCAAACTCAACCGCCAGGGCAACAGCGCCAACAAGACCTTCTGGGGCGCGGGTGATGTGGACAAGGGCCTTGAGACGCTGGACAAGAACTCGGCCTACCACTACATCGCCAAGTCCGGCAACGACGCCACTGCCCACCACGACGGCCTGCTGCAGTTCATCGACGTGAACGAGTGGATCCAGCTCTCGATCCACCGCGCCACCGAGAAGGTGCAGAGCCGGCTGCAGGGCGGGCTCGCCTTCCTCGCCACGGTCGGTTCCACCGCGCCCTTCGTCGGCCTGTTCGGCACGGTGTGGGGCATCTACCACGCGCTCACCGCGATCGGCGTTGCCGGCCAGGCCTCGATCGACAAGGTGGCCGGCCCGGTCGGCGAGGCGCTGATCATGACCGCCATCGGCCTTGCCGTCGCGGTGCCGGCGGTGCTGGGCTACAACTGGCTGGTCCGCCGCAACAAGGCCGCGCTGGAAGACGTGCGCAGCTTCGGCGCCGAACTCCACGCCGTGCTGCTCGGCGCCCACGCCGAAAAGGCCGCGCGCGGCAAGAGCGGCCACGCCCACCCGCCCATCCACGCAGTCGCGGGGTAAGCCGCCATGGCGATGACCCTGCCGGGCGAAGAGGACGACGTCGTCTCCGCCATCAACACCACGCCGCTGGTGGACGTGATGCTGGTGCTGCTGATCATCTTCCTGATCACCATCCCGGTCGTCACCAACACGGTGGCGGTGGAACTGCCCAAGGAAACCAACCAGCCGCGCGTCACCGCGCCGGAGAACATCAACATCGCGGTCACCCGTGACGGCAAGGTGTTCTGGAACGAGAGCGCGGTGACCGACAGCGAGGCGCTGGTCGAACGCCTGAAGGGCATCGCGCTGCAGGAACCGCAGCCCGAGGTGCAGATCCGCGGCGACGGCGAGGCGCCCTACGAGTTCGTCGGCAAGGTGATCTTCGCCTGCCAGCGCGCCGGCATCGTCAAGGTCGGCTTCATCACCGAACCGCCGCCGCGCGGCTGATCCACAGGAGAACCGACCATGGGAATGAACGTCGCCGCCGCCGGCGGCTCGGGCGATCCGGAAGTGCTGGTGGACATCAACACGACGCCGCTGATCGACGTGCTGCTGGTGCTGCTGATCATGCTGATCATCACCATCCCGATCCAGCTCCACTCGGTGAACATGAACATGCCGGTGGGCACCCCGCCGCCGCCGACCACGCCGCCCGAGGTGGTGCGCATCGACATCGACCCCGCCGGCACGGTGCTGTGGAACGGCGAGGCACTGGCCGACGCAGACGCGCTGGAATCGCGCCTGACCACCGTCGCCGCGCTCGAATCGCCGCCCGAGCTGCACGTCAATCCGGACAAGCGGGTGGCCTACAAGTCGGTCGCCACGGTCATGGCCGCGGTGCAGCGCAAGGGACTGACCAAGGTGGGCCTGATCGGCGCCGAACAATTCCTCTGAGCACGCGGCCCGGCCGCCCCAGTCAACCGCCCCCGCGCTGTCGCGGGGGCGTTGGCATGCCCGTTACACCGCCCCCCGGGGCGGCATTGCCTCCCAACTCTTGCGCCCCGCCAGGCTCCCCATGGGCTTCAACCTCCGCACCCTGCTCAACAAACGCACGCTTGCACTCGCCATCGGCCTGCTGGCCGGCGGCGCCTCCGTCTATGCCTACCTGCAACCCGCCGGGCGCACACCCAACCCCCAGGCCGCACCCGGTGCGCCCGGCGGCGAAGGCGCCCGCGCGCTGCGCCGCGGCCCCGGCGCCCCGCCGCCGGTGCTGGCGGTACGCGCTACCGCCGCGCGGGTGGGCGATCTCGACATCGCGCTGTCGGCGCTCGGCACGGTTACCGCGTCCAACACCGCGGTGGTCAAGCCGCGCGTCGGCGGCCAGCTCACCGCGCTGCACTTCCGCGAAGGCCAGGTGGTGAAGGCGGGCGAACTGCTCGCCGAGATCGACCCGCGGCCGTTCCGCATCGCGCTCGATCAGGCGCGCGCGCAGCGCCTGCGCGACGAGGCCACGCTGGGCGCGGCACGGGTGGACCTCGAACGCTACCGCGCGCTGCTGGCGCAGGACTCGATCGCCCGCCAACAGGTGGACGCGCAGGAAGCGCTGGTGCGCCAGCTCGAAGGCACTGTCGCCGCCGATGCCGCGCTGGAAGCGCAGGCCGCGCTGCAGCTGGAATTCACCCGCGTCACCGCGCCGGCCGCCGGCCGCCTCGGGCTGCGCGTGGTGGACATCGGCAACCAGGTGGACGCGCAGGACGCCGCCGGCCTCGTCGTCATCACCCAGACCCAGCCCATCCACGCGGTGTTCGCGCTCGCGGCGGACGCGCTGACGCCGCAGCTCGGCCAGTTGCAGCAGGGCGCGCGCGGCGCGGTGGTGGAAGCCTGGAGCCGCGACGGCCGCACCCGGCTGGCCGAGGGGCGGCTGATCAGCATCGACAACCAGATCGATGTCGCCACCGGCACGCTGAAGCTGAAGGCCGAGTTCGCCAACGGCGACAACAGCCTGTTCCCCAACCAGTTCATCAACGTGCGGCTGCGCGCCGAGACCCGCCGCGACAGCGTGCTGGTGCACAGCGCCGCGGTGCAGCGCAACGCGCAGGGCAGCTATGTGTTCGTGGTGGGCGACGACCAGCGCGTGCAGGCGCGGCAGATCCGCACCGGGCCGAGCGCCAACGAGCTGACCGTGGTGGAAGACGGCCTTGCCGGCGGCGAACGCATCGTGCTCGACGGCACCGACCAGTTGCGCGACGGCGCGCGCGTGGATGTGCTGAGCGTGGACGGGGTCACCGTGGCGCTGGCGGAGCCGGCCACGGCCCGAAACGAGCGCCGTCCGCCCGGGGCGGCGCAATGAACCCCTCGCGGCTCTACATCCTGCGGCCGGTGGCGACCTCGCTGCTGATGCTCGCGATCCTGCTCGCCGGACTGATCGGCTACCGGCTGCTGCCGGTGGCGGCGCTGCCGGAGGTGGAGTACCCGACCATCCAGGTCTCCACCCTCTACCCCGGCGCTAGCCCGGAGGTGGTGGCCTCGTCGATCACCGCGCCGCTGGAACGCCAGCTCGGCCAGATCGCCGGGCTCAAGCAGATGTCCTCCACCAGCTCCGGCGGCGCCTCGGTGATCACGCTGCAGTTCGCGCTCGGCCTGTCGATGGACGTGTCGCAGCAGGAGGTGCTGGCCGCGATCAACGCCGCCAGCGCCTTCCTGCCCGGCGACCTGCCGATGCCGCCGGTATTCAGCAAGGTCAATCCGGCCGACGCGCCCATCGTCACGCTGGCGATCTCGTCGGGCACGCTGTCGCTGCCGCAGGTGGCGGACCTGGTCGATACCCGGCTCGCGCAGAAGATCTCGCGCATCGCCGGCGTCGGCCTCGTCAGCATTGGCGGCGGCCAGCGCCCGGCGGTGCGCATCCAGGTCAATCCGCAGGCGCTCGCCGCGCAGGGGCTCAACCTGGAAGACATCCGCACCGCCATCGGCGAGGCCAACGTCAACATCGCCAAGGGCAGCTTCGACGGCCCGCTGCGCGCCTCCACGCTGGACGCCAACGACCAGCTGCGCTCCGCCGACGAATACCGCCGCCTGATCATCGCGTGGAAGAACGGCGCGCCGATCCGGCTGGGCGACATCGCCGAACTCGTCGACGGCGCCGAGAACACCCGGCTGGCCGCATGGGCCGACACGCGCCCGGCGGTCATCCTCAACATCCAGCGCCAGCCAGGGGCCAACGTCATCGACACGGTGGACCGCATCAAGGCGCTGCTGCCCACGCTGCAGGCCTCGCTGCCGGCCACGGTGGACCTGCGCCTGCTGTCCGACCGCACCACCACCATCCGCGCCTCGGTGCGCGACGTCGGCCACGAGCTGCTGCTGGCGATCGCGCTGGTGGTGATGGTGATCTTCATCTTCCTGCGCAACCTGCCGGCCACCTTCATCCCCAGCGTGGCGGTGCCGCTGTCGCTGGTCGGCACCTTCGCGGTGATGTACCTCGCCGGCTTCTCGATCAACAACCTGACGCTGATGGCGCTGACCATCGCCACCGGCTTCGTGGTGGACGACGCGATCGTGATGATCGAGAACATCGTCCGCCACCTGGAGGAAGGCGAAAGCCCGCTGGAGGCGGCGCTGAAGGGCGCGCAGCAGATCGGCTTCACCATCATCTCGCTGACCTTCTCGCTGATCGCGGTGCTGATCCCGCTGCTGTTCATGGGCGACGTGGTCGGCCGCCTGTTCCGCGAATTCGCCATCACGCTGGCGGTGGCGATCCTGATCTCGGCGGTGGTGTCGCTGACGCTGACGCCCATGATGTGCGCGCGCCTGCTGCACCACGCGCCGGAAGAAAACCACGGCGCCTTCTTCCGCCTCACCGGCGCCTTCATCGACCGCTGCATCGCGCGCTACGCGGTGGCGCTGCGCTGGGTGCTGGCGCGCCAGGGGCTGACGCTGGCGGTGGCCGGCGCCACGCTGGGGCTGACCGTGCTGCTCTACCTGATCGTGCCCAAGGGCTTCTTCCCCGCGCAGGACACCGGGCTGATCCAGGGCATCACCGATGCGCCGCAGAACGTGTCCTTCGCCGCGATGGCGCAGCGCCAGCAGGCGGCGGTCAGCGCCATCCTCGGCGACCCGGCGGTCGACAGCGTGTCGTCGGTGGTGGGCGTGGATGGCGTGAATGCCACGCTCAACAGCGGCCGCCTGCTGATCGCGCTGAAGCCGCTCGGCGAGCGTGACGCCGGCGCCGCGGCGGTGATCCAGCGGCTGCAGGCGCGGCTGAAGGCGGTGCCCGACATCGCGGTGTACATGCAGGCGGTGCAGGACCTCACGATCGAGAGCCGCGCCGCGCGCACCCAGTACCAGTTCAGCCTGGAAGGCGCCAACGCCGAGCAGCTGGGCGAATGGGTGCATCTGCTGCGCGACCGGCTGGCGCGGGAGCCGGCGCTCGCCGACGTCGCCACCGACTGGCTGGACCAGGGCCGCCAGGCCTATGTGGACATCGACCGCGACAGCGCCGGCCGCCTCGGCATCACGCCGGCCGACATCGACGCCGCGCTCTACAACGCCTTCGGCCAGCGCCAGATCTCCACCATCTTCACGCAGACCAACCTTTACCGCGTGGTGCTGGAGGTGAAGCCGGAATTCCAGCGCGGCCTGGCGGCGCTCGACAGCCTGTATCTGGTCTCGGCCAGCGGCGCCCAGGTGCCGCTGTCGGCGGTGGCTCGCATCAGCGAACGGCCGACGCTGCTGGCGATCAACCACATCGGCCAGTTCCCGGCCGCCACCTTCTCGTTCAACCTCGCGCCCGGCGCGGCGCTGGGCAACGCGGTGGAAGACATCCGCGCGGCCTTCGCCGAACTGGACCCGCCCGCCAGCCTCAGCCTGCATTTCCAGGGCGCGGCGCAGGCTTTCCAGGCCTCGCTCACCAGCACCGTGTGGCTGATCGTCGCGGCCATCGTCACCATGTACATCGTGCTCGGCGTGCTCTACGAGAGCTACATCCACCCGGTGACCATCCTCTCCACCCTGCCCTCGGCCGGCGTCGGCGCGCTGCTGGCGCTGCTGCTCGCCGGGTCGGACCTCGGCATCATCGGCATCGTCGGCATCATTCTGCTGATCGGCATCGTCAAGAAGAACGCCATCATGATGATCGACTTCGCACTGGAGGCCGAACGCGACCACGGCAAGTCACCCGACGAAGCCATCTTCGAAGCCTGCCTGCTGCGCTTCCGGCCCATCCTGATGACCACGCTCGCCGCCCTGCTCGGCGCGCTGCCGCTGATGCTGTCGACCGGCGTCGGCGCCGAGCTGCGCCAGCCGCTCGGCATCACCATGGTGGGCGGGCTGATCGTGTCGCAGGTCCTCACGCTGTTCACCACCCCGGTGATCTACCTCGCGTTCGACCGCCTCGGCCGGCGCGCGCGCCACCGCCTGGGCGGCCTCGGCGCGCAGGCGGGAGAAGGCTGATGTCGCTCGCCGCACGCTTCATCCGCCGCCCGGTCGCCACGGTGCTGCTCACGCTCGGCGTGGCGCTGGTCGGGCTGGCGGCTTTCTTCCAGCTGCCGGCGGCGCTGCTGCCGCAAGTGGATTACCCGGTGATCTCGGTGCGCGCCAGCCTGCCCGGCGCCAGCCCGGACACGATGGCGGCCAGCGTGGCGATGCCGCTCGAACGCGCGCTCGGCAGCATCGCGGGGGTCAACGAGATCACCTCGCGCAGCAGCCTGGGCAGCACCGAGGTGGTGCTGCAGTTCGACCTCTCGCGCGATATCGACGGCGCCGCGCGCGACATCCAGGCGGCGATCAACGCCTCGCGCTCGCAACTGCCCTCGGGCATGGCGGGCAACCCCACGCTGCGCAAGTCCAACCCCAACGACAGCCCCATCCTGATCCTGGCCATGACCTCGGACGTGCTGTCGCGCACGCAGATCTACGACGCGGCGGTGACCATCCTGGCGCAGAAGCTCGCGCAGGTGGAAGGCGTTGGGCAGGTCAGCGTGGGCGGCAGCTCGCTGCCCGCGGTGCGGGTGGAACTCAACCCGCTCGCGCTGGCGCGCAGCGGCGTCAGCGCCGAGACGGTGCGCGGCGCGATCGCCAGCGGCAACGTCAATCGCCCGAAGGGCTTCGTGGAGGACGGCGGCCGCCACTGGCAGATCGGCGCCAACGACCAGGCCCTGAGCGCGGCCGACTACACGCCGATGATCGTGCACTGGCAACAGGGCGCCGCGCTGCGGCTCAGCGACGTGGCCGAGGTGCGCGACGGCGCGCAGGAGCTGCGCAACGCTGGCGTCGCCAGCGGCCGGCCGGCGGTGCTGCTGATGGTCAATCGTCAGCCCAACGCCAACATCATCGCCACGGTGGACCACATCCTGAAGCTGCTGCCCGAGCTGCAGGCCGCGATACCGCCGCAGATCCGGCTGGAGGTGTCGCAGGACCGCAGCACCACCGTGCGCGCCTCGCTGCGCGACGTCGGCGTCTGCCTGGTGCTGTCGGTGCTGCTGGTGGTGCTGGTGGTGATCGGTTTCCTGCGCGACCGCCGCGCCGCGCTGATCCCGGCGGTGACGGTGCCGGTTGCGCTGGTCGGCACGCTGGCGCTGATGTACCTCGCCGGCTTCAGCATCAACAACCTGTCGCTGATGGCGCTGACGGTGGCCGCCGGCTTCGTCGTGGACGACATCGTCGTGGTGCTGGAAAACACCACCCGCCACATCGAACACGGTCTGTCGCCGCTGCAGGCGGCGCTGCGCGGCGTCGGCGAGGTCAGCGGCACGCTGGTGTCGATGGCGCTGTCGCTCGCCGCGGTGTTCATCCCGATCATCTTCATGGAGGGCGTGGTCGGCCGCCTGTTCGGCGAATTCGCGCTCACGCTGGTGGCGGCAATCGGCGTCTCGCTGCTGCTGTCGATCGCCACCGCGCCGATGCTGTGCTCGCGCCTGCTGCGCCCCACCACGGCGCTGCCCGCGCCCGGCGGTTTCGGCCGCCTGCGCGAACGCACGCTGGCCGCGCTGCTGGCGGGTTACCGCCGCAGCCTGGGCTGGGCGCTGGACCACCGTGCGACGATGCTGCTCGCGCTGGCCGGCGTCGTCGGACTCAACGTCTATCTCTACACGGTGGTGCCGAAAGGCTTCCTGCCGCAGCAGGACACCGGCCGCCTGATCGCCTTCATCGAGGGCGACCAGAGCAGCTCCTTCCAGGCGATGTACGAACACCTCACGGTGATCGACTCGATCCTGCGCCAGGACCCCGCGGTGCTCCGCACCTCGGGCTCGGTGGGCGGCAACGGCCCCGGCGGCGGCACCGTGACCTCGGCGCGGATGTTCGTCACGCTGAAGCCGCTCGGCGAACGGAGAGAGCCGGCGCAGGCGGTGATCGAGCGCCTGCGCCCCCGGCTCGCCCGGGTCGCCGGCGCGCGCGTGTTCGTGATGTCCGCGCAGGAGATCCGCATCGGCGGCCGCGGCGGCTCATCGGATTACCTCTACACGCTGCAGAGCGACGACCTGGATGCGCTGCGCGCGTGGGAACCGAAGATCCGCACCGCGCTCGCCGCGCTGCCGCAACTGGCCGACGTGAACACCGATACCCGCGACAAGGGCCTGCAGACACGGCTGGTGGTGGACCGGGAGGCCGCGGCGCGGCTGGGCCTGAGCCAGCGGGCGATCGACCTCGCGCTCAACAACTACTTCGGCGAACGGCTGGTGTCGACCATCCACCATCCGCTCAACCAGTACCGGGTGGTGATGGGCGCCGCGCCGCACTTCTGGCGCAGCCCCACGGTGCTGGCCGACATCGTGCTGGTGGCCGAAGACGGCAGCCGCGTGCCGCTGTCGGCGGTTGCGCACTGGGAGCCGGGCAACGCCCCGCTCACGGTCAATCACCAGTCGCAGTTCGCCGCCTCCACGGTCAGCTTCGCGCTCGCCCCCGGCGTGCCGCTGGGCGAGGCCACGCGCGCGATCAGCGCGGCCATGGCGCAGCTCGGCGTGCCGTCCAGCATCTTCGGCAGCTTCGAGGGCGCGGCGCGCGCCTTCCAGTCCGCCGGCAACAGCCAGCTGCTACTGATTCTGGCCGCGATTGTCGCGGTCTATCTGGTGCTCGGCATCCTGTACGAGAGCCTGCTGCACCCGCTCACCATCCTGTCAACGCTGCCCTCGGCCGGCATCGGCGCCGTGCTGGCGCTGCTCGCCTTCGGCACCGAATTCACCGTGATCGCGCTGATCGGCGTGATCCTGCTCGCCGGCATCGTGATGAAGAACGCGATCATGATGATCGACTTCGCGCTGCACGCGCAGCGCAGCCACGGGCTGGCCCCGCGCGAGGCCATCCTCGACGCGTGCGTGCTGCGCTTCCGCCCGATCATGATGACCACCGCCGCTGCCATCCTCGGCGCGCTGCCGCTTGCGCTCGGCAGCGGCGACGGCGCCGAACTGCGCCAGCCGCTCGGCATCGCCATCGTCGGCGGGCTGCTGGTCGGCCAGTGGCTCACGCTGTACACCACGCCGGTGGTCTATCTCGCGCTCGACCGCCTGCGCCTGCGGCTCGCCCGCCAGGCGCACAAGCGGATTGCGGCCCCCGCTGCCGCGCCGGCCCCCGCCGTCGATCCCGCCTGACGCCCCCAATGAAACCGCACACCGCGTCACCCCCCGCCGCCTTGCCCGCCATGACCCCACCACCACCTCGCCACGCCGCCCGCCAACGCATGCCGCGCCCCAAGGTCTTCGTCCTCGCCGCCGCGCTGCTGGTCGGCGGCTGCGCGCTCGGGCCGGACTTCCGCGCGCCCGATGTCGCCCTTCCCGCCACCTTCCGCGCCGCCGAAGGCTGGCAGGTGGCCGTGCCGCAGGACATGCCCGCCACCGGCGACTGGTGGACGCGCTACCGCGACCCGCTGCTCGACCAGTTGCTGGCGCGCCTGAACGCCGACAACCTTGAAGTGGCCGCCGCCGCGGCGCGCTATCGCGAAGCACTCGCCTTCGCCCGCGGCACCCGCGCCGACGCGCTGCCCACGCTCGACGCGGGGCTGGCCGGCAGCCGCAGCCGCACCGCTGCGAGCGACAGCAGCAGCGATCCAGCCGCGCGCAACCTGCAACGCTTCAGCCTCACCAGCCGCTGGGAGATCGACCTGTGGGGCCGGCTCGCGCGCAACGCCGAAGCCGACCGCCACGATGCCGCCGCCAGCGGCGCCGACCTCGCCGCGCTGCGGCTGGCGCTGCAAGCCACGCTGGCGCAGGACTACCTGCAACTGCGCGTCATCGACGCCCAGCAGCGGCTCTACCAACGCACTGTTGCCACCTACCGGCGTTCGCTGGAGATCACGACCAACCGCCACCGCGCCGGCGTCGCCAGCCTGGCCGAGGTGGCGCAAGCCGAAACCCAGCTGCGCAGCGCCGAGGCCCAGGGCATCGACCTGCAGCTGCAACGCGCCCGGCTGGAACACGCGATCGCCGTGCTGGTGGGCAGCGCGCCTTCGCAGCTGCGCATCGAGCCGGTTGCCGCGGTGCCCGAACTGCCGCCGCTGCCGGCCGCGCAACCGGCCGAGGTGCTCCAGCGCCGTCCCGACGTGGCTGCCGCGCTGCGCCGCGTGGCCGCCGGCAATGCCCGCATCGGCGCGGCGGAGGCCGCCTTCTTCCCCACGCTGGTGCTGGACGCTTCCGCCGGCTATCAGCACGAGCGCCTCGCCGACCTCTTCGCGCTGCCGCACCGCTTCTGGTCGCTGGGGCCGACACTGGCCCAGCACCTGTTCGACGGCGGGGCCCGCCGCGCCGCGCGCGACCAGGCCGAAGCCGCCTACGACCGCAGCGTGGCCGACTACCGCCAGACCGTGCTGGACGCCTTCCGCGAAGCGGAGGACAGCCTGGCCGGGTTGCGCATCCTGGGCGACGAGCGCCAGGTGCAGGCCGCCGCCACCCGCGCCGCCAACGAGTTCCTGGCGCAGACCAACAACCAGTACCTCGCCGGCACCGTCAGCTACCTCAACGTCGCCATCGCCCAGGCCGCGGCGCTGACCGCCGAGCGCGCCAGCCTCGACCTGCTCGGGCGCCAGCTCGCGGCCTCGGTCGAGCTGGTGCGCGCGCTCGGCGGCGACCCGTGGGAAGCCGCGCTGGCCAAGGAACACCCCGCCCCGGCCGTCGCGCCCGCGCCGGTGCCGTCCCCACCTTTGTCCTGACCGGAGATCCGTCCATGAAGCGCGTGCATATCTGGGACCTGCCCACCCGCCTCTTCCACTGGCTGCTGGCCTTCGCCATCCTCGCCGCCTACGTCACCGGCCAGATCGGCGGCAACTACATCGTCTGGCACGGCCGCATCGGGCTCTTCATCGTCGGCCTGGTCGCGTTCCGCCTGGTGTGGGGGTTCATCGGCGCGCCCACCGCGCGCTTCGCCAGCTTCGTGCGCGGCTTCGGGGCGATCCGCGCCTATCTCGCCGGCAGCTGGCACGGCATCGGCCACAATCCGCTGGGCGCGCTGTCGGTGCTGGCGCTGCTCGGGCTGGTGGGCGCCCAGGCGGTCAGCGGACTGTTCGCCAACGACGACATCAGTTTCCAGGGCCCGCTCGCGGGGCTGGTGTCGGAAGCCGCCTCGGCCCGCCTCACCGGCCTGCACGAACTGCTGCAGAACGTGCTGCTCGGCGTCGTGGGCCTGCATCTGGCGGCCATCGTGTTCTACGTGCGGATCAAGCGCGACAACCTCGTGCGGCCGATGCTGACCGGCTGGAAGGAACTCGGCCCCGGCCTTGAGGCCCAAGCGCCATCGACTGTTGCGCGCGCCGGGCGGCTCCGTCCGCTGGCATTCGGGGTCGCGCTGGCGTTGGCGGTGGCGAGCGTTTACGCTGCCGCGGGCGGCTGGCTGGCAGAAGTGCCGGCCAGTCCGGCCCCCGCCGCCGCCCCCGGCTGGTAAGCCGCACGCAACAACCGGCCCCTTCCGCAGGTCATGCCTGGAGTCCCTGAATGAACCGAAAACTGCCCTGGATCGTGCTGCTGCTCAGCGCCACGCTGCACGCGGCCGAACCCCAGGTGGCAACGCCGCTGCAGCCCGCGGCCACCCAGGCCGAGGCCGCGGCGCTGAGCGCGCGGCTGCTCGGCCGCTTCCACTACCAGCCCACGCCGCTGGACGACGCGCTGTCCGCCCGCATCCTCGACCGCTACCTGAAGGCGCTCGACCCCGAGCGGGTGTACTTCGTGCAGGCGGATATCGAGCGCTACGCGGCGGCCCGCACCACGCTGGACGACGCGATCCGCGAGCAGGACCTGCGCCTGCCGTTCGAGATCTTCGCGCTTTACCAGACCCGGCTGCGCGAGCGGCTGGCGCTGGCACGCGAACTCGCCGCGGGCAGCTTCGACTTCTCCACCGACGAGCAGTACCGCTTCGTGCGCACCGACGAGCCCTGGCCCGCGAACGAGGCGGCGGCCCGAGAACTGTGGCGCAAGCGGGTCAAGAACGACTGGCTGCGCCTCAAGCTCGCCGGCAAGGACGACAAGGGCATCCGCGACACGCTCACCAAGCGCTACGACAGCCTGCTGACGCGCGCCACGCGGATCAAGAGCGAGGACGTGTTCCAGACCTTCATGAACGCCTACGCGACCTCGATCGAGCCGCACACCAACTACCTCGGGCCGCGCGCCTCGGAAGACTTCGAGATTTCGATGCGGTTGTCGCTGGTCGGCATCGGCGCGGTGCTGCAGGAGCGCGACGATTACATCGTGATCCGCGAACTGGTGCCCGGCGGCCCCGCCGCGCGCTCCACCCAGCTTGCGATCGGCGACCGCATCCTCGGCGTCGGCCAGGGCGAGCAGCCGCCGGTGGAAGTGCTGGGCTGGCGGGTGGACGACGTGGTGGCGCTGATCCGCGGCAACAAGGACACCGTGGTGGTGCTCGACGTGCTGCCCGCCGAGGCCGGCCCCGACGGCGCGCACAAGAAGGTGAAGCTGGTGCGCGACACCATCAACCTGGAAAAGCAGGCCGCGTCCAAGAGCGTGATCGACGCCGGCCCCCCGGAGGCGCCCCGCAAGGTGGGCGTGATCACCCTGCCCGCGTTCTACCAGGACGTGGCGGCGCGCGGCGCCGGCGGCGACTACCGCAGCGCCAGCCGCGACGTCGCCCGGCTGCTGCGCGAACTGAAGGCCGAAGGCGCCGACGCGGTGCTGATCGACCTGCGCAACAACGGCGGCGGCTCGCTGGACGAGGCGGTACGGCTCACCGGCCTCTTCATCGACACCGGCCCGGTGGTGCAGCAGCGCAGCGCACAGGGGCAGATCCGCGTGGAGCGCGACACCGACGCCGGCCAGGTGTGGGACGGCCCGCTCGGCGTGCTGATCAACCGCGCCTCCGCCTCCGCTTCCGAGATTTTCGCCGGGGCGATCCAGGACTACGGCCGCGGCGTGCTGATCGGCGAGCAGAGCTTCGGCAAGGGCACGGTGCAGACGCTGGTCGATCTCGACGAGATGGCCCGCAACAGCAAACCCATCTATGGCGAACTGAAGATGACGATCGCGCAGTTCTACCGCGTGAACGGCGAGAGCACCCAGCTGCGCGGCGTGAGCCCCGACATCGGCCTGCCCTCGCTGCTCGACGCCGACCGCTTCGGCGAATCCGGCTTCGACAACGCGCTGCCCTGGACCCGCATCGACCCCGCGCCCCACAAGGCCGCCGGCGGCATCCCGGCGCTGGTGCCGACGCTGCAGCAGCGCCACCTTGCACGCATCGCCAACGACGCCGCCTTCCGCAACCTGCAGCAGGACGTCACCGAAGTCGCCGCCCAGCGCAAGAAGCTCGACATCTCGCTGAATGAAGCCGAGCGCCGCCGCGAACGCGCCGAGCAGGAACGCAAGCTGCGCGCCAACGCCAACGCCAACGCCGCCGACGAAGACAACGGCGACGACGGCCTGCTCGCCGGCGAACGCAGCCTCGACGCCGAACTGGCCGCCGAACAGCTGCGCAAGAAGGCACCCGACGTCCTGCTGAACGAAGCCGCCCGCATCGTCGGCGACCTCGCCACCCTGCAGCGCAGCGAAGCAAATGTGGCAGCGGGAGGACGGCGTAGCCTGAATTGAGGCGGCACGTCCCCTGCAACTGAAATGAAGAGGCCCCGGCGAATCGCCGGGGCCTTTTTGCTTGAGGAGGTGAAGGCCGGCGGTTTGCCCCCTCCCTTCAAGGGGGCGTAGGCGGGGGTTTCGCAGAGCATCGCGATGCGCCGCCGGAGCGGAGCGAAGCGAAGACTCCCGGGTCGGGGTGGGGATGGGGTCAGGAACGACGCCCAGACGAGAAAACGAAATCAAGAAGCGACACCCGGGGGAAGAACGCTCCCGAAGAGCGCCCGGCCAACCCCATCCCCACCCCCGCCCTCCCCTTGAAGGGGAGGGAGAAAAACCTCGCGGTTCCATTTTCGGCCAGCTGAGGCGAATGCCCCCAGGGCCCACGGCGGTTTGCCCGCACTGTCGTCGTCGCTGCAATCAGAGTGGTCGCGGCTTTTCTGACAGTGAAGTCGATCAGAAAACGCAGAAAGTGAAAGGGGCCGAGGGTCTTCTCCCTCCCCTTCAAGGGGGCGTAGGCGCGGGTTTCGCAGAGCATCGCTATGCGCCGCCGGAGCGGAGCGAAGCGAAGACTCCCGGGTCGGGGTGGGGATGGGGTCAGGAACGACGCCCAGGCGAGGAAACGAAATCAAGAAGCGACACCCGGGGGAAGAACGCTCCCGCGGCGCCCGGCGAACCCCATCCCCACCCCCGCCCTCCCCTTGAAGGGGAGGGAGAAAAACCCTGCGGTTAATTTTCGCCCCTCGAAGAATCACCGGGGTTAAAGAAGGCGTTCGGGCGCGGACATAAAGCGCCGCCTTTCCCCCTCAGTCCTTCTTCCGGTAGTCGTCATGGCAGGCCTTGCAGCTTTCGCCCACCTTGCCGAACTGCACCTTCACCGCCGCGGCGTCGCCGGTGGCCGCCACGCGCGCCAGCTCGTTGGCTTCGCGTGCGAAATTGCCGGCCGCTTCCGCTGCGCCCTTGGTGTCGCTGAAGAGTTCGGGCTTCACCGTGGTGTCGCGCCAGCCTTTGCCGGTGTCGGTGCCGGGGGCGAACAGTGCGCCCAGGCCGGAGTTGGCAATTGCCGCGGTGGAGTTGGCGGCGCGGATCACCTCGTCCTTGTTGAACTGACCTTCGACGTTGGCCTTGATGCGGGCCTGGTTCCACGCCAGCACCTGATAGACCGACTGCCGCCACTTGATCAGCTGTTCCGGCTTGGCCTGCTGGGCCGCCGCGCCGAGCGACGCGGTGGCAAGCAGGATGGCGACCAGCGGTTTGAAGCACTTCTTCATTACGACTCCTGGATGAAAGGTCGGAAGCGACCGGGATGGGAAAGCGTCAGGCGTCCCTCGCCCCGTCGGCGAGGTGCTGGCGGAAGAACGCGATCGTGCGCTGCCACGCCAGCGAGGCCGCGGTGGCATCGAAGCGCGGCGTGGTGTTGTTGTTGAAGCCGTGCTGGGCGCCGGGATAGAAGTGCGCCTCGTAGCGCACGCGCGCGGCTTTCAGCGCGGCCTCGTAGGCGGGCCAGCCGGCGTTGATGCGCTCGTCGTTGCCGGCGTAGTGGATCAGCAGCGGCGCCTTGATGCGGGCAGCTTCCTCTGCGGTCGGCTGGCCGCCGTAGAAGGGCACCGCCGCGGCCAGATCGGGAATCCGCGTGGCGAGGAAGTTGGCAACGCCGCCGCCGTAGCAGAAGCCCACCACGCCGACCTTGCCGTTGCCCTGCGGCAGCGTGCGCAGGTAGCCGGCGGCGGCGATGAAGTCCTCGCGCGTCTTGGCCTGGTCGAGCTTGGGAAAGAGTTCGCGCGCCTTGTCCTCGTCGCCGGGATAGCCGCCGAGCGGGTGGAGCGCGTCCGGCGCGAAGGCGATGAAGCCATCCACGGCAAGGCGGCGGGCGATGTCCTCGATGTGCGGGTTGAGGCCGCGGTTCTCATGCACTACCAGCACCGTGGGCGCACGGCCGGCGGTCCTGGCCGGACGGGCCAGATAGCCCTTCACGGTGCCGTAGCCCTTGGGCGAGGGATGCTCGACGTAGCCCGCGCTGATGCGCGCGTCGTCGTGATCGATGAACTGCGCCTCGGCAAAGCGCGGCGCGAGCGCGTTGAGCAGGCCTTCGGCGGTGAGCCCGGCTACCGCGTACTTGGCCGCGGAGCGCAGGAACTCGCGGCGCGGGATGACGCCGTGCACATACTTGTCGAACAGGCTCAGCACCTCCGGTGCGAAATCGGCGGCGGTCTGGCCGGGCGCGGGCGGCGCGCCGAGCACCGAGCCGGCAAAGATGGCGCCGGCGCTGTCGATCTCCGCGGTAGCGGCGGTGGGAACGGCGGACGGGACGGTCTGGGTCATGACGGGATTCCTCACGATGCGTTAGGCAGATGCCGCAGCAGCCTCACTTGGCGCGGCCGGGGTTGCCGGCGGCGAGCGTGGCGATGCGATAGGCGGCGCCGCGGCCGACGACGTACAGCGTCCGTTTGTCAGCCCCGGCAAAGGCAAGGTTCTGCGGCGCCTTCGGCAGCGCGATGATTCCCAGCGCCTCGCCGCGCGCACTGAAGACCTGCACGCCCACGCTGGAGGCGACATAGACCCGCCCTTGCGCATCCACCGCGAGGCCGTCCGCGCCACTGGAATAGCCGGTGTCGGTCTTCTGGTAACCCGCCAGGCGGGCGAAATTGCGCCGCGGGCCGATGCTGCCGTCGTCGGCGATGTCGAAGGCGAGCACGTGCTCGCCCCAGGTGTTGGCCACGTAGAGCACCTTCTCGTCCGGGCTCAGCTGGATGCCGTTGGGGCGCTCGATGTCCGCGGCGATGCGCTGCAGCGCGCCGGCGGGACTGATGCGATACACCGCCGGCGGCGCCACCGCATCGGTGGGCGTGCCGTCGTTCTGCACCGCGCTCTGCGCGGCGTTGATGCCGGAATCGGTGAAATACACGGTGCCGCGCTTGTCCACCACGAGGTCGTTGGGGCGGCCGAAGCGGCGGCCGTCGAAACGTTCGACCAGCGTGCGGGCGCGCTCCGGCGGGTGCACCACGCCCACCCGCGTGTCGGCCACCTGCACCGCCACCAGATCGCCATTCGGCGCAAAGCAGAGGCCGTTGGCGCCGTTGCTGTTCTCGAGGAAGGACGAAACGCTGCCGTCCAGCGCGATGCGGGTGATGCGCTTGTCCTGCGTCTCGGTGAACAACAGGCTGCCGTCGGGCAGCCCGATCGGCCCCTCGGTGCCCTTGAAGCCTTCGCGGACGAGTTCGATCGGCGTGCCTGCCGCGACCACGCCGGGAATGGCGGGCGTAACGGCGGGCTGTTGGGCGAAGGCGGCGGACGCCGCCAGCGCGAAACCGGCAGCCAGGGCAAGGGCGTGGAACGTATTCATCGGATAGGGAGCCTGCGGAAATGGGCGACCGTAGGCCCGTTAGCAGCCGCCGTGCCAGCCTTATCGACTCATCCGGGCGGCCTGCTTCCATCGCAAGACTGCTTGTTTTTCAGCCACTTGGAAGATCAGCCCGGCCTTGTCCGGAGGCTGGCGCCGGACGCCGCTGCTGGCTGCGAGGCAGTGCCGCGGCCGCGGCTGCTGCAGGAGGAACAGCGCCTACAGCCGCGACAGGTATTCGGCCAGCGCCTCGATCTCCTCGGCACTCAGCTTCGCCGCCAGCGCGTTCATCTGTCCGGTGGCGTCGTTGCGTCGCTCACCGAGCTTCCAGCTCGCCATCTGCCCCCGCAGATAGGCGAGCTGCTGGCCGCGCAGCGCCGGGCTGATCACGTTGCCGGCCACCGCGCCGCGTGCATCCGGCCCATGGCAGGCCGCGCAGGCGGGGATGCCGCGGGCGGCGTCGCCTTGTTCGAACAGCGCCCTGGCCACCGCGGGGCTTGCAGCGGGCAGCAGGCCGCTCTCGGCACTCGCATGCGGTCCCGGCGGCGCTTCCTGCCGGGCGAAGTAGGCGGCGATATCGACCAGATCCTCGTCGGCGATATTGGGCGCGATCACGCTCATCGCGCTGTGCTTGCGCGCCCCGCTGCGGAAGTCCCGCACCTGCTTGATCAGATAGGCGGCGAACTGCCCCGCCAGCCTCGGCGTGGCGGCGGTGGTGCCGCGGCCGTCGGCGCCATGGCACTCCTGACACAACTCGGCTTCGCTGATCTGCTTGCCCAGCGTGGGATCGCCACTGCCGTGGCGCAGCACCTCGTTGCCCTGAGCCCACGCGCTACCCGTCATCGCCACGAAGGCGAGTGACAAAAAAAGGGGAGCAACGCCCCCCGAATGCCCGTACATCTGGATGTCCTGGAAAGAGATTGACGCGCCCCGTGTCGCCCTGCGACCCGGGGTGCAAGGCCGGACGGCTCGGATCGCCGCTCAGCGCACGGCGGCGAGCGACTGCACCGCCGCCAGGGCCTGCTCCACATTGGTGGCGGGCGCGACGCCGCTGATGGTGGCGGCGATGCGGCCACTGCGGTCGATCACGAAGGTGGTGCGCTCGACCGCGTCGTGGCCGATCTCGACCCCGCGCACGTCCTTGCGCCCCGCCGCCACTTCGCGCACCTGCAGATCGTAGGCGCGCGCGATGCGGCCGTCGGCGTCGGACGCCACCGCCACCTTGCCGGCACAGAACTCGGGATCGGCCGAAAACTCGGTCAGCCGGCGGATGTTGTCGAGCGACACGCCGATGACGGTGGCGCCCGCCGCGGCGAACTGGGTCTGCTTGTCGGCAAAGGTGCGCGCCTGCAGGTTGCAGCCGTTGGTGTAGGCCGCCGGGTAGAAATAGACCACCACCGGGCCGCGGGCGATCGCCTCCTTCAGCACGAAGGACTGGGCCTTGCCGGCGAGCGCGGCCTGGGCCTCGAACAGCGGCGCCTCGGCCCCGGCGGGCAGCGCGGCATAGGTCGCGGAAGAGGCGGCAAGCGCCAGCACGGTCGCCAGGGCGTGAGTCTTCATCGCATGCATCCTCATGATTTCTTGTAGAAGTTGTGGCAGGTCTTGCAGGTCCGCGACAACTCGGACGACAGCGTGACGGCGTGGTCGAACTCGCTCGCCTGCACGGATTTCTGGATTTCCGCGGCCAGCGCGCGGCTCTTGCGCGACAGCTCCACCGCATCGGCGGCGTCGCCCTTGGCGACGTAATAGCCTTCGATCTCGGCGAACATCGCGTCGAGTTCGCGCACGTCGGTAAGGCTCGCCGGGGCGTTCTTCAGCAGCAGGTTAGACGACAGGCTCTTGTTGGTGTCCTCGACCGCCTGCATCAGGTCGGAATCGAGCTGGGCGACCGCCGCGAACACACCGCTGGCGAGCGCCATGAAAAGGGCAAAGACGAGACTGAACTTGCACATTGTCCGGACTTCCACCGGGCATCAAGGGCCCGGTCCGGCGACCCGCGGGGGCCGCCTTGCGATTGGGGAAATGGCCCCGCCCGCGGGCGGGGCCGGGTGCCATCAGGCGATCAGTTCCTTCACCACCTTGCCGTACACCACGGTGGGGCGTTCGGCGCGGCCGGCGTTGAAGAAATTCACCTTCAGGTGGTCGAGGCCGAGCAGGTGCAGCACGGTGGCGTGGAGGTCGTAGGTATCGACCGCCTTCTCCTTGTCCGCCACCTGCAGGCCGATCGCGTCGGTTTCGCCGTAGGTGAAGCCGGCCTTGACTCCACCGCCCGCCACCCACTGCGTGTAGCCCCACGGGTTGTGGTCGCGGCCGTCGCCGGATTCGCCGAAAGAGGTGCGGCCGAACTCCGAGGTCCACACCACCAGCGTGCTCTCCAGCAGCCCGCGCGACTTCAGGTCGGCCAGCAGGCCGGCGATCGGCTTGTCCACCATGCGCGCCATCTTGCCGTGGTTGCCTTCGAGGTCGTTGTGCGCATCCCAGTTGCGGATTTCCTCATCGGCCGGGCCGGACACCACCTGGATGAAGCGCACGCCACGCTCCACCAGCCGGCGCGCGCGCAGCAGATTCACCGCGTAGTCGTTGGTGTCCTTCTCGCCCACGCCGTACAGCGCCTTGGTGGCGGCGGTCTCCTTGCTGATGTCCACCGCTTCCGGCGCGGTGCTCTGCATGCGGTGGGCGAGTTCGTAGGCCTCGATGCGCGCCTTCAGCTCGGTGTCGCCCTTGTGGCGGCTGGCGTGATACTCGTTGATGTGCTTGAGCAGGTCGAGATTGCTGCGCTGCGCGTTGGCCGCGACCAGTTCGGGGCGGGTGAGGTTGTGGATGGGCACGTCGCCCGGCAGGAAGGCGGTGCCCTGATACACCGCCGGCAGGAAGCCGGAACTCCAGTTCACCGAGCCGCCCGCCGGTTCGTTCTTGCCGTTGTAGAGCACCACATAGGCCGGCAGATCGCGGTTGGCTGAACCCAGCGCGTACTGCACCCAGGCGCCCAGCGACGGACGGCCCGGAACGAGGTCGCCGGTGTTGAGCTTGAGGATGGAGATATTGTGGGTGGCGCCGACGGTGACGCTGGACTTGATGAAGGCGATGTCGTCCGCGCGCTGCGCCAGGTTGGGCAGCAGGTCCGAGAACCAGGCGCCGCTTTCGCCGTACTGCTTCCAGGTGCGCTTGGAGACGAACAGCTTGTTGGCGTCCAGCCCGCGGGTGGCGATCTGGATGCCCTGGGTGAAGGAGTCCGGCGTCGGCGTGCCGGCGAGCTTGACCAGCTCCGGCTTGTAGTCGTACAGGTCGAGCGAGCTGGGCGCGCCGTCCATGTGCAGCCAGATCACCGACTTGGCCTTGGCGGCGAAGTGGGTGGGCTTGGGTGCGAGCGGGTCCTCGATGCCGGCGGCCACCGCGAGGTCGGCTGCGTTGGCCCACGACACCAGTCCACCGCCCTGCCCCAGCACGCTCGACAGCGAGAGTGCGCCCAGGCCGTAGCCCGCTTTCTGCAGGAATTCACGACGAGATTTCATGATGCTTTTGTCCTTGTCCGATGGGGTTAGTAGCGGTATGCGAACTCGTTGGAATTGACCAGCGTGTGGGTCAGATCGACGAAGGCTGCCAGGCGCAGCGGTTCGGCCGACTGGGCCTGCGTGGTCTTCAGGCCGACCGGCACCGCGACCGCGAACTTGCCGTTGTTGGCGCTGGCGAGTTGCTCGCGCAGCACCGCTTCCTGGCGGTCGAGGAAGGCCAGCAGCGTGTTCTTCTCGAACTTGTCCGGGCTGCGCGAATAGACGATCTGGTACAGGCGGTCGAGCTGCTTGGCCGGATCGGTGCCCGCTTCCTGGATCACCCGGCCGGCGAGGTTCTGCGACCACTTGAACACGAGGTCGTTGTTGAACAGCGTCAGCGCCTGCAGCGGCGAGGTCGTCACCGCGCGCTTGCTGTGCACCTTCTGCGACGAGGCCATGTCGAAGGTCTCCAGCATCGGGTACGGCACGCTGCGGCGGGTGAAGATGTAGATGCTGCGGCGGTTGTGCTCGCGGGTGTCCTTATCCACGCTCCAGAAGCGGCCCGGCGCCTTCAGCGTGGAGGGCACCGGCGGGAACACCGCGGGGCCGCCCACCGTGTCGTCGAGCTGGCCGGAAGCGGCAAGCAGCGAGTCGCGGATCTGCTCGGCATCCAGGCGCTGGCGCGGGAACACCGCCAGCAGCTTGTTCTCGGGATCGACCTTCTCCGCATCCTCACGCGGTGCCGAGTTCTGCCGATAGACGCTGGACAGCAGGATTTCGCGGTGGAGCTTCTTCGGGCTCCAGCCGTTACGCACGAAGTTGTCGGCGAGGTAGTCCAGCAGCTCCGGGTGGGTGGGCTTGGCGCCGGCGCGACCGAAGTCGCTGACGGTTTCGACGATGCCCTTGCCGAAGTATTGCGCCCACACCCGGTTGGCGAACACGCGCGCGGTCAGCGGGTTGCGTTCGCTCGCCAGCCAGTTGGCCAGCGCCGAGCGGCGGCCGGTGGAATTCGGCAGCGCGGCGATGTCGAGCTTTTCGCCGGTGGCGTTGAACAGCGCGGGAATGCCCGGCTGCACCTCTTCCAGCGGACGGTCATCGATGCCGGAGAACAGCAGGTGCGTGGGCGCGGGATCGGCGCCGAGGTCGGTGATGCCGGAAATCTTGTCCGAGCCCTTCACCGGCTTGATGTTGTCCCACTTCTTCAGTTCTTCGTTCAGCGCCTGCAGCTTTTCGCGGGTTTCCTTCAGCGAGGTCTCGTCGCGCAGATAGGACGCCGTGACGGCGACATCGGTGTAGTTGGTGGTGAGGTAGCGGTTGATCACCCAGCGCTCGGCCGGGGTGGCCTGCTCCGGGTTGTCGCGCTTGGCGAGTGCTTCGCGGGTGGCCGGAGTGAAGCGGCCGAGGTGGTATTCCTCGCCCACCTTCCGGATCGGCGCCAGCAGCGCGGCGATCTTGTCGCGCGTCTCCTTGGTGGCCTCTTCCCACTTCGCGTAGGCCTTCTCGTAGGCGATGTCGCGTTCCGACTTCTCCTTCAGCGCAATCGTGTCGCTGGCTGCGGCGTTGGAGAAGAATGCCTGCAGCTGGAAGTATTCCTTCTGCGAGATCTTGTCGATCTTGTGGTTGTGGCAGCGCGCGCACTCGACCGAAGAGGCGAGGAACACCGTGCCCACGGTATCGACCATGTCGGTGGTGTTCTGGTACTTCTTCTGCACCAGGTTGCGCGAGTTGCTGTCGTCGGCGTAGCTGCGCAGGAAGCCGGTGGCGATCAGCGCGTCCTGGCGCTCGGGCCACAGCTCGTCGCCGGCGATCTGCTCGCGGATGAAGGTGTTGTAGGGCTTGTCCTCGTTGAAGGCCTTGATCACGTAGTCGCGGTAGCGCCACATGTTGGCGCGCGTCTCGTCGTTGGTGAAACCGGCGCTGTCGGCGTAGCGGGCGAGGTCCAGCCAGCGGCGCGCCTGGCGCTCGCCGTAGCGCGGCGACGCGAGCAGGCGGTCGACCAGCTTCTCGTAGGCATCGGGCGACTTGTCATTCACGAAGGCCGCCACCTCTTCCGGCGTCGGGATGACGCCCCACACGTCCAGCGTCGCGCGGCGGATGAAGGTCGCGCGGTCGGTTTCACCGGAGGGCTTGATGCCGGCCGCTTCCAGCTTGGCGAGCACGAAGCGGTCGACCGGGGTACGTGCCCAGCGCGCCTCCTTGACGCCGGGCACCGCCGGCTGCTCCACCTGCTTGTAGGGCGACCACTGCTGCGCCCGCTGGGCACGCGCGCTGGGGGCCGGCGCATCCGGCTTGTCTTCCGCCCCGGCGGGCAGCGTGACCGCGAAGCAAGACAGCACCGCGACATAAAGGATTTTTCTCATCGTTTTTCCCAAGACACCGATTCACAGGAATGGCCCGATGCGACTGCACACCGGTGCAGACCGCTCGCGGCCGACCATCCACCCAATACCGGAAAACACCGCGGTAATCGGCTGCCGCCCTCCGGCACACCGGCGCGGCATCGGCAGTGCTTGAGCAGCAAGCGTGCCAAATGCATCGGATCGGCAATTCCCGCGCTTCATCGCGCAGGTCAATGTCGGCAAATCGCTGATCGGGTTTCTTATTTTTTTCCACACCTCGCTTATTACCCGGAGATTGCGGAGCAATTGCGTTCCGCCACGGGTTCAGCGCTGCTTGATTTTCACCATCATCCGCTCGCAAGTGCTTGTTTCTCAGCAGGCTTGTGTTCAACAACACGCACAAATCCGGCTGCTGTGCAGGCAACAGGGCTGGCCGCCGTTTGCTGCGTGCGCCGCAGCAGCGCGGCCCTGGCGTTTTTCCGCGACGACACCGCTCACGCGATCCGCATTTCAGCCCGGACACATAAACGTTTGAACCGAATACCAATCCGCTCATTTCTCGAATACGGAATTGCAACGCGCAAATCCCTATAACCAGTGGCATAGCGATTGCTGAATTGGCGCCCTGTGTTTTCGGTTTTCAACCAGGGAGAAAAAACGTCATGACAACCCGCGTGCGCAAACACCCTCCGGCGCCACGACCTTCCAACCCCACGCCATTCCGCCTTTCGCCGCTTGCCGCGCTGATCGCCGGCATGGCCATCGCGGGCAGCGCACCGCTCCATGCGGCGGAATCCCGCTCGGTCGCCGAACTGCAGGCCGAAATCGCGCGCCTGCAACAGGAACTTGCAGCAAAGACCGCTGCGGAAGGCGGCACTGCCGCCGCACCCGCCGCTGCGCCCGCTGCAAGCAGCCCCGCGGCGGACGGCTCGCCCCAGGCGCTGGACACCGTGGTGGTCCGCAGCCGCCACCGGCTGGAACGCCTGCAGGACGTGCCGGTCTCGGTGGCGGTGGTCACCGGTGCGGAACTCGAGCGTGAAGGCGCATCCGATCTGGACGCCATCGCGAAACGTGTCGGCAACTTCTCGTGGAACCCCGGCAACGCGCGCACCAGCAGCCTGTCGATCCGCGGCCTGGGCAAGCAGTCGCAAACGGACGCGATGGACCCGAGCGTGGGCATCAACGTCGACAACGTCGCCTACTCCTACAACCCGCTGTCCAGCTTCGACCTGTTCGACGTCGACTCGGTGGAGGTGCTGCGCGGCCCGCAGGGCACGCTGTTCGGCAAGAACGCCAACCTCGGCGTGCTCAAGATCACCAACAAGCGGCCGAGCTTCAACCCCGAGGCGGATTACTCGCTGACCTTCGGTGAAGAACAGCGCTTCATCGCCCGCGGCGCGGTGGGCGGCGGCGTGGTGGATGGCCTGCTCGCATGGCGCGGCGCCTTCCAGTTCGACCGCGGCCAGGGCTATGTGAAAAACGTGGAGAAGGGCTATCTCGAAAGCACCTTCGGCAACCACGACCGCGCCGCCGGACGGGTGCAGTTCCTGCTGACGCCGGACCCGGACTTCGATGCCCGCCTCAGCATCGAAATGGCGCCCACCACCGGCGAGGCCTTCAACGGCAAGACGGTCTACACGCCGACGCCCACGCGTTACGCCGACGGCAGCGTCAACACGCTCAGTTCCGACGCCTCCACCCGGTTGGCGCGGCGCTGGTTCCGTCAGCTCTCCAGCTACGACTACCAGCGCGACTACCTGTACGGCGGCAACACGGTGAACCTGGATCACCAGACGCCCACCTACACCGACACCAAGGGCATCTCCGCCGAGCTGAACTGGCGCGTCGCCGGCCACACCCTGACCTCGATCACCGCCTACAAGGACTTCCGCTTCCAGGTGCGCAACGACGAGGGCACGCCCTTCGACATCACCAAGCGCGGTGGCGGCCACGTGGACAAGTTCGAGCAGATCAGCCAGGAATTCCGCCTGACCTCCGAACTGGGCGGCTTCGTCGATTACCAGACCGGCGTGCTGCTGCTGAAGTCGAGCAACCGCTACGATTCCAACGCCGGCTTCGGCAGCGACGCCGGCGCATGGTTTGCCAGCAACTCGCAATACAACACGCTCGACGCCAACAGCAACGGCCGTTACCTGCTGGAGAACTCGCTGAACGAACTGCAGGTGTCGCCGCTGCAGAAGATCGAGACCCAGAGCGCAGCGATCTTCGGCCAGGCCAACTGGCACCTGACCGAACCGCTGACGCTCACCACCGGCCTGCGCTTCACCCACGAGGACCGCGACAACCGCACCAGCCGCCTGATCATCAATAACGGCTACGGTGCGGAGCTGAACCCGGTGGCGGTCAATGGCGTGCAGCTGGGCGGCTTCTCGTCCAACAACACCACGGGCGAACTGTCCGGCACCAACTCCACGGCGCAGCTCAACGTGGCCGACTTTGTCGCCAACAAGTACTTCGGCACCGCGATCACGGCTACGCCGGGCCAGGCGTACGCCAGCCTGACCGCCGCGCAGAAGCGCCAGGTGGCCGCGGCCAAGGCGGTCCGCCGCACCAACATCGGCGTGCTGTGGGCCGAGACCAAGGCCAAGGGCTTCCGTGAGACGCAACCGACGCTGCTGCTGTCGCCGAGCTACAAGGTGAATGAGAACCTCACCACCTATTTCTCGGCCCAGTACGGCGAAAAGGCCGGCATCGCGCAGATCACCAACGGCTATTCCAACCCGGTCAAGCCCGAAAAGACGACCTCGTTCGAACTCGGCTTCAAGTCGACGCTGCTGGATCGCACACTGGTGCTGAACGCCAACATCTTCCGCACCAACATCCGCGACTACCAGCAGGCCGTGCAGGTGTATGACGAATACACCACCAACCTGAACAACGACGGCACCACCTACTACACCAGCGCCACCGGCAACGTGCCCAAGGTGCGGGTGAACGGGGTGGAGATCGACGCGACCTACTCCGGCATCCGCTACACCACGCTGCGCTTCTCGGGCGCCTACAACGACGCGGTGTACAAGTCCTTCCCGAATGCGGGCAAGGCGGCGGAGGTCAACAACATCGCGGCGCCGTACGTGGATCTGAGCGGCAAGAACCTGCCGGGCGCGGCCAAGTACACCTTCAGCGTCGGCGCGGAATACCGCCGCCCGGTGCTGGGCGACAAGGAGTTCCACACCAGCTTCAACACCTACTACACCAGCAAGTTCAACTCCGACAACACGCTGTCGAGCTACGGCTGGATCGACGCCCACAGCACCACCGACTTCTCGATCGGCCTCGGCCGGCGCGACAAGAGCTACGACGTGACGCTGCTGGTGAAGAACCTGTTCGACGACGACACCCCCCTGGCGAAGACCTGGAACACCTACGTTCCGGCGCCACCGCGCTGGGTCGGCATCGTCTTCAGCGGCAAGCTGTAAGCGCCCCGTGCAGCCCGCCTCGGCGGGCTGCGCTTCCCCCCTCAGCGGCGGGTCGCTTCGGCGCTCGCCGCTTCCCTGTTGGCGCGCGGCGCGATCTTCGTCAGCGTGCCGCCTTCTTCCTCATAGTTCTGCACCCCCACGGCACCGGCCACCTTGAAGCCCTTGCTCGCCAGCAGGTCCGCCGCGGCGCCGGCGCGCCCGGCGTGGTTGGACAGCGTCACCACCCGGCGCTCGCGCGGGATGTAGGCGAGCTGCTTTTCCAGGTCGCCGGCCTGGATGCTGAGATAGACCGGGAAGCCGCCGATCTTGCTGACCTCGTCCGGCTGGCGGACATCGATGAACACCACCTTGTCCGGCGCGCGCAGCAGTTTGTCGATCGCCCCGCGATCGAGCTTGGGCGATGTGTACTTCCACGCCGCGGCAGCCGGCGTGGCGCTTGCGGCAGGCGCGGCGTTCTGCGCAAACGCCAGCGGGGATACGGCGGCCAGCGCGAACGCGAGCATGCTGATCTTCGACTTCATCTTTGTTCGACCTCTTGAATGGATGCCCACATGGACAGGCCGGGATAGCAGGCCGCATGCCACCGCCATCCGCCTTTCGCCACGCGGGATTGGCCCGCCGGGGCAGTCCGCCGCTGTCGTTTCCGTAGCAGCCGCGCCAGCGCATCTGCTGCGCAATCAACGACTTTTCATCCGCCGTCCGCCAAAACCCCGCGCGCGGCAAGGACATCCGCAATGGCCTTGTTCTTGCAGTGGCGGCTGCGCTCGCGGCGCACAGGCATTCCCCGATCCGCGCGCCGCCCTTCCGCTTTGCCGCCGGCGCGCCCCGCGTGCCGCCTGCCCAACCGAATGTCCTGGAGAATCGCCGATGCAGCTCAAACGCCTACTCTTCTTCACCCACCGCTGGCTCGGGGTCGCGCTCGCGCTCTTGATGCTGCTGTGGTTCGTCTCCGGCCTGGTCATCGTCTATGCGCCCAACACCGTGCAGAGCCGCGAGGACCAGTTCGCCCACGCCGAATTGCTGGCCCCGCAGGCCGACTGGCTGCCGCTGGGCAGCGCATGGACCGCGCGCTGGGGTGCCGGCGACGAAGCCGCGCCGCAGCGCATCGCCGCTGCCCGCCTGCTGCGCCAGCTGGATGAGCCCTTGTGGCTGGTGGAAGACGTGCAGGGCGAACGTCACCTGATCTCGGCGCGCGACGGCAGCGCGCGCGAAACCGATGCCGCCCGCGCAGTAGCGCTGGCGCGGGCATGGATCGGCGGTTCCACGGTGCCGGTCGCCCATCTGGAAACCTTCAACCACGACGCCACGGTGCGCAATCTCGAAGCCTTGCGCCCCTTCCATCGCATCGCGGTGGATGACGGCCGCGGCACCGAGATCACGCTGTCGGCCCGCACCGGCGAAGTCGTACGGGTGGCGGACGCGGTGGACCGCGGCCTGTTCTGGGCCGGCAACTGGCTGCACCTGTTCCGCCCGCTCGATTCGGTCGGCTGGGGCGAGGCCCGCCGCGACGTGCTGTTGTGGGTGTCCGGCTTCACCGTGGTGGCCACGCTCACCGGCCTCATCGTCGGCTGGCTGCGCTGGCGCCCGGCCTTCGGCCGCCAGCCGCAATACAGCGGCGGACGCGCCCATCCCTACCGCGCGTTCTGGTTCAGCTGGCACTTCTGGAGCGGCCTCATCGGCGGCATCGTCGCGCTGCTATGGATAGCCAGCGGCTTCTTCAACAACAATCCATGGCAGCTGTTCTCCCCCGCCAACGCCAACCGCGGCGAGCTGGGGCGCTTCATCGGCAAGGAGGTGCCCGCGGTGATGCTGCAGTGGCAGCCGGGCCTGAGCGCCGCGGTGCCGGCCGACACCGTGGAACTGCGCTGGCAGCGGCTGGGCCGCGAGGCCACGCTGCTGGCGGCGAACGCCGCCGGCGAGCTGCACGCGCTGCCAGTGGCCGCGGCGGGGTTCGCCGAGGACACCGTACGCGCGGCGGTATTGCGCGCAGCAGGCGATGCGGCCGTCGCCAGCCAGACCCTGCAGACCGAATACGACAGCTACTACTACCCGCGCCATGGCCGCGCCGCCAGCGACCGCCCGCTGCCGGTGCTGCGCGTGGAACTGGCCGATGCCGGCAACACCCGCTACTACGTCGATCCGCGCGAAGGCCGCCTGCTGCTGCGGCAGGACGACAGCCGTCGCGCCTACCGCTGGATTTTCTCGGCGCTGCATCACTGGGATTTCGGCTGGCTGTATGCGCGCCCGCTGTGGGACGGCTGGATGATCGTGTGGATCGGCTTCGGCCTGGTGATGTCGCTGACCTCGGTGGTGCTCGGCTGGAAGCGGCTGCGCGCCAGCTTCCGCCGTCAGCAGAACCGCGCCAGAACGCCCTCGCCCGCGGCCGCACTGCCGCCGGAGCAGCTCGCACCCAGCCGTCAGGCGGGTTGAAGCCGCCCACGCGGGCGGCTTCATCGCCGCCCGCGCACGCGACATGCGGTTCAGCGCCCTGCCGGGTCCGCCGCAGCGGCGGCGGAGGGCGCCCCCTCATCCACCAGCGTGGGCAGCGCGGTAAACGCGGCCTGGAGAATCAGCCGCTCGGGGATCGCCTCGTGCACCTCGCCATCCACTTCCAGTGTGCGGCAGTCCGCGTCGCCACAGGCGGCACAGCACGGGCTGCTGCCGGCGTGGCCGCCCACCCAGTCTTCCAGCGGCCTGCCCGCGATCCAGATCCGGTTCGATTCGGCCGGTTCGCCGGCGAAGGCCTCCGGCGCGATCTCGATCTTTTCCAGGCGCACCGCAATGCCCAGCGGCTGCAACGCGGTTTGCAGTTCGGTGCACGCGTGCTCCACCGCGGCTTCGGTGGCGCCGCAGCGGTCGCAGGTTGCGCCTTCGGTGGTGACAAGGCGCTGCCAGCGCAGGTCCAGGGTTTTCATCTCCATCCTCCCTCTAATGTTCCGCCCCGCGGGCGGCTTACCGGGGGCGCCGTCACAAAAGCTTCATGCCGCGCCGCCCTTCATTTCGATAATAATGGAATTATCGTTTTTTACCACTCGCTGTTTCGTCCGCCTCGTCGCTCCCGGAGTCCCCCATGTCCGAACGCATCTACCACGTCCTCTTCCTCTGCACTGGCAACTCGGCCCGCAGCATCCTGGCCGAATCCATCCTCAACCAGCTCGGCCACGGCCGTTTCGTCGCCCACAGCGCCGGCAGCCATCCCAAGGGCGAGGTGCATCCACTCGCGCTGGAACTGCTCGAACGCAACCATCTGCCAACCGCAGGCTTGCGTTCCAAGTCGTGGGACGAGTTCGCCGCGCCCGGCGCGCCCGCGCTCGATTTCGTGTTCACGGTGTGCGACAACGCCGCCGGCGAGGTCTGCCCGGTGTGGCCGGGGCAGCCGATGACCGCCCACTGGGGCCTCGAGGACCCGGCCCAAGCCGAAGGGGACGAAGCCGCCCGCAAGGCGATGAGCGCGGCGCTGCGCCTGCTCAGCCATCGCATCGGCCTGTTCCTCAGCCTGCCGCTCGCCAAGCTGGACCGCCTCAGCCTGCAGTCGCAATTGCAGGGCATCGGCCGCGAAGCGGGCTGACGACCGCCGGTCACATCGTGCTGGGCATCCCGCCAACAGTTCGATAATATTCGAATCATGGAAACCCTGAACGCCGCCGAACTCCTCGCCGCGCTCGGCCACGAGACCCGCCTCTCGATCTTCCGCCTGCTGGTGGAAGCCGGGCCTGCGGGGCTCAACGCCAGCGCGATTGGCGAACACCTGAGCCTGGCGCCGGCCACGCTGTCCTTCCACCTCGCCCACCTCAGTCGCGTCGGCCTCATCGTCGGCGAGCGCGAGAGCCGCTTCATCCACTACTCGGCCCGCTTCGACATCATGGACGAACTGATCGCCTTCCTCACCCGCAACTGCTGCCAGGGCTCGGCCTGCCTGCCGAAGACCACCGGCTGCGACACCACGGCCAAGCGCCGCGCCGCCACCGACAAGGATTCCGCATGACCCCGCTCAAGACCGTTCTCGTGCTGTGCACCGGGAACTCCTGCCGTTCGCAGATGGCCGAGGCCATCCTCAACCACGACCTCGCCGGCCGCGTGCACGCGCTTTCCGCCGGCACCGTGCCCCAGCCCAAGGTGGCCGACGGCGCGATCGAGGCGCTGAAGCTCGCCGGCCTGCCTACCGCGGGCCTGTTCCCCAAGGACGTCGATGCGGTGCTGAACCAGCCGATCGACCTCGTCGTTACCGTGTGCGACAACGCCAAGGAAAGCTGCCCGGTGTTTCCGCGTCCGGTGCCGCGCATCCACCAGCCCTTCCACGATCCGCACGGCGAACCGCTGGAGAGCTTCGTCGCGGTACGCGACGACATCCGCGCCCGCCTGGTGCCCGCGGTGCGCGCCGCGCTCGGTCTGTAGGAAGCCGCCATGTCCCAGTACGAAATGACCGCCCCCGCGCCTGTTCCGGCGCCGATGAGCGTGTTCGAGCGTTATCTCACCGTGTGGGTCTTCCTCTGCATCGTCGCCGGCATCGCCCTCGGGCAGTGGCTGCCCGGCCTGTTCCAGGCTGTCGGGCGGATGGAAGTGGCGCAGGTGAATCTGCCGGTGGGCCTGCTGATCTGGGTGATGATCATCCCGATGCTGGTCAAGGTGGATTTCGGCGCGCTGCACGAGGTACGCGCCCATGTGCGCGGCATCGGCGTCACGCTGTTCGTCAATTGGCTGGTCAAGCCCTTCTCGATGGCCTTCCTCGGCTGGTTGTTCATCCGCCAGCTGTTCGCCCCCATGCTGCCGGCCGACCAGCTCGACAGCTACATCGCCGGCCTCATCCTGCTCGCTGCCGCGCCCTGCACCGCGATGGTGTTCGTGTGGAGCCGGCTGACCAACGGCCACCCGTTGTTCACGCTGTCGCAGGTGGCGCTCAACGACACCATCATGGTGTTCGCGTTCGCGCCGCTGGTGGGGCTGCTGCTCGGCATCTCGGCGATCAGCGTGCCGTGGGACACGCTGCTGACCTCGGTGGTGCTCTACATCGTGATTCCGGTGGTGCTCGCGCAACTGTGGCGCCGCCGCCTGCTCGCGCGCGGCCAGGCGGCCTTCGACGCGGCGATGGAAAAGATCGGGCCGTGGTCGATCGCGGCGCTGCTGCTCACGCTGGTGCTGCTGTTCGCCTTCCAGGGCGAAGCGATCCTGCGCCAGCCGCTGGTGATTGCGCTGCTCGCCGTGCCTATCCTGATTCAGGTGCTGTTCAATTCGGCGCTCGCCTACTGGCTCAACCGCAAGGTCGGCGAGCAGCACAATGTGGCCTGCCCTTCGGCCCTGATCGGCGCCTCCAACTTCTTCGAACTCGCGGTGGCCGCGGCCATCAGCCTGTTCGGTTTCGAATCCGGCGCCGCGCTCGCCACCGTGGTCGGCGTGCTGATCGAGGTGCCGGTGATGCTGCTGGTGGTCCGCGTCGTCAATGCATCCAAGGGCTGGTACGAAGCCCGCTGATCCAGGAGACAAGCATGAAAAAGCTCGAAGTGTTCGATCCCGCGATGTGCTGTTCCACCGGCGTGTGCGGGGTGGATGTCGATCCGGTGCTGGTGCAGTTTGCCGCCGACCTGAAGTGGGTGGAGGAACACGGCATCGCCGTGCAGCGCCACAACCTCGGCCAGGAACCGCAGGCCTTCGCCGCGAACCCCGCTGTGCTGAAGGAGATGGAGGCCGGCATGGACCGCCTGCCGGTGCTGGTGGTGGACGGCCATGTCGTCAGCACCGGCATGTACCCGTCGCGCCTGCAACTCGCGCAGAAGCTCGGCATCACGCTCACCCGCGAGGAAAAGCCGCACATCAAGATCGGCAGCGCCTGCTGCGATCCCAAGTCCGGCTGTTGCTGAGCGGAGCGCCGCGATGACACTGCCGCGCGCCAGCACCCGTTACCTGTTCTTCACCGGCAAGGGCGGGGTCGGCAAGACCTCGCTTTCGTGCGCCACCGGCCTCGCGCTCGCCGAGGCCGGCCGGCGCGTGCTGATCGTCAGCACCGACCCGGCCTCCAACCTGGACGAGGTGCTCGGCACCGCGCTCGGCCAGACGCCCACCGCCATCGCTGGCGCGCCCGGGCTGTACGCGCTCAACATCGACCCTGAAGCGGCTGCCGCGGCCTACCGCGAGCGCATGGTCGGGCCCTACCGCGGCATCCTGCCAGCGGCGGCGATCCAGAGCATGGAAGAACAGTTCTCCGGCGCCTGCACCGTGGAGATCGCCGCCTTCGACGAGTTCTCCAAGCTGCTCGGCGAGCCCGCCGCCACCGCCGGTTTCGACCATGTGATCTTCGACACCGCGCCCACGGGCCACACGCTGCGCCTGCTGACGCTGCCGAGCGCGTGGAGCGAGTTCATCTCGTCGTCCACCGGCGGCGCCTCCTGCCTCGGTCCGCTGGCCGGGCTGCAACAGCAGAAGGCGCTCTATGCCGCCACCGTGGAACGCCTCGCCGACCCGCAGGCCACCACCGTGATCCTGGTGAGCCGCGCCGAAACCGCCGCGCTGCGCGAGGCCGAGCGCACCCGCGGCGAGCTGGCGGAACTGGGCATCCGCAACCAGGTGCTGGCGATCAACGGCCTGTTCGCCGATACGGACACCGACGACGCGATCGCCGCCGCGATGTCGCAGCGCGGCGCCAAGGCGCTCGCCGCGATGCCGGCCGCGCTGCGCGAGCTGCCCGCCACCACCATCCCCTTCCTGCCCGCGGGCACGGTGGGCCTGGACGCGCTGCGGGTGATGGCGCAGCCGGAGCGCATGGCGGCGCCCACCACCGCCGAGCCGGCCGCGCTGCCGCAGGTCGCGCTCGGCCTGGGCGCGATGGTCGATGACATCGCCCGCAGCGGCCACGGCGTGGTGATGACGATGGGCAAAGGCGGCGTCGGCAAAACCACCGCGGCGGCCGCCATCGCGCTGGCCCTGGCGCAGCGCGGCCACAAGGTCACGCTCTCCACCACCGACCCCGCCGCCCACCTGTCCACCACGCTGGCCGAGGCGGTGCCCGGCCTCAGCCTTGCCCGCATCGACCCCGCGCGCGAGGTTGCCGACTACAGCGCCGAGGTGATGGCGCGCGCCGGCCAGGGGCTGGATGCCGCCGCGCGGGCGATGCTCGAGGAAGACCTGCGCTCGCCCTGCACCGAGGAGATCGCGGTGTTCCGCGCCTTCGCGCGCACGGTGGACCAGGGCAAGGACGGCTTCGTGGTGCTCGACACCGCGCCCACCGGCCACACCATCCTGCTGCTCGATGCCGCCGAGGCCTACCACCGCGAGGTGAGCCGCACCCAGGGCGAGATGCCGGAGGCGGTGCGCCAGTTGCTGCCGCGCCTGCGCGACCCGGCATTCACCCACGTGCTGATCGTCACCCTGCCCGAAGCCACGCCGGTGCATGAGGCCGAGCGCCTGCAGGCCGACCTTGCCCGCGCGGGCATCACGCCCTACGGCTGGGTGGTCAACCAGTCCCTGCTCGCCAGCGGCACGCACCATCCCCTGCTGGCGCAGCGCGCCCACCACGAGCTTCCGTTCATCCGCCGGGTCAGCCAGGACCTCGCCGCGCGCTTCGCACTGCTGCCCTGGCTGGCCGAGGCGCCAGTGGGCGTGGAAGGCCTGCGCCAGGTGCTGTAGCGCCGGGCGGGCGCGTCCGCCGCCACGCCCCCGCCCGGCTCAAGCCGCGAGCGGGGGCGGCACGAATCCGCCGAGGGCGTTTTCCAGCCGGCGGCCGGTTTCCAGCAGTGCGTGTTCCTGCCAGCGCTTGCCGATCACCTGCACCCCGACCGGCAAACCGTCCTCGATGCCCGCCGGCAGGCTCAACACCGGGCTGCCGGTCAGCGAGAACGGCGCGGTCATGGCAATGGTGGCTTCCAGATAGGGCGGTGTGGCCTCGCCCACCTTCAGCCGCGGGGGCTTTCGGGTGGGCGGCATCGGCTCGCCGGGATAAGGGCCCGTCGGCGCCACCGGGCAGATGACCGCATCCCACTCGCCCACAAAGCGTTCCAGCGACCGGATCAGACCTTCGCGCTGGTTCAGCGCCTGGTTATAACGGCGCAGATCGAAGCGCATGCCGGCGGCCACCGCCCGGGTGATGACGTGGTCGCGCGGCAGCAGCGGTCGCAGTGCCAGGAAGAGCAAGCGCTGCCAGCCCGGCATGCCGAGTCCGATTTCCGCCCCGCCGATCAGGCCGAAGGCGTGCCACGCGGCGCCCACGTCGAAATCCGCCGGCGCGCAGCGGACGACTTCGTGCCCGGCGGCCCGCAGCTTGCCCGCCATGTTCTGCAGACCGCGCCGGATGCGGGGACACAGCGGCATGCCGGCGAAGTCGTCCCACAAGGCGATGCGCATCGGCGCGACCGCCCTGGCCGTCGTCGGCAGCGATGGCGGTTCCGGGAGAAAGGGCGGCACGGTGCAATCCACCCCGTCCGGCCCGGCGAGCAGGCCGTAGCCCAGCTGCAGGTCCTCCACGCTGCGCGCCAGCACGCCAAACGCCAGCATGTGCCAGACGCTGCGGCCCGGTCCGCCGAATTCCGGCGGCAGGTGCGGGATGTGGCCGGTGCGCGGGATGCGGTTCTCGGTGGCCTTCAGCCCCGCGATGCCGCAGTAGGCGGCGGGGATGCGGATCGAGCCGGCGATGTCGCTGCCGATGTCGAGCAGCGAGAATCCCGCGGCCACGGCCACCGCGGCGCCGCCGGAACTGCCGCCCGGCGTGAGCGCCGGGTTCCACGGATTGCGCGTGAGGCCGAACAGCGGGCTCCAGCAGTTCGGCGCGCCCGCCAGCTCCGGCAGATTGCTCTTGCCCATCAACACCGCGCCGGCCTCGCGCCAGCGCGCAACCACCGTGGCATCGCCTCCCGGCCGGTACGCGGCCAGCGGCCGATGGCTGGCGGTGGAGAGCATGTCCCGGGTGGCAAAGGCGTCCTTGATGGAAACCGGCACGCCGAGCAGCGCCAGCGCCGGGCCCCCGTGGGCGAGATGCCGGTCCGCCTCGCGCGCGGCGGCCAGCGCACCCTCGCGGTTGAGCGTCACCAGCGCGTTCAGCGTCGGGTTGAAGCGGTCGATGCGCGCCTGACAGGCGAGCACCAGTTGCTCGGCCGAATAGCGCCCCGCGCGCAGATCGCGGACCGCCTGCGCGGCGGTGAGATGCTGGAGGTCCGGCGCGCTCATGGACGCGACGGGCAAACGGAAGAATGGGGGCTGGGCATGGCGCGATACCGGTGTGGAAGACCGGGCCAGTCTAGGAACTGCGCGCGTGGAGGGTCTTGTATCGAAACGACAGCCTCAGTACCCGGCGGGACCGAACAGCCGGACCATTTCCAGCGGCGAAATCCGGTACGGCCAGAAGGCCGGATCGTCCCCGGCGATGCCGGCCAGCAGTTGGCCGGGGGAATAGCCGGTGTAGCGGACCAGATCGCGGTTGAGGTGGGATTGATCGAAATAGCCGAAGCGCGCGGCGAGGTCCGCCAGCGAGTGCGCCTTCGGCTGACCGGAAACGAGTGCGGCCAGCACCTGGCTGCAGCGCAACTGCTGGCGCAGGCTGCGCAGCGATTGCCCGTAGCTGGCGAGGAACCGACGTTCGAACTGGCGCAGGCTCAGGCCGAACCGTGCCGCCAATACCTTGGGCGCCAGGCCGAGATGCGCCGCGGGCAGCACGAGATCTCCCTCGCTCTCTCGCCGGCGCCGGCGTAAGGCCGACAGCAGCGCAAGGAATGCGGCCGTCTGGCGCGCGGCGTCGGTGCTTTCCGCCAATGCCGCCTCGCACCGCGCTGCTTCGCCGCGCTCCTGGCCGCCCAGGAAACAGTCGAACGCAAGCCAGTCATCGATGATCGTCAGCGCCGGGAAATCCACCAGCCGGCGAAGCTGGCCCGGTTGCACCGCCAGCGTCAGGATGCGCGTGCCCGGCGCCGCCCAGGCCGGCAGCATGCGGCGCGTTCCGCCACACAGGCAGATCGTCGCCATGCAGCGCGCACCTTCAGGGTGGTCGACCCGGATCTCGCCGCGCAGGATCACCAGAAAGATCGGATGCATCGCGGCCGGCAGCAGATAGCCGCCACCCGGCAGGGTTTTCACCATGCCGTGCTGCACGCAGTCACCCAGTTCCGCGGGCGGAGCAAAGATGAAGTCTTCTTCGGTGAGGAGCATGGCAACGGTCTGATTGAATGCCAGCAAGATAGCGCCGAATGTCCGGGTCGGGAAAGGCGGCGGGCGTTGTGGGTGCCGGCCGCCGCACGCCGCCCGACCTTGCTTCTGCCCGTCGGGCGGGTGGAGTCGCCTCAGGCGTATTGCGCCATGCCGTTGCCCAGCGACCAGTTCTCCTTCTCCACCTCGACGAGGTTGATGAATACGTCCTCCGGCCGCACGCCGGGACTTTCACTCAGCAGCCCCTGGATGCGCCGGTACAAGGCCTGCTTCTGCTCGATCGTCCGGGTGTTGTTGGCGGTGATCTGGATGAACAGCAGATCGTCGCTGCGCTGGATGCCGAGATAGCTCGGGCCGTAGCGGAAGTTGCCGGGCGCATGCTCGTGGATGGTCATGAACTGGTTGTCTTCGGGCACGCCGAAGGTTTCGTGCAGCGCCCGGCACAGGCTGTCGAAAATGGCCTGGCGATAGGCCTCCGACTTGCCCTGGCGCATCGAGATATGGGTAAGCGGCATGTGCGTTTCCTTTCTGAAATGACGGGAAAGGCCATGCTAGTATCAGAGTCTGATATTTACCGACATTTCAGTAATAACGGATTCTGATGTCACTCCCGCCGCTGGACCTGGACGCCGTCGATGCCTTCGTTCGCGTGGTCGAACTCGGCAGCTTTACCCGCGCCGCCGAAGCCATGGGAACGACGCAGGCCGCGATCAGCATGAAACTGAAGCGGCTGGAGGAAAGGCTGGGCTGCCGGCTGGTGGAGCGCACGCCGCGGTATGTCGAGATTTCCGCTTCCGGCGCGGCGTTTCTGGCGCCGGCGCGACGGCTGCTGGAAGCCCACGAACGCGCCGCGGGCGTGTTCTCGCGGCAGCGCCAGCGGCTCGCAATCGGCATCAGCGACCATGTGGCGGGGCCGGAACTGCCTGCGCTGATCGCGCGCATGAACGCGCTGGACCCGGAGCTGGTCATCGAGATCCGCATCGGCTCGTCGGCCGAACTGCTGCAACGCTTCGACCGCCGCGAACTCGACACCGTCATCGTGCGCTTCCATGCCGGACGCGACGACGGCGAGGTGGTCGCCGAAGAACAACTCGGCTGGTTTGCCGCGCCCGGATGGCAGCACCGGTCGGACGAACCGCTGCCGATCGCGACGATGGCGGAGCCCTGCGGCGTCCGTTCGCTGGCCGCGCAACGGCTGGATGCGGCGGGCCTCAGCTGGACGGAGATCTTCGTCGGCGGCGGCGTCACCGCGGTGTCGGCGGCGGTGATGGCGGGGCTGGGCATTGCCGCGCTGGCCCCCCGCATGCTGCCGCCGGATGCGGTCAATGTCGGCGCAAAGCTGGGGCTGCCGGACCTACCCCGCCTGCCCGTTCTGCTCCACACCCGCGTAAAGGACGGCCGCCCACACGAAGCGCTGTCCGCGCTGTCGGCGGCGTTCAGGAGTTCGGTACGGAGCTAGCCGGCCGCGCGGCGACACCGCGCCCCCCGGCTTCCTGCTCGCGACCACCCGTGCCGTGACGCGGCGGGCGCCGCGCGTCGCGCGTGGCGAGCGACAGCGTGTCGCATTCCGTCAGCGCGTCGGCTGCGAAAGGCCGGGTGGGCTGCGCGGCCCAGGCGATCGCCGCGCGCAAGCGGTCCAGCGCGGCCCGGCTTTCCGCCAGTTGGTCGCCGTAACCGTGGAATTCGTGGTTCATGTCCGGCCACACGTCCAGCCGCACCGGGCCGCCCTGCTCCGCCACGGTGGCGGCGAAGTCGCGGATCATGTCGACCAGGATCTCGCGCCCGCCCGCTTGCAGGTAGATCGGGCCGAGACCGCGGTAGTCCTGATGGATGGGCGACAGTTCGGCGTCGCTCACGTCCTGTCCGCCTTTCAGCCACTCCGCGAACTGCAGCGTCATGTAGCCCTGCACCAGGTCGTAGGGATCGTTGCCGAACTGGCTGGCGCCGCGCCGGCCGATGTCCGTCCAGGGGCTGATGCCGAGTGTCAGCAAGGGTGTGGGCAGGCCCGCGCGGGCGAGATGCGACAGCGTCATCAACGCCAGATGCCCGCCCGCCGAATCCCCGCACAGCACGAGGCGCCGCGGCGCCACGCCGCGCCCCAGCAGGTAGCGATAGGCGGCGAGGCCGTCTTCCAGTTGGGCGGGATGCGGGTGTTCCGGCGTCAGCCGGTAATCCGGCGCGAACACCACAACGCCGAGGCTGTGCGCCAGGATGCGGGCGAAGTGACGGGATACGCCGGCATGGAAGGTGTAACCGCCGCCGTGAAAGTGCAGCAGGGTTGCGTCGCTGTGCCGGACGGCGGGAATGAACCAGTGCCCGCGTGGTTCGCCCGCGCCGCTGGCGCGCACTTCGACATCGGGGTAGGTGTCGAACACCGAATAGAAGCTGTCGAAATACGCCCGGCTCACCGAAATGTCCGCCTTGAGGCGAAACGCGTGGTTGAACTGGGCCCGGATGTAGAGCGTGCCGTACTCGAACAGGAAGGACCACGATTCGACCCGCCGCCGCCCAAGCAGCCGGCGGGTGGCGACCCGCGCGGCAACCGCCCCTGCGGTGGCGAGACTGCGGAGTCGGTGGGACCAGCGGCCCTGGAAGACGATCTTGTTCATGACGGCCTGGGTGAAATCAATCAGGCGTCATGATGCGGTTCGAGTGGACGCGGCGATAGGACGGAGGCGACATCGAAGGCGGCTTCAAACGCCCCGCCTGCTGTGTTTTGAGCGGCCGTTTTTCCCCAACGCCACCAGGTCCCGGTCTATCCGGCACCCTCCGCCGTCCGGTGGGGCGAAGACACAGCGCGCTCTTCAATCAGCGCCGCAATCCGGTCCTGCAGGGCGTCGAGGTCCAGCGGCTTGTGCAGAACGCTGATGCCGTGATCCGCCATGCGGCGAACGACCACCGGATCCGTGTCTCCGGTAATGATCAGCGCGGGCACGTCGTTTCCGAACGCAGATCGCACCGCGCGAATGACACCGACGCCGTCATCTTCTCCGCCCAGCCGATAGTCCGCAAGGATGATTTCCGGCGCAGTGCCGTTGAGCCGGGTCACGACCTCGTACCGCGAGGCTGCGGATATCACCTGATGACCCAGTTCGGTCAGCGCATAAGCCAGCGCCGCGGCCACCTCGGTATTGTCCTCGACGATTGCAATACGCCGCTTCTGGTGAATCGGGGGCGGTTCGACGGGGTGGGCGTCCACCCGCTCGCCCAATGGCAATTCGAGCGCGAAAACCGAACCGCGACCTGGCCGGGAACGGACTTGCAACTGCAGCCCGAGCAATTTCGCCGTCTTTGCCGCAATGGTCAGGCCGATCCCCGAGCCCTTGGTCCTGTTGCGCTCGGCATTTCCCAGTTGCCTGAACTCCTCGAATATCTCGGTCGTCTTGTCCGCGGGAATTCCGATGCCGGTATCCCACACCTCGACCCAGTGCTTTCCGCTTCGCCGCCGGACGCCAATCAGGATGCGGCCGTGCTCCGTGTAGCGCACCGCATTGGCGACCAGATTGGTGACGATGCGTTGAATAAGCACGGGGTCGGTGCGGGCGACCCAAGCGGAACCGGTGTAGCGCAAACCCAGGCCTTTCTCCCGCGCCTCCGGCTCATAAGACAACGCAATGCGCAACAGCACGGCGTCCACCTCGAAATCACAGACGCTCGGCTTGATGACGCCCGCTTCGAGCTTGGAGAGATCAAGCAGATTCGACAGCAATTCACTCAGGTGGGTGACGCAATCCCCGATGCCCGAAGCGAGCGCGCGTTCGGACGCCGGAAGTTTTCTCTCCAGGGTGCCCACATAAAGCGACAAGGCCGACAAGGGCTGCCGCAAATCGTGGCTTGCCGCGGCGAGAAAGCGCGACTTGGCATTATTTGCCCGCTCCGCCTCCTCCATCGCGGCCTTCAGGCCGTTCTCCTGGCGCTTGCGGTCGGTGACGTTTTCGGAGAACAGGATGATGCCGCCAATCGTACCCGCGCCGGTAAACCACGGGCGAACCTCCCAGCGCTCCCAATTGATTTCACCGTTGCGGCGGACGAATTGATCCTCGTCGCAGCGAAGCGTTTCACCTGCCAGGCAACGGCGATGAATTGCTTTCCAGCGTTCGGGCACATCGGGAAACACCTCGTAATGACAACGGCCGATGACGTCCTTGTCGTCGATATGGTAGTCCCGCAGAAAACGGCGGCTGACAGCGAGATAACGCATCTCCCGGTCGAACATCGCGATGCCCGCGGGCACGCTTTCAATGAAGGTGGCCAGCAGGTTTTCGGTTTCCCGCACGGTCTGCCGTGCCCGAACAAAGCCGGTGGTTTCACGCAGACTGAATACGAGGCCGACGACGCGTCCGTCGCTGTCCTTGTCGGCGGCAAGGCTCCAATCCCAGTATGTGGTCCCGCGGTCCTGCTGGTCGGCAAACTCGAAAGGCTTGTCCTTGTAGAAAACCGGATTTCCGCTATCCCTGACCTGCCGGAAGATCGCCTCATTTTCAGCATGCGGGTAAAGCGCGAAATGGTTCTTGCCGACCATATCGCCTGGCGACATCCGGCAAGTGCGCGCGTAAGCCTCATTCACCCAAACGAAATTGAAGCTGGGATCGAGGTACACCAACATCACATCCGTGGTGGCCGCAACACTGGCAAGCAGGGCCCGCCCTTGCTGGAGTTCCGCCTTCAGGAGCGAATCGGTTTGCGAGCTGTTCATCGCCACGGTCTTCCATTCTGGATGACCGATGCTACGCGCCGCTTATGCTCGCTGGCAATCATGCAGATTGGGCGTACCAGGAATGCAACGAAACTGTCGCCGTGCGGCGACGACCTGCGATCGAACCGATCCGTATTGCGCGGGTTTAATGGCGTGATTGACCCGTCGCCCGCTTTTTTTGAAAGGAAATGAAAAACGGCGGCGGTCCTTTCCGACCCGCCGCCGTCCCTTGCAGAGAAATGCTCGACTGGCTTACTTGATCGTCGCGATCTGGTCGAAGATGCCGCCGTCGTCGAAGTGGGCCTTCTGCACCTTGCCCCAGCCGCCGAACACCTCGTCGATCTTGAACAGGTTCAGGTTGCCGAACTGCTTGGCGTACTTGGCCGCCACCTTGGCGTCGGTCGGACGGTAGTAGTTCTTCGCGGCGATTTCCTGGCCTTCGTTCGAATACAGGTAGTTGAGGTATTCGGTAGCGACCTTGCGGGTGCCGCGCTTGTCGACCACCTTGTCGACCACCGCCACCGGCGGTTCGGCCAGGATGGAGATGGACGGGGTGATGATCTCGAACTTGTCCGCGCCGAATTCCTTCAGCGCCAGATAGGCTTCGTTCTCCCACGCGATCAGCACGTCGCCGATGCCGCGTTCCACGAAGGTGACGGTGGAGCCGCGGGCGCCGGAATCCAGCACCTTGACGTTGGCGTAGATGTTCTTGACGAACTCGCGCGCGCGGGCGTCGGTGCCGCCCGGTTGCTTCAGTGCGTAGCCCCACGCGGCCAGGTAGTTCCAGCGCGCGCCGCCGGAGGTCTTGGGGTTCGGGGTCACGACTTCCACACCCGGCTTCACCAGGTCGTTCCAGTCCTTGATGCCCTTGGGGTTGCCCTTGCGCACCAGCAGCACGATGGTGGAGGTGTAGGGCGAGGCATTGAGCGGCAGCTTCTTCTGCCAGCCGGCCGCGACCGCGCCGCCGTTGTCGGTGATGGCGTCGATATCACCGGCCAGCGCCAGCGTCACCACGTCGGCGTCCAGGCCGTCGATGACGGCGCGGGCCTGCTTGCCGGAGCCGCCGTGCGACTGCTTGACGACGACATCTTCGCCGGCCTTGGCCTTCCAGTACTTGGCGAAGGCGGTGTTGTACTCCTGGTAAAGCTCGCGCGTGGGGTCGTAGGAGACGTTGAGCAGCGTGGTTTCGGCCAGCGCGTTGCCGGCCAGGGCGGCGCCGAGCGCCAGGGCGATGAGACTGCGACGGAAGTGATCGATGGTCATGGTGCTTTCCAGTTGTGCTGCGATGAAAGAATGAAAACGGGTGCGGCGAACGCGCTCAATTGACCGCGAAGCAGTACAGCAGCCCGGCGCCGCCGGTCTTGACCAGGTTGTCGTGGCCACAGCCGCGGCTGGCATGGGCGGAGTTCCACGACACGTTGCCGCCGCCGGTGCGGTCGAAATGCCCGACCTGGACGGCGCCGTCCTCGGCGGAACTGGTGTAGTTGCGGCAGGTACGGTCGGCGGCGTCGGCAAAGGCGCGGCCGTCGGGCTGGGAGCCGGTGACGATGTCGTGCTCGTTGGGCGTATCACCCGAGCCCTTCACGAAGTCGCCTTTCTCGGTCAGCGCGGTGCGGCGGCTGAGGTTGTTGCCCAGGCGCGCGGATTCGAGGGAATCGCCGTGCAGGTGAGCGACATCCTTGGCGATCTCCTGGCCCTTGACGTTGTGCCAGGGGCCGCTGCCGATGCGGTCGCGCGCGTTGATCGCCGGCTGGCCGTTGGCGGCCTGGGTGCTGAGGTAGGCGCGCCAGGTCTTGCCGGCGCCGCTGGTGGTGGCGGCCAGTTTCTGGCAGTGCGCATCCGCCCCGGCGAGGCCGCCGAAGTCCGCGCCCTTGCCGGTGCCGACGCTGGTGACGAAGAAGCTCGCCGGCGGCAGCGGCTTGCTGGCATCGGCTGCCTGCTGGGCAAATGCCAGCGGCGACAGCAACAGGCAAAGTGCCGCGATGGTTCTTTCTTTATGCATAGAGGGTCTCGTGTTTAGCGTGCCCGTGACGAGGCGGGAAGCTGACGCGCGGATCGGCACCGCATACCGCCGGACGGCGCGCCGCCAGCCCTTTAGCAGGGGCCGTACCACCCCGGGGGAATCGCCCGCCCGTAACGGGACGGAAGCGCCAAGACATTGAACAAAAGGATTAATTTGCCGACTCCGGCGTTCTTTCCCGGCATTGCGCCGGAGGCCGGGGCGGGCCCGTCTGCTGCCTGCGCAACAGTTCAGCGGGCCGCGCTGCTTGCCCGCCAACAGCGCCTTCGGGCGCCGCGCGCGATATCAAAAACGCATCTACGCAAATCGAAATAATTCGCTACGCCGCGGCCGCCGGCCGCGCCATGATCCGCCCCGTCGTCGTTGGCACTCACCGGCAGAGAGTGCCAACGACGACGAGGGCGCCGCCCTCCCTGTCATCGACATTTCAGGAGACTTCCATGGCTATCCGCCCCCTGCACGACCGCGTCATCGTCAAACGCCTCGAAGCCGAACGCACCACCGCCAGCGGCATCGTCATTCCCGATTCCGCGGGCGAGAAGCCCGACCAGGGCGAGGTCATCGCCGTCGGCCGCGGCAAGATCCTCGACAACGGCGAACTGCGCGCGCCGCAGCTCAAGGCCGGCGATCGCGTGCTGTTCGGCAAGTACGCCGGCCAGGCGGTGAAGATCGACGGCGAAGAAGTGCTCGTCGTGCGCGAAGAAGACATTTTCGGCGTCATCGAATAAGCCGCCGCCCCCGCCGCTTCAACTCATCCAACACACAGCCAACGGAGCAATACATGGCCGCCAAACAAGTGCTTTTCGGTGACGACGCCCGCGCCAAGGTCGTGCAAGGCGTCAACATCCTCGCCAACGCCGTCAAGGTGACCCTCGGCCCCAAGGGCCGCAACGTGGTGCTGGAGCGCTCCTTCGGCGCGCCCACCGTGACCAAGGACGGCGTCTCGGTCGCCAAGGAAATCGAGCTGAAGGACAAGTTCGAGAACATCGGCGCGCAGCTGGTGAAGGAAGTCGCCTCCAAGACCTCCGACAACGCCGGTGACGGCACCACCACCGCCACCGTGCTGGCCCAGGCCATCGTGCGCGAAGGCTTCAAGTTCGTCGCCGCCGGCTTCAACCCGGCCGACCTCAAGCGCGGTATCGACAAGGCGGTGGCCGCCATCGTCGACGAGCTGAAGGCCCTCTCCAAGCCGACCACCACCAGCAAGGAAATCGCCCAGGTCGGCGCCATTTCCGCCAATTCGGACGCCGACATCGGCGACATCATCGCCAAGGCCATCGACAAGGTGGGCAAGGAAGGCGTCATCACCGTCGAGGACGGCAAGTCGCTGAATAACGAACTCGACGTGGTCGAGGGTCTGCAGTTCGACCGCGGCTACCTGTCGCCCTACTTCATCAACAACCCGGACAAGCAGGTCGCCGAACTCGACAACCCCTTCATCCTGCTGTTCGACAAGAAGATCTCCAACATCCGCGAGCTGCTGCCGGTGCTGGAGCAGGTCGCCAAGGCCGGCCGCCCGCTGCTGGTCGTCGCCGAGGATGTCGACGGCGAAGCGCTCGCCACCCTGGTGGTGAACACCATCCGCGGCATCCTCAAGGTGGTGGCGGTGAAGGCGCCGGGCTTCGGCGACCGCCGCAAGGCCATCCTGGAAGACATCGCCATCCTCACCGGCGGCCAGGTGATCGCCGAGGAAGTCGGCCTCAGCCTGGAAAAGGCCACGCTGGCCGACCTCGGCCAGGCCAAGCGCGTCGAGGTGCAAAAGGAGAACACCACGCTGATCGACGGCGCCGGCAGTGTCGAGGCGATCAAGGCGCGCGTGTCCTCCATCGACGCCCTGATCGGCGCCGCCACTTCCGACTACGACCGCGAGAAGCTGCAGGAACGCAAGGCCAAGCTGGCTGGCGGCGTCGCCGTCATCAAGGTGGGCGCGGCCACCGAAGTGGAGCTGAAGGAGAAGAAGGCGCGCGTCGAGGATGCGCTGCATGCCACCCGCGCCGCGGTGGAAGAAGGCATCGTGCCCGGCGGCGGCGTCGCCCTGCTGCGCGCCCGTGCCGCGATCAAGGACCTGAAGGGCGACAACCACGAGCAGGACGCCGGCATCAAGATCGTGCTGCGCGCGGTGGAAGAGCCGCTGCGCCAGATCGTCGCCAACGCCGGCGACGAGGCCTCGGTGGTGGTGGCCCGCGTGCTCGAAGGCAGCGGCAACTTCGGCTACAACGCCGCCAACGGCCAGTACGGCGATCTGGTGGAACAGGGCGTGCTGGACCCCGCCAAGGTCACCCGCTCCGCACTGCAGAACGCCGCCTCGGTCGCGGCGCTGATCCTCACCACCGACGCGCTGGTGGCCGAACAGGCGGACGACAAGCCGGCCACCGCTGGCCTGCCGCACGGCGGCCCGGGCGGGTTCGGCGCGCCGGAGTTCTAAGGCCGCGTCGAAAGCGGTCGCCCAAGGAGGAAATGCCCCGCACCCGCGGGGCATTTTTTTTGGGCCGCGCTATCAACCCGGCGCGTAGAGCCGCTCCAGCGCCGCGGCCAGGTATTCGAACATCAGCGCCACCCGGCGCACGCCGCGCAGGTCGCGGTGCATCGTCACCCACACCTCCATGTCGAAACGAAGGTGCTCGGTCAGCACCTGCACCAGCGCCGCATCCCGCCGCGCGACATGGACGTGACAGGCGCCGATACCGAAGCCGGCACGCAGCGCCGCGAGCTGGGCGACCTCCGAATCGCAGCGCAACGAGAACATCTCGCGGGTGATCTCGACGTTCAGGGACGCGGTGGCGCGCGTCCACGCCATGTCGCGGTCGAAGCCGATGACCGTGTGGCGCTCCAGTTCGGCCAGCGACGCGGGCAGGCCGTAGCGCTCGATGTAGCGGCGGTGGGCGAAAAGCCCGATGCGGCCGGTGCCGACCCGCCGCGCCACCAGCGCATCCTGCACCGGGCGGAACATCCGCACCGCGATGTCGGCCTCGCCCCGCAGCAAGTCGCTGGCGGCACTGCTCAGCACCAGTTCGATGGCGATGCGCGGATGCGCCTGATGGAAGCCGGTGAGGATGTCGGGCAGCAACTCGGTGCCGACGATATGGCTGGCGGCCAGACGCACCGCGCCGCCGACATCGTCCGCACCGCCGCTGGCCAGACGCACCAGCGCGGCCGCGGCCATCTCCATGTTCTCCGCATGCGGCACCAGCCCGCTGGCGATCGCGTTCGGCGTCAGGCCGCTGGGCGTGCGCACGAACAGCGTGGTGCCGAGCGCCTGTTCCAGCGCCTCGACGTGACGGCCGATGGTCGGCTGGGTGGTCGACAGCTCGCGCGCCGCGGCGGACAGGCTGCCACTGCGCATCACCGCCAGGAAAGAGCGATACAGCTCCCAACTCGGATCGGCCTTCGTCATACGTTTTCGTATATCTGCCATGTGAGGATGAGTCTGGGATTGTAAGCCCGCGCTCAATATGCTCGCCGGCGTCCCTTAATCACTCGAGAAATCAGGATGCCTCAAGGTATTCATCCGCGTATGGCCTTGGTGCTCGGCGGTACCGGCTCGCTCGGCCTCGCCACCATCAAGGCCTTGCTCGCCCACGGCTGGCAGGTCCGCGCCCTGCACCGCGACCCCGCCCGCGCCGCCGCACACCCTGGCATGGCCTGTCTGGTCGAGTGGGTGGTGGGTGACGCAATGCGCCCGGAGGACGTGCGTCATGCGGCACGCGGCGCGTCCATCATCGTCCATGCGGTCAATCCGCCGCGCTACCAGCGTTGGCGCGAACTCGCCCTCCCCATGCTGGATGCGTCGATCGAGGCGGCCTCCGACAGCGGCGCGCGGCTCGTCTTTCCCGGCAACATCTACAACTACGGACCGGACGCCGGCACGGTGATCGACGAGATTTCCGCGCAGCATCCGCGCACCCGCAAGGGCGCGGTGCGGGTAGAGATGGAGGAACGCCTGGCGGACGCATCCCGCTACAACGTCCGGTCGCTGATCCTGCGCGCGGGCGATTTCTTCGGCCCCCACGCCGACAGCTCCTGGTTCGGCGCGATGGTGAAGCCGGGCGCGGCACTGCGGGCGCTCACCTACCCTGGCCGGCTGGATGTCGGCCACGCCTGGGCGTATCTGCCCGACCTCGCGGAAACGCTGGCCCGCCTGGCGGCGATCGAACCCTCGCTGCCCCGTCTCGCGGTGTTCCACTTCGAGGGGCACTGGCTCAGCGGCCACGGGCTGTCGCAGGCGATCCGACGCGTAGTCGGCAACCCGGACCTGCCGGTACGGCGCCTTCCCTGGCCGCTTCTCCACGCCGCCGCGCCCTTCTCCCGCTTCGTGCGGGAAATGCTGGAGATGCGCTACCTCTGGACCGAAGCGCTGCGGCTGGACAACAGCAAGCTGGTCCGCACGCTCGGCCACGAACCGCACACGGGGCTGGACGAGGCGCTGAGAACCACGCTGATGTCGCTCGGCTGCCTGCCCGCGCTGCCGGCCGCCTCCCGCACCTCCTTCCAACTGGGAACCGGAACATGACCGAATCCCGCTACCGGCAGCTGGTGCGCGCCAGCGGCATCTACGACGTGCTGGCCACCGCCGCCTTCGCGACGCCGTGGACCTACCCGCTGCTCTTCCAGCTATTCAACCGGATCGCGCCGATGCCGGCGTTCGAGCCGACCCACGCCTTGTTCGTCAACCTGCTCGGCTCGGTGGTGCTGGTGTGGTCGGCGCTGCGCATCTGGCGGCCCGACCCCGTCTTCGGCCTGTTCGACGCCTACGCCCGCGCGCTCTTCTTCTGCTGGCAGATGTACTACCTGCTGGTGCACCACGTCACGCCGGTGGTATGGGCCTTCGCCGCAATCGAGCTGCTGCTCGGCGTGCTGCAAGCCGTGGGCTACTGGCGGCTGGTCGGCCGCAGCACCGCCCCGGCGGCGGAAAAGCGCGCGCCCGCCGTCCTGCCTGATCCCGCCTGATCCTTGCTGCTTCCCCTCTCACGTTACCCAGGAGTATTCATGAAGACATCCATGCTCGCCCTCTGCGCCGCCTTCACGCTTTCGGCCTGCAGCACGCTCATCGGCCCGTCGGCGGGCGAAATCGCCGCGCTGCCGGTCGTGTCCTACGGCCAGCCCACGCCACAGGGCGAATTCGTGCTGCGCTACCCCGCCGGCGCCGACCTCCCGTTCAACGCCAGCGTCGGCGGCTCGCTGCTGACCGAAGCCGCCCAATCGACGCTGAAAGTGCGGGTGAAGCAGGACATCTACGTCTACAAGGACAAGCTGAGCTTCGACGGCAAGACGTGGAGCGCCGCGCGGTCGAAAATCGGCGGCGAGTTCAGGATTTCGCCCCCCGGCATGAAGGACGGCCAGATAGACCCGCAGGCGCCGGGAGAAATGAGCGCAATGTTCAATTCGAAGTAGGCGGCGCCTGCCCGCTCCCTACCACCCGAAGCCGCGGCGCAGGCGCCAGCCCAGCCAGGTCGCCGGGAACAGCACCGCGGCAAACACCCAGCCCGACACCGCGGCCGCCATCACGCCGGAGAGCAAGGTGCCGACGGTGCAGCCCAGCGCCACCATCGCGCCCCAGCCCATCAGCACGCCGCCGACGAGCGCCCGCAGCGCCTCGCCCGCGGTGGGCCGGCGCGGGCGGAAATCGCCGGCCACCACCGCAGCCGCCAGCGAACCGAGCACCAGCGCGACGACGAAGGCGCCGTTCTCGGACCACAGGGTCTCCTTCACTGCGGTGGCGCAGCCGGCGAAACTGTCCAGCCCTTCGAGCCGGCCGGGGAACCAGCTCGCGGCGCCGGCTGCGGTGCGGGCGAGGCTGCCGAGTTCCGCCGTGACTCCGAGCGGACCGACGCGCAGATAGGACAGCACCGCGATGAAGCCGACAAGGATGCCGCCGGTGGCGGCCGCCCAGCGTCGGCGCCACCACGGCTGCGCCACGACCTCGCCGCTTCGGTGCCGCCACGCCAGCAGCGCGGCGAGCACCGCCAGCAGGAGGATCTGAAACGCGGCGGAACCGCCGTAGCCGACTTCATGTGGCAGCCAGAGCACCGGCGCCGACTGAAGCGTGCCGAGGTAGAGCGCATTCCACGACAGGAAGCCGAGCACGAAGCCGCCGAGCGCCCCGAGCAGCGCAAGCGGCGAGGCGAGCGCGCCCTCGCCCAGCCGGTACAGGTGGGCGCTGATGCACGACCCCGACAGCGCCATGCCCAGCCCGAAAGCCCCCGCGCCAGCGACCAGCACCCAGCTCACCGGGCCGATGTGCGCGCCCGGCGGCAGACGCCCCGGCACCGGCTGCGGCAGGAAGGCGCCGAACAGCACGTGGTAGCCAAGCGTGCCGACCGCCAGCGCCGCCACGATGCCGAGCAGCCCACGCGCATCGCGGCTTTCGAAAAAGTCGCGGCTGACGCAGTAGAAGCAGAAGCGCGTGCGCTGCAGCACGATGCCGAAGGCAAGTCCGAAGAGCGCCGAGATCGCCAGATCGCGGCCGACGCCGGGGAGCGTGGAAAACCAGGCGGCCAGCGTGAAGGCGGCGGCGAGGATGAGGGTTCCGGCCAGCAGCGCGGGGGGCCGGGGAAGGGACTGCGAGGACATTCGGTTATCCGGAGTTGAGGGGGCGGTTCCTGCGTTAGTGGCTCGGCATGAAGGGGGAGTGGTTCTGGTTCCTCCCCCTTCAAGGGGGAGGCTAGGAGGGGGATGGGGTGGGAAATAGCGCCGCGATAACCCCATCCCCACCCCAACCCTCCCCTTGAAGGGGAGGGAGCAAATCGCGCCAATCCGGTAGCCGGTGCCGGGAGGCACCGTCGTTCGGCCGGCGGCGAGCAGTGCTCGCCGAAACCCCGTCCTCACCCCCTCCAAGGGAAGGGAGCAAATCGGGCCAGCCCGCATCTCGCCACCCGTCCCAGAAAAGAACGGCGGTGCCCAGGCACCGCCGTAACCCCGCAGGACAACAAGGCCGGTCAGGCGGGCCGGCCGAGCCCCATCACCGCCGGCTGCGCGTCATGCTTACTTGCCGCCCCACACCGTGCCGGCAACATTGGTGATCGGCACGCCGACGGTGTTGCCGTATTCGGTCCACGAGCCGTCGTAGTTGCGCACCTCGTAGCCGAGCAGTTTGGAAAGCGCGAACCAGGTGTGGCTGGAGCGTTCGCCGATGCGGCAGTAGGTGATGATCGGCTTGCCGCCATCGACGCCCTTGGCGGCATAGAGCTTGCGCAGTTCTTCGACCGGCTTGAAGGTGCCATCGGCGGCGACCGCCTCGCTCCACGGCACATTCACCGCGCCCGGAACATGACCCGCGCGGATCGACAGTTCCTGCACACCGGCGGGCGCGAACACCTTGCCCTGGTATTCGTCGGCCGAGCGGATGTCGACCAGCGCGACGTCGCTCTTCTTCTCGGCCGCCGCCACCACGTCGGCCAGCCGCGCACGCAGCTTGGGGTTGGCGTCCGACACCTTGATGTTGCCCGGCGCCGGGGTCTTCGCCACCGCGGCGAGGCCGCGGTTTTCCGCCTCCCACTTCTTGCGACCGCCGTCGAGCAGCTTCACGTTCTTGACGCCATAGACGTCGAACACCCAGGCGCCCCAGGCGGCGAACCAGTTGTTGTTGTCGCCGTAGAGCACCACGGTGGAATCCGCCGACACGCCAGCGTTGCGCAGCAGCTTCTCGAAGTTGTCCTTGCTGACGATGTCGCGGCGGACCGGATCGACGAGGTCGGTGTGCCAGACGAAGTTCACCGCGCCCGGTACATGGCCGCGCTCGAACTGGCCGGGGTTCACGCTCACCTCGATGACACGCACCTTGGGATCGTTGAGGTTCTTCTCCAGCCAGTCGGTGGAGACAAGGACATCGGCAGGAGCGGCAAAGGCGCCGGTGGCGGCCAGCGCGACGCTGGTGGTGAACACAAAGCGGCGGAATGCCTGGGTCGGGACTGGGGGCATGACGGATTCTCCGGGTGAGTACATCGATGGCCGCACTTTGCCGAACACACTCGAAGGGGCGGAACCAAGGAAATCAGATATGCATATCCGGGATATCCACCTGACGGATGAGCGGCCTGAGGCAGCAAGGCGCAGTACGCCCGAGATTCAGGACGACGCGGTATGTGGCAGGGCCGGCGTGAGGGCTCGGACCGCGAACAGTGCCCCAGCATGGGCGGCAGCGGCCAACTGTTCGACATCAGCGGAGACTGGAACCCCTCGCGCAGCGCTATGCGCCACGCTCTTTGCCGGATTGCAGCGCATGGAGCACCGGCGTGCCGGACGCCGGACGCCGCTGTTCCCCCGCGCCGGAACCGACGCGCTGGCGCCCGTCCGCTCAGGTCTGATACCAGGGCAGCCCGGCCTGCCGCCAGCCGTTGACGATCCGGCGGCCCTCCGCATCCGCCTCGCCCTCAAACCCTTCAAGCACGATGTAGACCTGGCGGAAGCCCTCGCCCGCGAGCACCCTACCGGCCTCGTCGGCGCGGCCGGTCGTCCGTCCCAGCAGCAGGATCAGATCGCCCCGCGCCAGCCGCGCCGACACCTCGGCGACAAACTCCGGCGCCGGCGTCCAGTCGGGGAAGCGGCGGAACTCGATTTCGAACGCGCCCGGCACGTGGCCCACCAGCGCGCACTCCTGCCAGGCGCGGATATCGACCAGCTTGGCCTGCGGCCGCGCTTCCATCACCGCCCAGGCTTCGGCCGGCGTCAGGCTGCCGCAATAGCCGTAGGCGCCCTCGCGCGCACGCCCCTGTGCACGGCCGAGCACCGCCGCGATGGCGTCATCCATGCTTGTCTCCATTTCTTTTCCCTGAGGCTAGCCGCGCGCGCGCACCAGCGGAACCGAAGCTTTCTGACAAGCAATGGCCCCGGGGCGATAAGCACCGGGCGAACGCGCAAGCGCCTTGGTCGGGCCTGACGAAGCTGGTACAACGGAAGACCTGCTTCGACATCGCCGGTACCGATGAACTACCTTGCCCACGCCTTTCTTGCCGGGCCGCTGGCAGCCGACCGCGTCGGCGGCGTGGTGGGAGACTTCGTCAAGGGCCCGCTGCTGCCCCGGCCGCCGGGGATCGACGCGGCACTCGCCGCCGGCGTGATCCTGCACCGCCGCATCGACAGCTTCGCCGACACCCATCCGGCCTTCCAGCGCAGCCGCGCGCGGATCAGCAGCGCCCGGCGCCGGGTGGGCGGCATCATGGTCGATCTCTTCTACGACCACTTCCTCGCGCTGCACTGGAATGCGCTGAGTGCCGAACAGGGCCTGGAAACGCGCCTCGAGGCCTACACCGCCGAGACCTACCGCCTGATCGCGGCCCACCCGGCGCCACTGCCCGCCGCCTTCCCCCCGGTGTTCGCACGCATGGCGGCGCAAGACTGGCTGGCGAGTTATCGAGAGGTCGCCAACGTCGCCGAGGCGCTCGACCGCATGTCGATCTACCGCATGCGCCAGCCCAACCCGCTGGGTGGCGCGGGCGCCGAATTGCTGGCGCACTACGCGGGTTTCGAGCGCGACTTCCTCGCCTTTCTGCCCGACGCGCTTGCGTTTGCGGCCGAGGTCCGCGCGACGCGCGGGGACGGCGCCACCCCGGAGACGTCGGCCGATCAGGGCCGCAGTTCGTAGTCCAGCGCCCGGATCATCCGCTCCGCCTGACCGAGGTAGGTGCGGCCGAACAGGTTGAGGTGGTTCAGCACGTGGTAAAGGTTGTACAGCGTCTTGCGCTGCTCATAGCCTTCCGCCAGCGGCCAGGCCAGGCGATAGGCGGCGTAGAAGGCGGACGGAAAGCCGCCGAAGAGTTCGCTCATTGCCAGGTCGGCCTCGCGGTCGCCGCGATAGACCGCGGGATCGAAGAGCACCGGACGGCCGTCCGCATCCACCGCCGCGTTGCCCGACCACAGGTCGCCGTGCAGCAGGCTGGCGCGCGGACGGTAGTCGAGGAACATCGCCGGCACACGCTCCAGCACGCGGTCGGCATCGCGCCCCAGCACGCCACCGTGGCCCTTCGCGCGCGCCATCTGCAGTTGCGGCTGCAGCCGGTTCTGCACGAAGAAGCGCGCCCAGCCATCCTGCTGGGCATTGAGTTGCGGGCTGGCACCGATGAAGTTGTCGCGCGGCCAGCCGAAGTGCTCGCCGCAGTCGCGATGCAGCGCCACCAGCGCCTCGGCAAAGCGCTCGCCCTCGGCGGCGGCGGACAGCGGACGTAGCGCGATGTGCTCCAGCAGCAGGAAGGCCTGATCCCCACCGACGCCACAGCCGAGCACCGCCGGTACGCGAAAGGCGTTGCACGCCGCCAGCGCCGCAAGTCCGTCGGTTTCCGCCTCGAACATCGGCAACGCCGAAGCCGCATTGAGCTTGAGAAAGTAGCGCCGGCCCCCGGCCTCCACCGTGAAGCTGCGGTGGATGGACCCACCGCCTGTGGCCTGCACGGCGGCGCCTGAAAGGTCCGCGCCGGTGATCGCGCGTATCGCGGGCACCAGTTCGGAATCGAGCACGGAGGCATGTGGCACGGCGGAACTCCTGTAGAGCACGGGCCGAACGACCCGTCCCCCGCAGGATAAACCGCCCCTGCGCCGCAGCGCAGCCCCCGCAACGGCCGCCGAACCCGCACGCGGACGCCAACAAGCACACAGGTGTCATGAATCCGGATGCCTATACTGCGCAGCAATATGACGGTTCAGGCGGGGAGTCCGGATGAAGGTCGTCGTCATCGTTCCAACCTATAACGAGCGCTCCAACATCGGGCCGCTGGTCGAGGCGCTCGACCGGCAGTTCGCCACGCTGGCGCACGACATGCACATCCTCGTCGTCGACGACAACTCGCCGGACGGCACCGCGGCGGAGGTCCGCGCGCTGCAGACGCGTTTTCCCCGGTTGCATCTGATCGAAGGCCGCAAGGCCGGCCTGGGTGCCGCCTACGTCCGCGGCATGAACCACGCCATGGACGCGCTGGGAGCGGACGTGGTGTTCGAGATGGACGCCGACTTCTCGCACCGCCCCGAGGACCTGCCGCGGTTGATGGCAGAGATCGACCGCGGTGCGGATTTCGTCATCGGCAGCCGCTATGTGAAAGGCGGCAGCATCCCCGCCAACTGGGGGCTGATGCGAAGGCTCAATTCGCTCGGCGGCAACATCGTCGCCCGCTATGTCGCGGGAATCTACCGGGTGCGGGACTGTACGGCCGGCTTTCGCGCGATCCGCTGCGCGGTGCTGCGCGGCATCGACTTCTCCCGCCTGCGCGTGCAGGGCTACGCTTTCCAGGTCGCGCTGCTGCACGCCGCCGTCACCAACGGCGCGCGCGTGGTGGAGATTCCGGTGGATTTCATCGACCGCACGCGCGGTGAATCCAAGCTCGGCTTCGCCGACATCATGGAGTTCGTCTGGAACGCGTGGTGGATACGGCTGCAGAGTTCGCGCGTGTTCATCAAGTTCGCGCTGGTCGGCCTTTCCGGGGTTGCGGTAAACCTGGGCGCCTTCGCCGCCTTCCTCGCGCTGGGCATGAACAAGTTCGTCGCCTCGCCGCTGGCGATCGAGGTGTCGATCGTCTCCAACTTCCTGCTCAACAATTACTGGACCTTCCGCTGGCGCAAGACCCGCGACCACGTGCGGGTGAAGGGCCTGAAGTTCAACGTGGTGTCGCTGGTGGCGCTGGGCGTGAGCTTTTCCACCTTCGCCGCGGTGTCCTCGCTCTACCCCGCGCTGCCGCCATGGGTGCCGCAGCTGGCCGGCATTCCCCCCGCGATGCTGGTGAACTACTTCCTCAACTCGTACTGGACCTTCCGCCATGCAGATGCCAGCTGATCCGCGCGCCGGTGCGCTGCGCGCGCTGCTGCTGCTCGGCGCCGTAATGCTTGTCGGGCTGGCTGCCCGCCTCTACCACATCGGCTGGCTGCCGCTGTGGGTGGACGAAGGCTTCAGCGACTGGGCCGCGCGCCAGAGCCTGTGGTACCTGTGGAACATCTTCCCGACCTTCGAATTCAACCCGCCGTTCTACTACGTGGCGCTGAAAGGCTGGCGGGCCCTGGCGGGCGACAGCGAGGGTGCGCTGCGGGCCTTGTCCGCACTGTTCGGCGTCGCAACGCTGCCGCTGCTCTACCTCGGCGGCCGTGCGCTCGGCGGCGCCCACGCGCGCAACGTCGGGCTCTTTGCCGCGCTGCTGTTCGCGCTGGCGCCGCTGCAGGTCCGCTACGGGCAGGAGGCGCGCACCTACGCGATGCTGGTGTTCGGGGTGACGCTGGCGCTGGCTGCGGCGCTGTGGCTGACCACCCGTCCCGTCGCGGTCCACAGCGCGCCCGCACGCCCGCCGGTCACCATTCTGGCAACGCTCGCGCTCGGGCTGGCGTGGATCATGTGGGCGCACAACATGGGCGCGCTGGCGGTCATCGCCATCGCGGTGCCGCTGCTGTACTGGTGGATCGCCGAGATGCGCCGCTCGGCGCGCGTGCTGGGCGCCCTGGTGCTGACGGGCTTAGCCGCGCTGGTGCTGATCCTGCCCAACCTGCTGCCGCTCCTCGGTCATGCCGGGCGGGTGCAGGCGGGCTTCTGGATCACCCGGCCGGACTGGGCGCGGATTGCCGAAACGCTGCGCAACCTCTATGGCGCCCCCACGCCGGAAGGCACGGTGATCCTGGGCGTGCTGGTCACACTGGCGGGGATCGGACTGGGCACCCTGTGGCGGCAGGGGCGCCGCGCCGCCGCGCTGCTGCTGGTGTCGGTGGCGACGCTGCCGGTGCTGCTGGAAACCGTGATCAGCTACCTCGCGATGCCGGTCTTCCTCGAACGCACGCTGCTCTATGTGGCGGTGCCGCTTTACCTCGCCGCCGCGCTCGGGCTGGCCCAGCTCGCGCAGCCGCTGCGCCCGGCGCTGGCGTCCACGCTGGTGCTGCTGCTCGCGCTCGCCTGCGGGTCGCACTTCGCCGAATTCCGCAAGGAACCATGGAACGAGATCACGCGCTATGTCGGGCAGGAACTCGCGCCGGGCCAGCCGGCCTTCTATCTCAATACCTCGGTGGCGTGGGGGCTGCAGTACTACGCCCCCCGCCAGCAGGCGCGCTTTCGCAGCGTCGGCGTGCCGGAAGACTGGCCGGAACCGGCGCAGTCCCAACCCGCCGCCGACGCCCGCCCCAATCTCGACCGCCGCCGTATCAACGTCGACGACCTCGCCCGGGTACGTGACATCGCGGCCCATCACGACAAGCTCGCACTGATCCTGCGCAACGCCTACCTCACCGATCCGGACAACCTGGTGGAACAGGCGCTGACCGAAACCCACCCCCGGGTCGAACGGCGCAGCTTCGACGGCATTGCGGTGCTGATTTTCCAGCGTCGATAACGATGCGCGCGTCGTGGGGCAAGCGCCGCCCCACGACCTTCCAGCCACGCGCCACGACGACGGCGCGAGACCCTGCGCGCTGACTCCGCCCGCCCCAGCCCCAGCCCCTTCGTACCTCGGCCCCTGCAGCGTGGCTGAAAAACCACGTTATTAATATTACTTCTCATTTGCGTTATTATTCGCATCGCGATTTGAGAGGAAATCGTCCAAAACAACCAAGGAGTCGCTCATGACCGCCCGCACTTCCGCTTCTGCTGCAAAGCTCTTGCTTCCCGCCGTCCTCGCGGGCGCCTTCGGCCTTGCCCAAGCCGACGAGAATCTCTTCGGCTACGTCAAAGGTGCCGAAACCCTGCCTCAGGGTTCCTGGGAGCTTTATGAAATCCTCACGCAGCGTAGCGACAAGGGCACTGGCACCTATCGCGCGCTCGATTCCAAGACCGAGCTGGAGTACGGCCTCACCCACCGCCTCACCGGCTCCGCCGCGTTCAAGATGATGTCGGTGGACACCAAGGGACTGCTGATCAACGGCTATCTCCCCGAGGACCGCAAGACCGGGCTGCGGGCTTCCGGCGTGGAACTGGCGCTGAAGTACAACTTCCTCAGCGCTGCCAAGGACGACCTGGGGCTGTCGTCCACCTTCGAATTCAACTACGACTGGCTCGACCCCCACTCCGGCCAGGACAAGACCAAGTTCGAGTTCGAACTCGGTCTGCAACTGCAGAAGTACTTCGCCGAAGGCCAGGTGAGCTGGGTGGGCAACGCGGCGCTGGAAACCACCTACGCCAAGCGCGGCAAGATCAGCAACCTGCCGGCCGACTTCGAATGGTCCACCGATCCGGAAATGGAGATCGGGCTCAAGTTCGGCACCGGCATCTCCTACCGGTTCGCGCCCAAGTGGTCGATCGCCCTCGAAGCGCTCTATGAAGCGGAGAACGAAACCGAGGTGGGGCTGGAGCGCTGGTCGATCTTCGCCGGACCTACGCTGCACTACGGTGACAAGCAGTGGTGGTTCACCGCCACCTGGATGCCGCAGATTCGCGGCGGTGGCGAACGCTACGACGGACAACGCGACACCGACCTGCACCTGATCGAAAAGACCAAGCAGGAAATCCGCTTCAAAGTGGGCTACAACTTCTGAGGCCGGCGACCATGCACGATCCCGCATCCTATTGGGCCCACTACCTCGTGCCGGTAGCGGTCGCCGTGGCGGCGCCCCTTGCCCAGGCCAACGACTTCCTCACCATCCCGCAGGCGCAACAGGCCCTGTTCCCCGCCGCCAGGACATTTGCAGAACGGCCGCTGGCCTTGTCCGACGACCAGCGCAGCGCCATCGCCAACGCCGCCGGCGTGCGCCAGCGCTGGGATGTGCAGAAGATCTGGCGCGCCGAAAAGGACGGCCAGCTCCTGGGCTGGTTCGTCGTCGACGACGTCGTAGGCAAGCACGAGTTCATCACCTACGCGGCGGCGCTATCGCCCGACGGCCGCGTGCTCGGCATCGAAGTGCTGAGCTACCGCGAAACCCACGGCGGACAAATCCGCGAGGCGGAGTGGCGCAAGCACTTCGTCGGCAAGAAGCTGGGCGACACCTTCAAGCTCGACGAGGACGTGCCCAACATCAGCGGCGCCACGCTGTCCTGCCGCAACGTGCTCGATGGCGTGAAGCGGCTGCTGGTGATCCAGAAGCTGTATCTGCCCAATGCCTGAAGTCCTGGCCAGCGACTTGGCCCTACGGCAGGGGGTGCGCCGCATGCGCCCCCTGCTGGGAACCTACGTCGAGATCGGCACAACCGCCGGTGGCCGCGTCGCCGAGGCCGCGCTCCTGCGCGCTTTTTCCTGCTTCGACCTGGCGCAGCGGCTGTGGAGCTTTCACGACCCGGCCAGCGAACTCAGCCGCCTCAACCGCGCCGCGTGCAATGGCGGCGGCGCCGAACCCGTCCATTCCCTGACCGCGCGCCTGCTCGGGCTGGCGCGGGCCATGGGCCGCGCCAGCGACGGCCTGTTCAACTGCACGGTCGGCGGCCGGCTGGTGGCGCTGGGCGCGCTGCCCGAACACGGTGGGACGTGCCTGGAACAGGGGCATGCGGACGATCTCGTTCTCGGCCGCGCCCGCGGCACCGCGTTCTGTCGTCTGGCCCGTCCGCTCAAGATCACGCTGGACGGCATCGCCAAGGGCTTCACGGTTGACCTGGCGGTGGCCGCGCTGCGCCGCGCGGGACTTCCGGGCGGCTGGGTCAACGCAGGGGGCGACCTGCGCTGTTTCGGCGATGCAGCGCTTCCGGTTCACCGCCGCGAGATGGACGGCAGCCTTCGCCTGCTGGGCCAGTTGCGCAACGCCGCGATTGCCAGTTCGCGCGCGAGTGACACGGCCGACCCCGCGTTTCCCGCACGGCTGATCGCCCAGCCGGAGACGGCGCTTGCGGCCGGGGTGCACTCCGTACTCGCACGCTACGCCTGGCGCGCCGACGCGCTCACCAAGGTCGCAAGCCAGTTGCCCGCGGCAAACCGCGCAGAACGCATCCATGCCCTCGGCGGCCATGTCCTCGGCCCCTGCCCTTCAACACCCCCGGAGAACTAGCGTGAAAGGCTATCCCTCGTGGTTCCTGCCCGTGCTGATCGTCATCGTCCTCGCCGTCGCCGCAAGCGGCCTGTTGCTGGTGCCGACCACGCTGCAGCTGCGTGCCGAGATCGATCCGGGCTGGCGTCTCGCGGCCGCAACGCGGATCGGCGTCGGCGCCTCTCACACGGCGGCGGCCTTCCTGATTTCATCCGTTGCGGGCGCACTCGCACCGATCCATGTCCGCGCCGGCTGGCGTCGCCGGCGCCACCTCGCCAGCGGCGCCCTGCTGCTGGCACTGCTGGCGCTGCTGGCCACCAGTGCGGTGGGTGTCTTCTACCTCGCCGACGAACAGGCGGCCAATCTGTGCGCCTACGCGCACATCGGACTCAGCGCCGCCTTCCTGCTCCTGATTACCTGGCACGGACTGACCGGCTGGGCGACGCGCCGCCACGCGTCCTGTACGGTGCCGGCGCCGACAACGGCGGACGGGTAATCGAGCGCGGCGTTCAGATCACGCGGAAATGGTGCGTACCGTCGCGGGCGAGTTGGGCGACAAGCCCGAACTCCCAGTCCAGGTAAGCCTGCATGGCCTCGCGCGGGTTGTCGGTACCCTCGTAAGGTCGCCGGTAACGGTCGATCGGCGGCGAGGCCAGCCGGGTCTCGCCCTGCTCTTCCGCCAGCCCGGCGGCAAACCACGCCGCATTGCCGCCGTCGAGCAACCACACCTCGCCATCGACCAGCGCCTGCGCCTCGGCGACCACGTACTGCGCGAGCAGGCTGGTGCCGCAGGTCAGCACGTAGCGCGATGCCTTCGGCACCTGCTTGATCGCCTCCGCCAGCTGCGAGCGCAGCGCCCACCACGCGCCCGGAATATGGCGCTTGCGGTAATTGGCGTGGGTGGTGAAATCGAGGATGACCACGTCCTCACCGGCAGCGAGGCTGCGCGACAGGGTTTCCGGCAGGATGCGGCGCGCAGCCGGCGCCGGCGGCAACGGGGCGCGCCAGCCGCCGCGCTCGCGGAATTCGGCGGCATCGGCGCCATCGACCACGTAGACCTCCCAGCCCATCTGCGCCAGCCACGACGCGCTCATGTTGGCGCGCACGCCGTCGCTGTCCGCCAGCACGATGCGGGCGCCGCGCACCGGCGCCACCATCTCGGTTTCCTGCACCAGTTGGCCGCCGGGCACCGAACGGAAGCCGGGCAGATGGCCAGCCTCGTATTCCTCTGGCGTGCGCACGTCGAAGAAGTAGCTGGTGCGCCCTTCCTGGCGCGCCCAACCGTCGATGCCGGCAAGCGTGGTACGGCGCACGCCGGCGCGGTCGGCTACCGCACGCGCACTTTCCGCGGCGCGCGCGCGGGTCGCTTCCGACACCTCGCCGAAACGGCGGTCGGCGCCGTGCTCCAGCTTCTGCCCGGCCAGCGTCCAGCCGATGGTGCCGTTGCGCAGCGCCGCCACCGCGTTGGGAATGCCGGCATTCACCAGTGACTGGGTGCCGATGATGCTGCGGGTGCGGCCGGCGCAATTGACGATCACCCGCGTTTCCGGCCGCGGCGCCAGTTCAGCGATCCGCAGCACCAGTTCGGCGCCGGGCACGCTGGTCGAGCCGGGGATGTTCATGGTCTGGTATTCGTCGAAGCGACGGGCATCGACGATCACCGCGTCGGCCCCGCTGTCGATCAGCGCCTGCACCTCCTCGGCCGCCAGCGACGGCGTGTGGCGCTCGGCTTCGACCAGCTCGCCGAAGGACTTGCTCGGCACGTTCACATCGCGGAACAACTCGCCGCCCGCCGCCGCCCAGCCCCTCACGCCGCCCTCGAACACACTGACCTCGCTGTAGCCCAGCGCGATCAGCCGGCGCGCGGCGAGTTCCGCCAGGCCTTCGCCATCATCCAGCGTCACGATGGGAACATCGCGCCGCGGCAACTTGGCGTAGGCGTCGAGTTCGATACGGGCGAGCGGCAGATTGGCCGCGAACAGCGGATGCGCCTGCGCATGCGGGTCTTCCTCGCGCACGTCGAGCAGCGCGATCTCGCGGCGTTCGAGCAGCGCCGCGCGGACCGCGGCATAGGGGGTTCGGGCAATGGCGGCGACGGCGGGATCGGGTGCAGAATCGGGCGGGTTCATGTGCAGCGTCACGGAGCAGGCGGAACGGAAGCGGCATGATAGGTGGCGTTGCGGCCCCGTCATATGCGAATTTCTGCTATCCAAGTGGCAATGACACGCGATAAGAAGGGCCGTTTTCCGGCGCAGTCGCTGACCAGGCCGTCATCGCCCCGCCACATTCGCATACCCCCGGGCGCTCGCCCCCCAACCGGAGAAAAGCGATGCGCATCGACTGGCAGGACGGCGCCGCCGGCCTGGTGTTCGCCGCCCTCGGCGGCGTCGCGCTGTGGCTGGGCGGTGACTACGCCGCGGGTACCACGATGCGTATGGGTGCGGGCTATTTCCCGCGCGTGCTCGGCACCCTGCTGCTGGTGCTCGGTCTTGCATTGCTGGTGCGGGCGCCACTGCGCGCACCGCGCCCCCTGCCTCCGGTGGCGTGGCGCGCGCTGCTCGCACTGGGCGCGGCCGGCATGCTGTTCGCGCTGCTACTGGCACAGGCCGGGCTGGCGCTTGCGGCCGTGGTGATGGTGGTGGCCGCCCGCTGCGCACGGCCGGCACTGCCCGCTCACGAAACCCTGTCGCTCGCGCTCGTGCTCGCCGCGCTGGCGGTACTGGTGTTCCCGCTCGCACTGGGCCTGCCGCTGCCGCGCTGGCCCGCGTTCTGAACGCCACATGGAACTGCTCGCGCATCTCAAGCTGGGGCTAGCCGTCGCGCTGAGTGTGGACAACGCGCTGTACTGCCTGCTCGGCACCCTGGTCGGCACCTTCATCGGCGTGCTTCCTGGCCTCGGGCCACTCGCCACGATCGCGCTGCTGCTGCCGCTGACCTACGGCCTCGACCCCACCGCCGCCCTGATCATGCTGGCCGGCATTTACTACGGCGCGCAGTACGGCGGCTCCACCACAGCCATCCTGCTCAACATGCCGGGCGAGGTCAGCGCGGTGGCGACCGCGCTGGACGGACACCGGATGGCGCAGGACGGGCGGGCGCGCCAGGCGCTCCTGGTGGCGGCGCTCGCCTCCTTCTTCGCGGGCACGGTGGCGACGCTGCTGATCGCGGCGCTGGCGGGGCCGGTGAGCGCGCTCGCCCTGCGTTTCGGTCCCGCGGACTACTGCGCGCTGATGGCGCTCGGGCTGGTCGCCGCCGTCGCCACCGCGCAGGGCAGCACGCTGAAGGCGGTCGCCATGATCGTGCTCGGCCTGCTGCTCGGCCTCGTCGGCACCGACGTCAATACCGGCGTGCGGCGATTCACGTTCGATATCCCGGAGTTGTACGACGGCATCGACGTTGCCGCGGTGGCGATGGGTCTGTTCGGCATTGCCGAGATCCTGCGCAATCTGGAAGGTGGAGAAGCGCCTGCCGCCACTGCACAGGCCGGGCGCGGGCGCTGGTGGCCCGACCGCACGGACCGCCGACGCGCCGGCGCTGCCACGCTGCGCGGCACCGGGCTGGGCGCGCTGCTGGGCGTGCTGCCGGGCAGCGGCCCGGTGCTCGCCGCATTTGCCGCCTATGTGGTGGAAAAGAAGCTCGCGGCGGATCCCCGCCGGCTGGGCTCAGGGGCAATCGAAGGCGTGGCCGCGCCGGAGGCGGCGAACAACGCGGCGGCCCAGACCGCCTTCATCCCGATGCTGGCGCTGGGCCTGCCCTCCAACGCCATGATGGCGCTGATGATCGCCGCGCTGACGTTGCACGACATCCAGCCCGGCCCGCAGGTGATGAGCAGCAATCCTCCGCTGTTCTGGGGCCTGATCGCCAGCATGTGGATAGGCAATGCCTTCCTGCTGGTGCTCAACCTGCCGCTGCTCGGGCTGTGGGTGCGGCTGCTCGCCATCCCGTACCGCCTGCTCTACCCCGCCATCCTGCTGCTGAGCTGCGTCGGCATGTATGCCATCTCCAGTTCGGCGGTGCCGGTGCTGCTGATGATGGGGTTCGGCGTGTTCGGCTACCTCGCCGGCAAGCTGGGTTGCGAACCCGCGCCGCTGGTCCTCGGCTTCGTGCTTGGCCCGCCACTGGAGGAGAACCTGCGCCGCGCGCTCACGCTGTCGCGCGGCGACCCGGCGGTGTTCATGACGGAGCCGATCAGCTTTGCCCTGCTCGTCACCGCCACCGCGCTGCTGGCCACGAGCCTGCTGCCGGCGCTGCGCCGGCGGTCAGGCTGAGTCCGGGCGCGCACGCCGTCAGGCCCACAGATTGGGCACCACCTCGCTCGCGTAGCCGGACACGAAGGCCTTGGGCGTGCCGCTGTCGGGGTCGAACACGTGGCGCGAGATGCGGCCGATGTTGCCGCCATAGACGTGGATGCTGATCGAGACCTGATCGGCCAGCGCGTTCTCTACGATATGCACGTCACCGATGGTGGGCGACACCGCGGTCACCCCGCCCGGTTCGAGCACGCCGGCGTGGGTTTCGGCGTAGCCGCCGTCCGCCCGCTGGGCGAAGCTGCGCTCGCGCTCCTGGCCGCGCAATACGCCGACGATGCCCCACACCGTGTGGTCGTGCAGCGGCGTCTTCTGCCCCGGCCCCCAGACGAAGGACACCACCGAGAAGCGCTCGCGCGGGTCGGCATAGAGCAGGTATTGCTGGTAGTACTGCGGATGCGGCTGGGCGAAGGCGGTCGGCAGCCAGTCATCGGTGGCGACCAGCTTGCCGACGAGTTCGCGGCCCTGGTCCAGGATGCGCGGCTCATCGGCACCGCTTTCAAGCAGTTCGGTAAGCGCGACGACGAATTCGCGCAGCGGGGTGAGGCTCATGACGGACTCCTGTCGAAGATGGATAGGGGCAATGCGGAAACGGAAAGACAGCCGAGCAGGGTGCGCAGCACCGGCACGGCAATGCCGTGCCGCTCGGCGAGCGCAATCGGAGCCGCCAGCAGCGCGTCCAGCTCCAGCCGGCGGCCGGCGAGGCGGTCTTGCAACATGGAGGTGCGGACGGCGCCTACCTCGGCCGCGCGCGCCACCCGCGCCGCTGGCGAGGCGAGTTCGGCACACCCCTCGGCGAGCGCGATACGCTGGATTTCCGCCATGCCGGCCAGCAGCACCGCGCGCGTTTCGCGCCGGGTGGCGAGTTCGCCGGTGGTGGCGCCGGTGATCGCCGACAGCGGGTTGAGGGTGGCGTTGCCCATCAGCTTGGCCCACACCTCGCTGCGGATGTCTGCGCTGGCCTCCGCGGGGATGCCGGCGGCCTGCCATCCGGTGACCAGCGCGCGGAGCACGGCATCTCCCTCACCACCCTCGGGCACGCCGCAGATGTAGCGGTCGCGCGCGGTGCGGCGCACCCGGATGCGACCGGGCGCGGTGCGCTCCACCGCGTGATGGACCACCACCGCGACCGTCCGCCCAAGCGGCGGCGCCTCGGCGGTGGCGGAACCGTCACGCTGCCACCACCACGGGATGCCGTTCTGGAGGAACACATAGCGCGTCCCGGCGTCGCCGAGCGCGGAGAGCGCGGGCAACAGTGCCGGCAGGTCATGGGATTTCACCGCGACGATCACCTGGGCGTAGGGGCCGGCGAGTGCATCGACGGCGGCATAGCGCACGGCCGGGGCGCACCAGTGCTCGTCGCCGTCTGCCTGCACGTCGACAAGCCCGGTCGGGCCGCGGCCCGCGACCGTCACTTCATGGCCAGCGAGGCTCAGCCGTCCGCCCACGTAGAGTCCCAGGCTGCCGCCGCCGATGACAGCGATACGCAGGGGCTCAGTCGGCATAGCCGGGCAGCTCCCTGTCGAGACGGCGGCGCAGCGCCGCCCATTCGCGCTTGCCCGAGGGGAAGAAGCTCGCCTGGCCGCCGTAGATTTCCTGCGCCTGCGCATGGGTGCGGGCGATCACCTCGTCCGGCAACTGGCGCAGCGGCACGCCGGCCGACTGCGCCGCGAGCTGGAAGCGGCAGGCGCGCTCCAGCCGCCAGATGCGGGCGAAGGCCTCGCCCATGTTGCGACCGAGCGTCATGGTGCCGTGGTTGCGCAGGATGACGGTGTGGCGGTCGCCGATGTTGGCGAGCAGGTCGGCGCGCTCGCGCTCGTCCAGCACCACGCCCTGGAAGTCGTGGTAGGCGATCTGGCCGTGCACCATCAGCGCCATCTGGGTGAGCGGCAGCAGGCCTTCCTCCTGCGTCGCCACCGCTACGCCGTCGCGGCTGTGCAGGTGGATGACCGCGGCGGCGTCCTCGACTGCGGCGTGGATGGCACCGTGGATGACGATGCCGGCGGGGTTCACGTCGCCCTCCCCGCCCACCACCTTGCCGTCGAGATCGACCTCGAGAATGCTGGAGGCGGTGACTTCCTCATAGAGCAGGCCGAGCGGGTTGATGAAATAGCGGTCGTGGCGGCCGGGCACGCGATAGGTGACGTGAGTGGCGAGCAGATCGGTCCAGCCGAAAAGGTGGATGAGGCGGCAGGCGGCGGCGAGGTCCACGCGGGCGGTGTGGATGGCTGCTTCGGTGGTGGGGAGTTCGAGGGGGGCGTTCATGGTTGGACTCCGGAGTGAAGAGTTTTTGCTCCTCCCCCTTCAAGGGGGGCGGAGATGGGGTTTCGGCGAGCACTGCTCGCCGCCAGCGTAGCGGCGAGGCGAAGCCGAGACCCTTGGCTGGGAGGGGGATGGGTTGAGGCCGGCGCCGCGCGTAACCCCATCCCCACCCCAACCCTCCCCTTGAAGGGGAGGGGGAAAGACGCGCTCTGCCCACCGCTGAAGTACCAATGAGCGCAACAGTGTTCCTCCCTTCAGAGGGCGAGACCGGGGTTGGGGCAAGCATGTTTGTCGCCTGCCGAACGACGGAGCGAAGCGAAGGCTCCCGGGCTGACCCGTCCTGCTCCCTCCCCTTCAAGGGGGCGAGGGCTGGGTTGTGGCAAGCACTGCTTGCCACAACCGAATGACGGTGCCTCCTGGCACCGGCTACCGGGTTGGGGTGGGGACGGGGTTAACGCCCCCTTACTCGATCTTCGCCCCCGACTCCGCCACCACCTTGCCCCACTTGACGCTGTCCTCGCGGATCAGGCGGCTGAAGGCGTCCGGCGTGGTGCTTTCCACGTCCAGCCCCTGCTCGGCGAGCTTGGTGCGGGTCTCCGGCTTGGCGGCGATCTGGGCGAGTTCCTTGTGCAGGCGTTCGATCACCGGCTTGGGTGTCGCCGCCGGCACCACGATGCCGAACCACGACGACGCCTCGAAGCCTTTCAGCCCGGCCTCGGCGGCGGTGGGTACGTCGGGCAGCGTGGGCGAACGCTTGGCGCTGGTGATCGCCAGCCCCTTCACCTTGCCGCCCTTTACCTGCGGGGCCAGGACCGTGAGCGTGTCGAAAGCGGCATTGACCTCGCCGCCGAGCAGCGCGGTGATGGCCGGCGCGCTGCCCTTGTAGGGCACGTGCAGCAGCTCGGTGCCGGTCAGGCTCTTGTAGAACTCGCCGGACAGGTGGCACAGCGTGCCGTTACCGCACGACGAATAACTGACCTTGCCGGGGTTGGCCTTGGCGTAGGCGGTGAACTCCTGCAGCGTGTTGGCGGGCACGGTGCTGTTCACCGCCACCACGTAGGGCACCGAGGCCACCACCGACACCGGAGCGAAGTCCTTGAACGCGTCATAGCGCAGGTCCTTGGCGAGGTGCGGCAGGATGGTCAGCTGACCGGCCGGCGCCAGCGACAGGGTGTAGCCGTCGGGCGCGGCCTTGGCGGCGGCTTCGGCGGCGATCGCAGTGCCGGCACCCGGCTTGTTCTCCACCACGACCGGCTGGCCGAGTGCGGTCGAGAGCTGCTCGGCATAGAAACGGCCGACGATGTCGGACGCGCCACCCGGCGGGAAGGCGACGATGAGCTTGAGCGGCTTGCTCGGCCAGGTGTCGGCCTGGGCCGCGAAGGGCATCAGGGCAACGGCGCCGAGCGCCAGGGTGCGCAGCAGGGCGCGGCGGGTGGATTTGCGTATGGTCATGGATGACTCCGGAAAGCGCTTCGGTAAGCGGTTGGAACGTGGCTGGGAAAGGGTTTGAAATCGGTGGGTCATGGCATAGGGCCAGGCCGCCCGCCGGGTCAGAAAGCGGCGAAGGCCTCCGCCGGCAGCGCTTCGGCCAGCCGCGCACGCACCCGCGGCAACAGCTCGCGGCCGTAGGCCACCGCGTCCGCCAGCGGATCGAAGCCGCGTACCAGGAAGTGGCTGACGCCAAGGCGGTGGTAGGCCAGCAACGCATCAGCCACCTGCTCGGGCGTGCCGACCAGCGCGGTGGAGTTGCCGCCGATGCCGGTGCTGGCAGCGGCGCCCGAGGCGGCGCCGGTAAGCGCGGTGATGCCGGTCCACAGGCAGCTGTCGAGCACCTCGCCGCGCTCGGCGAAGGCGAGGAGGCGGCGGGAGCCTTCGTTCTGAGGGGAAGCGGCGCTGGTCGCCGTACTGGTGGTGCCACGGGTCGCCAAGGGCTGATCGGCCCGGCCGCCCGGCACCGTTCGGGCTGAGCTTGTCGAAGCCTGCTCGGCAGCACGGCCCTTCGGCGAGCTCAAGGCAAACGGACTGGCCGCGGCCAGTTCCAGACGCTGGCGCACCCCGCCGAGGATGCGTTCGGCACGCGCCCAGGCTTCGTCCTCGGTGGCGCCAAGGATAGGCCGCAGCGACAGCGAGAAGCGCACCGCATCGCCGCGCCCGTGATGCGCCGCCACCGCGCGCACCGCGGCGATCTGCTCGGCGATGCCGGCCAGCGGCTCGCCCCACATCATGAACACGTCAGCATGCTTGCCGGCCACCTCCAGCGCCGCCGCCGACGAGCCGCCGAAGAAGATCGGGATGTGCGGCTGCTGCAGCGGCCGCGCCTGGCTGACATAGCCCTTGACGCGGTAATAGCGGCCGTCGAAGTCGAAGGGCTCGCCGCGGGTCCACGCCAGCTTCATCAGCTGCAGGTATTCGTCGGTGCGGGCGTAACGCTCGTCATGGCCAAGGAAGTCGCCGTCGCGCTGCTGCTCGGCGTCGTTGCCGCCGCTGACGATGTTGATCGCCGCGCGGCCGTCGCTGAAGTGGTCGAGCGAGGCGAACTGGCGCGCCGCCACGGTCGGCGCGATCACGCCCGGCCGATGCGCGACCAGCAGGCCGAGCCGGCTGGTCTGCGCCGCAGCGTAGGCGGCCACCTGCAGGCCGTCGGGGGCGCCGCTGTGGTAGGCGATCAAGGCACGGTCGAAGCCGGCGTGCTCCTGCGCGCGAGCGCAGGCGCCGAGAAAGGCCTTGTCGACCAGCGGGCCGCGGGCGGGGAGGATTTCGCTGGCTTCCTGGTGGGCGAGGAAGCCGAGGAATTCGATGGGGTGATTGGGCATCGGGTGCTCCGTAGGGAGGCGACGGGTTTGGTCTTTTGTTCCTCCCCCTTCATGGGGGGCGTAGCAGGGGTTTCGGCGAGCACTGCTCGCCGCCGGCGGAGCGGCGAGGCGAAGCCGAGACTCCCGGCCAGGAGGGGGATGGGGTTGGGTTCAGCGCAGCGACTAACCCCATCCCCACCCCAACCCGGTAGCCGATGCCAGGAGGCATCGTCGTTCGGCCGGCGGCGAGCGATGCTCGCCGAAACCCCGGCCTCACCCCCTTGAAGGGGAGGGAGCGACTTGGCGCGAACTGCAACTCCAGTTCAATCACCGAAGCCCGCTTTACCCTCACTCAAACTTCGTCCCCGACTCCCGCACCACCTTCCCGTACTTCTCGTAATCGGTCCGCACCTGCTCGGCGAACTTCGCCGGCGTGCTCGGCCACGGGTCCAGCCCCTGCGCGGCGAGCTTCTCCTTCACCGTCGGCGATGCCGCGGCCTTGGCGATTTCGGTGTTGAGGCGGGTGACGATCTCGGCCGGGGTGCCGGCGGCGACGTTGAGGCCGAACCAGGAAGTGACTTCGAAGCCGGGGTAGCCGGATTCCGCCACGGTGGGGACGTCCGGCAGCAGCGGCGAGCGCTCGCGCGAGGCGATGGCGAGGCCGCGCAGCTTGCCGCCCTTGATCTGCGGCGCGAGGATGGTGAGCGTATCGACCGCCAGGTTCACCTCGCCGCCGAGCACCGCGGTAACCGCCGGGGCGCTGCCCTTGAAGGGCACGTGCAGGATGTCGGTGCCGCTGGTCAGGCGGAAGTACTCGCCGGCCAGGTGGATGATCGTGCCGCTGCCGGACGACGAGTACGAATACTTGCCCGGCGCCGCCTTGGCCTGCGCCACCAGCTCCTTCAGGCTCTTGGCCGGCACTTCGTTGTTGGCGGCGATCACCACGCTGGTGTAGGCCAGCAGCGACACCGGCGCGAAGCTCTTGAAGGCGTCGAACTTCAGGTTCTTCGCCACGTGCGGCAGCACGGTGAGCTGGCCGGTGGGCACCAGGTTGAGGGTGTAGCCGTCGGCCGGTCCGTTGGCGACGTATTCCGCGGCGATCGCGGTGCCGGCGCCGGGCTTGTTCTCCACCACCACCGGCTGCTTGAGGGCTTCGGTGAGCGCGTCGGCGTAGATGCGGCCGACGGTGTCGGCGGCGCCGCCCGGCGGGTAAGGCACGATCAGCTTCAGCGGCTTGCTCGGCCAGGTGTCGGCGTGGGCGCCGAACGGCGCGACCAGGGCGGCGGCGGTCAGCAACGGCGCGGCCAGGCGTTGGGCGATGCGGGACAGTTTCATGATGTCGTCTCGTTCCGGTTGGGCGGATCAGCGGCCGGTGAAGGTCGGCGTGCGTTTCTGGGTGAAGGCGGCGATGCCTTCGTGGAAGTCTTCCGAGGCGTTGATCGCCTCGATGTTGGCGCGGGCGATGGCGGCGACTTCGGTCGGCCCCTTGGCGATCACCTCGCCGACGAAGCGCTTGAGCAGTGAGGTCACCAGCGGCGCGTTAGCGGCGATCCGGGTGGCGAGTTCGCGGGCGGCGTCGAGCTGCTGGCCGACCGGCACCACGCGGTTCACCAGGCCGGCTTCATAGGCGCGCTGGGCGGAAATCGAGCCGCCCACCAGCAGCAGCTCCATCGCCACCTTGTGCGGGATGCGCGCGGCGAGCGAGCTGATCAGCCCACCGGAGAAGCCGACTTTGGCTTCCGGATACGAGAACACCGTGTTGTCGGCGGCAATGGCGAGGTCGGCGAACTGCACCAGCACCAGCCCGCCACCCACCACCAACCCGGCGGTGACGGCGATGATGGGCTTGTCGATCTGGATGCCGACGCCGGGAATCGCCTTCCACAGGTCGTGCGGGATGTCGCGCAAGTCGGCGCCGGCGGTGAAGGCGCGCTCGCCGGCGGCGGACAGGATGGCGACGCGGTCGTCGCTGTCCTTGAAGCGCTGCCACGCGGCGGCGAGTTCGCGCACCACGTCGTGGGTGATCACGTTGTACTTCTCGGCGCGGTCGATGCGGATTTCGGCGATGCCGTTGTTCGAGGTGTAGCTGACGGTGCTCATGCGGCGTGTCCTTGTTGTTGTCGGTCGGGGGCCTGCTCGGGATCGCTGCCCAGCGTCGCCACCCGCAGCTCGCGGGCGGTGAGGCGGGCGGCTTCGGCCTCGGCGCGACGGCGCGCGAGGTCTTCCGCCGAGAGGCGTTGGGGGTTGGAGTAATCGAGCTTCCAGGCGGGGTCGGCCGCCCAGCGCAGCGGCGACTGCAGCGTGCTGCGCGGCGCAGCGGCGCTCTCCAGCAGGCCGAGCGCGCGTTCCAGCGTCTCGTCCTGCGAGGCGATGTCGCCCGGCCGGCCGGCGGCATTGCCGAGCGGGAAATCGGAGAACAGCAGGCGCGGCACGCCGACGTGCTCGACGATGTCTTTCGCCGCGCCCATCACCACCGTAGCGACGCCCGCGGCTTCCAGTTCGCGCGCCACCAGGCTCACCGTCTGGTGGCAGATCGGGCAATTGGGCACCAGCACCACCGCATCCACGCCGTCTGCCAGGCAGCCGGCGACGATCTCGGGCGCATCCACTTCCAGCGTGTGGCGCTGGCTGCGGTTGGTGGGCGCGCCGAAGAAGCGTGGCGCGAGTTCGCCCACCCTGCCCGCTGCCACCGCACGGCGCAGCGCCGGCAGCGGAAACCAGCAGCCGCTGTCGCCGAGGTCGGCATGCTTGCGGTCGATGCCGACATGGGCGATGCGCAGGTCGTGGTCGATGGCGGTGTCGCCGTCATACACGCGGTAGAACTTGGCACCGGCGTTGTACGGCGCACCCGGCCCCTGCTCGCCCTTGTCCGGCTGGTAAGGCGCGGCAGTGGTGACGATGGCGACGCGGCTTCGCGCCAGCGGCTTTTTCAGCGGCGCGAACGGCACCGTGTCGTAGTGCGCCCACACGTAGGGCGTGTCGTAGCCGAGCGCGAGATACCAGGCGCGGGTGCGGGCGATGTAAGGCACCGGCGCGTCGTCCGCCAGCGCCTCGCCGAGGCGGGCGAGTTCGTCGGTTTCGAACGCGGACATCAGGCGCCCTTCCCCACGATCTCGATCAGCTTGGTCTTGGCCCCGGTACGCGGCAGGCTGCCGAAGGGCAGCACTTCGACCTGCGGCCGAAAGGTGAGCAGTTCGCGGATGCGCTGTTCGATGGCGGCGCCGATGGCGGACCATTCGGATTCCGGCGTGCCCTCGCCCGCCTCCACCGCCAGCCGCAGCGGTGGCTCCACGCGCGGCGGCGGCGCGTCCAGGCGGATGCGCAGCTCGCCCGACACCTTGGGGCGGAACTGAGCGACGACGTTCTGAATGGCCGCCGGATACACCTTCACGCCCTTGATCGCCAGCATGTCATCGGCGCGGCCGACGATTTCCATGCGGGTGCCGAAGTGGCCGCAGCCGGGGCATTCGCCGACGTGGATCTTCAGGATGTCGCCGGTGGCGTTGCGGAAGGACGGCGACGCCTCGTACTCCAGCGCGGTGTGGATGGCCTCGCCCACCGCACCGTCCTTCAGCTCGAGCGGCGCCTTGGTTGCCGGGTCGATCAGGTCGTAGCGGAAGCAGTAGTCCTCGGCGACGTAGTGCATGCCGTGGGAGTGCTCGCTGTCGCAGGTGATGGTGCCGTTGTGCCAGGCGCCGCCGGTGGCGTCGAACACCTTGGCGCCATAGTGCTCCCTGACACGCTGGCGGAACAGCGGCTGGCTGGCGCCCGGTTCGCCAGAGCAGTAGATGACCTCGATGCCGAGCGCGCCGACCGGCTTGCCGATCTCCTTGGGCGCGCGCTCGATCAGCTGGTTCACCATCGACGGCGTGGCGAAGAGCACGCGCGGCCGGGTCAGCTCGATGTAGCGCAGGATCTTGGGCACGCCGCCCTCGGCGCCCACCGCCACCGGCCGCGCGCCATAGGCTTCCAGCGCCTGCACATAGGTGATGCCGGCCAGCCACAGCGACAGGCCAAAGGCGTGGAAGGTGGTGTCGCCCGGGCGGATGCCAGCGACGCGGAACATGCGGCCGAGCACCTCGTAGGTGATGTCCAGGTCCTTGCGGCTGAACACGTAGAAGGTGGGCGTGCCGGTGGTGCCCGAGGTGGCAGCGAGGTGGATCGCGTTTTCCGGCGCGGTGGTCAGGTGCAGGCCCAGCGGATGGCCGTAGCGTTCCAGCGAGGCGTCCTGCGACTCGCGGTGGCGGGTCTTGTCCATGAAGGCCGGCAGGCGGCGGAAGTCCTCGAAGCTGCGGATGTCGTCCGGCGACTGGATGCCGGCTTCGAGGAAGCGCTGGCGGAAATAGTCCTCGTTGCTCCACACGTAGCGGATCTGGCGCTGCAGCTTTTCCCAGCGGCGGGCGTTGAGGATGGCGAGGTATTCGCCGGGGTCGCGGGTGGGGACGTCGAAACTGTGGATGCTCATTGCGCAGTACTCGGATGCGATGGAACGGAGGAGCGGCGGCGGGCGCCGCTCCGGACGGCTGGGTTGGGGCGCCGGGCTCAGTCGCCGGCGAAGGCGACTTCGCGGGTGGACCGGATGCCGGGCAGCGCCATCACCAGGATCAGCGCCACTGCCAGCAGCAACAGGGTCAGGCTCAGCGGGCGGGTGACGAACACGCTGGGGTCGCCGCGCGATAGCAGCATGGCGCGGCGCAGGTTCTCTTCCATCATCGGGCCGAGCACGAAGCCGAGCAGCAGCGGCGCCGGCTCGCAGCGCAGCTTGATGAAGAGGTAGCCGAGCAGGCCGAAGGCCACCGCCAGCACCACGTCGAAGAGGCTGTTGTTCACGCTGTACACGCCGATGCAGCAGAACAGCAGGATGGCCGGGTACAGCATCCGGTACGGCACCGACAGCAGCCGCACCCACACGCCGATCAGCGGCAGGTTGAGCAGCAGCAGCATGCCGTTGCCCACCCACATGCTGACGATCACGCCCCAGAACAGCTCCGGGCGCTCGCCCATCACCTGCGGGCCGGGCACGATGCCGTGGATCATCATCGCGCCTATCATCAGCGCCATCACCGCGTTGGACGGCAGGCCCATCACCAGCAGCGGGATGAAGGAGGTTTGCGCGCCGGCGTTGTTGGCGGATTCCGGGCCGGCCACGCCTTCGATGGCGCCCTTGCCGAAGCGCGAGCGGTCCTTCGCCAGGCGCTTCTCGATCATGTAGGAGGCAAACGAGCTGAGCATCGCACCGCCGCCGGGCAGCACGCCCAGCACCGTGCCGAGCGCGGAACCGCGCAGCACCGGTTTCCACGCCGCGCGGTAGTCCTCGCGCGTCGGCAGCACCGAGCCCACCTTCCTGATCGCGACGTCGCGGCCCTGGTCGCGCTCGAGGTTGGCGATGATCTCGCCGATGCCGAAGATCCCCATCGAGATGACGACGAAGCTGATGCCGTCGGCGAGTTCGGGCATGTCGAAGGTGAAGCGCTGCTCGCCGGAATTCACATCCACGCCGATCAGCCCGAGCAGCAGGCCGAGCAGCGTCATCGCCACCGCCTTGAAGATGTCGCCCTGCGCCAGCACCACCGCGGCGATGAGGCCGAGCACCATCAGCGAGAAATATTCCGCGGGGCCGAACTTGAGCGCGAAGTCGGCCAGCGGCACCGCCGCCGCGGCCACCACCACGGTGGCGACGGTGCCGGCGAAGAAGGACCCGATGGCGGCAATGCCGAGTGCGGCGCCGGCACGGCCGTTCCTGGCCATCGCGTGGCCGTCGAGGCAAGTCACCAGCGAGGACGATTCGCCCGGCAGGTTCACCAGTATGGCGGCGGTCGAACCACCGTACTGCGCGCCGTAGTAGATGCCGGACAGCATGATCAGTGCCGACGCCGGCTGCAGCCCGTAGGTGACCGGCAGCAGCATCGCAATGGTCGCAACCGGACCGATGCCGGGCAGTACGCCGACCAGGGTGCCGAGGGTGACCCCGATGAAGCAATAGAGCAGATTGGACCAGGTCAGCGCCGCTTCGACGCCGACGGCCAGGTGGGACAGCAATTCCATGTTGGCGACGCGCTCAGGCCGGCAGCACCGGCAGGGGCAGGCCCAGGCCGTAGGAGAACACCGCCACGCCGAACACCGCGAGCACCGCGGACAGCCCGAGCAGTTCGCGCACCCTCACCTCGCGCTGCGCGAGGCCGCTGAGCACGGTGAGTACCACGGTGGCGAGCAGCAGCCCCTGGTGCGGCGCCAGCAGCGCGAAGGCGATCACGCCGCCGCCGACGAAGGCCGCCGCGCGCCAGGCGATGCCGCCCCCGATCGCCTGCTCCTCGGCATCGAAGGCGAGGCTGCGCAGCAGCACCACGATACCGAGCAGTCCCAGCACGACGCTCAGCAGCAGGGGGAAATAACCCGCCCCCATGCGCATCGCGCTACCCAGCGGATACGCCGCGGAGAGATAGCCGCCGACGCTGCCGAAAGCAATGAACAACAGACCGGCGAGCGAATCGCGGCGACTCAGGATTCTTATTTGCATTTCACGCCCCGCTCATTACCAAAATTGAGATGGGACGAAAGCTAACACCCCGCAAATCCTTGCCAAATATGGATTTCGTTGATGCAATCCAGCTTATTCGAATTCACTTTTGTGAATATCGTTTCAATTTTTTCGCATAGCCCAAATCCCAGAAATCGCGCATTCCGGCCATTGCGGATATCACTGAAGCGCTCGATGAAATGTGCATTTGCTTTTCTGAATTGCAGCTAGGGCCGCGCGCCGCAGTCCGGTAGGCTGGCGCAGCAGGCACCAGGGCTGCTGGTCCCTGCCACGCACGTTCCCGCGGGCAGACAGTCCGCAGACCTGACTCCGCTCATGCCCACCGAAACACCCTCCCTGCTGCCCGCCGCCCCCGCGGCGCCGCGCCTGACGCTGGCCCATTGGGGCCTCTATCTCGCCCACGGCCAGGGCGAAAATCTCCGGCTCGAGCCGCACCCGCAGGACCCCGACCCTTCGCGCATCGGCGAACGCATGCTCGAAGCGAACCGTTCCCCGCTGCGCGTGCTGCGCCCCGCGGCACGCGCAACCTGGCTCGCCCGCATGCGCGGCACGGCGCATGGAGACGATCGCGCCGCGCGTGGCAAAGACGCCTTCGTGGAACTCCACTGGGACGAAGCGCTCGACCTCGCCGCGCGCGAACTGCGGCGGGTGCGTCGCGACCACGGCAACCGCGCCATCTTCGGCGGCTCCTATGGCTGGGCCAGCGCCGGGCGCTTCCACCATGCGCAAAGCCAGGTGCACCGCTTCCTCAACAGCATCGGCGGCTACGTGCGCCACCAGGACAGCTACAGCCTGGGCGCCGGCCGCACGCTCATGCCGCACATCGTGATGAGCATGGACGCGCTGATGGCGCAGCATCACGACTGGTCGGTGCTGACCGCCCACACCCGGCTGTTCGTCGCCTTCGGCGGCGTGCCGGCCAAGAATGCGCAGGTCGCCGCGGGTGGCGCCCAGGCCCACCGCGTGCGTCCGGGACTGGCGGCGCTTGCCGCTGCGGGCTGCCGCTTCGTCAATTTCAGCCCGGTGGCCCACAACCTGGACGCGCCTGCCGGGGCGGTGGAGTGGATACCGATCCGCCCCAATACCGACACCGCGGTCATGCTGGCGCTGGCCCATACCCTGATCGCGACAGGCCGCCACGATGCCGCCTTCCTCGCCAGTCACTGCGTCGGTTTCGAGCGCTGGCGCGACCATCTGCTCGGCAAGGACGACGGGGTGGTCAAGGACGCCGACTGGGCGTCCGCCCTCTCCGGGGTGCCCGCCGCACGCCTGCGCAGCCTGGCGGCGGAGATGGCGACGACGCGCTGCGTGGTCAACTGCGCGTGGGCACTGCAGCGCGCGGAATCCGGCGAGCAGCCGTTCTGGGCCACGGTGGCGCTGGCCGCCGTACTCGGCCAGATCGGTCTGCCGGGGGGCGGTTTCGCGCTCGGCTACGGACCGCTCAACCTGATGGGCAGCGCCCACGCGCGTGTATCGGGCCCCACGCTGCCGCAAGGCCGCAATCCGGTGGCCGACTTCATCCCGGTGGCGCGCATCGCCGACATGCTGGAGCGCCCGGGCGAGCCCTTCGACTACAACGGCAGGCGCCTCGCCTACCCCGACATCCGGCTGGTGTATTGGGCGGGTGGCAATCCTTTCCACCATCACCAGGACCTGAACCGCCTCGTGCGGGCGTGGCGGCGTCCGGAGACCATCATCGTTCATGAACAGGTATGGAACGCCACTGCACGCATGGCCGACCTGGTGTTCCCCGCCACCACCGCGCTGGAGCGCGACGACATCGGCTTCGCCACCCGGGAGCGCTACGTGGTGGCGATGAGCAAGCTGGCAGAGCCGCCCGGCGAGGCGCGCGACGACTACGCCATTTTCACCGCGCTGGCGCACAGGCTGGGCAGCGAGGCGGTATTCACCGAGGGGCGCGACGCACATCAATGGCAGGTGCATCTCTATGAGGAAGCAGCCGGCGCCGCCGCGGCGCGGGGCGTGCAGTGGCCGGATTACGCCACCTTCCGCGCTCACGGAACGGTGGATCTCGACGCCCTGGAACCCCAGGCGCCGGTGGTGATGCTGGCGGACTTCCGCGCCGACCCGGTCGCGCATCCGCTCCCCACGCCCAGCGGCCGCATCGAACTGCATTCGGCCACCATCGCCGCCTTTGGCTACGACGACTGCCCCGGCCATCCGGTGTGGCGCGCACCGCAGGAATGGCTGGGAGCGGCGGCCACCGCGCGCTACCCGCTGCACCTGATCTCGGATCAGCCGGTGACCCGTCTGCACGGCCAGCTGGACGACGGCCCCACGAGTCGCGCCGGGAAGGTCGGCGGCCGCGAACCCGCCCATCTCAACCCGGCGGACGCAGCCGCGCGCGGCATTGCGGAGGGCGACGTGGTGCGCATCTTCAATGACCGCGGCGCCTGCTTTGCCGCCGCCCGCCTGGACACGGCGGTGATGCCGGGCGTGCTGCGGCTGCCGACCGGCGCCTGGTACGACCCCCTGCGGCGGGGCGAAGCCGACCCGGCCAATCCCGACAAGCACGGCAATCCGAACGTGCTGACGCGCGACATCGGCTCGTCGCGGCTGGGCCAGGGGTGTAGCGCGCATACCTGCCTGGTCGAGGTGGCGCGTTACGATGGCGAGCCGCCGCCGGTCACCGCCTTCGACCTGCCGCGCTTCCAGCCCGATCAACCCCCACACCGGTCCGCATGAGCATGCCCTCCTCCACGCCCGCCGCCGGCCGCGGCCTCATCGTCGACGCCAACTACCGCTTCATCGCCGCCTACCAGGAGGTGAACGCGCGCATCGCGCAGCGCCAGCAGGCGCTCGGCCTCTACGTATCGCTCACGATCGGCCTGCTGGCGGTGCTGGTGGCACTGCGGCCGGAAGCCGGGCGGCCCTCGCTGCCGGTGGAATGGCTGGCGCTCGGCTTTCCGGTCACGTCCGCGACGCTGGTCTTCCTCAACTACAAGGCCGAACGCGCGCTCACCAACCTGCGCCGCTTCCTGTCGCAGCTCGAACGCCTCAATGACGCCCACCTGGCGCTCCCCAGCTACAACACCGACCCGCGCTGGACGCAGAGCGCGAACCAGGCGCGCCGCTATCACGACTACGCCTCGGCGACCCTGGTGGCGACCGCGAACACGCTGGCGCTGGCCACGGTAGTTGGCGTGCATCCCGAGCGCGCAGCGGTCAACGGCCCGGTGGTATGGCTGATCGGCGTGGTGGCGGTGGCGGCAACGCTGGCGCTGGCACTGATGCCGCGGCTGAGCTACCGGCCGGAGCAGGCGGCGGACTGAGTCCGGCGCTTCGCCCGCCCCGGCTCAGCACGGCAGCATGACGTCGACGTAGTCGAACTTCGGCTTTTGCGCCGGGGTCGCGATCGCCACTTCGTTGGACTTGAACACCGCAACCACCTCGGCGCCCACCTCCAGCGCGTGTTCGCGCAGATTGCGCACGGTGAGGGTGGACACCACGGTGTCGGTCCGGCCATCCCGGCCCACGATCTCGACCTCCACCTCGGCCAGCACGCTGTCTACCCGGATCGCGCGCACCTTGCCGCGCACCTGGTTGCGCGCGTTCAGTGCCTGCACGGTGAGCAGACGATCCAGCACCCTCCCCTCCAGCGCAGCAAATGCGGCATCACCACGCGAACGGGGGCGCGGCAGATCGACGCGCTGGTCCAGCACCACGCGGCCGTCCTCGATGACCACGATGCGGTCCGCCAGTGCCACCGCCTCGCTCACGTCGTGGGTCACCAGCACGGCGGTGAAGCCGTGCTCGCGCCACAGCTGCTCGATCAGGCGGTGCATCTCGATCCGGGTCAGCGCGTCGAGCGCGCCCAACGGTTCGTCCAGCAACAGCAACCGCGGCCGGTGCACCAGCGCGCGCGCCAGCGCCACGCGCTGGCGCTGCCCCCCGGAGAGCCGCGTCGGCCACTCCTCGGCGCGATCCACGAGGCCCACCTGGGCAAGCGCCAGGCGCGCCTGTTCCCACACCACCCAGCGCTTGCCGGCGAGGCCGAGGGCAACGTTGTCCAGCACCTTCTTCCACGGCAGCAGCCGGGCGTCCTGGAACATGATGCGGATGTCGTCGTCCAGGCCCGCCAGCGGCTTGCCATCTACGGTGATGCCGCCGCCGTCGGCCTTGTCCAGCCCGGCGAGCAGGCGCAGCAGCGTGCTCTTGCCGCAGCCGCTCTTGCCGACGATGGCGACGAACTCGCCCGGCCGGATGTCGAGGTCCAGCTTGTGCAGCACGGTGCGCTGGCCGAAGCGGCGCTCCACCTGTGCCACCCGCACCGCCACGCCCTGCGCGGCGCGCCGGCCCTGTTCCGCCACGTGGGCGAATTCCCTGCTGTCGTTTGCGCTCATATCGAGGGCTTCCTGTCTCAAACCGGCTGGTAAGCCGTGCTCCAGCGCAGCCATACGCGCTCCAGCCCGCGGGCAACGAGATCCGCGACCTTGCCGAGCACGGCGTAGAGCAAGATCGCCAGCACCACCACGTCGGTCTGCAGGAACTCGCGCGCATTCATCGCCATGTAGCCGATGCCCGAGGTCGCGGAGATGGTTTCGGCGACGATCAGCGTCAGCCACATGAAGCCGAGCGCATAGCGCACGCCGACCAGGATGTTGGGCAGCGCGCCCGGCAGGATCACCTGGCGGAACAGCGCCCAGCCGGACAGGCCGTAGGAGCGCCCCATCTCCACCAGCGCGGCATCCACCGAGCGGATACCGTGGAAGGTGTTGAGGTAGATCGGGAAGAACACCCCGAGCGCGACCAGGAAGAGCTTGCCCTCCTCCCCGATGCCGAACCACAGGATGACCAGCGGGATCAGCGCCAGGTGCGGCACGTTGCGCACCATCTGCAGCGTGGTGTCGAAGAGGTTCTCCGCCAGCCGGTAGCCGCCGTTGATCAGCCCGAAGAAGAAGCCGATGCCGCCGCCGATGGCAAATCCGGTGGCGGCGCGGGCGAAGCTGGCGCCGAGGTGGGTGAACAGCTCGCCGCTCTCGGCCAGTTCGCGGCCCGCCTTCAGCACCGCCAGCGGCGCCGGCAGGATGCGGGTGGACAGCCAGCCGCTCTGCGCCACGAGCTGCCACAGCACGACGATGGACACCGGCACCAGCCACGGCAGCACCGCGGCAATCGCGGGCCGGCTGCGCCAGCCGGCGGTCGGGTTACTCATGAGGGTCTCCTGCAGCGGGCGGCGTCCGCCGGATCAAGCCGGTTTCCACAACCGCACCTCGGTCGCCACCACCTTTTTCGGCAGCAACTTCTCGTCGAAGAAGGCATCGGCGATACGCTGCTGCTCACCGAGCTGGTCGGCCGCCACCGCGCGCACGTCGTAACTGCGGCGGCCGTTGGCCAGCTCCACCGTGTCGGCGTCCAGCCCCCACACCGGGGCAAGCTGCGCCGCGGCTTCCTTGGGGTTGGCCTTGACCCAGCGGCCGGTCTGGCGCAACTCGTCGAAGATCACGGCCAGCACGTCCGGCCGCGCCTCGGCGAAGCTGTCGGCGGCGAGGTAGTAGCGCTTGTATTCCGCCACCGCCGGTTCGCCGGTGAGCAGCCGTACCTTCGACTGGCGCTGCACGCCGGCGAGAAAGGGGTCCCAGATTGCCCAGGCGTCGATCGCGCCTTTCTCGAACGCGGCCCGGCCATCGGCCGGCGTGAGGTAGGCCACCTCCACATCGCGCGGTGACAACCCGCCCTTGGCGAGCGCGGCGATCAGCAGATAGTGCGCGCCCGAGGCCTTGGCGACACCGATCTTCTTGCCCTTGAGTTCCGCCAGCGAACGGATGGGCGAGGCTTCCGGCACCACGATCGCCTGCGCGGTGGGCGAAGGCGCTTCCTGCGCGACATAGGTCAGGCGCGCGCCGGCGGCCTGCGCGAACACCGGCACGGTGTCGGCCACGTCGGCGCTGAAGTCGATGCTGCCGACGTTGAGCGCTTCCAGCAGCGGCAAACCGCTGGTGAATTCGAACCACTCGGTCTTGAGGCCCAGCGGCGCGAGACGCTTGTCGAGCGCCCCACGGGCCTTGGCAAGCACGGTGAGGGTGGAGGATTTCTGGTAGCCGATGCGGACGGCCTTGCCGTCCCAGGCCGCACGGGCGAAGGACGGCAGCAGCGCGGCGGAAGCGAGGCCGCCGAGGGCGAGCAGGCTGCGGCGGCGGGTGGAGGAGAAGGGATTGTGGTTCTGGGTAGTCATGGGGTGTCCTGTGGGTGATGCAATTTCTTTCGGGTGGTAAGGGCGGGGGCGCTTGCGCGAGTGCCTGTCGAGGAAGGCGAAGCCGGGGCCTTGGGCTTTGGCCTTGGGCCTTCAGGGGCCAGCGCGCGCGACTCGCGGCGGCGCCGGTCTTGCCCCCTCCCCTTCAAGGGGAGGGTTGGGGTGGGGATGGGGTTAGCCGCGGCGCTGAACCCAACCCCATCCCCCTCCTAGCCTCCCCCTTGAAGGGGGAGGGAAAAAACACCGTACCCTCGCATCGTTCTTGGTTCGCCACTACCTTGCTCAGTCCTGCCTTGGCCTCAGCTCGCAGCCGCCTTCGGATAAAGATCGTTCGCCACCATCTCCCCGAACGGGCTCACCAGGGTCGGCGCCTTGCGCAGATTCCCCGCTGTCGCATTGGTCAGCCCCGCCGCCACGTCGGTGTCAAAGCGCGGGTTCGCCACGTTCAGATGCGGGAACACCAGTTCGGCGAAGCGGTACGCCTCTTCCAGGTGGGGATAGCCCGACAGCACGAAGGTGTCGGCGCCGATCGCGGCGTATTCCTTGATGCGCTCGGCGATGATCTTGCCGTCGCCCACCAGCGCGGTGCCGGCGCCGCCGCGGACCAGGCCGACGCCGGCCCACAGGTTGGGAGCGATCTCCAGCTTGCTGCGGTCGCCGCCGTGCAGTTCGCGCATGCGGCGCTGGCCTTCGGAATCCATGCGGCCGAGCGAAGCCTGGGCCTTGGCGATGGTGTCGTCGTCGAGGTAGCGGATCAGCTCGTCCGCGGCCTGCCACGCCGCCGCCTCGGTTTCGCGCGGGATCACGTGCAGGCGCATGCCGAAGCGCACCTGGCGGCCCTCCTTCTCGGCGCGCTTCTTCACGTCGGCGAACTTCTTCGCGACCTCTTCCGGCGCCTCGCCCCACGACAGGTAGAGCTCGACGTGCTTGGCCGCGGTATCGTGGGCGCGGTCCGACGAGCCGCCGAAGAACAGCGGCGGATGCGGCTGCTGCAGCGGCGGGAAGAGTTGGCGCGCGCCCTTTACCTTGATGTGCTTACCGTCGTAATCGACCGTCTCGCCGGACAGCAGGCGCTTCCACACATCGAGGAATTCGTCGGCGTGCTCGTAGCGTTCGTCATGGTCGAGGAAGATGCCGTCGGCCTCGAGATCGGAGGCGTCGCCGCCGGCCACCACGTTCACCAGCAGCCGGCCTTCGGACAGTCGATCCAGCGTCGCCGCCTGACGCGCCGCCACCGTCGGCGAAATCGTCGCCGGGCGCAGCGCCACCAGGAACTTGAGGTGGCGGGTTACCGGCACCAGGCTGGAGGCGACGATCCAGGAATCCTCGCACGATCGCCCGGTGGGGATCAGCACGCCGCCGTAGCCGAGGCTGTCCGCGGCCTGGGCGATCTGCTTGAGGTAGTTGTGATCCACCGCGCGCGCCTGATGCGCGGTGCCGAGGTAGCGGCCATCGCCGTGGGTGGGCAGAAACCAGAAGATGTTGAGCTTGTTGTCCTGACTCATGGGTGTGCTCCGCAGGTATTCGTCGTGCGCGAAATCAGGGCGCCGGGCGCCACACGGCACCGGCAACGTCCAGCTTCTTGGGGATGAGCTTCAGTTCGAACAGCGCGTCGGCCATCTGCTGCTGGTGCTTCACCACGTCGTTGGTGAGCGGCTTCACGCCGTAGCCGTAGCGCGACACCGACACCGCGGCGACCTCCACCGGCAGGCCGATCTGCGGCGCGACGATGGCGGCGGCGTCCTGCTGGTTGGCGCCCACCCAGGTGCCGGTTTCGTTGATCGCAACCAACGCCGAGGCCAGCACTTCCGGATGCTTGTTCACGAAGCTGCGCGCGGCGATGTAGAAGTTGTAGTTGTTCACGATGCCGCTGCCGTCGGCGACGATGCGGGCGCCGATCTGCGCTTCGGCGGCGGCGCCGAACGGGTCCCAGATCGCCCAGGCATCCACCGCGCCCTTCTCGAACGCGGCGCGCGCATCGGCCGGCGGCAGGAACACCACCTCGATGTCGCTGTACTTGAGCTTGGCGGATTCCAGCGCCTTTACCAGCAGGTAATGCACGTTGGAGCCCTTGTTGAGCACCACCTTCTTGCCCTTGAGTTCGGCCAGCGACTTGATCGGCGAATCCTTGGGCACCAGGATCTTCTCGGCGCGCGGCGCCGGCGGTTCGTTGCCGACATAGACCAGATCCGCGCCAGCGGCCTGGGCGAACACCGGCGGCGTCTCTCCGACCACACCGATGTCGATGCTGCCGACGTTGAGCCCTTCCAGCATCTGCGGCCCGGCGGGGAATTCGGTCCACGTCACCTTCACGCCTTCGGCCTTGAGACGCGCGTCGAGATTGCCGCGCGCCTTGACGATGGACAGCGTGGAGCCCTTCTGCCAGCCGATGCGGATCTCCTTCTGCTGGGCGTGGACGGGGCCGGCGGACAGCACGGCGAGGCCGGCAGCCGCGGCGGCGAAGCCGATGAAACGGCGGCGATTCGTTGCCTGAGTCATGGTGTCGGCTCCGCTCAAACCTTGGCGATCGACACTTCAGTCGATTTCACCAGCGCAATCACCTCGCTGCCGATGCGCAATTGCAGTTCTTCCACCGAACGGGTGGTAATCACCGAGGTGACGATGCCGTGCGGCGTTTCCACGTCGATTTCGGAGACGACGGGGCCGTGGATGATTTCCTTCACCTTGCCGCGGAATTGATTGCGGACATTGATCGACTGGATGGACATTTCTCTTTCCGTGAATTGGATATCTTCGAACTTGAAATTGGTGGTCGCCAAGAACAAGAAAATTGGGCCGTGGGAAAAACCTTTGTTGCGCAAATGGCTTCGGCCGGTCTGCAGAACCCCATCCCCACCCCAAGCCGGTAGCCGGAGCCAGGAGGCACCGTCGTTCCGCCCGTGGCGAGCCATGCTCGCCGAAACCCCGTCCTCACCCCCTTGAAGGGAGGGAGCGGGCTTTCAATGGCGGGCCCTGCGTTTGTCCTTGCGCACCGGGCAATCCACCGCGATGCAGTCGGCTTCGGCCGGCACCACGAAGCGCGCCAGCTTGTCGCGCATATCCACCAGCGAATGGCGGCAATACACCACGGGCAGGCCGCGGCTGGCGGCCTGCCGGCGCACGCTGTACAGCAAGTCGTGGTTGATGCGGTCGCACAGCACGACCACAAGCCGGGTGTCGCCCGGAATCTGGCGCCGGTTGTCGCCGACCTGCCGGCCGGACCAGTGTTCGGTGCGGGTCACGCCGAGGTGGGCGGCCTGTTCCAGTTCCGCCCGTATCGCATCGACCCTGTCGGCGCCCACCACCAGGGCCCGGCTCGCGCTTGCTCTCATCGTCTTCTCCCTGACGCGATGCGCGACGCATGGAGGCGCCGCTGTCGCTGCATTCGATATGGGAGGCAATTTGCCGCAAGCGCTTTTGCGCCAGCCAATACTATTTATTGCGTTGCATATTCCGATCGAGCCCGACACGAACGAAAGGCCACTGCGCCGGCGCGCTGCGCACGATTTCGAATTCGATATTACGAATGCGGAAATGAAATTCCCTTTTTATTGGTTCGTGCGCACGCGGGCGGAATCTAATCTTTTCGCCGGAGATGACCGGCCGTCGCCGGCGTCGTATGCAATCCGCAATGGGAGTCTTCATGCGCACCAAACCGCTTATCCGCGCCGGCCTCGCCGCGCTCGCCCTCGCCTTCGCTTCCGGCGCTGCGCTCGCCGAATCGCTCAAGGTCGGCTACCTGCCGGTCACCGGCCACGCCAAGTTCTTCGTCGCCAAGGAACAGGGCTTCTTCAAGCAGGAAGGGCTGGATGTGGAACTGGTGGAATTCGTCAATTCCGCCGACGGCCTCAACGCGGTGGTCGCCAACAAGCTCGACATCGGCGCCTTCGGCACCACCGCGCCGCTGGTGCATTACTCGCGTGGCGCCGACCTCAAGATCATCGGCGGCATCATGGGCGAGGACGCGGCGATCATCGTGAAGCCGGAAAACGCCGACAAGATCCGCAGCGTTGCCGACCTCAAGGGCAAGAAGATCGCCACCATCCGCCTCGCCACCGGCGACGCGGTGCTGCGGGCCGCGTTGAAGGACCAGAAGATCGACTGGAAGAAGGATGTCGAGATCTTCGAACTGAAGAGCCCGCCGGCGGTGCTGGAAGCGGTGAAGTCCGGCCAGGTCGATGCCGGCGTCACCTGGGGCCCGCACGACATCCGCGCCGAACGCCAGGGCCTGAAGGTGGTGATCCGCACCGGCGAACTGCAGCCGGGCCATCCGTGCTGCCGCCTGGTGGTGAAGTCCGAGCGGCTGAAGGAAGGCGACACCTGGGACCGCTTCCTGCGCGCCATCCTGAAGGCGGAGAAGTTCGCCGCGCAGAACCGCAAGGAGACCATCGACGCCATCCAGAAGTACGTGAAGCTCGACCGCGACATCCTCGAGCAGGGCTACTACTCGCCGCACCTGGAACAGGGCACCGACCCCAACGTGAAGGGCACGCAGAAGTTCTGGACGACGATGGTGTCCTCCGAATTCATCGAAGGCAGCCGTCCGCTGCAGCCGGCGTTCGCGCTTGATCCCTACCACCGTGCGCTACAGGGCCTTGCCAAGGAACAGCCGAACGACCCGTTCTGGAAGCAGAAGCTGAAGGCGGAACAGGAAAGGAACGTGCTGTGATCGTCACTGCACGGCCGGCCGCAAGGAGCGCGTGATGAGTACCGGCAACAGCCTGCGCGTCGAAGGCCTGGCCTTCGCCTACGGCGACCGCGAAATCCTGCGCGGCATCGAGCTGAACGTGGCCGAGGGCGAGTTCGTCGCCCTGCTCGGCCCCAGCGGCTCCGGCAAATCCACCCTGTTGCGGCTGCTCGCCGGTCTGGAAAGGCCCGGCCGTGGGCGCATCACCGCCGCCGGCAAGCCGGTGGCCGGCCCCGGCCCGGACCGCGCGGTGGTGTTCCAGCACTACACGCTGTTCCCGTGGATGACGGTGGCGGACAACGTGGCCGAAGCGGTGGCCAAGGCCCACCCCGGCCTCGGCCGCGCCGAACGCCGCCAGCGCGCCTGGGAACACCTGGACCGCGTCGGCCTCGGCGACGCCGCCCCGCGCCATCCGTTCGAGCTGTCCGGCGGCATGCAGCAGCGCGCCGCGATTGCCCGCGCGCTGGCGCTGGAATCGCCCTTCCTGCTGATGGACGAACCCTTCGGCGCGCTCGACCCGATCAACCGCGCCAAGCTGCAGGATCTGCTGATCGAGGTCTGGCAGCGCGGCCGTCCGCGCCGCACCGTGGTGTTCGTCACCCACGACGTCGACGAAGCCCTGCTGCTGGCCGACCGCGTGGTGGTGATGGGCGCCTCGCCCGGCCGGATCATCGCCGAGCACGTGGTGCCGTTCGCGCGCCCGCGCAAACGCGCGGCGCTGTTCGGCGAGACGGCCTTCCACGAACTGCGCGAGCGGATCGCGGAGGCGCTGGATGCGGACACGCTGGCGGGGTTGGAGGTGGTTTGAGCGGTCAGGTACTGAGCGTCCGAGTATTTAAGCCACCCACACGCGCCGGGGGTTCTGTTCCTCCCCTTTCAAGGGGGGCGGAACCGGGGTTTCGGCAAGCATGCTTGCCGCCGGTGTAGCGGCGAGGCGAAGCCGAGACTACCGGCTAGGAGGGGGATGGGGTTGGGCTCAGCGCAGCGACTAACCCCATCCCCACCCCAACCCTCCCCTTGAAGGGGAGGGAGACACACGGCACGCCCACTGAATTTCTGGAGCACCCCATGAGCGCCCAACAAACCGCGCTTGACCACCCCACCACCCCGACCGCCGAGCCCGCCGCCCCCCGCTTCCGCCTCCCGTTCGCTTGGGAGCCCTGGGCCTTCGCCGCGGTGCTCGTCGCCATCTGGCAGGCGATCGGCAGTGCGCTCGCCGGCAGCGGCAATCCGCTGCTGCCGCCGCCGCTCACCGTGCTGCAGGCGCTGTGGGATTCGCTGCCGGAACTCGGCCGCGGCACGGTGTCGTCCTTCCTCATCCTCATCCCGGGTTTCGGCACCGCGCTGGTGCTCGGCGTCGCGCTCGGGCTGGCTGCGGGTACCACGCCGCGGCTGGCGCGGGCCTTCTTCCCGTTCGCCAAGGTCGCGGCGCCGGTGCCGCCCACGGTCTATATTCCCTATGCGATCGCGGTGCTGCCGACCTTCCACCTGTCGGCCACCTTCGTGGTCTTCGTCGGCGCCTTCTGGCCGATTTTCCAGAACGCTGCCGCCGGCGCGCTGGCGGTGGAAGGCCGCCACCGCGACAACGCGCGCGTGCTCGGCTTCGGCCGGCTCGAAACCCTGCGCAAGGTGATCTTCCCGGCCGCGCTGCCGCACATCTTTTCCGGCATGGCGGTGGGACTGGGCTTCTCCTTCATCCTTCTGACGGTGGCCGAACTCTTCGGCGCCAACGCCGGGCTGGGCCGCTTCGTGCAGTACTACGCCGACTTCGCCGACTACCCGCGCATGGTGGCCGGCATCCTCTACACCGGTGCGGTGACCTGGGCAGTGATGAGCCTGCTCGACGCCCTGCGCCACCGCGCACTGTTCTGGCTGCGCTGACCCCAAGGAGAACCCGGATGAGCCGCCACCCCACCCCCGCGCCCGAAGCGCACCGCAACGAAGCGCCGCCCGCCCCGCGCCATCGCGACACCTTTGCCGACCCGACCGTGCCGGCGCCGCCGTTCGAGGCCATTCCGGGCGAACCGCTGCCGCCCGCCGACTTCAGCGACGCGCGCGAAAGCCTGCTCGGGCGCGGACTCTGGATCAGCTTGATCGGCATCGCGCTGCTGCTGGTGGCGCTGTTCGCCGACGGTAGCGTCGGCGCGGCCACTGCGGCGCCCGCCGCAACCGCGCATCACGACGACGGCTTCTTCCCCGCGGCGGCGAAGCTGGACGCAGCACTGGCGCAGGCCCGCAAGGAGAACAAGCGCGGCGTGGTGGTGCTGTACGAGATGAACGGCTGCAGCGAATGCGCCCGGCTGCGCGCCACCACCTTCAAGGATGCCGGCCTGCGGCGCACCTACCAGCGCGATTTCGTCGCGGTGTCGGTGATGGCGGACGAACCCGGCGCACTGCGCGACTTCGCCGGCAAGGCCACCACCCAGGCCGAGTTCGCCCACGCCGAGCGCGTGTCCGTGCTGCCCACGGTGGTGTTCTACGACCTCGACGGACTGCCGGTGGCACGCCAGGTGGGCAGCGCGCTGCCGCTGGCGGACTGGCTGCGCCTTGCCCGCTACGTGCGCGAAGCCGGCTACGAAGAAGCGCCGTTCGCCGCCTGGAAGCCCGCCGCACGCAAGGGCGGCTGAGCCTTCCCCGCCCCGTCCGCACCCCCGCCCCCCCGCGCCCGAACAGGAACCGCCATGCCCCGCGACACCAACCAGAAATACTGGGACCCGCAACTCGAAACCCAGAGCCGCGCCGAATGGGACGCGCTCAAGCTCGGCCTGCTGAAGGACCACCTGAAGCACGCCTACGACAATTCGCCCTACTACCGCAGCAGCTTCGACGCTGCCGGCGTGAAGCCGGAAGACCTGAAGACACTCGCCGACCTGCAGCGCTTCCCGACCATCGACAAGAAGATCCTGCGCGAACGCCAGGAGGCGAAGCCGCTGCTCGGCGACCTCGCCGCGGTGCCGGAACGCGAGGTGGTGTACGTGTCGGCTTCGTCCGGCTCCACCGGCGTACCCACGGTGTCGCCCTTCACCCAGCAGGATTTCGACGACTGGATCGACTACGAGGCGCGCCAGTTCTGGTCCTCCGGCCTGCGGCCAGAAGACCGCTACGCGCATTCGCTCAACTTCTCGCTGTTCATCGGCGGCCCCTGCGTGCTCGGCGCGCAGAAGCTCGGCGCGCTCAGCATCCACGCCGGCACGGTGCCGTCCGAACGCCTGCTGGCGATCCTGCGCCAGTTCCAGGCCACCGCGATCTGGACCACGCCGTCCTACGCCTGGTACCTGGGCGAGACCGCGCAGAAGGAAGGCATCGACCCGAAAAAGGATCTGGCGGTGAAACGCATCTTCGTCGCCGGCGAGCCGGGCGGTTCGATTCCCGAGACCCGCGCCCGCATCGAGGCGCTGTGGGGCGCCGAGGTGTACGACTACTACGGCCTGTCGGACATCTTCGGCTCCTGCGCCGGCATGTGCGAGGAAAAGGACGGCCTGCACTGGGCGGAAGACCACATCCTGGTCGAAGTGCTCGATCCGGAAACCGGCGAGGCGGTCGCCCCCGGCGAACGCGGCGAGATGGTGCTGACCACGCTGAAGAAGCGCGCCCGCCCGCTGATCCGCTTCCGCACCGGCGACATCGTCAGCTTCACCGACGAGCCCTGCGCCTGCGGCCGCACCAGCCAGCGCCTGCTCGGCGTGCACGGCCGGCGCGACGACATGCTCATCGTGCGCGGCGTGAACATCTTCCCGAGCGACGTCGAAGCCATCGTGCGCAAGGACCACGACTTCAGCGGCGAATACCGGCTGGTGATCGAGCGCATCGACCACCTCGACCGCCTCACCATCGAGGTCGAGCGCGCCGCCGGCTTCCACGGCACCGCCGACGCGCTCGCCGACCGCCTCGCCCATCGCGTCAAGGCGATCACCGGCGTCGGCGCCCACATCGCGGTGCTCGACCCCGACACCCTGCCGCGCGCCACCCACAAGGCCAAACGGGTGGAAGACCGCCGCGGCCAGGTGTGGACCGCGTAGAAGCGCGGCCTTGCGCGATCCGCTCATCCAACCGATGCCATTCGAGGACCACCCATAGTGGTCCGGCGCGCGCGCACCCACTACATCCAGTGATGAAGGTTTGACCCCGCGCACGTCCGGCAACTAAACTCCCCGGCGTTGAAGGTTCCCCGCCAGGGGATTAAAAGGGAAGCCGGTGCCGAGCCCAGCTCGAATTCCGGCGCTGCCCCCGCAACTGTCATCGGCGAGCGCTTCGCCACCCCATGCCACTGGATGCGTTCCGGGAAGGCGGGCGAAGCGCGACGACCCGAGAGCCAGGAGACCTGCCCCAACGTCCATCCTTGAAACAGACGGGGCGGGGTGTCCCTGGCAGAGGTTGCGCGTGTTTTTCCTGCGATACGTTCGTAGCGGCAGTGATCGCCCGGCCCCCGGCCAGGCCCTTGCCGCGCGCGTTTCGCGCACGAACCGCCGCCGACGATGCTCGCCCCCCACAACGGAGACGAGTCGTGCATTGCTACTCCCTGGGGCCCGGCGCCTGCCCCCATAACGAAACCGCGCTCAACGCGGTCCTGCGTGCCGGCGCGCTGCTGCCCACCACGCTGAGATCGCTCGGCTTCGCGCTACTGTCCACCTGCGCCCTGCCCGCCTTCGGCGCCGGCATCCCGACGCTGCAGGAAGTGACCGTGGGCAATGACAGCAAGGACCTGATCGGCGTGGCCGATTCCGCCAGCGAAGGCACGGTGACCGCCGAACAGCTCGCCACCCGCCCGCTGCTGCGCCCGGCCGAAGTCATGGAGGCGGTGCCCGGCATGGTGGTGACCCAGCATTCCGGCGACGGCAAGGCCAACCAGTACTTCCTGCGCGGCTTCAACCTCGACCACGGCAGCGACTTCGCCACCACCGTGACCGGCATCCCGGTGAACATGGTGTCGCACGCCCACGGCCAGGGTTACATGGACCTCAACTTCCTGATCCCGGAGCTGATCTCCAGCGTGAAGTACCGCAAAGGGGTATATGGCGCCGAGGATGGCGACTTCGCCACCAGCGGCGGCGCCCGCATCGACTACCTGCGCACGCTGGCCGCGCCTTTCGTCGAGTTCGGCTTCGGCCAGAACAACTACCGCCGTCTGCTCGCCGCCGGCAGCACCGCGCTCAACGACGACCTGCGGCTGCTCGCCGCGGTGGAATTCACCGGCAACGACGGACCCTGGGAGCAGCCGGAAAACCTGGTGAAGAAAAACGCGCTGCTGCGGCTGTCCTCCGGCACCGCGGCGAACGGCTTCGCGATCACCGGCATGTTCTACCGCGCCGACTGGACCGCCTCCGAGCATGTGCCGGAACGCGCGATCAGCGGCGGCGAGATCGACCGCTACGGCACGCTCAGCGCCAACGACGGCGGCAAGACGCATCGCTACAGCCTGGCGGGCGAATGGGCGCGCAGCGACGCCAGCGGCATCACCCGCGCCAGCGCCTATGTGGTCGATTACGGGCTCAAGCTGTATTCCGCGCCGTCGGGCTACATCAGCGGCCTGCAGGGCGACCAGCACGAACAGGCCGACGACCGCCTGCAGTGGGGCGGCGAGCTGCACCGCAGCTGGTTCCTCGGCCCGCAGTGGAAGGACACCGAACTCGCCGTCGGCGCGCAGCTGCGCCAGGACCGCATCGACAAGGTCGGCCTCTACAACACGGTGAATCGCCAGCGCACCGAGGTGGTCCGCGAGGACCGCATCACCGAGACCGCGGTCGGCGTCTTCGTCGATACCCGCACGCAATGGACGCCCTGGCTGCGCACCGGGCTGGGCATGCGCTACGACGAGATCCACGCCCGCGCCAGCGCGCTCGCCGGCAGCTTCAACATGGACAACGGCGGCCACGCCGAAGCGCGCCAGACCAGCCCCAAGCTCGGCCTGGTGCTCGGCCCCTTCGAGCTGCTCGGGCAGACCGAGTTCTACGCCAACTGGGGCCACGGCTTCCACAGCAACGACGTGCGCGGCGCCACGGCGCGGACGAATCCGCAGGACGGCAGCCCGGCCGAACGCGTGCCGCTGATCGTCAAGGCGCGCGGCAGCGAACTGGGCGTGCGCGCGGCGCCGCTGCCGGGCTGGAACACCAGCCTGTCGGTGTGGCGCATGGCGCTGGATTCCGAGCTGGTGTTCGTCGGCGACGAGGGCATCACCGAACCCAAGGGCGCCTCGCGCCGCCACGGCGTGGAGTGGTCCAACTACTTCGCGCCCACCCCTTGGCTGATCGTCGATGCCGACGTCGCCTGGTCGCGCGCCCGCTTCAAGGACGCCAACCCGGATAACGGCGGCCGCCGCGTGCCCAACGCGATTCCGCTCACCGCCTCGCTCGGCCTCAGCGTGGATGACGGCGGCAAGTGGTTCGGCGGCCTGCGCCTGCGCTACCTCGGCGCCTACGACCTGGAGGAGACGGGCGAGGAGAAATCCACCGCGTTCTGGATGGCCAACCTCAAGCTCGGCTACCGGGTGAGCAAGCAGATCGAGGCGACGCTGGACGTGCTCAACCTGTTCGACAAACGCGCCAACGACATCGAGTACTGGGGCGGCGCCTGCACCCGTGGCGAGGCGATGGCCGGGCTGGGCGGCTGCGGCAGCGGTTCGGCGATCGACGGCCGCCTGGTGCATCCGCTCGAACCGCGCACGCTGCGCGTCGGCGTCCGCGTCAACTTCTGAGCCGGCTCAGGCGGCAAGCTGGCCGCGGCCGCGCTCAACGGCGGCCGCCGCGCCCGGCAGGGCGACTTCCGGGTAGGCGAAGCCCTGCGCCCAGGCGCCGTCCACTGCGGCCAGCACCTCGCGCTGCTGCGCGCTTTCGACCCGGGTGAACACCGGGCGCACCGCGTGCGCCGCAGCCAGCTCGGCAAAGGCCGCGTAATCCGTCAGGCGCAGATGGCGGGCATCGACCTTGACGAAGTTGGGCCGCAGCTCGCCGAGCAGACCGGCCAGTCCGGACAGCGAACGCACGTTGGCCGCCACCTTGAAGCCGTTGAGACGGTAATTGGCGAGCACGAAGCCCAGCAGGCGCGGATCGGCGCACGCGGCCTCTGGCGTTTCGATGACGATCCGGGCCGCGAGGCGGCGGTCGATGAAGTCGAGGATGCGGCGGAAGGCATGGCCGTGGTCTTCGCTGACCGCGGCGAGCAGGCGGCCGTGCACATTGAGGAACAGCAGCTCGTCGGCGGCCGCGGGGTCGTGCGCCAGCGGATCGTTGAGCACGTGCAGCGTGCGGCACAGGCGGTCGAGGCCGACCAGCACCGCGTCGTCGGCGACCATGGAGAACAGGCTCCATGGCGACAAGCCGGGTTCGCCACCCGCATCGCTGCGCACGAAGGCCTCGCGCCCGACGCGTCGCAGGCTGCCGGCCTCCACCACGGGCTGGAACACACTGGACAATTCGGCCCCGTAGAAGCGGCCGAGCACACGGCCGTCGGGCGCGCGGCGCAGGCTGAAGCCGGGCCGCCAGTGCTGGGGCAGCCAGCCGAATTCGTCGGCACTTGCAGTGCTCATCGCGCTCTCCTCGCTCTGTTCGCCGCGGCAGTCTAGGCGGCCGGGCGCGGCGGCCGAACCAACAATATCTGCATTGTTTCCCATCGCCCGCGCGCTCGCGCACCGCACCCGCGGCTACGCGCGGCGGGCGAAATGCATAGCGGAAAAACTTCGTTCCGGCGGCTCCGGCCGCCCGTCACACTGCCTCGCATCGTCGACTACGCACGCCATCGCCATGCACACCACGCTGATCGTTCCCGGGCTCCACGGTAGCGGCCCGACCCACTGGCAGAGCTGGTTCGAGGCGGTCCATCCGCAGGCGCGCCGCGTCCATCAGGCCGACTGGGCCAATCCGGTGCTCGATGTGTGGGCCGAGGAGGTCATCGACGCGATCGACGCGGCGAGCGGCCAGGTGATCCTGGTGGCGCACAGCTTCGGCTGCCTCGCCAGCGTCGCCGCCGCGGCCCACCGCGCGCCCCGCATCGCCGGGGCGCTGCTGGTGGCCCCGGCCGACCCGGTGAAGTTCGGCGTGGAAGCCTTGCTGCCGGCCGAGGTGCTGCCGTTTCCGAGCATCGTCGTGGCAAGCACGAACGACCCGTGGGTGGCGATCGACACCGCCGCGCTGTGGGCGGAGCGCTGGCGCAGCCGCTTCGTAAACGTCGGCGCCAAGGGCCACATCAATGTCGAATCGGGCTTCGGCCCGTGGTCCGAAGGCTATGCCCTGTACGAATCCCTGGCCGCTGCGGCCGGCGCCGGGCCGCGCGGACGCGCTGCCGCCGGCCTGGCCCCGCTTTCACGCACGCTGCATGGGCGCGAGGCCGGCCCGCAGGCAAGATACGTTTGATATTCTCCGAAATCCGGGTGCAGCAACGCCGCCCGCCTCGATGACGGCATCCCCTGCCCCCGGCGCCCCAACCATACCGACAAGGACCCGCCATGACCCACTGGTACGAAGACAACGCCCGCTCCATCGGCCATACGCCGCTGGTGCGCCTCAACCGCGTCACCGACGGCGCGCCCGCCACCATCCTGGCCAAGATCGAGGGCCGCAACCCCGGCTACTCGGTCAAGTGCCGCTTGGGTGCGGCGCTGATCTGGGATGCCGAGAAGCGTGGCCTGCTCGGCCCCGGCAAGGAACTGGTGGAGCCGACCTCCGGCAATACCGGCATCGCGCTCGCCTTCGTCGCCGCCGCGCGCGGCATCCCCATCACGCTGACGATGCCGGAAACGATGAGCATCGAGCGCCGCAAGCTGCTGCTCGCCTACGGCGCCAAGCTGGTGCTGACCGAGGGCCCCAAGGGCATGAGCGGCGCGGTCGCCAAGGCCGAGGAAATCGCCGCGTCCGACCCCTCGCGCTACGTGCTGCTGCAGCAGTTCAAGAATCCCGCCAACCCGGCCATCCATGAAGAAACCACCGGCCCGGAAATCTGGAACGACACCGAAGGGACGGTGGACATCTTCGTCTCCGGCGTCGGCACCGGCGGCACCATCACCGGCGTCAGCCGCTACCTGAAGAAAACGCGCGGTAAGGACGTGCTGTCGGTTGCGGTCGAACCCGCTGCGAGCCCCATCCTCACCCAAAAGCGCAGCGGCCAGGAACTAAAGCCCGCCCCGCACAAGATCCAGGGTATCGGCGCCGGCTTCGTGCCCGAGGTGCTGGACCTGTCGCTGGTCGACCAGGTGGAAACCGTGGGCAACGAGGAAGCGGTGGACTACGCCCGCCGCCTCGCCCGCGAAGAAGGCATCCTGTCCGGCATCTCCAGCGGCGCCGCGGTGGCCGCCGCGGTGCGTCTGGCGCGCGACCCGCAGCATGCAGGCAAGACCATCGTCGTCGTGCTGCCCGACTCCGGCGAACGCTATCTCAGCTCGGTGCTGTTCGAAGGCGTGTTCGACGCCACCGGCCTGCCCACCGCCTGAGTATTTTCGCCAGCTGCGCCGCGCCCGCCATTCCGCATGGCCGGCGCGGCGTTTTTGTTTCTACGCCGTATCCGCTCCGCGTCAGCGCTGCGACGCGCGTGATAGCCGCCCCGATCCCGCCATTCCCGCGCGGAACAACGCGCCCCGAAATGGTGCAGGCGCGCCACACTCCTACCCGCCGCACATTGCTTTCGTATCAGATTTGATGTATTTCGACGCCGGCGGTGGAACTGCCGCGATGCGGTCCGGCCGTCACCGCGATCTTCCGGCGCCGGTCCTTGCCCGACCACGAATCCGAATAACAACCGAACGGCGGCCGCATGGCGCCACAGCGGCGATACCAGCGTATGAACAGACCCGTTTCCGGGCCCTTGCCGAACACGCGCCTTATGGCCGGCTGGCTTGCGCTCGCCTGCCTTGCGCCGCTGAATGCGCGCGCTGCGGTGGCCGAATCCGATTTCGACAAGCTGATGGCCTTGTCGCTGACGGAGTTGATCGAGACGCCGATCATCACCGCTTCGCGCCAGTCGGAAACCCGGGACCAGACGCCCTCGCACATCATCGTGGTCACGCGCGAGCAGATCCGCGAACGCCGCTACAAGAACCTCGCGGACCTGCTCGAAGACATGCCGGGGGTGGATTTCCAGCGCGGCACCAAGTCGTCGCAATATAACCAGTTCGCGGTGCAGGGTTCGCTCGGTCCGCACCGGCTGGTGGTGATGCTGGACGGCGTGCGCATCGGCCATCCGTCCGGCGGCAACATGCCGATCGCCGAAAACCTGGCGCTGTACCACGCCAAGCAGGTGGAGTTCCTGTACGGGCCGGCGGCCGCGCTGTACGGGGCCGACGCGGTGTCGGGGGTCATCAACATCATCACCGACCGCGGCAGCCGGGGCGCGGGCTCGTGGGTGGAGGTGGGCGCGGGCGACTTCGATACCCAGGAAACCTCCTTCATGGCCGGCTACAGCGGCGAGCGCATGGCGTTCACCGTCGGCGGTCACCGCCAGCGCTCGGACCGCGCGCCGCTCGACCGTTACTACCCGAACGACTTCCGCAAGGTGGACGCCGATCCGGACTCGCAGCGGGTCGTGCCGGCGGCCGAGCGTGAAGGCTATGTCGGCGACATTTCGAGCAACAGCCTCTTCGCCCGCCTCGATCTCGGCGACGACCTCACCTTCGGCTTCTATCGCAACGTCTTCCGCAGCCTCACGAGCACCGGCGATCCCCCCGCCACCGCGCTCTACCTGCGCGATTCGCAATGGACCACCACCAGCGAGACCACCTACGGCAAGTACCGCTACACGCTGGGCGCCGACTTCTCGGGTGAGGTGGTGGTGGATTACTCGCGCATGCAGGTCAATCCGCATTCCAAGTACAACAACAGCTTCAGCAACTTTTCCGACGGCTATTCCTACGTGCTCGGCGAGCGGATCGGCATCGAGCACAACATCAACTGGCGCTTCGACGACACCCACCGCGTGCAGGCCGGCCTGGGCTACCAGAAGCACTACGCGATCGAAACCGCGTCGCTGCCCGCGCCGTATGACACCGACCGCGGCAAGTCCGAGCAGGGCTACGTCTATCCGAACACGACGATTCCGATGCAGATCTACGACGCCGCGTTCGAGAACGTGTCGATGTACGCCCAGCTGCAGTCGGAATGGGATGAGGCGTTCTCGACCATGGTCGGCCTGCGCATGGACCGCCATTCCGACTACGGGCAGACGGTGAACCCGCGCCTCGGCGCCGTATGGCGGGTCAATCCGCAGCATGTGCTGAAGTTCCTGTACGGCGAGGCCTTCCGCGCGCCGTCGCCGGAAGAATCGCTGAGCGCCTTCGGCATTTTCGACGGCTCGATGTCGAACGGGCTGTACGTCGGCCGCGGTTTCCGCGTGCCCAACTTCAACCTGGATCCGGAAGAAGCGCGCACCACCAGCCTGACCTGGGACTGGCGGCCGCAGGCCAACCTCAACTTCGTCGCCAACCTCTACCACAGCCGGATCGAGAACCTGATCGTCACCCGGCCCTCCACCCAGGTGGACGCGATCCCCGGCGCGGTGCTGATCAACCCCGAAACCAAGGGCAACGCCGGCGTGCAGCGCCACTACGGCCTCGACCTGATGGCGCAGTGGCGCTTCAAGATCGACGAAGCCTGGTCGGGCGACCTGTGGGGCAGCGCAAGCTGGATCCGCGGTCGCATCGACGAAGGCGACGGCGTGGAATGGGAGATTTCGCACGTAGCCGAGCGCAAGCTCAAGCTCGGCACCACCTTGCGCTACCGCGACCGCCTGAGCCTCACCACCCAAGTGCTGGCGATGGGCGACACCACCAACGGCCGCCGCCGGGCCCCTGCGCCCTCGCTGCAGCTGGCGCAGACCTGTGACGCCGACGGCGCACCGGAACGCTGCCGGACCGACGGCTACACCGTGGTCAATTTCCACGCCGGCTGGCACAAGCTGTTCGACGGCCGCGCGACCCTGTGGCTGGACATCTACAACCTGTTCGACACCCGCTACTACGCCGCCCACGGATCGGGCAGCCGCACCTTCTGGGACATGCCGCAGCAGCCCCGCACCTCGATGATCTCGCTTGAATACCGGTTCTGAGCGGCTGGCATGCACGTTTCCGTATTGACGAGGCCGATCCTGCTGCGCGTGCTGTTCGCGCTCGCCTGTCTGGCCGCGGTGCTGGCACCGCCCTGCCTGGCGGATGCACCGGCAGCGCCCGCGCCGGTGCCCGAGTACGCGCTGAAAGCCGCGCTGTTCTTCAAGCTGCCGCCCTTCGTGTACCGCCCCGACACCGACCGCACCACGCCGCTGACGATGTGCATCCTGGGCAGCAACCCGTTCGGCAATGCGCTCGACCGCCTCGCCAGCGCCACGATCGACGGCCGCCCGGTGCGCATCCGCCGCCTCGACGCCGGGCGCGACGCCGGCAGCTGCGAATTCGCCTTCGTCAGCCGCAGCGAGGCCGACGATCTCGACGCGACCCTGCGCCGGCTGGCGATGCACCCAGTGGTCACCGTGTCGGACATCGACGGCTTCGCGCGCGCCGGCGGCATGGTCGAGTTCGCCCTCGGCAGCGAAGGTTCGATCGCCATCCTGATCAACCGGAGCGCGGGCCAGCGCCTCGGCATCGAGTTCAACGCGCAGCTGCTGCGCCTTGCCCGCGTGGTGGTGCCATGAAAGGTTCCGCGCGCCTGAGCGATCTGCTGCACCCCGAAACCATCCGCGGCAAGCTGATGGTGCTGTCGGTGACCGGGCTGCTGATCGGCGTGGTGCTGGTGTTCGCGCTCATCGTCTATCAGCAGCAACGGCTGATCCGCAACGAATGGGCGGACTCGCTGAACGCTCAGGCCCGTCTGATCGCCACCAACAGCGAAGCGGCGCTGGCCTTCCAGGACCGCAGCGAGGCCGCCCGCCTGCTCGCCGCGGTGCAGTCCAACCCCTTCATCCTGCGCGCCCGCCTGCTGGTGGGGCCGGATGGAGCGGTATTCGCCCAGTACGACCGGGGCGATGCCGACCCGATTCCCGACATGCCGGACGCAGCCGGCGACGGCGGCGCCCACTTTGCGGAAGGCTGGCTGATCGTGCAGTCGCGGGTGCGCACCGGCGACGGCAGCGACGCGCGGGTGGAGCTGGTCGCCTCGCTCGAATCCATGCGCCAGACCGAATGGAACCTGGCGCTGGAGACCGGCACCATGCTGCTGCTGGCGCTGGTGCTGTCGCTGTGGCTCGCCGGCCGCATGGCGCACCGGCTGTCGGCACCGGTCGAGCGCATCAGCGCGCTGCTGCAGCGGATGTCCTCCAACGCGGCGCTGGACGAGCGCCTGCAGGTGCAGGGCAACGACGAGATCGCGCGCCTCGCGCACGGCCTCAACACGCTGATCGACACGCTGCAGGCGCGCGACCGCGAACTCAACGACTACCGCCAGCACCTCGAGGAACTGGTCGAGCAGCGCACCCGCCAGCTGTCGATCGCCACTGCCGAGGCGCAGCAGGCCAGCCGCGCCAAGTCCGACTTCCTGGCGCGCATGAGCCACGAGATCCGCACCCCGATGAACGCGGTGATCGGCCTTACCCACCTCGCGCTGCGCACCGAGCTGAGTCCGCAACAGCGCGACTACCTGCGCAAGATCCGCGGCTCCTCGCAGGCCCTGCTCGGCATCATCAACGACATCCTCGACTTCTCGAAGATCGAAGCCGGCAAGCTGCGGCTGGAGCAGATCCCGTTCACGCTGCACGACGTCATCGACAACCTCAGCAACATCGTCACCGTGAAGGCGGCCGAAAAAGGCTTGGACGTGCTGCTCGCGATTGACCCCGCGATTCCCGACCGCATGCGCGGCGACCCGCTGCGGCTGAGCCAGATCCTGATCAACCTCGGCACCAATGCGGTGAAATTCACCGAGCGCGGCGAAGTGGTGGTGGATTGCCGTCTGATAGACAAGACCGAGGACTGCGTGCGGGTGCGCTTCTCGGTCACCGACACCGGCATCGGCATCAGCGCCGCGCAGCGCGGGCTGCTGTTCCAGTCCTTCCACCAGGCCGACGGCTCGATCACGCGGCGCTTCGGCGGCACCGGGCTGGGGCTGGCGATCTCGAAACAGCTGATCGAGATCATGGAGGGTTCGCTCGAAGTTGCCAGCGAACCGGGGGAAGGCAGTACATTCTCGTTTGTCATCCCGTTCGGCACCGTGGCCGGCGCGCGCGAGCGGCATTACCTGGCGCCGGAAGAACTGCGCCACAAGCCCATCCTGGTGGTGGATGACAACCCGACCGCGCGCGCGATGCTGCGCACGATGATCGAACACTTTCACTTTGTCGCGGATACGGCCGCCAGTGGAGAAGAAGCCATTCTGAAGATCAGGGAAGCCGGCGAGCAGGGCTACGCCGTGGTGCTGATGGACCGCGACATGCCCGGACTGGACGGCATCGAAGCCGCGCGCCGCATCAAGCTCGACCTGAGCCTGCCCACGCCGCCGCGCATCCTGCTGATGGCCTCCTACACCAAGGACCATGCGCTGCAGGAAGCCGGGCACGGCGCCGGGCTGGACGGCATCCTCACCAAGCCGGTCGGCCCTTCCCTGCTGTTCAATTCGCTGCTCAAGGTGCTCGGCCACGCCCACCGCGTGGAACCGGAAGAGCCGCTGTTCGCCGACCAGCCGACGCAGGGCCTCGCCGGCATCCGCGGCGCGCGCGTGCTGCTGGTGGAAGACAACCCGATCAACCAGCAGGTGGCCACCGAGTTCCTCCGCCAGGCCGGCCTGCAGGTGGATCTGGCGGGCGACGGTTACGAAGGCGTGGACCGCGCGGTCGCCACCGCCTATGACCTGATCCTGATGGACGTCCAGATGCCCGGCATGGACGGGCTGGAAGCGACGCGCCGCATCCGCGCCCGCGACAGCCACACACCCATCGTTGCCATGACTGCGCACGCGCTCGATACCGACCGCGAGCGCAGCCGCGCGGCGGGCATGAACGGGCATCTCACCAAGCCGATCGACCCGGCGGAGCTGGAAACCACGCTGGTGCGCTGGATTCCCCCCGGCGTGCGCGCCCTGCCGGCCGACGCGCTGCCGGCCGCGGCCGACACCACGACGGAAGAACTGCCGGTGATCGACGCCCTCGACGGCGCCCAGGGGCTGAAGCGCGTGGGCGGATCGGCGCGCCTCTACCTGGACCTGCTGCGCGACTTCCTGAAGGGCCATGCGAGCGACGCCGAGCGCGTGGAGGCGCTGGTGGAAGGCGGCGACTGGGCCACTGCCGGGCGCGTGCTCCACACCTTCAAGGGCGTGGCCGCGGCACTCGGCGGCACCGAACTCGCCGCGCTCGCGGTGCGCGTCGAAGACGCGGTGCGCGAGCAGAACCGGGGCGCGGCAGTCGAAGCGCTGCCGCCCTTCACGCGGGCGCTCGGCAACCTGTGCGGCGCGCTGGCGGAACACTTTGCCCGCCACCCCGGAGGCGCGCCTGCGGCGTCGGCCTCGGTCGGCGCCACCGAGGGCCCCGACCTGCGGGAAGGACTGGAACAGGCGGCCGAACTGCTGCGCGCCGGCAATTCCCGCGCCGAACGCGTGGTGGCGTCGATCGCCCCCGCCGCGCATGCGCAAGGCCACGGCGGCGAGGTGGATGCGATCCTCGCCGCGATCGAGGACGTGGAATTCGATGCCGCACTGGCGCGCGTCAATGCGCTGCTGGCCCGATTCGAGAGGAATGGATGATGGTGGAACGCCACAGGATCCTCGTCGTCGACGACGAGCGCATCAACCGCAAGCTGCTCTCCGAACTGCTCGAGGAGCACCACGACGTCGTCATTGCCAAGAGCGGCGAGCAGGCGCTGGAGCGGGTACAGGCCGACAGCGCGGTGGACCTCATCCTGCTCGACGTGGTGATGCCCGGCATGAGCGGGCACGACGTGCTGCGCCGCTTGAAGGCGAGCGACGCCACCAAGGACGTTCCGGTGATCTTCATCACCTCGCTCAATTCGGTGGACGACGAAGAGATCGGCCTCGACCTCGGCGCCGCAGACTACATCACCAAGCCCTTCCATCCGGGCATCGTGCGGCTGCGGGTCGAAAACCACCTGCGCTTCGTGCGCCAGCGCAAGATCCTGGAAACGCTGGCCGGGCGCGATTGCCTGACGGAAATCGACAACCGCCGCCGCTTCGAGGAAGTGCTGGAACGCGAATGGCGCCGTGCCGGACGCGGCTCGGGGCCGATGTCGGTGGCGATCATCGACGTCGATTACTTCAAGCAGTACAACGACCACTACGGCCATGCGCGCGGCGACCAGGCGCTGAAGGCCGTCGCCAAGGCGCTGTCCGGCGGGCCCAACCGCGCGAGCGACTTTGTCGCGCGCTACGGCGGCGAGGAGTTCGTGATGCTGTTTCCCGGCACCCCCGCCGATGGCGCGCGCGAACTGGCGGAGTCGGTGCGGCACGCGGTCGCCTCGCTCGCAATCCCGCACGCGCACTCCGCGGTGGCGCCCCACCTGACGGTTTCGATCGGCGGCGCCACCAGCGACGACTACCAGTCGCCCGGCCACGCCCTCATCGAAGCCGCCGACACGATGCTGTACCGCGCCAAGGCCGAGGGCCGCAACCGCGTCCTCTGGCGCGACTGATCGGGGTTCGCGCCGTCGCCCCTGCCGGCGCGGCGTCCGCTTCCGGTATGCTCACGGCACCGCCCGGACCCGGAGCCACGCCGTGTCGAGAACGCGCCCGCCGTCTCTTCCCGCCCCCAGCGCAGACCGCGCCGGGGCGTGCATGCGGGCGCGACCGGGCAGCGCCCCACGCGGTGGCCCCCGCCGGCTCCCCGCCACATGGGCGGCGATCCTGCTCTGCACGCTCGCGGCCTGCGGGTCCCGCCCGGGCGACGACAACACGCTGTCGCCGCGCGAACGGCAGGCCATCATCGCCGAGCTGGATCAGCTCGCCAGCCATCCCGGCCGCGGCGCCCCGCCGGCCACGATGCGGCACGCAACCCCGGCGCACATCGACGCGCTGCTCGCCACGCCCGAATTCCCTGCCCTGCCGTTCGAACTGAAACGCCAGGCGCTGGCGCTGGCCGGACGCGGCACCGCGCTCGACCTGGGGCGCCCCTCCGACGTATTGCAGCGGATGAGCAACTGGTTTCCGGAGCGCTTCGGCACACCCCAGGCGCGCAACGGACGCCTCGCCAGTGCCGCCAACGCCTTGTACGGCCCCTACCCCGACTGGACGCCCGAGGCCACCGCCTTCATGGCGCTGTGGGAATGCATGCCGCAGATCGCCTGGGAAACGCCGGACGCCAACCCCTTCCGCCAGCGCTGGAAGCACGACAGCTTCGCGCCGCTTGCCGCGGGCGCCTCCGGCCAGCGCGATTTCGGCTATTGCGTGTTCCACTGGAGCGGCGAGCCCGACCGTCTCGAGCGCGCGCTGCCCCGCCCCGACGCGGCCGCGCGCGCCGCGGCCATCGGCCAGCGCGCGGCACCCGTGTTGCAGGCGCGCTTCGACAGCTACCTGCAAGCCAACGGTTGCGCCGGCCGCGGACCGGACGATTGCGTGCTGGTGATGTGGATGTGGGCCGGACTCGCCGCCGGTGATCCCCGGCTGGCCGAAACCCTGCGCTGGCTGGAACCCGCGGTGCGCCCGAACGGCGAACCGCCGCCACTCAGCCGTCCGACGGAGGAATACGGGCCCGGCCCGCAACAGGAGGGCGAAGCGCGCTTCGACGAGGCGATCCGCAAGGCCGCCTTCCTGCGCAGCAAGCTGGTCTCGGTGTTGCAGGGCGGCGGGAACTGGCCGGCCGGCGCCCGTGCCCAGGCCTTCCTGCAACTGGCGCAGTTGCAAGCCTGGTTCGACGCCAATGTCGATGCACGGTGGCAGCCGCTCTACGCGCTGGCGCGCCAGCACGCCGCGCTCGACCCCTGGCGCGCGCTGGGTGAAGGGGCGGTCGATCGCGCGGCGCTGCTCGACGAACTGGAGGCGTTGCCGGCCGAGACCGACTGCGCGAGTCGGCAGCCGTGGTTCCGCCACGGCGGAGCGGCACTCGAAGCGGGCTACGCGCTGCGCGAACTCGGGCGGGCCGACGGCCTTGGCTGCGCGCGGCCGGACTGGACCTGGCTGCGGGACGACCCGGGCAGCGACGCCCACGCGCTGCGCGAGCGCTTTGTGCAGCTGGCCGGGCAGCCGGGGCGGGACTTCACCCACGAGATCATCCTGAACCAGTTGCTGCAAGGCTGCGCCGGACCTTCGCAGCCGGCGTGGGCGATCGAAGCCTGCACGCGTTGGATCTCGCCCGCGCCGGCATCCCTCCCGGCTGCCAGTCCGGCGGGGCAGCGTCGTGCGTCGCGCGGCGCCGCCGCGGTAAGCGCGCCGGCGATCGCACTTGCCACGCCCCCGCTTGGCACCGACCCCACGCCGGCAGCGTTCGCCGCGCAGGCGGAATGGCTGCGCCACCTCGCGGCGACGCTGAGCCACGCCGACCCCGCAGCGATGGAACCGGTGGCCGCGGACCTCGCCTTGCGCGGTGCCTTGATCCACGGCGCACAGCGCTGGCCGCTCGCGGCGGGTCATCTGGTCGAACTCGCGCTGTCACCCGGTGCGCCCGGAATCATCACCCACGGTCTGCAGCAGCAAGGCGGCCGCCTGCTGCTGTGGGTCGGCCCTCAGGGCGCGCGCCGGGTGGCGGTGCCGTCCCGCTTCGGCAGCGGCGGAAACGACGAAGGCCGGATCGCGGCCGTCACCGACCTGGACGGGGATGGCAACGCCGAGCTGTGGTTCGAACCGGCAACGCCCTGCGAGGACGGCGCCGCGGGCGACGCCTGCCCCGCCATGCCGCCGCGCATGGGCGAACTGCGGGACACGGTGCTGAGCTACTACCACGACGACAGCGCGCCCGCGCCTGCCCCTGAAAAGCGCCGCAGCGCGCGCCGCTAGGCGCAGCCGGATCAGCCGCCGACCACCTCGAACTCGACGCTGACGTTGTTGCGCGTCGCATGCGAATACGGGCAGATCTTGTAGTGCGCCTCCTGCACCAGCGCCGCGAGGTCGGCCTGCGGCAGGCTGGTGTCCTCCACCCGCATCTTCACCGCCAGCCCGAAGCCGCCGCCGTCGCGCGGCCCGATCGACACCGCGCAGGTCACGGTCGCGCCGGTGGCGTCCTTCTTCTGCTGCTTGGCGACGAAGTCGATCGCGCCGCCGAAGCACGCGGCATAGCCCGCCGCGAACAGGTCTTCCGGCGTGGTGGTGCCCTCCTTGCCGGGACCGCCCATCTCCTTGGGTACGGAAAGATCGACGCTGACCCGCCCGTCCGAAGAGCGGGTGTGGCCGTTGCGGCCCCCTTTGGCGGTCGCGGTGGCAGTGAAAAGCGGCTTGATCGTATCCATGCGGGCGTCTCCGGTGATGGGTGGGGCAGTGCCGCGGACGGGCGCCGCGGTTCGTTCCTGAACGGATAGATCACACCCCTCGGCGAGTCAATCGGCGTTACCGGCCGCAACGCCTGAAAGCGCCTTACTTCGCCACCACCGGAATGCCACGCAAGGCCTCTGCCCCCCGCGGGGCCTGCGCCAGCAGATGCGCGATGGTCGCGCCGTGCGCCACATCGACGCCGAGCGTGTGCAGCAGCACCCGTTCGCGCTGCTTCACCGTGCCCAGGTTGGCAAGCTTGACCGGGCCGAAACCGCGCACGCCTTCGGCCAGCCCGGCGAATTCCACCGCCGCGTCCACTGTGTCGGCCGCCAGCCGCGGCAGCAGCGCTTCGATGGCGCGGGCGTAGTCGGCGGCGAGTTCGCGTTCCATGCGGCGTTCCTCGCTGCGGCCGAGGAGGTCGAACGCAGTGCCGCGCAAGCCCCTGGCGGCGGCGAGCAGGCGCAGCAGCGGCAGCAGCCGCGGACCGAAGTCCATCTTCTTCGGCCGGCCGTTGGGGCCGGGCTTGGCGAGCAGCGGCGGCGCCATGTGGAACTGCAGGCGGTAGTCGCCTTCGAACTGCGCCTCCAGCGCCTGACGGAAGCGGCCGTCGGTGTAGAGCCGGGCGACTTCGTATTCGTCCTTGTATGCCAGCAGCTTGCCGTAGGTGCGCGCCACCACCGGCGCGAGGCGCAGCGGCGCGTCGGCGCCAAGGGCCTTGCGCTCGGCGGCGGCCACCTTGTCGATGAAGGCGGTGTAGCGCGCGGCATAGGCGGCGTTCTGGTAGCCGGTGAGATGGGCCGCGTGCAGCGCGACGATGGCTTCCAGGCTGTCGGCGACCTCGAGCTGCGCAAGCGGCCCGGCGGCGAGCGCCGCCAGCGCCTCGGCGCCGGCCGCGGCCAGACGGCCGATGCGGAAGGCGCTGCGGTTCATCGCCACGGCGACGCCGTTGAGTTCGATGGCGCGGTCGAGCGCGGCGAGCGACACCGGGATCAGCCCGCGCTGCCAGGCGTAACCCATCAGCAGGATGTTGGCGCCCATGGTGTCGCCGAGGAAGCGCGCGCACAGCGCCTGCGCGTCGCAGGTGTCGAGCCGGTCGTCGCCGGCGGCGTAGCGCATCTTGGCGAGCAGCGCATCGACGTGCAGGTCGGCGTCCGGGTCCTGCACGAAGCGCGCGGTCTGGATCTCGTGCACGTTGGCGACGATGCGGGTGCGGCCGTGGCGGGCGGTGAGCAGCGCGTCGTTGCTGGCGCCGACCACGAGGTCGCAGGCGAGGATGGCGTCGGCCTGCTGGGCGTCGATGCGCACCTGGTTGAGCACGCTGGCGTCAGCGCCCAGGCGCACGAAGGACAGCACCTGCCCGCCCTTCTGCGCGAAGCCCATGAAGTCCAGCACCGAGGCGCTCTTGCCTTCGAGGTGGGCGGCCATGGTGATGAGCGCGCCCACGGTGACCACGCCGGTGCCGCCGACGCCGGTCACCAGCAGGTCGTAAGGCGCATCCCAGCACCAGGCCCGGGGCAGCGGCAGCGTGCCAACCAGTTCGTCCAGCCGGCCGGCGTCGAAGGCCGGGCCGGTGGGCTTCTTCAGGCTGCCGCCGAGCACCGACACGAAGCTGGGGCAGAAACCGTTCACGCAGGAATAGTCCTTGTTGCAGCTCGACTGGTCGATGGCGCGCTTGCGGCCGAAAGGCGTGTCGACCGGCACGATGGAGAGGCAGTTGGACTGCTTGCCACAGTCGCCGCAGCCTTCGCACACCGCGTCGTTGATGAAGATGCGCCGCGCCGGGTCGGGATAAGCCTGCTTCTTGCGGCGGCGACGCTTCTCGGCGGCACAGGTCTGGTCGTAGATCAGCACGGTCACGCCCTTCACCTCGCGCAGCTCGCGCTGCACCGCGTCGAGTTCGGCACGATGGTGGAAAGAAGTGCCGCGCGGGAACAGGCCTTCGTGGCCGTCGTACTTTTCCGGCTCGTCGCTCACCACCGCCACCCGGCGCGCGCCCTCGGCCTCCACCTGGCGGGCGATGGCATCGACGGTGACCGTGCCGTCCACCGGCTGGCCGCCGGTCATCGCCACCGCATCGTTGTAGAGGATCTTGTAGGTGACGTTGGTGCCTGCGGCGATCGCCTGGCGGATGGCGAGGAAGCCGGAGTGGAAATAGGTGCCGTCGCCGAGGTTCTGGAACACGTGCGGGGTGCGGGTGAAGGCGGAATGCGCGACCCAGTCCACGCCCTCGCCGCCCATCTGGATCAGCCCGGTGGTTTCGCGGTCCGGCATCCACGAGGCCATGAAGTGGCAGCCGATGCCAGCCTGCGCGTGCGAGCCCTCCGGCACCTTGGTCGAGGTGTTGTGCGGACAGCCGGAACAGAAGTACGGCACCCGGCGCACGCCGTCGGCCTCGTTGGAGAGCAGCGGCGGCGGGGTGAAGTCGGTGACGTGCTCGACCACGTGGGCGCGCTGCTCGATCTCCGGCCGGTGGGCGGCAAGCCAGGCGGCGATGACCGGGATCACCCGCGACGGCCGCAGCTCGCCGAGCGCGGACAGCAGCGGCGCGCCGTCGCGGCCGCTCTTGCCGATCACCAGCGGCCGCTCGGCCGGGTCGGCGTTGTAGAACAGCTCCTTGATCTGGCGCTCGATCACCGGGCCCTTTTCCTCGACGACGAGGATTTCCTTCAGTCCGGTGGCGAAGGCGCGCATGCGGCCGGTTTCCAGCGGAAAGCTCTGGCCCACCTTGTAGAAGCGGATGCCGGCGGCCTCCAGATCGGCAAGGCTGACACCCAACCGGCGGAAGGCTTCGAGCAGGTCGAGGTGGGCCTTGCCGCAGGAGACGATGCCGATGTCGGCCTGCGGCGCGGCGCAGATGGTCTTGTCGATGGCGTTGGCGGCGGCGAAGGCACGCGCCGCGTCCAGCTTGGCGTGCAGACGCTGTTCGATGACCAGGCTGGGCAGATCGGGCCAGCGGTAATGCAGCCCGGTGGCGGGCGGGGTGAAGTCGGGCACGCTATCGAAGCGGGTGCGGATGGCATCCAGGTCCACCGTGGAAGCGCTTTCCACCGTCTCGGAAATCGCCTTCAGCCCCACCCAGCAGCCCGAGTAGCGCGACAGCGCCCAGCCGTAGAGGCCGAATTCCAGCATCTCGGCGACGCTGGCGGGATTGAGCACCGGCAGCCCCCAGGCCTGCAGGGTGAAGTCGCTCTGGTGCGGCATCGACGAGGACACGCAGCCGTGGTCGTCGCCGATCACCGCCAGCACGCCGCCGTGGGGCGAGGCACCGTAGGCATTGCCGTGGCGCAGCGCGTCGCCGGCCCTATCCACGCCGGGGCCCTTGCCATACCAGATCGCGAACACGCCATCGACCGTGCGCTCGGCATCGCCTTCCACCTGCTGGGTACCGAGCACCGCGGTGGCGCCGAGTTCTTCATTGACCGCCGGCAGGAAGCGGATGCGGTTGGCGTCGAGCAGCGCCTTGGCCTTCCACAGCTGCTGGTCGTAGGCGCCGAGTGGCGAGCCGCGGTAGCCGCTGATGAAGCCGCCGGTATTGCGCCCCGCGGCGGCATCCAGCGCGGCCTGCATCAGCGGCAGCCGCACCAGCGCCTGGGTGCCGGTCAGGAAGATCTGCCCGGACATCGCCTGCAGGCTGTCGCTCAGGCGGTAGTCGGTACGGATCTGGGGGGGAAATGCCTCGGCCTTCATCGCGCTGTCTCCTGTCGTCCTTGTTGTGCCGACGCGGGCCTGCTGCGGACCTGTCCCTTGGAGCGGACCTTGCCCGTTTTGGCTCCCGTACGGGGGGATTCGTCGGAAACAATGTTAGTGAGACAAGGGCGCGAAGTGCGTGCAATATCGGCGGTTTAACGCGTTCAATGCGCACATCCTGTGCATCACATATAACTTTTACGCATCAAACTTGCACAATGGAAATCGACAAGTACGACCTTCACCTGCTCGACGCCCTGCAGCGCAACGGTCACGCCTCAAACGCCGAGCTGGCGGAACAGATCCATCTGTCGCCCTCGCAGGTAAGCCGGCGGGTGCAGCGGTTGGAGCAGGCCGGCTACATCGAGCGCTACAGCGCGCTGCTGCGCCCGGCGGCCGTCGGGCTGGGCGTAACCGCCTTTACTGCCGTATCACTGGAACGCCACGCCGAAGCCCACACCGACGCCTTCAACGCCGCGGTGGCGGCGATGGACGAAGTGCTCGAGTGCTTTGCGATCACCGGCGAAGCGGACTATCTGCTGCGCATCGTCGCGCCCGACCTCGCCGCGCTGTCGGCCTTCATGCTGCACCGCCTGATGCGCCTCACCGGCGTGCGCAGCGTCAAGTCCAACATCGTGCTGGCCGAGATCAAGCGCACCACGCGCTTGCCTTTGGACCATTTGCTGGCGCGCGGCGGCTGAGCCGAATTACCCAGCTTGGGAAGAAAAAACCCGCGGCGGCCGGCGCGGCACGTCTCCGCACGACAACGGAATCGCTAAGATGAAAACAGGAACTGCTAATAGAACGGCCCGGCCATGACCGCGCCGTCGCCGGTTGCCCTGGGAGGGAACGATCATTTCGTGGTTCGTGCGCCATTTCTGGCTGCCGGTGCTGCTTTGGACCGGCCTGATCGGAACGTTTTACGGTATCAGCGACTGGATGCATCGGGACGACGCCCGGCACGAAGCCGAGCTGGTCGCCGAGGCTTACCTGCGCAAGGATATGGCGTTCCGCCGCTGGGTGACGCGGCATCAGGGCGTTTATGTGCCGCCCACCGCCACCACGCCGCCCAATCCCTACCTTGAAGTTCCCGAGCGGGACGTCACCACCACCAACGGCCGGGTGCTGACGCTGCTCAACCCGGCCTATGCGACGCGGCAGGTGCTGGAAGCCTTCGCCGAGAGCGACGGCATCCGTGGCAAGCTCACCGCGCTGCAGGTCACCAACCCGATCAACACCCCGGATACCTGGGAGCGCACCGCGCTGCACGAGCTGCAAAGCGGCGCGCGCTATTACTCCGAGCTCGACAGCATCCAGGGCGTTGCGATGCTGCGCTACATGCTGCCGGTGTACATGGAAGCGGGCTGCGTGGGCTGCCACGGCAACACCGAGGTGCCGGTCGGCGGGCTGCGCGGCGGCTTCAGCGTGACCATGCCGTTTGCGCCGTTCCAGCGCCGCCATGAGGCCGACCGCCGGCTTACCGCCGGCAGCCATTCTGCTGCCTGGCTGCTCGGGCTCGGCCTGCTCGGCCTGATGCGGCGCCGGCGGCGCGAGCAGTACCTGGACGAAGTGGCGGCCGAACAGCTGCGCCGGCAGAAGGAGTTGTGCTCCGCCGCGCTGCTGGACATCAGCACCCGCGCCGCTTCGGAGGGCGAACGCAGCTGCGTCGAAAGCGGGCTCGAAGCCGCGCAGCAGATCACCGGCAGCACCGTCGCCTACCTGCACTTCATCAACGACGACCAGCGCACCATCGAACTGTGCGCCTGGAGCCGCGAGACCCTGGCGCAATGCGAAGCGGATTACGACCGCCACTACCCGCTGGACCGCGCCGGCGTATGGGCCGACTGCGTCCGCCTCAAGCGCCCTGTCATCCACAACAACTACGACCAGATCGTAGGCCGCCGCGGTTTGCCCGGCGGCCACATCAAGCTGCAGCGCCACCTTGCGGTGCCGGTGATGGACAGCATCGGCGTCCGCATGCTCATCGGCGTGGGCAACAAGCCGGGGGATTACGTGGCCACCGACGTCGAAGTGCTCTCGGGCCTCGCCGAGGGGCTGTGGAGCACCGTCGTCCGGGTACGCGCCCACAGCCGTCTGGAAGCCAACGAGCGGATGTTGCGCGAAGCGCAGGACATCGCCCGCCTGGGCAGCTGGGAGTGCGATCTCGCCAACGGACAGCTCACACTCAGCGACATCGCCCGCGACCTGCTGTCGCCGGCCGAGCGGGTGGAAGGCGAACCCGACGCGCCGACTTCGCTGAAGGCCCTGCACGCCTTCGTCGGCTCGGCGCAGTGGGACGAACACTTCCGCCGCATCCGCGCGCAGGTGAACGAGCGCGGCGAGGTCGACCTCGAGCTGCGCTACCGTCCGCCGCGCGGCGAGGCGCGCATGTTGCGGCTGCGCGGCTCGGTGCTGCGCGCACCGGACGGCACCGCCCAGCGCGTGGTGGGCACGGTGCAGGACATCAGCTCGCATTCCGAACTCAACCTGCTGCGCAGCAGCGCGAGCAATCTGTCAGCGCTGTTCGAATCGACCGATCGCGTGGTGTGGTCGGTCGATCGTGACTTCCGCCTGATCATCGCCAACCAGGCTGCCCAGCGCTTTTTCGCGCTGCGCTTCGGCAAACGCATCCAGCCCGGCGACATCTGTCTGCCGCTGGCGCAAGACGAGCGCGAGCGCTGGACCGACTATTACCGCCAGGCCCAGGCCGGCAGCAGCGTGGCAGCCGAACTCGACCAGGTTGCCTCCGACCCGCGCTGGCTGGACATCCGGCTTGCACCTGCCGGCCAGGAAGGCATCGCGATCATCTACGGCGTGGACCTGACCGACCGCAAGCGCGCCGAACTCGAACGCCAGCAGGCCATGGAACGCATGCAGGCGATGGTGGACCGCCTTGCCGAGCGCGACCGCCACAACAGCCTCATCAACCGCCTGCACGACCTGCTGCAAAGCTGCCGCAGCGAGGCCGAGGCGCGCCAGGTGATCGCGCCGCTGTTCGGCGAACTGTTCCAGGGCTTCGACGCCGCGCTGATGCTGGTCGACGCCACCGACGGCACCCTGCACGTGGCGGCGCACGCGGGCGACCCGCAGTTGCCGCCCCAGTTCGGGCTGGACTCCTGCTGGGGCTTGCGACGCGGCGAACCGCACGAGATTCCGCCGGGCGGTTCGCCGGTGTGCGCGCATTTCGGCTCGGCGCCGGAACACGGCTACTGCTGCCAGCCGATGATCGTCGATGCCGATGTAGTCGGACTGCTGTCGATCCGCTTCCCGCCCGCGGCGGACGAAAGCACGCTCGACAACCTGCATTACCTCGTGCGCAGCACCGCCGATTCGGTAAAGCTGTCGCTGTCCAACCTGCGCCTGCGCGAAGCGCTGCGCCAGCAGGCGATCCACGACCCGCTCACCGGGCTGTTCAACCGGCGCTACCTGGACGACGTGCTCAACCACGAACTGGTGCGCGCGCAGCGCGACGGCACGCCGCTGACGCTGGCGATGCTGGACATCGACCACTTCAAGCGCTTCAACGACGAGTACGGCCACGAGGCGGGCGACCTGGTGCTGGCGGAGATCGGCCGCATCCTGCGCGAACAGCTGCGGCGCAGCGACGTGCCGTGCCGCTTCGGCGGCGAGGAGCTGGCGATCGTGATGCCGGCCTCCAGCGCCGAGAACGCCACCGAACGGCTGGAGGAGCTGGCGCAGATGATCGGCCGGCTGCAGCTCGCCTTCGGCGGCCGCCGCTTGCCCGCGGTAACGCTGTCGGCCGGCGTCGCCGAGGCGCCGATCCACGGCGCCGACAGCGCCCACTTGCTGCGCTCGGCCGACCTCGCGCTTTACCAGGCGAAGGCGCAGGGGCGCGCCCGCATCGTCAGCGCCACCGCGGTGTAGCGCGGCGCGCCGGGCTCAGGCGCCGCCACTCTCGGTCTCGCCCTCGTCGGCGCCCGTGGGCAATTGCGGATAGCGCACGTAGTCCACCAGCGCCTGGATTTCGCGCGGCGGCGGCGGCGTCAGCAGGCTGACCACGATGATGATGACGAAACCCAGCGGCACGCCGAATACCCCGGCCGAGATCGGGTTGATGTCGAACCACGCGTTGGCCATCGACCCGCCGAAGAAGGGATGGGTGCGCACCGCGTAGAACAGCGTGACACCCAGGCCGGCCAGCATGCCGCACACCGCGCCGGGACGGTTGGCACGCTTCCAGAAGATGCCCAGCACCAGCGCCGGGAAGAAGGCCGCGGCGCCGATCGAGAACGCCAGCCCGACCATGAACAGGATGTTGTCCGGCCGCATCGACGCGACCCAGGCCGCGACCACCGCCACCACCAGCAGCTGCGACTTCGAGATCACCAGCCGGCGGTGCGTGGTGGCATGCGGGTTGATGACCTTGTAGTAAAGGTCGTGCGACAGCGCGTTGGAGATGGTCAGCAACAGGCCGTCGGCGGTGGACAGCGCCGCGGCGAGGCCGCCGGCGGCGACCAGCCCGGACACCACATAGGGCAGCCCCGCGATTTCGGGTGTCGCCAGCATGATCACGTCGGTATTGATGCTGAGTTCGGCGAGTTGCAGGATGCCGTCGCCGTTGATGTCCTCGATCCGCACCAGCCCCACCTTGCCCCATGAGGCCACCCACCCCGGCAGGATCGACAGGCTGGAGCCGATCACGCTGTTGTAGATCTCCCATTTGGCGAACACCGCATAGGCCGGCGCGGTGACATAGAGCAGGAAGATGAACAGCAGCGACCAGAACACCGAGCGCCGCGCCGCCACCACGCCCGGCGTGGTGTAGTAGCGCGCAAGGATGTGGGGCAGCGCGGCGGTGCCCACCATCAGTACGAACACCAGCGCGAGGAAGTTGTTGCGCGCCGCCTGCGACTCCGCGGCGGTGCGGCCGGGGTGCGCCTCCGCGTGGCGCGGCGGGGGCTGGGCCTTCTCCAGCGCCTCGGCGCGCGCCCGCTCCCAGCGCACCGCGGCGTCGGCCGGAGTGCGCGGCAGGTCGCGCAACGCGCGCTCGGTCAGCGCGATGTCGCGCGCGGAGGCGTTGTCCAGGCGCAGTTCGTTCAGCCGGTCGATCAGCGCGCGGCGCTCGGTTTCAAGCGATTCCGGCAGCGCCGCGACCTTGGCGGCGTAGTCGTCGGCGCGCTTGTGGTACAGCGCCCGCACGGCATTTTCGGCCGGCTCCACCTCGAGTTCGGCCTCGCGCTCGGTCAGCTTGGCCAGCACCCCGCCGTACATCACCTGCGGCGCCGGTACGCCCGTCACCTTGTACGACAGGATCATCACCGGCACGAGGTAGGCGATGATCAGGATCAGGTACTGCGCCACCTGGGTCCAGGTGACTGCACGCATGCCGCCGAGAAAGGAACACACCAGGATGCCCGCCAGCCCGACGAAGAGACCGATCTCGAACTCGACGCTGACGAAGCGGCTGGTGACAAGGCCGACGCCATAGATCTGCGCGACGAGGTAGACGAAGCTCGCCAGCACCGTGGCCCCGATGCCGACCAGACGGGCGAAGTCGCCCTCGTAGCGGGCGCCGAGGAAGTCGGGGATGGTGTATTGGCCGAACTTGCGCAGGTAGGGCGCGAGCAGCAGCGCCACCAGCACGAACCCGCCGGTCCACCCGGTGACGAAGGCCAGCCCCTCGAAGCCGCTGAAGTACAGCGTGCCGGCCAGGCCGATGAAGGACGCCGCGCTCATCCAGTCGGCGGCGGTGGCCATGCCGTTGAACACCGCCGGCACCCGGCGTCCGGCGACGTAGTATTCGGACACGTCGGAGGTGCGGCTCATCACGCCGATGCCGGCATAGATGGCGATCGTGACGAACAGGAAGATGTGGCCGATGGCGCGCTGCGACAGGCCAAACTGCTCGCCGACCGCGAGCAGCAGCACGAACAGCGCAAAGGTGCCGGTGTACCAGCCGTAATAGCGCCGCAGCCGGCGCGAGAAGGCGCCCGTGTTCATGCGCGCCCTCGGCGCGGCGGGTTGCAGGGGCCGCCGGCCATCAATACTTGATCCGGGCGTAGTACGACTTTTCCGCCGCCTCGCGCGCCTCGCGCAGTGTGCGGATGCCCTTTTCCGCCAGCAGCGGCACCAGCTTCAGGAACACCTCGGCGGTCACCATCGCATCGCCCAGCGCGGTATGGCGCCCCACCACGGTAATGCCCAGGCGCTCGGCGATCGCCTCCAGCCGGTGCGAATCCTGGTTCGGGTGGATCACCGCCGACAGCAGCAGCGTATCAAGCACCGGCTGGTCGAAGCGCAGCCCGGTGAGGTCTTCCTTGAGCTGCAGGAAGCGCATGTCAAACGCGGCATTGTGCGCCACCAGCACGGTGTCCGCCGCGAAGGCGTGGAAGGACGGCAGCACTGCCTCGATGACCGGCTGCCCTGCCAGCATGTCGGCGGTGATGCCATGCACCCGGGCCGATTCCTCCGGCAGCGGGCGGCAGGGGTCGATCAGTTGCTCGAAGGCTTCGCTGCGCAGCGGCTTGCCGTTGAGCACCCGCACCGCGCCGATCTGGATGATCTCGTCGCCCTGCGAAGGGTTGAGGCCGGTGGTCTCGGTGTCGAACACCGTGTAGGTCAGCTCGGTCAGCAGGCGGTCTTCGAGGGCGCGCGAACGCTCCGACCACTTGAACAGGTCGAAGTCGTAGTACTCGGGACGGCTGTCGGCGCGCAGCAGCATGGATTCGTCGAGCTGCTCCTGCGGCATCGCGGCCGGCAACAGGATGCGGAAGAACGCCCGGTGGCGCACCTTCTCGCGCTCCAGCCACATCTCGCCGCCGTGGCGCTCGATGACGTCGCGCACCGTGAGCGGGCTGTGTTCGCCGGCGAAGTTCATCGCCTCCAGCTCCCAGCTCATCACGGTTTCGGTGCTCATCGCCTGGCCGGACCAGATCAGGTCGAGGTGTGCCAGGCGGCCGGCCGGGGTCAGGCGGAAACGCACCTCGCGCACCTCGAATTCGTCCGACAGGCGGCTGGCGAGATAGGTGAGCGCCTGGATCAGCGAAAAGCTGTCCACCTTCACCCACAGCGATTCGTCGACGTCCTCCAGCTTGGTCGGCAGATGGACGCGGTTCTCGATGCGGCGCTGGGCGGCGGCGATCAGGTCGGCCCCCAGCATTTCCTCCAGCGGCCAGCGCGCTTTCAGCGAATCCGCGAACTCGGTGGCGGTCTGGTCCAGCCGCGCACTCATGGCCTGCACCTCGTCGCGCACCACCTTGCGGAAGCGCTCCCGCAACTCGTCCTGCAGGTCGGGGAAATCGAGCATCTCGACCGCCGCGCGCACGTTGCCGAGCGCGGCGCGGTTGCCCTCGGTCATGCTGTGCAGCATCTGGTCGCGACGCGACTCGGCCTCGAAATTGCGCGTGATGTTGTCGAGCATCAGGATGAAGCCGGTCATCGTCCGCTCGGCCACCGCCGGTTGAGCCGTGTCGCCGATCAGGGCCTCGGCAGCGGTGGTGAGCACCGGCGCCATCTGCACCCGCAGCAACTGGCCGCTGCGGGTGGTGGTGACGAAGTTGGCGACCGGCTGGGCGGTGCGGCGCAGGCGGTGCTGGATGGTTTCCAGCGCATGCGCGATCAGGTTGCGCTCGAACACGGTGTAGATCGAGCGGCCGAGGCCGATGAGTTCGCCGCCGCCAGCCGCGCCCGGGGTGTCGGACATGGCGCGGAACTGCAGCCGCGCGCGGTTGTTGTACAGCAGCACCCGACCGTCGAGGTTGCATACCAGCACGCTCTGCGTCAGCTCGGACATCAGCGCCGCCAGCCTGTTTTTCTCTTCCTCGACGCTGTTCTTGGCCTCGCGGATGCGCGCCTCGACGTCGCGGCGCAGCACGCCGCGCTGTGCCGCCAGCGTGTTGATCACCTCGGCGAGCGCCCGCATCTCCGCGCTGCCGGACGGCTGCAGGCGCGGTGCGTCGGGGTTGGTGAGCAGCACCTGTGCCTCTTCCAGCAGGCGCGCGGGGGCCAGCACATGGGTTTCGTGCAGCGTCTTCACCGCCGCGGCAGCCAGCCCCACCGCCAGCGCGAGGATCACGATCAGCAAGCCGGCGCGCGGCGCCAGCAGGGTTTCCGCGAGATCGCGCTCGGCGACGCCGAGATCGGACCATAGCGTGGCGCCGATGACCGCGAACACGGCGAGGATGAAGAGCGCGGTAAGCAGCACCGCAACGCCCAGCCGGTTACGCGCGGAGTGTCCCGCCGTCATCTGCACGGCGCTCACCGCACACCTCCGGGCGTGACCGGGCCTGCGGCGCCTGCGCCGGGTTGGCTCCGGCCGCCTTGCGGCCTCCGTGCGCGGGCGAAGCGCTTACCCTGCCGCCCTGCGCGGGCGCTCATGCTTCCATGCCCAGCATGCTGCGCACGCGGGCGACGAGATCGCGGGTGGAGAACGGTTTGGTCATGTAGGCGTCGGCGCCGAGCGCGAGGCCCTTGGCCACTTCGGTATCGCGCCCCTTGGCGGTCAGCATCAGGATGCGCACGCCCTGCAGCGCGGGGTCGGCCTTGATCTCCTGGCAGACTTCGAAGCCGCTCTTCTTGGGCATCATCACGTCGAGCAGCACCAGGTCGGGCTGCTCGGCGCGGATCATCCGTACCGCCTCGTCGCCGTCGGTGGCGACGACAACGGTGAACCCCTCCCGCTTCATCAGGAATTCCAGCGAAATGACGATGTTCTGTTCGTCATCCGCGATCAGGATCTTCTTGGTCATGCGTTCCTCTCCCCTCGCCCACCATTCTAAGTCATAGCCCGCCGCTCTCCGACGGCAGTGGCAATACAAACGAGAACCGCGACCCTTCGCCGGGGCCGGATTCCACCCACAGGCGTCCGCCGAAATGCTCGATGATCTGGCGGCTGATCGGCAACCCCAGCCCGGTTCCCGGCGGCCGCGCGCGGGCGTCGCCGCCCTGGCGGAACTTCTCGAAGATCACCTGCTGCTGTTCGGGCGGAATGCCCGGGCCGTTGTCGATGACGTCGGCCCGCAGTCCACTGTTCTCCGGACGCAGTACGAGGCGGACCTCGCCACCGGCGGGCGGAACGAACTTCGCCGCGTTGGACAGCAGGTTCAGCAGCACCTGCAGCAAGCGGTCGCGGTCGGCGCGCAGCAGCGGCACCCGCTCGGGCAGATCGAGCACCAGCGCGGCGCCGCGCTCGCGGAACAGCTGGGCGGTGGTGTCCGCCGCATGCAGGGCCAGCTCGCGCATATCCACGTCGGAATTGTGCCATTCGGCGTGCCCCGACTCGATTTTGGCCAGATCCAGCACCTGATTGACGAGCCGCGTGAGCCGTTCCGCTTCGGACACGATGATGCCGAGGAAACGTGTCCGGTCTTCGAGGCCGATGCGGGGGTCCTCGTACAACATCTCGGACAGCGCTCGGATGGAGGTGAGCGGCGTACGCAGTTCGTGCGTGACCGAGGACATGAAGTCGTCCTTCAGGCGGTCGAATTCCTTCAGCTGCTCGTTGGCCGCGCGCAGCTCCTCGGTCGCCACCTCCAGCGCGTACGATTTTTCCTCCAGCTGGTGCGAGTAGGCACGCACCTGCGAGGCCTCGTCGAGAATGTTCATGACCTCGTCGAGGCCCAGCGGCTCTTCCTGCACCACGGTGGCGACCATCGCCCGCGCGGAAGCGCTGCCGATGGCGCCGGCGAGCAGGGTTTCGGCGAAGTGGACCAGATCGGGATCGGCGCGCAGCGCGGCGATGCCGCTCGCGCCGCGTCCGCGGGCGTAGGAGGCGAAGGCCTCGTCCGCGCGGCGTTGCCCGAGGAAGCGCGCCACCAGCGGCACCAGTTCGCCGACCTCGGCATTGCCACGCCAGAAGCTGGCCGGCGACCCGCTGGGGCGGCGGAAGACATCGACGAAGAGCATGGCCTGGCTGGTCTCCACCGCGCTCGGCGCGCGCAGCAGCGACACCGCGACATAGCAGCCGATGTTGGCGAGCATGCTCCAGAACATCGCGTGGCTGATGTTGTCCAGCCCGCTCATGCCGAACAGGTGCTCCGGCCGCAGCCAGGCGATGCCCAGCACGCCCTGCTCCAGCACGCCGGCATCCACCCAGCCCGATTTGACGAACGAGGGCAGCAACAAGGTGTAGGCCCACACCGAGAAGCCGGCCAGCAGCCCGGCCAGCGCACCGTCACGGGTGCCGCCGCGCCAGTACATGCCGCCGAGCATCGCCGGTGCGAACTGCGCCACCGCGGCAAAACTGATCAGCCCGATGCTGACCAGCGCATAGGCTTCGCCGGCAAGGCGGTAGTAGAGATAACCGAGCAGCAGCACGAGCACGATGGCGCCGCGCCGGATGCCGAGCAGCAGCCCGCTCAGGTCGCGCGTGCGGCCGCCGGCGATGCCGGGATGGCGCAGCAGCAGGGGCATGACGAGATCGTTGCAGACCATGGTGGACAGCGCGATGGTTTCGACGATGACCATTCCGGTGGCCGCCGACAAGCCGCCGATGAACACCAGCAGCGCGAGCGCCTGCTGCCCCTGGGCGAGCGGCAGCGTGAGGACGAAGGTGTCGGGATCGACCTGTCCCTGGCCGAACTGCATCAGGCCGGCTAGCGCGATCGGCAGCACGAACAGGTTGATCGCCAGCAGGTAAGCCGGAAAGAGCCAGATGGCGCGCCGCAGGTGCTGTTCGTTGGTGTTCTCCACCACGGTGATCTGGAACTGGCGCGGCAGGAAGAACACCGACAGCATCGCGAGCACCACGAGCGTGAACCAGCCGCCGTAACCGCCCCGGCCGCTGCCTTCGAAGCGCAGCAGCGCCTCCAGGTGTTCATACGCGCGGGCGTGGGCAAACAGATCACCAAAGCCGTCATACAGCCCGAAGGTGACATAGGCGCCCACCGCAAGGAAGGCGAGCAGCTTGATCACCGACTCGAAGGCAATCGCGGCCACCATGCCTTCGTGGCGCTCGGTGGTGTCGAGATGGCGGGTGCCGAACAGGATGGTGAAGGCGGCCAGCGTCAGCGCAAGGTAGAAGGTGCTGTCGTCAAACCACGCCGCCGGCGCCGCAGCCGGCCCGTTGACGGCCGCGCCCGCGCCGGTGGACAAGACGTGATAGCCGCTGGAGATCGCCTTCAGTTGCAGCGCGATGTAGGGAACGGTGCCCACCACCGCGATCACAGTGACCAGGCCACCGAGCAGGTGGCTCTTGCCGTAGCGCGAGGCGATGAAGTCCGCGATCGAGGTGATGCGGTAGCTGCGCGAGATGCGGATCATCTTCAGCGCGACCAGCCAGCACAGCATCAGTCCCAGCGTGGGACCGAGATAGATCGGCAGGAACCAGATTCCGCCGGAAGCCGCGCGCCCCACGCTGCCGAAGTAGGTCCACGCGGTGCAATACACCGCGAGCGAGAGTCCATAGACCCAGGAGTTGGCAATCAGCGAGCGTCCCTGGTCGGCGCGACGGTCGCCGACATACGCCACCCCGAACAGGACGAGCAGGTAGCAGAACGAAACGCCAACGATCAGGCTGGGGGACAGCATCAGCGCGCGCCCCGCTCGGCGATCCACGCCACCAGCGCGATCAGGCCGGCCCAGGCGGCGAAAAGATAGACGTGCAACAGCGGCAGCCCGAACACGGTGACGGGCCGATCGAACAAGGACAGCAATGGAAAGTTGAACAGCAACAGTCCGATCAGGAAGACCGCGACCAGCCGCTGCCCGGCGAGCCCCTTACGCATCACGTCTCCCATGATGGCGATGCTGGGTCGGATTATAACTGCGCGCCCTTCCCGCTCTTGGCGGCGGTGCGGGCGGCAGGAAAACAAGAATGAGGCGCGTCTGACGCGCGCCTTCGGTCTCCTTACATGCCGGCGGATGCCGCCGGCCCTCCTCCTGTTGAACGTTCGGGCCGAACCGGGGAGGGTCCGACCCAGGGCCTCAACGACCCTTCAATCCGCGGCGAGGGTCCGGGCACCGGCCGCGACCAGCCCCGGACCCGCCGCCTTAGCCCTTCAGCTGCTCCAGGATCGCCGGATTCTCGAGCGTCGAGGTGTCCTGGGTGATCTCTTCGCCCTTGGCCAGCTGGCGCAGCAGGCGGCGCATGATCTTGCCGGAGCGGGTCTTGGGCAGGTTCTCACCGAAGCGGATGTCCTTCGGCTTGGCGATCGGCCCGATTTCGTGGCCGACCCAGTTCTGCAGTTCCTTGACCACGGCGGCAGCGGCTTCGCCGGTCGGACGGGCGCCCTTCAGCACCACGAAAGCGACGATGGCTTCACCGGTCAGGTCATCCGGACGGCCGACGACCGCAGCTTCGGCAACCTTCTCGTGGGCGACCAGCGCGGATTCGATTTCCATCGTGCCCATGCGGTGGCCGGAAACGTTCAGCACATCGTCGATACGGCCGGTGATGGTGAAGTAGCCGGTTTCCTTGTCGCGGATCGCACCGTCGCCGGCGAGGTAGAGCTTGCCCTTGAAGTCGTCCGGGTAGTAGGACTTCTTGAAGCGCTCCGGGTCGCCCCAGATGGTGCGGATCATCGACGGCCACGGACGCTTGACCACCAGGATGCCGCCCTGGCCGTTGGGCACTTCGGTGCCGGTTTCATCGACCACGGCAGCCTGGATGCCGGGGAAGGGCAGCGTGCACGAACCCGGCACCAGCGGGGTTGCGCCCGGCAGCGGGGTGATCATGTGGCCGCCGGTTTCGGTCTGCCAGAAGGTATCGACGATCGGGCAGCGGCCGCCGCCGACGTTCTCGTAGTACCACTCCCACGCCGCCGGGTTGATCGGCTCACCGACCGAACCCAGGATGCGCAGCGAGGACAGGTCGTAGTTCTTCGGATGCACCGTCGGATTGTTGTCCGCGGCCTTGATCAGCGAACGGATGGCGGTCGGCGCGGTGTAGAAGATGTTGACCTTGTGGTCCTGGATCATCTTCCAGAAGCGGCCGGCGTCCGGGTAGGTCGGCACGCCTTCGAACACGATTTCGGTGCTGCCGCAGGCGAGCGGGCCGTAGGTGATGTAGGTGTGGCCGGTGACCCAGCCGATGTCCGCGGTGCACCAGAAGACGTCGCTCGGCTTGATGTCGAACGTGTACTTCATGGTCAGGATCGCGTGCAGCAGGTAGCCGCCGGTGGAGTGCTGGACGCCCTTCGGCTTGCCGGTGGAGCCCGAGGTGTAGAGCAGGAACAGCGGATGCTCGGCATCGACCCATTCCGGCTCGCAGACGTCGGACTGGCTGGCCACCACGTCGTGGTACCAGACGTCGCGGCCGGCGACGAAGGCCACGTCGGCCCCGGTGCGCTTGACCACGAACACGTTCTTGATGGTTTCGCAGCCGCCCAGCGACAGCGCCTCGTCGGCGATCGGCTTCAGCGGCAGGGCCTTGCCGCCGCGGAACTGGCCGTCGGAGGTGATCAGCGCCACGGCGCCGGCATCGTTGATGCGGTCGCGCAGGGCCTGGGCGGAGAAGCCGCCGAACACGATGGAGTGGGTGGCGCCGATACGGGCGCAGGCCTGCATCGCGACGACGCCTTCGATCGACATCGGCAGGTAGATGACGACGCGGTCGCCCTTCTTGATGCCGGAAGCGCGCAGCGCATTGGCGAACTTGCAGACGCGGCCCAGCAGGTCCTTGTAGGTGACGCGGGTGACTTCGCCGCTGTCGGCTTCGAAGATCAGCGCGACCTTGTCGCCCAGGCCCTTCTCGACGTTGCGGTCGAGGCAGTTGTAGGACACGTTCAGCTGGCCGTCGGCGAACCACTTGAAGAACGGCGCGTTGCTCTCGTCCAGAACCTGCGTGAAGGGCTTCTTCCAGTCGATCAGCTCACGGGCGTTGCGCGCCCAGTAGCCCTCGTAGTCTTGTTCCGCTTCCTTGCACAGCGCCCAGTAGGCCTCCATGCCGGATACGGCAGCATTCTTCACCACTTCTTCCGAGGGGTTGTAAATGCGGACCTGTTGTTCGTTGGACATGCTCACCTCTCCTCAACGTATCAAAGGGTTGAAGCTGACCCGGACGGGTCGGCTGGTGTTTTCCAGCCTTGATCTGGCCGCGCGCCCTGCCGCGGAATGCAGGGCATTTAAGAACAGCTATCTTACACAGGACTTACACGCCATCGAGCACGAAAAAACGCCTCGGATGCTAGAATTCAATGCTTCGCTGCAGCAAAAATCCGGCATTCCAGCCCCCTGGCACCGCCCGCCTGCAACCGAAGCCCACCCATCACCCGTTCCTGCACCGGAGACCTTGCGCCATGACCGTGATTCGCGAAGAAGACCTCATCCAGTCCATCGCGGATGCCTTCCAGTACATCAGCTACTACCATCCGCTCGACTACATCAAGGCGCTCGGTGAAGCGTACGAACGCGAGGAAAGCCCCGCCGCGAAGGACGCGATTGCGCAGATCCTCACCAATTCACGCATGTGCGCCGAAGGCCACCGCCCCATCTGCCAGGACACCGGCATCGCCGTGGTCTTCCTCAAGGTCGGCATGAACGTGCAGTGGGACGCCAAGATGAGCGTCCAGGAGATGGTCAACGAAGGCGTGCGCCGCGCCTACAACCACCCGGACAACAAGCTGCGCGCCTCGGTGCTGCTCGATCCCGCCGGCGCGCGCAAGAACTCCAAGGACAACACGCCGGCCGTTGTGCACTACGAGATCGTGCCGGGCGATCACGTCGAAATCACCTGTGCGGCCAAGGGCGGCGGCTCGGAAAACAAGTCGAAGATGGTCATGCTCAACCCGTCCGATTCCATCGTCGACTGGGTGCTGAAGACCGTGCCGACCATGGGCGCCGGCTGGTGTCCGCCGGGCATCCTCGGCATCGGCATCGGCGGCACGCCGGAAAAGGCGATGCTGCTGGCCAAGGAATCGCTGATGGCGCCGGTGGACATCCATGAGCTGAAGGAAAAGGCCGCCTCCGGCGCCGCGCTGTCGCGCGTCGAGGAACTGCGCCTCGAACTGATGGAAAAGGTGAACGCGCTCGGCATCGGCGCCCAGGGCCTCGGCGGCCTCACCACCGTGCTCGACGTCAAGATCATGGACTACCCGACCCACGCGGCCTCGCTGCCGGTGGCGATGATCCCGAACTGCGCGGCCACCCGCCACGTGCATTTCGAACTCGACGGCTCCGGCCCGGCCAAGCTCGAAACGCCCAAGCTCGAAGACTGGCCCGCCGTGACCTGGAAGGCCGACACCAACGTCGCCACCCGGGTGAATCTCGACACCCTGACCAAGGAAGAAGTCGCGTCCTGGAAGCCGGGCCAGATCCTGCTGCTCAACGGCAAGATGCTCACCGGCCGCGACGCCGCGCACAAGCGCATCCAGGACATGCTGGCCAAGGGCGAGAAGCTGCCGGTCGATTTCACCAACCGCGTCATCTACTACGTCGGCCCGGTCGATCCGGTGCGCGACGAAGTCGTCGGCCCGGCCGGCCCCACCACCGCCACCCGCATGGACAAGTTCACCCGCATGATGCTGGAGCAGACCGGCCTCATCTCGATGATCGGCAAGTCCGAGCGCGGCCCGGTCGCGATCGATGCGATCCGCGACAACAAGTCCGCCTACCTGATGGCGGTCGGCGGCTCCGCCTACCTCGTCTCCAAGGCGATCAAGGAAGCCAAGGTCGTCGGCTTTGCGGACCTCGGCATGGAAGCGATCTACGAATTCACCGTGCAGGACATGCCGGTGACCGTGGCGGTCGATTCCACCGGCACCAGCGTGCACAACACCGGCCCGAAGGAATGGCAGGCGAAGATCGGCAAGATCCCGGTCGCCGTGGCCTGAGCATCGGCAGACAGCGGCAAACAAAAAGCCCGGCGGGGATTTCCCCCGCCGGGCTTTTTTCTTCGCACTACCACTGCCGGTCGCTACACCGACCGCCGCCGCGACGGCCTTCGCGGCGGGAGATGTTCAGTGGTAGCGCGGCATACAGGACATGCCGGTGAATTCGAACGGGAACGCTTCGGGCTTGCCTTCGACGGGTTCGAGGTCCCACAGATACTTGCCACCCAACACCTGCAGGCGGCGCAGCGCCTGCGAGGACAGGTGACAGTTTTCGAAGCAGCCCAGGCCCGCGCGGAACGGGCCGATCTCCACACCCAGGGTCAGCAGCTCGTCGGCATCCTTCTCGAGCGCGTAGATATCACCCTGATACTCGCTGGCGAGCGTCTCGCCGGCCTTGGAACGACTGATAGTGGCCATGACTCAAGACCCGCTGACGGGGTTAAAAAAAATGAAGAGTGATTAATCCTCGCAGAACCGTCAAGGCAATACCATGAACAAGTTCACAAAACGGGACAGGCACCGCGGCTTTTTTGCACTGCGCGGCCCTGCCGGGGTTTCGAGAGCGCGCTACCCCTCCTTGCCGTCGATGCGCGGGCGCAGCAGGATCGGCACGTAGCGCACCAGGTACAGGCAGAACGCCAGCGCCCAGGCGAGCGCGGCGATCAGCACCCCGCCCCAGGCAAGCGCGGGCAGCGCCAACAGCGTGATCACCCGTGCCGCCGCCGCGGCCAGCACCGCACCGTAGGCCCAGCTCTCCAGCTTGCCCGCTTCCAGCATGCGGCCGGTGTGGCCGAGCGCGGTGCGGGTGATCATGCCGAGGATCAGCCCTCCGGTGGCGCCGATGGCGAACGCATGAACCGCGGCCGAGCGCGCCACCCACCCCCATTGCGACGCGGCGACGAGCGCCAAGCCGAGCGGAATCCACAGGTGGCCCAGATGGAGGATCCACAGCAGCGGTCTGGCCAGCGCCGCGCGCGGATTCCAGCCCACGCAGCGCACCGTCTGCAGCACCGCGGCAAGCAGCGCCAGACCGCCGGCGAGGACCGGGACCCATTGCAGCGCCCACAGCACCAGCGCGGCGGCGGTCGTGCCGATCGCCGCCGCGTCCAGGCGCGGATTGCGCCACTGCCAGATGCCGCGCAGCGCATTGAAGGTGAACATCGGAATCACCCGGCCGCCGATCGCGGTTTCGATGACGACCACGAGGGCGAGGCCGAAATGCACCGCCTGCAGCGGGTCCCATGTGACAAGGCCGAGCTGGGCGAGATGGAAGGCGAGATTGCCCAGCGTCAGCAGCACAAGCAGCGCCGGCAGGAAGTAGTTGCGCGTGCTGCGCGCCTTTACCAGCACGCGGGCGAGCGCAAACGCGGCAAGCGGCAGGAAGGCCAGATCGACGGCGGCGGCCCAGGGGCCGCTGCCGAAGGCCATTGCGAGCCGGCCCGCCAGCCATAACCCGGCGAGTGCCGCCAGCCGGGCGCCGGTGGGTGTGGGCAGCCCGGTCCAGTTGCGGCCGGCGGTAAACAGGAAGCCGACGATCACCGCCACCGCAAAGCCGAACAGCATTTCGTGCGCATGCCACCACATCGAGGGCATGGGCGGCGCGAACAGACCGCCCAGCATCGCCACCCAGGCAGGAATCGCGAGCGCGGCAAACGACGCTGCGAGCAGGTAAAACGGGCGAAAGCCGAGCGCGAAGGGGGCGAAGCCCTTCGGCGCGGCGCGTTTCAAGGTGGGTTCTTCCAGCGGAATCAGAGCCATCTGCCAGTCCTCTCGGGGTTCACAAACGGCGCCGTCATGGCGCGCGATGCCGGGGCTCGCATGGCCCCTTGCAGCGCAGTATGGTGAGCCGCCCGCCCGACCTCCTTGACCCAGGATAAGTCCGGCACGGCGCGGACATTGCCACGGAGGCGTTAGAATCGGCGGCTCCCACCCGCCCCGCATTCCGCCCAGACCGTGCCGCCGTCCGCTCCCTCATCCTTGCCCACCGACTCCTTCGCCACCCCGCTGCGGCTCGCGATCAACGGCTACGGCCGCATCGGCCGCTGCTTCCTGCGCGCGCTGCGCGAGTCCGGGCGGCGCGACGCCTTTCGCGTGGTAGCAATCAACGAGCCTGCCGACCTCGCCAGCATCGCCTACCTCACCCGTTTCGATTCGACCCACGGCCGCTTTCCGGGCCGGGTGGATGCCGACGAGGACAGTCTGCTGATCGACGGCGAGCGGATCGCGGTGAGTCACGCCACCACGCCGGAGGCGGTGGATTGGGCCGGGCTGGAGATCGACCTGGTGGTGGAGTGCTCAGGCCAGTACGGCGACCGCGCCGGCCTTACGCGTTTTCTCGACGCGGGCTGTCCGCGCCTGCTGCTGTCCCACCCCGCGAACAGCGCCGCCGACGTAGACGCCACCATCGTCCATGGCATCAACCAGCACCTGCTGCGCGGCAACGAGCGCATCGTCTCCAACGCCTCGTGCACCACCAACGCGGTCGTACCGGTGCTCGACCTGCTGCACGCCGAACTCGGGCTGGAGCAGGTGTTGCTGACCACGCTGCACTCGGTCATGAACGACCAGCCGCTGATCGACGGCTACCACCATTCCGACCTGCGCCGCACGCGCTCGGCGATGCAGTCGATCATTCCGGTATCGACCGGGCTGGCGCGCGGCGTGGAACGCCTGCTACCGGGGCTTGCCGGGCGCGTGCAGGCCAAGGCCATCCGGGTGCCGACGCACAACGTGTCCGCGATCGACCTGGTGCTCGCGCTGGAACGCGACACCGACGCCGGTCAGGTCAACCGCCTGCTGCGCGATGCCGCCGCGGGGCCTTATGCCGGACTGCTCGCCTACAGCGACGACCCCCATGCTTCGATCGACTTCAACCACGACCCGCATTCGGCCATCGTGGATGGCGCCCAGACGCGCATGAACGGCCCGCGCCTGCTCAATCTCATGGTGTGGTTCGACAACGAATGGGGTTTCGCCAACCGCATGGTCGACGTCGCCGCCCACTGGCTACGGCCGCGCGCCTGATCAGGGCGTTGCCACTGGCGCGGACAACAGGTCCGAAATCAGCCGGCGCAGCCAGCGATTGCCGGGATCGTGGTGATAGCGCTCGTGCCAGTGCTGCTTGACCGCGTAATCCGGTAGCTCGAACGGCACCGGAAAGGTCCGGAAGCGCCCCCGCCCCGCAAGCACTTCGGCCAGCCGGGCCGGAATCGTCACCAGCAGATCGGTGTGCTCCACCACGAAGGCGACGCCGAGGAAGTTGGGCACCGCCAGCGCCACCCGCCGGCTGATGTTCTGGCGCGCGATCTCGCGGTCGAGGATCAGGTGGCCGGTGCCGGAACTGCTCACCACCGCATGTTCCTCGGCCTCGAACTGGGCCAGGCTCAGCGTCTCGCGTATCCGCGGGTGGTCCGCATTGGCCATGCACACGTAGCGCTGGCGGAACAGCGCCTGCTGGTAGAACCCGGCCTCCAGCTGCGGAATGAAGCCGAGCGCAAGGTCCGCCTCACCCGCCTCCAGCATCTTGGCCGTCTCGGTGGAGAGGTGGGCGATGTCGATCCGGATGCCCGGCGCGGTGGCGCGCAGGTGCGCCCACAACCGCGGCAGCAGCACCAACTGGCTGATGTCGGTCATGCAGATGCGGAAACTGCGCTGCGCGGAAGACGGATCGAACGCGGTGCGCCGGCCCAGCGCCGCGGCCAGCGCGTCCAGCGCCGCACGGATCGGCTGCACCAGCTCCTCGCCGAGCGGCGTCGGCTCCATGCCGGTGGAGGTGCGCACGAACAGCGGATCGCCGAAGTGCTCGCGCAGCTTGCCCAGCGCAATGCTCACCGCCGGCTGGCCCAGGCCCAGGTTGTCGGCCGCGCGGGTCACGCTGCGCGTCTTGTAAATCTCGTCGAACACCGTCAGCAGGCGTACCTCCAGTGACTGCACGGCTCGCCCCTTTATTCGATTATCGAATGCAATGAATTAACGGCATTGAATGGATCAATTATCCATCGATCCGTAGAGTTCGCCTACCACAACGAAAGCCACCCTTCCCTGACCCGCATCAAGTTTCATGCATTTGGCAAGGATGGACGAACGAGGAGGAAAGCGAACATGCAGGAGCTTGGCCGTCTGGAAGACTTGCCCGCGGATTACCGCGCCGCACTGACCGCGCAGAACCTGGTGCCGCTGTGGCCCAGCCTGCGCGCGGTGCTGCCCCCGGGCAAACCCGGCACCCGTACCACCCCCACCCACTGGTCCTACGAGGCGCTGCGCCCCCTGCTGCTGCAGGCCGGCGAGCTGACCCCGATCGAAAAGGCGGAGCGCCGCGTGCTGGTGCTCGCCAACCCCGGCCACGGGCTGGAGAAGATGCAGGCCAGCGCCTGCATGTACCTCGGCATGCAGCTGCTGCTGCCCAAGGAATGGGCGCCCGCGCACAAGCACACGCCCAACGCGGTACGCATGATCGTCGAGGGCAGCGGCGCCTACACCACGGTGGACGGCGAAAAATGCCCGATGAGCCGCGGCGACCTGATCCTGACCCCGACCGGGCTGTGGCACGAACACGGCCATGACGGCAGCGAGCCGGTGGTGTGGCTGGACGTGCTCGACCTGCCGCTGGTGTATTACATGGAAGCCTCCTACGTCACCGAAGGCAAGGCGCAGACCGTGACCGCCGAGGCGGCCGAACGGGCCTACCAGCGCGGTGGCGTGGTGCCCTCGCCGGTGTTCTCGCGCACCAGCAAGGCCTACCCGATGCTGCGCTATCCCTGGGCCGACGCGCGCGCCGCGCTGGTGGCGCTCGCCGGGGCCGAACCCGGCATCGAGGCGGTGCAGGTCAGCTACGTCAATCCGGAAACCGGCGCCCCGTGCGAAAACATCCTCGGCTTCTCGGCACTGATGCTGCGGCCCGGCGAAACCCTGCGCCTGCCGGCGCGTTCGCCGGCGATGGTGTTCCACCAGATCGAAGGCGGCGCCGACGTCGCCACCGACAGCCACGCGTTCACGCTCGCCGAGGCGGACACCTGCTGCGTGCCGGGCTTCACTCCGGTCACGCTGAAAAACCGCTCCGCCGACCAGCCAGCCTTCCTCTTCATCGCGGACGAAAGTCCGCTGCACAAGAAGCTGGGGCTGTACGAAGTGCGGCCCTGAGCGACGCCCTCACCGGACCCACCGCACCCGAATCCCAAATAACGGAGATACCCGATGTCCCAGACCCACTACCTGTGGAACCCCTCGCCGGTCTATTCGCTGCCGGTGAAGGGCGTCGATGCCCGCTTTCCGGTCAAGCGCATCTTCTGCGTCGGCCGCAACTACCACGCCCACGCGGTGGAAATGGGCCGCCCGGTCGACAAATCGACCATGGCCCCCTTCTACTTCCTGAAGGACGCCTCCACGCTGGTGGAGTCCGGCGCCACCGTGCCCTACCCCACCGGCACCAGCAACTACCACTACGAGATGGAACTGGTGGTGGCGATCGGCAAGGCGGGCTTCCGCGTCGCCGAGGCCGATGCCGACTCGCTCATCTACGGCTATGCCGCGGGCTTGGACATGACCCGCCGCGACTTGCAGCTGGTGGCCCGCGAACAGGGCCGCCCGTGGGACCTCGGCAAGAACTTCGAGAAGTCCGCGGTCTGCACCGAGATCATCCCTGCCGCCGGCGCCGCCGTGCTCGACAAGGGCGCGATCAACCTGCAGGTCAACGGCGAGACCAGGCAGAGCGCCGACCTCTCGATGCTGATCTGGAACATCCGCGAAATCATCGCCGACCTGTCGAAGTTCTATCACCTGGAGCCGGGCGACCTGATCTACACCGGCACCCCGGAAGGCGTCGGCGCGGTCAAGAGCGGCGACCGCATCACCGGCCATATCGACGGCGTGGGCGACGTCGCGCTGGCGATCGGCGCCGCCGAGTAATCCTGTGCGGCGCCGCAATCACCTCATCCGGAGGAGACAGACATGAGCGAACAACTTCCCGTCATCGTCATCGGCGGTGGCATCGGCGGCCTGGCCGCCGCGCTGGCCCTGGTGCGCCAGGGCTTCTCGGTCAAAGTGCTGGAACAGGCGGCCGAGATCGGCGAGATCGGCGCCGGCATCCAGCTCGGCCCCAACGCCTTTCACGCCTTCGACGCGCTCGGCGTCGGCGAAAAGGCCCGCGGCCGCGCGGTCTACACCGACTACATGGTGATGCACGACGCGATCGACGAATACCAGGTCGGCAAGATCCCCACCGGCGAAGCCTTCCGCAAGCGCTTCGGCAACCCCTACGCGGTCATCCACCGTGTCGACGTGCACCTGTCGCTGCTCGAAGGCGCACAGGAAACCGGCAAGGTCGAGTTCATCACTTCGACCCACGTCGAACGCGTCGAGCAGGACGACCAGGGCGTCACCGTGATCGACAGCAAGGGCAACCGCTTCCGCGGCATCGCGGTGATCGGCGCCGACGGCGTCAAGTCGGTGGTGCGGAAGCAGTATGTGAACGATCCGCCGCGCGTCACCGGCCACGTGGTGTACCGCGCGGTGATCGACAAGAAGGACTTTCCCGAGAACCTGCAGTGGAACGCCGCCAGCATCTGGGTGGGCCCCAACTGCCACCTGGTGCATTACCCGCTGCGCGGCGGCGAGCAGTACAACGTGGTGGTCACCTTCCACAGCCGCAACAAGGAAGAATGGGGCGTCACCGAAGGCAGCCCGGAAGAGGTGCAGAGCTACTTCCAGGGCATCTGCCCGAAGGCCCGCCAGTTGATCGACCTGCCCAAGAGCTGGAAGCGCTGGGCCACCGCCGACCGCGAGCCGATCGGCCAATGGACCTTCGGCCGCGCCACCCTGCTCGGCGACGCCGCCCACCCCACCACCCAGTACATGGCCCAGGGCGCCTGCATGGCGCTGGAAGACGCGGTGACGCTGGGCGAAGCCCTGCGGGTGCACAACAACGACTTCGAAAAGGCTTTCGACCTCTACCAGCGTTCGCGCGTCGCCCGCACCGCGCGCATCGTGCTGTCCTCGCGCGAGATGGGCCGCATCTACCACGCCAAGGGCGTGGAGCGCCTGGTGCGCAACGACCTGTGGAAAGGCCGCTCGGCAGAGCGCTTCTACGACGCGATGGAGTGGCTGTACGGCTGGAACGTCGACAACTGCCTCGCCAGGGACTGAAACCGCTTCCACGCGGCCGCCGCCGGCGCTCCGACCTGAAAAGGCCGGGGCGCCGGCGCGTCGGCATTGCGCGCCGCCCTTCATGACAACGGAGTTCGCCCCACGATGAAGCTGTACAACTTCTTTCGCAGCGGCACCTCGCACCGCCTGCGCATCGCCCTCAACCTGAAGGGCATCCAATACGACTACGTGCCGGTCGATCTGCGCACCGAGGAACACCTCGGCGCCGCCTTCAAGGCGGTTAATCCGCAGCAGCTGGTGCCGGCGCTGGTCGATGGCGACCTGACGCTGATCCAGTCGCCCGCGATCATCGAATGGCTGGAGGAGCGCCACCCCAACCCGCCGCTGCTGCCGTCAGACCCGGACGATCGCGCCCATGTGCGCGCGATGGCGGCCATCGTCGGCTGCGACATCCACCCGATCAATAACCGCCGCATCCTCGAATACCTGCGCAAGCAGCTCGGGCAGGACGAAAAGGCGGTGCTCGCGTGGTGCGCCAACTGGATCGACGCCGGCTTTGCGGCACTGGAGGCGCTGCTCGCTGCCGATACCCGCCGCGGCCGCTTCTGCTTTGGTGATGCGCCGGGGCTGGCCGAGGTCTATCTGATCCCGCAGGTGGAAAGCGCGCGGCGCTTCAACGTGGATCTCTCCCCCTATCCCAACATCCTCGCCATCGACGCGGCCTGCGCCGAACTCGACGCCTTCCGCCGCGCCGCGCCCGCGCGCCAGCCCGACGCACCCGCCTGAGCCGGGCCGGCAGCCCCGATTTCCAACAAGCATGCGCCGCATGCAAAAACCTCACATCCAGGAGGAGATACGATGAGAAAGAGCCTGATCACCACCCTCAAGACCGCCGCGGCCGCCGGCCTGTGCGCACTTGCTTTCGGCGCCGGCAGCGCCTCGGCGCAGGCGCTCAAGCTGGGCCACATCACCCCGCCCAGCCACGTCTGGCATCAGGTGTCGGAAAAGATCGCCGCCGACCTCGAAAAAGCCTCCGGCGGCAAGATGAAGACCGCGCTCAGCCCGTTGCAGAAGCTGGGCAACGAGGCCCAGATGATCAACCTGATGCAGGCCGGCGCGATGCAGTTCGGCGTGTTCACCGTGGGCGGCCTGTCCAACCGCGAGGAATCCTTCCTGGCCTGGTCGCTGCCCTACACCTTCCGCGACGTCGAGCACGCCACCCGCGCGGCGGCCTCGCCCGCCGCGCAGGAAATGCTGAAGCGGCTGGAAGCGCACGGCATGGTCGGCCTCGGCTACGCCTTCGCCGGCATGCGCCACGTGCTGTCGCTGGAGCCGGTGAAGTCGCCCAAGGACCTCGCCAACAAGAAGATCCGCTCCTTCCCCAGCCCGATCTACAACGACTGGTGGACCGCCAACGGCGCCGCCCCCACCGCGCTGCCGCTGTCCGAAGTGGCGCCCTCGCTGACCACCAAGCTGCTCGACGCGGTGGACGTGGACCTCGATGCGCTGGTCGGACTCAAGTTCCACCAGCAGGCGCCCAACCTCACGCTCACCAACCACATGGCCTTCCCGGCCGCGATCGTGGTGTCGAAGAAGTGGTGGGATGCGCGCACCGATGCCGAGCGCGCCATGATCCGCAAGGTGGTCGCCGACGCCGAAACCTGGGGCTACAAGACCGCGATCGAGGCCGACAAGAGCAATCTGGAGAAGGCCAAGGCCGACGGCGCCAAGGTGATCGAAGCCGACCTCAAGGCCTTCCAGGCGGTGGGCGGCCCGGTGCGCGACAAGTACACCGGCAAGAACCCGCTGATCGCCGACTTCTACAAGCAGTCGCAGGGGCTGTAAGCGCCGCGGCGGTGATCTCCCGGCTTGACCCATCCCCACCCCAACCCTCCCCTTGAAGGGGAGGGAGCAAACGGGCCAACCCGGGAGCCTTCGCTGCGCTTTGTCGTTCAGCCGGCGGCAAACGGGTTTGCCGAAACCCCGGCTTCACCCCCTTGAAGGGGAGGGAGCAAACGGGCCAAGCCGGGAGCCTTCGCTGCGCTTCGTCGTTCAGCCGGCGGCAAACGGGTTTGCCGAAACCCTGGCTTCACCCCCGTGAAGGGGAGGGAGCAAACGGGCCAAGCCGGGAGCCTCCGCTGCGCTTCGTCGTTCAGCCGGCGGCAAACGGTGTTTGCCGCCCCCTCGCCCCTTGAAGGGACGGAGGGTCGGCCGCCCGCAATACCCGATCGATTGCCAGGTGAAGAACCCGGCACGCAGGCGGGTCGGGGAGCGCCCCGAACCCTCCGGCTTCGCTCAGGACAGGCTGATCGGCCCTGAGCGAAGCCGAAGGCGCCGGCCCGGACGGCGGGCGTGTATCCAGTTGCCGGCCTGATTGCCCAACCGAGAGAGAAGCATGTTCATCCACGATTTGATCCAGACACTGGACCGCGCCCTGGCGAGCGTCGAGCGCTTGGTCGCCATTGCCCTGACCGCGGCGCTCACCGCGATCATGATCGCGCAGGTCATCCTGCGTTATTTCTTCAACTCACCGCTGTTCTGGGCCGAGGAAATCGCGGTCCAGCTCCTGGTGTTCATCACGCTGATCGGCCTGTCGCTGCTGGTCCACGCCGGTCATCTCGTCACCATCGACTTCCTGTCGCGCGCGCTGGGCGACACCGGGCGCGGCGTGCTGGCCATCGTGCTCGGACTCGGCTTCCTGGTGCTGCTCACCTTCGTCGCCAAGCTCGGCTGGGACTGGGTGATGCGGCCCGACGTGCGCATGGAACTGGGCGCCACCACCCAGTTGCCACGCTGGTACAACTATTCGCTGCTGCCCGGCGCGATGCTGGCGATGGCCTTCCACCAGTTCGCCGCGGTACTGCGCCAGGTGCGCGCGCTGGCCGGAGCGCGCGCATGATCACGCTGATCGTCTTCTTCGCGCTGCTGTTCTGCGGCTTCCCGATCTTCGGCGCCATCCTCGCCGGCGCGGTGGTGTTCATGGCCACCAACGACCTCGCCGTGCTCTACGACTCGATCCCGATCCAGTTCTACGGCGCGCTCGAAATCAACGGCCTGCTCGCGATTCCGCTCTTCATGCTGGTGGGCGAGATCATGAACCAGGGCGGCCTCACCCAGCGCCTGATCGCGGTGGCCGAGGTGCTGGTCGGCCGCTTCAAGGGCGGGCTGGCCTACGCCAACCTGATCACCAATGCGATGGCCGCGTCCATCCTCGGCTCGGCCGTTGCGCAGATCGGCGTGATGAGCAAGGTGATGATTCCCGAGATGGAGAAGAAGGGCTACGACAAGGCCTTCTCCGGCGCGGTCACCGTGTCCGCGGGGCTGCTCGGGCCGATCATTCCGCCGTCGATGCTGATGATCATCTACGGTGTCGTCGCGGTGCAGCCGATCGCGCCGCTGTTCATCGCCGGCATCGTGCCCGGCCTGCTCATCGTCGCGGTGCTGGCCGGCGTGATCCTGCTGTACGGCCTGTTCGGCTCCCATCTGCCGGAGGGCTCGCCCACCCCGCTGCGCGACAGCTGGGGCACGCTCGTCGGCGGCATCGCGCCCGGGATGATTCCCGCGGTGGTCATCGTCGGCATCATGAGCGGCGCGATGACGCCGACCGAGTCGGGTGCGGTGGCCTCGCTGATCGCGCTGATCCTCGGCTTCCTCTACCGCGAGCTGAAGCTCGCCGACCTGCCCGGCATCCTGCGCAGCGTCGCGGTGAACACCGCCACCATCACCGGGCTGATCGCCGCCGCGTCGGTGTTCAGCTGGGTGCTCGCCTTCCAGGGCGTGCCCGACCAACTGGTGGAACTGATCGCCGGCGTGACCGATTCGCCCGTGGTGTTCCTGCTGCTGGTGACGCTGCTGATGCTGGTGCTCGGGATGTTCCTGGAGAGCATCAGCGTGCTGATCGTGGTGGTGCCGATCCTGATGCCGGTGGTCAATGCGCTCGGCATCGACCCGATCCAGTTCGGGGTGGTATGCACCGTCGCCACGGTGATCGGCATCGTCACGCCGCCGGTCGGCCCCGGCCTCTATATCGCCATGGTTCAGGCCCACATGCCGATGGGGCCGCTGTTCCGCGCGACGGTGCCTTTCCTCGCCGCGGTGCTGGCGGTGGTGGTTGCGATCTGCGTCTTCCCGGCGCTGTCCACCTGGCTGCCGGCGCTCTCCGCCGGCAAATGAGCCTGAGGCGCCGGCTCAACGGCCGGCGCCGGGGTTCAACCAGCCGCGCAGCCAGCGGGTCAGGCGCGGCATCACCACCCAGGTCATCGTCGCCACGATCAGCGCGGTCAAGGCGGCGGTGCGCAGCAGAAAAGGCCACGCGGCCAGCAGTGGCGCCACCAGCCACAGCACTAGCGACACCGTCGGAAAAATCCCCAGCCAGGTCACCACCGCCATGCGGACACGCGGCGGGTGCATGGTGGCGGGCACCACCGCCGGCGCGAACCAGGCTTCCAGTCCGGACAGCCGGCGGTACTCCGGCTCGCCCTCGGCCACCTCGCGCAGCCGCGCATGGCTGCGCGCCCGTCCTGCCGAAACGTCCCAGCCCTGCAGCGCCGCCTCGGAGGCGAAGCGCACCACGGTCTGGTAATCGCCGCCCGGCTGTTCCGGCGGCAGCAGGTCGGCGCCGAGAAAGCCCGGCTGCGCGCGCAGGGCTTCGAACATCTCCCGCACCCGTGCCTCGTACTCGGCCTCGCGCCCGGGCAACGCCCGCCGGCGGGCGATGCGGGTAACGGGTGCCGGCGCGGGCCGCGGTTCGGCGGCCGGCTTTGCTTTCAGGGCTTCCATTGCAAACGCTCCTTCAAAGTCGGCCCGGTCAGCAAGCACCGCCGTGCCCCGGGCCGGGGGATGAGTCCTGTCCGCTTCAAACCCATCCCCATCCCGACCTTCCCCTTGAAGGGGAAGGAGCCCCAACCATCACATCGGCATGATCAGCTTGAGCCACACCTTGTCGCCGCCGAAGCGGTTCTTCACCTCGGTTTCGTGCTGCCACTGACCGATGAAGTGCATGCCGGCCTTGGTGGTGTAGGTCACGCTGGGGCCGACCGCGAACACTTCGCCCTTGCGCCCCGCCGACCACAGACCCGGATTGGCGGCGATCTTGCGGTCCTCAATCTCGTCGTTGGTGAGCTGCTTGAGGTAGTAGCCCGAGATGCCCACGCCCCATTCGCCGAAGCGCTTGCCGACCAGGTAATCCATGTGGAACTCGTCGCCGGACTGGTAATCCAGCTTGGGCGTGCCCGGCGCGACGCGGAAGTCCTTGTTCTCGCTCTTGATGTTGTACATGAACTTGGCGGACACCTCCCAACCGTCATCGCCCATGTAGGTCACCGCGAAAATCGGTTCCACGCTCCAGTAATTGGCGCCGATGCTGCGCCGCGGATCGCCCGACTTGTACTCGCCGGTCGGCAGGTTGATGTCCAGCGCCGCCGCCCAGTGCCAGTTCTTGGTGTGCCAGGACAGGATGAAGGGGTTGATCGTGAGGTCGCCGATGCCGGTGGTGGTTTTCGACCCGCCGAGGTCGATCTCCTGCCGCACCACCGGCAGGATCACATGCCAGCCCCAGTTGCCACCGAGTATCTGATGCTCGCTGGTATGCACCCAGCGCAGCGCGTCGAACCAGGCGCTGACCGAGGTGCCGTCCACCTTGTCGCCGCTGCCGTCGCGCAGCTTGCCGCCGTAGTGGCCGAAGTAGTTGATGAAGTAATCCCCCGGCGGCGGCACCGCCCCGGCCAGCCAGGTCTCGGCGCCGTTCGGGTACTGGTCGCCGCCTTCCTTGGCATGGGCGCCAAGGCTGAGCGCTGCAAGCGCGACCGCCAGGTAAAGCCTGCTTCTTTTCACTTGTTGTCTCCTCTCTTCTTATGGTGCTGAGTTGTGCTGCGAAAAAACGTGGACGAACACATCCCCGGCCTCTGGCGGGCCGTAGCGGGGATGCCTCTTCAGGGAATCAGCGGCGGGGCAGGATGCGCAGCGGCAGGGCGGCCCTCATGGAGGGAAACCGCAGCGCCCAACCGGCCGTTGTCAGCGGCCGAGGTCTTTCGCGGTAACGCCGGCAATACCCCAGTTGGTGTTGGGCACGTCCTGGATCCAGACGCGCACGGTTTCCTTCGGCGCACCGACGGCCTCGACCAGGGCGGCGGTGACTTTCTCGATGACCGCCCGTTTCTGTTCTTCGGTGCGGCCTTCGATCATGTAAATCTGGGCGAATGGCATGGGGGTTCTCCTTGAATGGGTGCGGGCGGGAGCGGAGGATTGAGGGGTCGTGCGCCCTCCCCTTCAAGGGGAGGGTTGGGGTGGGGATGGGGTATTACAGCGCCGAGCTCAACCCCATCCCCCTCCTAACCTCCCCCTTGAAGGGGGAGGGACAAAACCGTTTCGAGAACAAGCGCGGACGACACTTAGCGTCCGGTCTCGCTGTCGTCTACCTGAACCGGCAGGACACCGACCCCAGCGCCTGCACCCGCAGCGTCACCGCGTCGCCCGGCTGTACCGCGACCGCCTCGGTAATCCCGCCCGACAGGATCAGCGTACCCGCCGGAATCTCCTCGCCCTTTTCGCCCAGCATGTTGGCCAGCATCGCGATCGCCGCGGCCGGGTGGCCGAGCACCGCGGCGCCGGCACCGAAGGCCACCGGCTCGCCGTTCTTCTCCAGCACGATGCCGGTGGTGCGCAGGTCGAGCTCGGCGACATTGCCCATCCGCCCGCCGACCACGAAGCGGCTGGACGAGCAGTTGTCGGCGACCACGCTCTTGAGGTCGAACTTGAAGTCGCGGTAGCGGCTGTCGATGATCTCGATCGCCGGGATCACGAAGTCGGTGGCGGCGAGCACCGCGCCGATGTGGCAACCCGGCCCCTTCAGGGGCGCCTTGGTGACGAAGGCGATTTCGGGCTCCACCTTGGGATGGATCAGCTTGCCCGTGTCGATCTCGCCACCCTCGGGCACGCTGAAGTAGTCGGCGAGGAAGCCGAACACCGGCGTTTCCACGCCCATCTGCTTCATCTTGGCGTGCGAGGTCAGCCCGGCCTTGAGACCGACGATCCGCGCGCCGCGGGCGATCTTGCGGCGCTTGATTTCGTCCTGGATGGCGTAGGCGTCATCCCAGTCCATGTCGGGATGGTCGTCGGTGATCTTGGTGGTGTCCTTCGCTTCCAGCTCGCAGGTTTCGAGGCGGATGGCGAGTTGTTCGATGATTTCGCGCGACAGTTTCATGCTGCGACTCCTTGTGCCTGTTTCGCCTTCGCCAGCGTGATCGCGGTGTCCTCGATCATGTCCTCCTGGCCGCCGACCATGCCGCGCCGGCCCATCTCGACCAGGATCTCGCGCGCCGGCACGCCGTACTTCTTCTCGGCGCGCTTGGCGAAGAGCAGGAAGGAGCCATAGACGCCCGCGTAGCCCAGCGTCAGCGCATCGCGGTCGATGCGGATCGGGAAGTCCATGATCGGCACCACGAGGTCTTCGGCGACGTCCTGGATCTTGAAGACATCGACGCCGGTCTCGATGCCCATCAGGTCGCACACCGCGATCAGCACTTCCATCGGCGTGTTGCCAGCGCCCGCGCCCAGCCCCGCGGCGGCGGCGTCGATGCGGGTCGCCCCGGCTTCGATCGCGGCGATGCTGTTGGCGACACCCATTGCGAGGTTGTGGTGGCCGTGGAAGCCGAGTTCGGTTTCGGGTTTCAGCGCATCCCGCACGGCGCCGATGCGCGCCTTCACCGTGTCGGGCAAAAGATGCCCGGCTGAGTCGGTCACGTAGATGCAGTTGGCGCCATAGCTCTCCATCAGCTTGGCCTGCTGCACCAGCCCTTCGGGGCTGTTCATGTGGGCCATCATCAGGAAGCCCACGGTGTCCATGCCGAGCTTTCTCGCGTAGCGGATGTGCTGCTCGGAGACGTCGGCTTCGGTGCAGTGGGTGGCCACACGGATGGTGTTCACCCCGAGTTCATGCGCCATTTTCAGGTGATCGACGGTGCCGATGCCCGGCAGCAGCAGTGCCGAGACCTTGGCCTGCTTCATCAGCGGGATCACCGCGCCGAGGTATTCCTCGTCGGTGTGGGCCGGAAAGCCGTAGTTCACCGAGCTGCCGCCGAGGCCGTCGCCGTGGGTGACTTCGATCAGCGGGATGCCCGCTTGATCGAGCCCTTGGGCGATGGTCTTCATCTGCTCCAGCGTCATCAGGTGGCGCTTGGGATGCATGCCGTCCCTGAGCGTCATGTCGTGGACGGTGATTTTCTTGCCGCGAAGGTCCATGGTTTTCTCCTGATTCAAGCCAGCACGGCGCGGTTGCGTTCGAGGGAAAGACGGCCGGCGAGGATTTCCTCGGCGAACATCTCGGCGGTGCGGGCACCGGCCGCGGTCATGATGTCGAGGTTGCCGGCGTACTTCGGCAGGTAGTCGCCCAGGCCCTCGACTTCGAGGTAAATGGAGACGCGGTTGCCGTCGAAGACCGGGCCATTGACCAGCTTGTAGCCCGGCACGTACTTCTGGACCTCGCGGATCATCGCGTGGATCGATTCGGTGATCTTCTGCTGGTCGGGCTCGGTCTCGGTCAGGCAATGCACGGTGTCGCGCATGATCAGCGGCGGCTCGGCCGGGTTGAGGATGATGATGGCCTTGCCGACCTTGGCGCCGCCCACCTTCTCGACCGCGCCGGCGGTGGTGCGGGTGAATTCGTCGATGTTCTTGCGGGTGCCGGGGCCGGCCGACTTGCTCGACACGGTGGCGACGATCTCGCCGTATTTCACCGGCTGTACGCGGCTCACCGCCGCGACCATCGGGATGGTGGCCTGGCCACCGCAGGTGACCATGTTCACGTTCATTTCGCCCTTGCCCACATGCTCGACCAGATTGACCGGCGGCACGCAGAACGGGCCGATGGCCGCGGGCGTGAGGTCGATCATCAGCACGCCCAGTTCATTCAACTTGCGGCTGTTCTCGGCATGGACGTAGGCGGAGGTCGCGTCGAAGGCGATCTGGATGTTGTCCGCCTTCACATGCGGCAAGAGGCCATCGACACCGTCGGCGGTGGTCTTGAGCCCGAGTTCGCGGGCGCGCGCCAGGCCTTCGGAGGCGGCGTCGATGCCCACCATCCACACCGGCTCCAGCACCGGGCTGCGCTTGAGTTTGTAGAGCAGATCGGTGCCGATGTTGCCCGGACCGATCAAGGCGCATTTGATCTTGTTCATGGGTCTCTTCCTTGCAGGGGTATGAGGTTCGCTCAGCCGATGCTGCGCACCACGCCGCCATCGACGCGCAGCGCGGCGCCGTTGGTGGCCGAGGACAGCGGACTGCAGACGTAGGCGACGAGGTTGGCGACCTCGGCCGGTTCGATGAAGCGGCGCAGCAGCGAACTCGGGCGGTCGCGGTTGAAGAACTCGCGCTCCACCGTCTCCACCGCGACGCCTTGCTCGGCGGCGAGCTTGGTGAAGAAGTCGGCAACGCCTTCGGTGCGGGTCGGGCCGGGCAGCACCGCATTCACCGTGACGCCGGTGCCGGCGCAGGTCTCGGCCAGCCCGCGCGAGATCGACAGCTGGGCGGACTTGGTCATGCCGTAATGCACCATGTCGCCCGGCGGGTTGAGGCCGGATTCGCTGGAGATGAACACCACCCGGCCCCAGCCTGCGGCCTTCATGCGCGGCAGGTAGTGACGGGCGAGGCGCACGCCGCTCATCACGTTGGCCTCGAAGAAGTGCTGCCACTCGGCGTCGTCGATGTCCTCGAAGGGGCGCGGGGCGTAGAGGCCGAAGTTGTTCACCAGGAGGTCCACGCTGTCGCAGGCGGCGAGCAGCGATGCGACGCCGGACGCGGTGGCGACATCGGCGGCGAGGCCGCTCACCCGAGCGGCGGGCAGATCGGCGCGCAGGCGCGCGCAGGCGGCCTCCACCCGACCGGCGTCGCGGCCATTGACCACCACCTCGGCGCCCTCGGCCGCCAGCCGGCGGGCGATCGCGTAGCCGATGCCGGCGGTCGAGCCGGTCACCAGCGCGCGCTTGCCGGAAAGCTCAAGATCCATGTGTTGTCTCCTGTCGGGAGAAAGGAACAGGCCACGCGACGGGGGCGGGAGAGAGGGAGAGGATTCGCCCCGCCGCGCGCCTGCAAGCGGGAAATCAGACGAAGCGCACCGAGCAGCCGCCGATGCCGCCGATGGTGACGCGCAGGTTGTCGCCTGCCTTCACCGGCACCATGATCGCGAGCGAACCGGACAGGATGACTTCGCCCGCCTGCAGCGGAATGTCCAGGCTGCCCAGCGTGTTGGCCAGCCAGGCGACCGCGTTGGCCGGCGCGCCCAGCGCCGCAGCGCCCGCACCGGTGGCGACGATCTCGCCGTTCTTCTCGAGGATCATCCCGCAGGTGTTCAGATCGACCTTGCGCGGATCGACCAGGCTGTCGCCCAGCACGAAGACGCCGCAGGAGGCGTTGTCGGCGACGGTGTCCTGGATATTGATCTTCCAGTCGCGGATGCGCGAATCGACGATCTCGAAGCAGGTCATCACGCCTTCGGTGGCGGCCAGCACGTCGGCGGCGGTCACGCCGGGGCCCTTCAGATCCTTCTTCAGCACGAAGGCGATCTCGCCTTCGGCCTTGGGCTGGATCAGGGAGTCGGCAGCGATGGCCTCGCCCTCGTTGTAGAGCATGCCGTCGGTGAGGATGCCGAAGTCCGGCTGGTAGACGCCGAGCATGTTCATCACCGCCTTCGAGGTGACGCCGATCTTCTTGCCCACCACCCGCTCGCCCGCCTCCAGCCGGCGCGCGTTCATGCGCTGCTGGATGCGGTAGGCGTCGGCGATGGTGATGTCCGGATGACGTTCGGTCAGCGGCGCCAGCACTTCGCGCTTGACCAGCGCCTGGTAAAGCTCGTCGCCGAGCCGTTCGATCAAGGTCTTGTCCATTTGCTACCTCCAGTTTGTCGCTGCGCGAAGAGGGGTAACCCGTGGAGTGCCGGCTTTGCACAGCCGGCCTGCTCGACAGGCGCGGCGCGTGCGCCGCGAAACCCCTGTCTCGCCCTCAGAGCTTGATGCAGATGTTCTTCTGCTCGGTATAGAACTCGAGCGAATGCACCCCGCCCTCGCGGCCGATGCCGGACTGCTTGGCGCCGCCGAAGGGGGTGCGCAGGTCGCGCAGGAACCAGGAATTCACCCACACCAGACCGGCTTCGATCTGGCCGGCGACGCGGTGGGCGCGGGCGAGGTCCTTGGTCCACACCGAGCAGGCGAGGCCGTAGTCGGTGTCGTTGGCGCGGCGGATCACTTCGTCTTCCGCATCGAAGGGCTGGATCAGCGTGCAGGGGCCGAAGATCTCCTCGCGCGCGATCGGCGAGTTGTCGTCCAGCCCGGTCCAGATCGTCGGTTGCACCCAGGCGCCGTTGGCGAGTTCGCCCGGCATCTGCGGCACGCCGCCGCCGGTAACCACGGTGGCGCCGAGTTCCCTGGCCTTGTTGTAGTAGGAGAGCACCTTGTTCTTGTGCTCCTGCGAGATCAGCGGCCCCATGCCGGTGCTGGCATCGTCCGGCACGCCCAGCTTGAGGCCCTCGGCGCCCGCCTTGAGCGCGGCGACGAAGCGGTCGAAGATCGGCCGCTCGACATACACCCGCTCGGTGCCGAGGCAGACCTGGCCGCAGTTGGCGAACACCGAACGCATGGTGCCTTCGATGGCGGCATCGAAATCGCAGTCGGCGAACACGATGGCCGGGTTCTTGCCGCCCATCTCCAGCGACACCGGGCGCGCGCCGTCGGCGGCGGCCTTCATGATCGCCGCGCCGGTGCGGGTTTCGCCGGTGAAGGTGATCGCATTGACCTTGGGGTGGCTGGTGACGAACTCGCCCGCCGAACCCGGCCCGAAGCCGTGCACCACGTTGTACACGCCCTTGGGCATGCCGACCTCGTTCATCACCTCGCCGAGCAGGGTCGCGGTCTGCGGGGTTTCTTCCGAGGGCTTGACCACCACGGTGTTGCCGCACGCCAGTGCCGGGCCGACCTTCCAGGTCATCAGCAGCAGCGGCAGGTTCCACGGGCAGATCACGCCGACCACGCCGACCGGGCGCCGCAGCGCGTAGTTGAGCGCACCGCGGCCGTCCGGCGTGGCCATCTCGAAGAACTCGGTGGGCACGCTCTTGATGACGTCGGCGAAGATCTTGAAGTTGGCCGCGCCGCGCGGGATGTCGATGTGGCTGGCGAGGCTCTTCGGCTTGCCGGTGTCGGCGCATTCGGCGGCGAGGAAGTCGTCGAAGCGGCGGTTGATGCCGTCGGCCACCGCGTTGAGCAGGTCCACCCGCTCGGCCACCGTCATCCTGCCCCACGGCCCCTTGAGCGCGGCCTGCGCGGCGGCGACCGCGGCGTCGACCTCGGTCTTGCCTGCTTCGTGCACCAGCGCGATGCGCCGGTTGTCGAGCGGCGAGCACTTGTCGAAGGTCTTCGCGGTGGCGACGAACTCGCCGTTGATGAAGTTGTGAATCTGTTTCATGGGTCTCTCCGTGACCGGCCTCGGCGTTTTGCGTGGCCGGCGTCGTGGTTGTCTCAATCCTGGATGTCGTCGGCGCCGATGGCCTTCAGCCCGGCGCGCGCGCATTCCGCATCCTGTTCGGCGGAAGCGCCTGATACGCCGATGCCGCCGGCCAGCTGCCCTTCCACCCGTACCGGCAGACCGCCGCCGAACACGATCAGCCGCGGCTGCGCGGAAAAGCCGAGCTTCATGCCTTCGTCGTCGCCGAACACCGCCATCCACTTCGAGGTCGGAAAGCCGAAGCCGCCCGCGGTGTAGGCCTTGTCGATCGCGATCTGGATTGACTGCGGGAAAGCGCCGGGCATGCGCAGGAAAGCCATCAGGTTGCCGGCGGCGTCGGTGACGCCGACGTTGATCCGCACCCCGAGCGACTCCGCATGACGGACCGCCGCTTCCGCGGCGAGGTGGGCGGCTTCCCAGCTGAGGCTGGGCTGAGTAACGACGACTTTCACCTGGGTTTCTCCTCTTGCCGGCTGCGGCGCTCATCAGATGAGCGTCAAGATATGCCGCCTTATTCTCGACGTCAATATTAAATCTCGAGATTTTTACTCAACAGAAAAATTTCGTGTCCGTTAAAATTCTGTTGTCACCCACCGCCGCGTGCATCCCATGCTCAACGACGTCGCCCCAGCCGAACTTCCCACCGCGGAGCCCAAGACCCTGGTCGAGGCCGCCTACAACCAGCTGCGCCGCGACATCATCGAAGGCGTTCATCCGCCGGGCGAAAAACTGCGCGTCGAGCATCTAAAGGACCAGTACGAGGTCGGCGCCGGAACCCTGCGCGAGGCCTTGCTGCTGCTGGTCACCGATGCGCTGGTGGTGGCCCAGGGCCAGCGCGGCTTCCGCGTGGCCCCCATCTCCGTGGCCGACTTCGAGGACATCACCCGCACCCGCGTGCTGCTGGAAACCGAGGCACTGCGCCAGTCGATCGCGCTCGGCGACGACGCCTGGGAGGCCGATCTGGTCGCCGCCTTCCACCGTCTGTCGCGCGCCGAACAGAAGCTGGCTGACCACGACGCCAACACCACCGAGGAATGGGAGAAGCGCAACCGCGCCTTCCACGAGGCGCTGATCGCCGCCTGCCCCTCGCGCTGGATCCGCCACTTCCAGCACATCCTCTATCAGCAGTCCGAGCGCTACCGCCGCATCAGCCTGTTCCGCCAGCCGATCGCGCGCGACATCCACGCCGAACACCAGGCCATCTTCGACGCCACGCTCGCGCGCGACGCCACCCGCGCCACCTCCATCCTCACCGAGCACATCCTGCGCACGCTGGATGCGGTGAAGCGGATGCCGGAGGATTTCTTCAGCAAGCCTGGGCAGCGGTGAGGTGAGCCTTCGCGCCAGGGGCAGACGCGTATTGCCCCTCCCCCTTCAAGGGGGGCGGAGCAAGGATTTCGGCGAGCGCAGCTCGACGCCTGCCCAGCGGCGAGGCTGAGCCGAGACTCCTGGTGTTCGTGCTCCTCCCCCTTCAAGGGGGAGGTTGGGAGGGGGATGGGGTTTGATCGGCGCAGCACCGAACCCCATCCCCACCCCAACCCTCCCCTTGAAGGGGGGGGGCAAAACAGACCAGCCCGGGAGTCTTCGCTTCGCTCCGCCGCTTCGGCGGCGCAGAGCGAGGCTCTGCGAAACCCCGCCTACGCCCCCTTGAAGGGGAGGGAGCAAGACCGCGCCCAACCTACGCTCAGGACACCACCGACAGGAAGCGCTCGTTCAGCGCTCGGTCGTGATAGAAGATGCCCGCGCCGACCTCGTCCCAGGTCCACTTGATCGGCTGCCAGTCCGGGTAGCACTGGTAGCCGCCGCAGAAGGTCTCGAAGCGGTTGCCCGAGGGATCGAAGGCGTAGATGGTGGTGCCGCGGGTGATGCCGTGGCGGGTGGGGCCGATGTCGATCGACACCTTGTTCATCGACATCAGGTCGGCGGCGCGCAGCACCCTTTCCCAGCTGTCGAGCAGGAAAGAGACGTGGTGCAGCTTGCCCGGCTCCGGGTGGCGCACGAAGGCGATGTCGTGGGCCTTGATCGAGCACGACAGCCAGATGCCGAGGTCGGTCTTGCCGTCTTCCATCACCACGTGCTCCACCAGGTAGAAGCCGAGCACGTTCACGAAGATGTCCTGCACCTTCTCGATGTCCGGGCCGTAGAGCAGGCAGTGGTCCATGCGGATCGGGGCGATGCCGCGCTCTGCGTCCTTGGTCCAGGGGTCCGGATTCACATAGGCCATGCCGTTGCCGACGTCGGTCTTCTCGGCGTAGAGCTCGATGTAGTGGCCCGACGGGAGCAGGAAACGCACGCGCTCGCCGGTTTCCAGCATCTCGCCCGCGGGAATCCGTTCGGTGACGATGCCGTACTCCTTCAGGCGGCCGTCCAGCTTCTCAAGCGCGCCCTTGCTCGCCACCTTGAAACCGAAGAAATCGATGCCGGCACTGTCGGCCTCACGGATCACGACGCTGTTGTGGTCGCGCTCGTCCCAGGTCTTGAAATACACGCGGCCCTGGCTGTCGCGGCCGGTCTCGATCAGGCCGAGCACGTTCTTGTAGTGATTGACGCCCTCTTCCAGGTCGAGCACGCGCAGCGAAATGTGGCCGGGGCGCAGTACGTCGGTCATTGCCATGATGGTCTCCTCCAGTGGTCTTTTGTGCGGCCTTCAAGCGGCCGCTGTGGAAAGGCGAAACGGCCAGTAGCGGGATGATACTTTTATAAACCGATAAATCAATTAAATCTCGATATTTTTTGATTCAGGTCAGATTCGCTTGAACAAGGGGCTGCGCACCTGCTGCACGTCGGCGGCGGAGAAGAACTTCTCGGTGTAGATGTCGTTCTCGAACAGCCGGCCCTGCATCAGCGTGGTGATGCAGGCGTCGATCATCGGCGGCGGACCGCACAGGTAGGCCTTGTGGCCGCGGAAGTCGCCGTCGAAATGCGCCTTCGCCGCCTCATGGACGAAACCGCGGAACCCGCCCCAGCCGGATTCCGCCCCTTCGTCGGACAGCGCCGGCACGTAGCTGAAGTTGGCGTGGCGTTCGGCGAGCGCGAGGAATTCGTCGTGGTAGTACAGCTCGGGGCGGCTGCGCTGGCCGTACACCAGGGTGATCGGCCGGGTGTCGCCGGCGGCGAGCAGGTCGAGGATCATCGAGCGCGGGCTCGACAGTCCCGAGCCACCCGCCATGAAGATCAAGCCTTCCGGGGCTGACTTGCGCACGAAGAAGCGGCCATAGGGGCCGGCGAGCTTCACCCGGTCGCCGGCCTTGAGCTGCTGGTGCACCCAGGTGGTGCCCTGCCCGCCCGGCACGATGCGGATGTTGAGTTCCACTTCGCGTCCGGTCGCCGGCGCATTGGCGAGCGAGAACGCGCGGCTGCATTCGCCGCCGTTGATCTCGAAGTTGATGTACTGGCCGGCTTGGAAATGGATCGGCTCGTCGAGCGTGACGAACACGCCCTTGATCGTCGGCGTGAGGCTGTCGATGCGGGACACGGTGCCGTGGAAGTCGCGCACGGGGATGCTCTCGGCGTCCGGCTCTTCCTCGATCTCGGCCTCGATGACGACATCGCTCTGCAGCCGTGCACAGCAAGCGAGCGCCTTGCCCTCGTCACGCTCGAAGTCCATCAACGCAAAGCTGGAAGCCTCGCCGTGCTCGACCTCGCCCTCGACAACCTGGATCTTGCAGGTGGCGCACAGGCCGTGGCAGCAGGCATGTGGCAGCCAGACGCCGGCGCGCAGCGCCGCGTCGAGGATGGTCTGGTCTTCCTCGACTTCGATGGTCTGGCCGAGGGGTTCTATGGTGAGTTCGTAGGTCATGGTGTGTAGTCCGGTCAGGGGAGACGGTTTGCTCCCTCCCCTTCAAGGGGGTGAAGCGGGGGGTTCGGCAAACATCGTTTGCCGCCCGCTGAACGACGGAGCGCAGCGGAGGCTCCCGGACTGGGGTGGGGATGGGGTTATCGCAGCGCTGGACGGAACCCCATCCCCCTCCCAACCTCCCCCTTGAAGGGGGAGGAGCAAAAGCACTCTCAGCTGCACGACCCCGCAATCCCGGTCAGCCCCGGCGTGCGGAAGCGGATCACGTCCTTGTGCTTCAGCCCGTTGTCCGCCAGCGACTTGCTGAAGTCCGGTTGCCAGGGCTTGCCGGACTTGAACCACTCCGCCTTCGCCCAGTCGATGCGGGCGAAATCGGGGTGGTAGCCGAACGAGCCCGGCAGCACCTGCTCGACGATAGCGCCGAAGGGCATGGTCGGCGGGAAGGGAAAGGCGAACGGGGCGCAGAACAGCAGGTGGTCTTCCCAGCCGATGTAGAGCAGCTGGGCACCGTGGAACTTCTCGATCGCGTCGGCGGGCGCGAATTCGTATTTGCCGATGGCAGCGACGGCCATGTCGGGTCTCCTCGTTATTTGGGTGTTCAACAATTCAGTGATGCGGGCAGCGGGCGGCGGGCGGCGTTGGGCCCCTCCCCTTCAAGGGGGTGAGCGGGGGTTTCGGCAAACATCGTTTCCCGCGCTGAACGAAGGAGCGCAGCGGAGGCTCCCGGGCTTGCCTGACTTGCTCCCCTCCCCTCCCAGGGGGCGTAGGCGGGGTTTCGCAGAGCCTCGCTCTGCGCCGCCGAAGCGGCGGAGCGAAGCGAAGACTCCCGGGCTGGTCTGTTTTGCCCCCTCCCCTTCAAGGGGAGGGCTGGGGTGGGGATGGGGTTAGGCATGGCGCACCCTGAACCCCATCCCCCTCCCAACCTCCCCCTTGAAGGGGGAGGAGACAGCAGGCCCAAACCAGTCTCGGCTCCGCCTCGCCGCTGCGCAGGCGTCGAGCTACGCTCGCCGAAACCCCTGCTCCGCCCCCTTGAAGGGCGAGGAGACAGCATCCCCTGCCCCGCCCAGCCCCGCCTCAAACGTTCTTCGTCGCCTGCCCCCGCCACGCATCGAAGTTCTTCTGGTCCTCCGAGCCCTCGAAATCCAGGTTGTCGCGGCCGAATTCCAGGTGGTAGTACTGCAGCACCGCAGCCAGCGGGTCGAAGCCTTCGGCGGTGGGATCGGTGCCTTCGGGGAAGCAGTTGCCCTGGTAGATCTGGTGCACCGGCAGCCAGGACTGCACGTATTTCTCCGGCTCGTGCTCGAAGATCTCTTTGCAGTGGTCGGAGCAGAAGTGGTACTTGGTGCCCTGGTAATCGACCTCGCGGTAGCAGATCTTGGTGGGGTCGCCGGGCTCGGTGAACAGCATCGGGATCTGGCAGGTCTGGCACAGCATGGGCAGCGTCTTGTTGTAGAAGCGGTTGCCCTTGGCCGCCTGCTCGCGCCAGAACTCCAGGCGCGGCCGGTAGTACTTGTCGAAGCTCTCGGGGTACTTGGCCGAGAGCCAGTCCATCTCTTCCTTTTCCGGCACCCAGGTGTGGAAGGCGGCCGCGGCGCCGTAGTTGTAGAAGGTGCCCCAGGCCTGGTGCGAGAGGTGATCCTTCTCCAGCGCGATGGTCTCGGCGCACTTGGGCATCTTGATGCCGTAGCGGGCCAGATCCTTGAACAGCGCGCCGCCGTTCTCCTCGAAATACACCTCCCAGGCTTCCTTCCAGCTCATCGTCCGCTTGGGCAGCATGTAGTCCATCATCATCGCCACCAGCGTCAGCACGCGGTAGCCGCGCCAGGTCCATTTGTCGATCCAGCGCTGCACGATGGGCAGGTTGTCCGGGTCCTGTTCGAGGATGAACTTGATCACCTCGAGGCCCAGCGTCATGTGGCGCGCCTCGTCCGACTGCGCGGAGAAGCCGAAGGTCATCGTGCCCATGTCGCCGTTGTAGGCGGCGCCGGAGACGAAGGGCACGAACAGCAGGTTGGTCAGCACGTACTCGAACGAGAAGCCGATCGACACCAGGAATTCGAAAGGGCCGGCGGTGACCGCGTCGTCGAAGAAGCTCTTCGGCACGGAGAGGTACCACACCCGGTCGTGCATGTGACGAAAGTCGTGCAGGCCGTTGTAGTGCTTGTTGTAGTTGGAGAGCGCGTGGATCTGGGTCTGGGCGTGGCGGATCTCGTCCAGCGACTGCATCAAGCACGCCACCCGCGGGCCGGCGCCGGGGAAGGCGCGGCCGGCGTGGGCGAAGCCGCGGTGGGCCATGTATTCCAGCGGGCTGACGCCGGTGAGGAAGAGCTTCACCGTGTTGATGTAGCGCGCATCGGTGACGCCGAGGTGGCCGTTGTTCTGGGCGTAGGCGTCGATGATGGCGTAGAGCTTGCGCTCCTTTTCCGCCTGGTACTTCCAGTAGGCGTCCATGGTCAGGCGGAACGGGTCTTCCCACTTGTCCCAGTCGTGGATCTTGATGCCTTCGTAGCTGGCGTAGGGGTAGATGTCCTCCTTCTTCTGGTAGGACGGCTCCCAGTCCAGGCCGCGGGTCATGACCTGGTACTTCTCCTTCAGGCCGAGCTTCTTCTTGGCGACTTGCATGTCCATGTGGTGTCTCCTTTCTCGTGCGCCGCGCTCAGGCGTGCCAGCTCAGCGTCAGTTCGTCGTCGGTCTCGTCGATGTTTCCGGAGAGCGAGATCAGGTTGATGTGCAGCTCCTGCAGGTCGAAGTCGCGGCCGATGCGTTCCTCGATGCTGGCGCGGCGCACGGTGAGCCGGCCTTCGGCGTCGATCTTCACCATCGCCGGCGCTTCGTTGATGCGTGCCTGCGGGTTGTCGGCGGTGATCGCCTCGACGATCGGGCGGGTGTCTTCGTTGGCTTGCAGGGCAATGAAAACCGTGGACATCGCGCGCTCCTCAGAGGGCCACGCCGGCCTTGGCCAGCCGGGTGTTGAACTGCTGGACGACGTCTTCGAGCGCTGCGTCGGCACCGCCGGCAAGCGCGATGCGGGCCACCGGCAGCAGCGCGACTGCCGCGCGGTCGCGCCAGTGGGCGATCCACTTTTCCAGTTGCGCCTTGTTGGCGGCGGATTCGGCCGCGGCGGTCTTCACCGTGGCATCCACCCACTTCTTCGTTTCGCCGTACCAGTCGGTCATGAACTGGGTGAGCATCGCCACCGCGGTACCACCCTTGGCGGCGAGCACGTCATCGACGATGGCTTCGAACACCAGCGGGTACAGCAGGCCGTCGAGCGCGACGTTCTGCGCCACGTAGAGTTCGAACGGGTCCTTCACGACGAAGCTGTCCTCGACGTAGCGGCGCAGGCCCTGCCAGGCGTCGTCGCTCATCCACGCCGCCTTGGCGTCGTCGAGCACCTCGACATCGCCCAGCAGCAGGCCGACGCGGGTGAGGTACTGGGCGATGCCGAGCTGATCCATCGATTGATAGATGCAGGGCTGGGTAAAGGCGGTGCCGTAACCGTAGGCGCAGATCGCGGCGTTGTTCATGTTGGCGCCCCAGGCCACGTGGCGCAGCGGCACCAGCAGCTTCAACACGGTGTCGCGCAGTTCCACCGGCAGATCGGCAGCGAGGCCGCGGCTTTCGACGAAGTCGAAGTTGGACTCGGCAGTGTCCTGCTGTTTGGCGCGGGCCAGGGTGTAGGCGCCGTAGTAGAACTGGCGCGGGTCCTTGAAGGCGTACCAGTCGGCCATGCGGATGGCGCTGCGGCTGGCGTCGAAGATGTCGTGCTGCGGGTCCCAGGTCGGCCGGTAGTGGAAGTTGTCGGTCGCCTGCAGGTCGAAGGTGCCTTCCTGATAGCGCGAGGCCGGCTTGTCGCCGCCGATGCGGCGGGCAACGTGGTCGAAGGTGTGGCGCAGTGGCTTGATGCTCACGGTGCGCAAGTCGATATGCATCTGGGTCTCCTCCTGGTGATGAGCGTGTCGTCAGCCGCTGGACGCGGCCTTGTGGAATGTCCGGGTGGCCGGATCGTCAGCGAAAGCGCTGCTGGGTGGCGTGGCGCAGCGTCCAGCCCCAGTCGTCCGCGTTGTCGTCCTGCGCGGTTCCGTGGGGCGGCAGGCGGACCACGGCGTTGCGTTCGCAGAAGGCCTCGAAGGCGGCGACGGGCAGCAGCATCTCCGCGCACAGTTCGGGTTCCCCGATCGCGAACTCGAACTCGACGAGACCGTCGGCGCGCTGTTCAATCAGGCGGACGAACTTGCGGCTGATGTCGATTGCGGGCTGCGTTGCGGGCATGAGGCACTCCTGCGGTTTTGGTCGATCCGGCGGGGTCGCCGTGCCCTTCTCAGTCAAGCCGCGTGCCAGTTGGAGCAAGCCCCTGTTAGTTCAGCGATTTTTGTTTTTCTCGATATTTTTTCGAAAAGCCGAACAAGAAAATCGATGAATCATTTGATCAATCCGACTTATCAGTTGATCAAATGATCAACTCGGCTTTGCGCGTCGCAGCACGGACGCACGGCGCGGAGTGCGCCAAAAGCACGACGGCCGCCCCCTTGCGGGAGGCGGCCGTCGGCAGTCCGGAAGGACAGCGGTGCTCAGCGGCGGGGCGCGCACATCGCCTTGTTCAGCTTGCCCACCACCTGCAGCGCGAGATCGCTGGCGGGAAAGACGCGGCACGCGAGCACCACGCCCGCGCGCTCCTCGTCCTCGCTGATGCAGGCGCGGCTCATCTTGCGGGTTTCGAAGTCACCCGCGGTGACGCGCACCTTGCACACGCCGCAGCCGCCGCCCCGGCAACCCACCGGAATGCCGCGCCGCCCCAGCGCCTCCATGGCGCGCAGCAGGTTGTCGCGGCCGTCGCAGGCGAAGGTTTCGCCGTTGTCCTGGATGAGGACGGAATAGCGCTTGTCCATCGTGTCGTCTCCTCCCGCCGATGCGTGCCGGCGTGATGTGGTTGGAATGATGATCCGGTCGAACGCGGCGCCGGATTGCAGCCGTTCATCCAAGAATCGTGCCGGCCAAAGCAATAATCTCGAGATTATCATTTCGTGTCAAAATCCCGCCGATCAATCCGATCAGCCGCCGGACCGTAGCGCGGCCGGAAAGCTGGGGTATCGTTACGGCTGACCACAAGACGGACGGGCCCCGATGCCCGACGCCACGCCCGCAGAGGCGAAGCCGGACCGCGTGCGGCACCGGCGCAAGGAGGAGACGTGAAGGGAATCCGCTACCCGGAGAACGCCGACCTGCGGCAGTTGCTCCGCTTTTCCGACAAGGACGGGCTGATCTGGCTGGGCGAGCACCGCATGGTGCTGCTGCACAGCGCCGCGCTGTCCGAACTGCGCAAGGAGCTGATCGACTCGGTCGGCGCCGAGCAGGCGCGCCGCATCCTCACCCGCATGGGTTTCGCCTCCGGCCTGCGCGATGCGGAACTCGCGCGCAAGATCCGCGGCGCCGGCTCGCTGGTCGACGCCTTCGTGGTCGGCCCCCAGCTGCACATGCTGGAAGGCTGCGTGGAGGTCGAGCCGGTGAAGCTGGACATCGACGGCGACGCCGGCAAGTTCTACGGCGAATTCATCTGGCGCCAGTCGTGGGAGGCCGAGGTCCACGTCCAGCAGTTCGGCGAGGTCGACCACCCGGTGTGCTGGATGATGATCGGCTACGCCTCGGGCTATACCTCCGCCTTCATGGGCCGCTTCATCCTGTTCCGCGAGGTGGAATGCGCGGCGATGGGCAGCGGCCACTGCCGCATCGTCGGCAAGCCCGCCGAAGAGTGGCCGGACGCGCATGAACTCACGCCCTACTTCGAGGCCGACTCCATCGTCGGCCGCCTGCTGGAACTGCGCGAGGAAGTCGAAGCGATGCGGCAGAGCATCGCCTGCCCGCGCCGCATCCCCAACCTCATCGGCGCCTCCGGCGGCTTTCGCAGCGCCTACGAGCTGGTCACCAAGGCGGCGGCCACCAACGTCAGCGTGCTGCTGCTGGGAGAAACCGGGGTCGGCAAGGAACGCTTCGCACGCGCGCTGCACGAGTTGAGCCCGCGCAAAGACGCGCCCTTCATCGCGGTGAACTGCGCCGCACTGCCCGACGAGCTGATCGAATCCGAACTCTTCGGCGTCGAACGCGGCGCCTTCACCGGCGCCCACGCCTCGCGCGCCGGCAAGTTCGAGCGCGCCGACGGCGGCACGCTGTTTCTCGACGAGGTCGGCGAACTGCCGCTGCCCGCGCAGGCCAAGCTGCTGCGCGTGCTGCAGGAAGGCGAGATCGAGCGCCTCGGCGACGAGCGCATCCGCAAGATCAATGTGCGCCTGGTCGCCGCCACCAACGTGGATCTGCAGGACGCGGTGGCCGCCGGCCGCTTCCGCCGCGATCTCTATTACCGGCTCAACGTCTATCCGGTGACGATTCCGCCGCTGCGCGAGCGCGCCTCCGACATCCCGCCGCTGGTCGAGGCAATGACCGCGCGCTTCTGTTCGCTGCACGCCAAGCGCGTTGCCGGCATCACCGACAAGGCGATGCTGGCGCTGAAGAGCCACCGCTGGCCAGGCAATGTGCGCGAGCTGGAAAACGTCATCGAGCGCGGCGTCATCCTCGCGCCGCAGAACGGCTGGGTGGAGGTCGAACACCTCTTCGTCGGCGCCATCCCCACGCCCGCCAGCCACGCCTGCATCGACAAGAGCGGCAAGCTGGGCGAGCAGGCAAGCGGCAGCGGTGGCCGCAACCTCACCGACGCGGTACTCGACGCCGGCATCTCGCTGGAGGCGCTGGAGCAGGACATCCTGCAGCGCGCAGTGCAGCGCGCCAACGGCAACCTTGCCGCCGCCGCGCGCATGCTCGGCATGACCCGGCCGCAGCTCAACTACCGGCTGAAGAAGCAGTCCGCGCAGAGCGGGGACTCGGCGGTCGTGGACTAACGCTGCCGGTTGGCGTCGCGGAATGCCGACGGCGACATGCCCTGCCGGCGCGCGAAGAAGCGCGAGAAATACGCGGGATCGCGGAAGCCGAGCGAATAGCTGATCGCGGTGACGTCGAGGTCGGAATACGCCAGCAGCCGGCGTGCCTCCAGCAGCAGGCGGTCGTGCAGCATCTGCTGCGCGCTGGCGCCGGTCTCGCTGCGGCAGTTGTTGTTGAGCTGGGCGGTCGATACCCCCAGCCGGCCGGCGTAGAAGGCGAGCGGCTGCCGCTCGCGGAAGTGGCGCTCGATCAGGTCGAGGAAGCGTTCGATGCGGTGGCGCACGCGGTCCTGCCTGCCGGCGCCGGTGGAGGCCCCGGCGGCGCGCGCGAGCCACACCACCACCAGCCCCAGGGTAGCCATCAGCACACTCAGGCGGCCGGGCTCGCCGCCGGCGTATTCGCGCGCGATGCGGCCGAAGCACATGCGCATCAGCGCCAGCGCCTCCTCGTCGTCCTCCAGCGGAATGTAGAGCGCGGTGTCGAGCTGGCCCTTCAGCTCCGGCGCCAGCGCCAGCAGTTCGCCGAGCAGGAAGTAGGGAATGGTGACGATGTGGCCGACCACGTCGCTGGAGAAGCGGAAGCCGTGGGCCTGGCGCGGCGGCATCATCACCACGCAGGGCGTGGCCAGCGGCGCGGCCTGCGTCTCCAGCGTCATGCCGGCGCCGCCCTCCTGCAGGAAGAGGATCTGCAGCAGGTTGTCGTGGCTATGCGGGGTGATTTCCCAATCGTACAGGGCGCTGCGGTCCGCGATCGTCTCGTAGTGGATCGGCTCGGGCGTCGGCCACAGCTGCTGTTCGCCGAACAGCTTGTAAGTAGGGATGCTTTTTTCTTCCACCGGCGGTCCTGCGGCTGCTTGAGTGATCTGGAACCGAGCCTAATCGAATTTGCGAAAAGTACAAGTGATGACCCCGGCGAGTTCAAGCGCCCGCCCTCCCCCGCTCCTATAGTGGGCCTGTCCGCGCACCGAATCGCGCGACGTGTTTCCACAACCGGAGAGAGACATGCAAACCCAAGTCGGCATCATCGGCGGCGGCCCCTCGGGCCTGTGTCTGGCCCGCCTGCTCAGCCAGGCCGGTATCAAGAGCATCATCCTCGAACGCCAGAACCGTGAATACGTCGAGGCCCGCATCCGCGCCGGCATCCTCGAGCAGGGCATGGCCGACCTGATGCGCAAGGCCGGCGTCGGCACCCGCATGGACAAGGAAGGCCTGCTGCACGACGGCATCGTGCTGACCTTCGACGGCCGCGAGGAACGCATCGACATGGCCTCCCTCACCGGCGGCAAGCAGGTGATGGTGTACGGCCAGACCGAACTCACCAAGGATCTCTACGACGCGGTGCTGAAGGACAACAACATCACCGTGATCTTCGAGGCGCGCGACGTCCATCCGGTCGGCTACATGGACGGCAAGCCCAAGCTGGAATTCCACAAGGACGGCAAGCAGACCATCATCGACTGCGACTACATCGCCGGCTGCGACGGCTACCACGGCGCCTCGCGCGCCTCGGTGCCGCGCGACAAGCTCAAGGAATACGAGCGCATCTACCCGTTCGGCTGGCTGGGCCTGCTGTCGGAAACCCCGCCGGTGCATGAAGAACTGATCTACGCCAACAGCAAGCGCGGCTTCGCGCTGTGCTCCATGCGTTCGCACACCCGCAGCCGCTACTACCTGCAGGTCGGCCTCGACGAGAAGGTGGAAGACTGGTCGGACGAGCGCTTCTGGGACGAAATCCGCCGCCGCCTGCCCGAGCACATCGCCGAAAAGATGGTCACCGGCCCGTCGATCGAGAAGAGCATCGCGCCGCTGCGCAGCTTCGTCACCGAGCCGATGCGCTTCGGCAACCTGTTCCTGGTCGGCGACGCCGCCCACATCGTGCCGCCCACCGGCGCCAAGGGCCTCAACCTCGCCGCGTCGGACATGTACTACCTGTCGACCGCGCTGATCGCCTACTACAAGGAAGGCCGCACCGACCTGCTCGACCGCTACTCCGAGACCGCGCTGCGCCGCGTGTGGGCCGCGGTGCGCTTCTCGTGGTGGTTCACCTCGATCATGCACAAGTTCAACGAGGACCCGATCGAGCACAAGATCCAGCTCGCCGAACTCGACTACCTGATGGGCTCGACCGCCGGCAAGACGACCATCGCCGAGAACTACGTCGGCCTGCCGTTCGACCCGACCTTCGAGTAATCGACGGCTGGCAGGGCAGCAACACGGGGCGCGGCTTCAGGGCTGCGCCCCTTCTCGTTTACCGGGCAGGCGCTAATCGGGATCGGGGCTGGCGCTGCGGATGGCGGCGACCTCGGGCAGCACCGCGAGGAAGTGCTCGACCACCGCGGGGTCGAAAGCGCTGTCGGCGCGCTCGCGGATGAAGTCCACCGCCGCCTCCGTGGTCCACGGTCCTTTGTACGGACGGCGCGAGGTCAGCGCATCGAACACGTCCGCCACCGCCACGATGCGGCCCGCGAGCGGTATCGCCTCGCCCGCGAGGCCGTGGGGATAGCCGCTGCCGTCCCATTTTTCATGGTGGGTCAGCGCAATCTCGCGCGCCATCCGGAACAGTTCGGAGTCATCGCCCGCGAGCAGTTCGGCGCCGATCATGGTGTGGCTCTTCATGATTTCCCACTCGTCCGGATCGAGCTGCCCCGGCTTGAGCAGGATGGCATCGGCGATGCCGATCTTGCCGATGTCGTGCATCGGGCTGGCGTGCAGGATCAGTTCGCAGGCGTCGGCGCTCCAGCCCAGGCGGGCGGCCAGCAGCGCGCAGCAGCGGCTCATGCGCACGATGTGCACGCCGGTTTCGTTGTCGCGGTATTCGGCCGCGCGGCCCAGCCGCCGCACCACGCTCAGGCGGGTTTCCTGCAGCTCGGCGGTACGCACCCGCACCATATCTTCCAGCACCGCCTGGCGGTCGTGCAGCAGGCGGGCGGCGAGCTGGGCTTCCAGCAGGTTGCGCACCCGCATCAGCAGCTCGACGCGGTCGAAAGGCTTGGCGACGAAGTCGCGCGCGCCGTGGTCGAGCGCCTTCAGCAGGAATTCGCGCCCCGCCTGCGCGGTGAGGATGACGATGGGCGGCAGCAGCGGATCCTGCAGCGCCTGCAACTGCGTCATCACCGCAAAGCCGTCCAGGTGCGGCATGTTGATGTCGAGCAGGATCAGGTCCGGCTTGACCTCCAGGTAGCGGGCCACCGCCTCGCGCGGGTCCTGCACCAGCGCGCAGGTGCCGTAGCCCTGGCTGCCGAGGATCTTCTCCAGCAGTTTGAGATTGGCCGGCTCGTCGTCGATCGCGAGGATGCGGGCAGTGGATGTCAGCGTTGCGGGCATGGATGCCTCAAGGTTGTGCCGCTGCGCCGGCTTGGCCGACGCCGCGGTTCAGGCAGCGGTCGATCGCCGCGAAGAAGCTGTCGATGACCAGCGGTTTGACGATGTAATCCGCGAATCCGGCGGCCCGCCCGCGTTCGATGTCGCGCGGCAGCGCGTTGGCGGTCACGGCAATCACGGGCACGTGGCGCAGGCGTTCGTCCGCTGCCAGCTCGGCCAGCATCTGGTAGCCGTCCATGCCGGGCATGTTGATGTCGAGCAGGATCAGATCCGGCCGGTGCACCCGCGCCAGCTCCAGCCCCAGCTCGGGCGTGTGGGCGCTCGTCAGCCGGATGTGGGACCGGCGACCGAGCAACTGGGCCACCAGCTTCAGGTTGGCCGGGTTGTCGTCGACGCACAGGATGCGCCGCTCGACCACTTCCGGCGCGGCGCCCGGCTCGACCTCGCCGAGCGGCGCCAGCACCCCGCTTGCGGGATCGTCCAGGAACAGCTCGATCCAGAAGGTCGAGCCCTCGCCGACGCGGCTCTCTGCGCCGATCTCCCCACCCATCAACTCCATCAGCCGGCGGGTGATGGTGAGTCCGATGCCGGTGCCCTCGATCGCGGAGGCCTCGGCGCCCAGCCGTTCGAACGGTTCGAACAGCGCCGCCATGCGCTCGGGGGCAATCCCGGCGCCGGTGTCGCTCACCGACAGCCGCAGCCGGCCCTCTCGGCACTGCGCCGCCAGGCTCACCCGGCCGCCCTCGCGGTTGTACTTCACCGCGTTGGAAAGCAGGTTGAGCAACACCTGCTTCAGCCGGGTGCGATCGGCGCGCACCACCAGCTCGTCCGGCAGCGACATCTCCAGCACGATCGCGCGCGCGGCGGCCAGCGGCTGGATCAGCTGGCGGCAATCGTCCACCGCTTCACGCAGCGCCACCGGCTCCAGCGAGAGGTCGATGCGGCCGGCCTCGATGCGGGCCAGATCGAGCACCTCATTGATCAGGGTCAGCAGGTGCCCGCCGGCCTTCAGGATTTCCGCCACGTTGTCGCGCTGGTCCGCGTTCAGCGTGTCGTCGCACTCCAGCAGCTGGGCAAAGCCGAGTACGGCGTTCATCGGCGTGCGCAGTTCGTGGCTCATGCTCGACAGGAAGTCGGACTTGGCCTGGTTGGCGCGCTCGGCGGTGTCCTTGGCCTCGGCCAGCTCGTTGCGGCGCGCGAGTTCCTCGGTGAAGTCGGTGAAGATGTTGAAGATGTACTGGGTCTGGCCGCGCGCGTCCTTGACGAAGCCGATGTTGCTGAACGAGGTGAACACGGTGCCGTCCTTGCGCCGCATCGGCAGCTGGCCGACCAGCCCGCGGGCGTCCTGGACCATGCCGAAGATCTGCGCCGCGAGCACCCCGCCATCGTCCAGCGGCAGCAGCCTCGCCACCGGCATGCCGGCGATCTCATCATCCTCGTAGCCGAGCAGGCGGGCGTGGGCGCGGTTCTGGTACAGCAGCCGGCCGGTACCGTCGGCAATGCCCACGCACTGGCTGCTGGCGTCGATCACGCGGCGGAACAGCGCCAACCGCTCTTCTGCCGCCTTGCTCTCGGAGATGTCGCTGTGGATGCCGATCAACCGGCGCGCGCGGCCGTCGGGCTCGCGCTCGACCACGGTGCCGCGGCACAGCACCCACTTGTAGCCGCCGTCCTTGCAGTGCAGGCGGTATTCAGTGGAAAAAGTCGGCAGCCGGCCGCCCAGATAATCCATCATCCGCGCCTGCGCGCTGGCGATGTCGGCGGGATGCACGCTGCGCATCCAGGCCTTGACGCTCGGTTCGATCTCGCCCGGCGCGTAGCCGAGCATCGCCTCGTAGTGGCCGGAATACATCATGCGGCCCGAGGCCACATCCCAGTCCCACACCCCGTCGCCGGCGCCTTCCACCGCAAAGCTGAAGCGCGCCTGGGTTTCACGCAGGCGCTGCTCGCTTTCGGCCAGGCTCAGCTCGGCAATCTTGCGCTCGTGGATATCCTGCACCACGCCCAGCATGTGCACCGCGTTGCCCTCGGCATCGCGCGTCACGGCGCCGCGCTCCAGCAGCCAGCGCACCGTGCCGTCCGGCCACACCACGCGGTGCTCCACCTCGTAGGGGCGGTCCTCATCCACCGTGGCCCGCACCGCGGCCAGCACGTGCTCGCGGTCGTCGGGATGGATGGCGGACAGGAAGGCGGCGTAGCGCGTCTCGCGCAGGTCCTCCGGCAGGCCGAACAACGGCGCGATACGTTCGGACCAGAACAGCTCGCCGGTCACCATGTTCCAGTCCCAGGTGCCGATGTTGGCCGCCGCCTGGCCGCGCCGCAGCCGCTCCTCGCTGATCAGCAGGGCCTGCTGCTGCTGCTTGACCGCGGTGATGTCGGTACGGATGGAGATGTACTGCTCGGGGCGGCCGTCCGGCCCGGGAAACGGGACGATGGTGGAGCGAACCCAGTACTCGCTGCCATCCTTGCGCCGGTTGCAGATTTCGCCGTGCCAGGTGCGGCCGCCCGCGATGGTGGCCCAGATGCCGGCATAGAACTCGGCGCCGTGGCGGGTCGATTTCAGCATCCGGTGGTTGCGGCCGAGGAGTTCGTCGCGGCTGTAACCGCTGATTTCGCAGAACAAGGGATTGGCGTCGATGATCCGCCCCGCCGCGTCGGTGACGCTGACGATCGCATGCTGGTCGAGCACGTACGCGAGCCGGGCGAGACTGCGGATCTCGTCCGGCTGGAGCGACTGCAACGGGATCGCCTCGTTTTCCATTCCGCCTACGACTCTGGCACTAATCGATCGCATCTCGGAGAGGCCCGCCTCAAGCCACCGTCCGCGGCTCGATGCGCAACAGTGGCGGGTTATTCAGACTGCATGAGCTTAGCTGAAACCAGTCGCCACGGGTAAATCCCGACCTACTCCGTTGGATGCATGCAGCGCGGAGCATAGCCAGTTTCATGCCATTAGCCACGGGAATGCCGTGGTTTTTTTGCGGAGCAACATGCACTGCAGCACGGCACCCGCAAGAACGCGCGAGTGCGCCAGGCGTCGGCCAACCGGCTGAAACAGCGCCGCCGGATCGTCGCCGCCGGCCCGTGGTCAACCTGCCATGGATCCCACGGAGGCGCGCCATGATGAGTCCGTCCATCGTCGTCATCACCGGCGCCAGCCGCGGCCTCGGCCGCGCCGCGGCGCTGGACCTTGCCGCCCGGCCCGGCTATCTCGTCGTGGCGACGGCCCGCAACGCGGACGATCTCGAATCCCTGCGCACGACCTTGCGCGGCCAGGGTCACGACATCGCGCTGCGCCGCCTCGACGTGACCGACGACACCTCGGTGGATGCCTTCCGCGACTGGCTGGCGCGCCGCTTCGGGCGGGTGGACGTCCTGATCAACAACGCCGGCATCTCGGTGGAGCGCTTCAACGCCAGCGTGCTCGACATGCCGCTCGCGCTGCTGCGCCGCACACTGGAAACCAACCTGTATGGTGCGCTGCGCATGGCGCAGGCGCTGGTGCCGTTGATGCGCGCCAGCACCGCCGGCCGCGTGGTCAATGTCTCGTCCGGCATGGGGCAACTGGCGGAGATGGGCAGCGGCGCGCCGGCCTACCGGATGTCCAAGACCGCGCTCAACGCGCTGACGCGCATCCTGGCGGCGGAGCTGGCCGGCAGCGGGATCAAGGTCAACGCGGTATGCCCCGGCTGGTGCCGTACCGACCTCGGCGGCCCGGACGCGCCGCGTTCGGCCGAGGAAGGCATCGCCACGGTGATCTGGCTCGCCACCCTGCCCGGCGACGGTCCGAACGGCGGCTTTTTCCGCGACGGCGAGGCGATCGCCTGGTAGGCGGGACGCAGGGCGGTGATTTCGCCGATACTATCGGGCTGCCCTGCCCGCCGGCCCCGTGCCGCGGCGCCCTATTCCGGAGAACACCATGAGCCTGCTTGCCCAACTGAAGAAGGACGCGCTGCTCGCGCGCAAAGCCGCCGCGCCGGTGCGCGCCACGCTGCTGAGCACCCTCATCGCCGAGGCCGAGATGGTCGGCAAGAACGCCGGCAACCGCGAAAGCACCGACGACGAGGTGCAGCAGACCATCCGCAAGTTCCTGAAGAACAACCAGGAAGCGATGGCGGTAATCAAGGACGAGGCGCGCCTTGCCACGCTGCGCGAGGAGTCCGCCATCCTCACCGGCTACCTGCCGCCGATGGCCGACGAAGCCGAGGTCAAGGCCTTCATCGCCACCACGGTAGCCGGCCTCGCCGACCGCAGCCCGAAGTCGATGGGCGCCGTGATGGCCGCGCTGAAAGCGAAATACGGCAACGGTTTCGACGCCCGCCAGGCCAACGGCTGGGTTCGCGACGCGCTGGCCGGCTGACCCGCGCGCTCAGCGCGGCGGGGCCGATTCCTCCACCAGACCGGCCATCGCCCGCGCCTGCTCGCGCCCTTCCCCGCGCAGGCCCTCGATCACGCCCGCGCGGTTCGCGGCAGGCTGGTTCTGGCTGGCCTTGGACTTCCCTTCCAGCCGCTGCACTTCAATCTCGATCCCGACCACGGCACGCAACATCGCGTCGATGTAGTCGGACGGTGCATCGTCCAGCGTCCAGGGCTGCGGCCGGGCGCCTTCGTGGGCGGCGGTCAGTTCCGCCAGCATCGAACGCAGCCACGCCGGGTCGTCGATTGCACGCAGGCTGCCGTGCGCATGCACCACGGCGTAGTTCCAGGTCGGCACCGCGCGGCCGTGGTCGCGCTTGGCGGGATACCAGGTGGGCGTCACGTAGGCCTCGGGGCCGGCAAACACCGCGAGCGCCGCAACCCCGTCGACCGCGTTGCGCCAGAGCGGATTTGCGCGTGCCACATGGCCCCGCAGCAGCAGACGGCCATCGCTGGCCATGGCGATGTGCAAGGGAAGATGATCGGCACTCAGGCCGGCCGATGACGTTGTCACCACCGTGGCCAGCGGATGCGCGCGCATCAGCGCGTGCAGTTTCTCCGGGTCCGGCTCGGCAAAGTGCGCTGGAATATACATGGTGATCGCAAGTGGCTGGTTTGGCAGGGCAATATAACCCGTTCGCGCTAGATGAGGTTGCCGCCCCGAGCGCTCGCGGATGCGGAATGACGCATGTGCCCGGCAGATCTTCCGGCTACGACGAAAGGCAGTGATCGCCACTACGAAACGCCGCTTTACAAAGTGTTGGTGGGTGGTAACCGCGCAGGCCTCCCAGCTGCGCTATTAACCGCAGCATCAACCGTCACCCCTCGCGCAGCCGAAGCGAACCCCACCCGCGGAGGGGTCTGGCGGATTGACAATGACGACCTGCCCCGCGTGGGGCGCCTTTTTCTGCCGCGGCCGCGCCGCGGCCCTGCGAGGCCTGGCATGAAGACGCCTTGGATGGACAAACGCCGCAGCTGGGCTCCGGCCCTGCTGGCCGCGCTGCTGCTGGGCGGCTGCGCCGTCGCGCCGTACGACGACGGCTACTACTACGACGACGAGACCGTCATCGTCGCGCCGCCGCCCCGCGTGGAATACCGTGGCTATCCGCCGTCGGTGGATTACATCTGGCTGGACGGCTACTGGTCATGGACCGGCCACCGCCACGAATGGGTGCCGGGGCGCTGGGCCCCGCCGGGGACGCGCTATTACCGCCCGCCGCCGACCCGCAGCTGGCACGACCATGACAACGACCGCTATCGCGACCGCTACCGCGACCGGGAGGACGATCGACGCGAACGCGAGGCCCGCCAGCGCGAATGGGAGCGCGACCGCCGCGAGCGCGAAGCGCGCGAACGCGACCTGCGCGAGCGCGAGCGGCGCGAGGCGCGCGAAGAGCGCCAGGAAAGCGCCAAGCGGCGCGAACTGGAGGAACGCCGCGAACGCGCAGAGCGCCGCGAGCTGGAGAAACGCCGTGAGACGCGCGAACGCGAGCAGCCGCGCGATGTCCTGCGTGACGTGATGCGTGACCGCCCGCCCGACCCCGACCGCCGTTCGCCTCAGGACCGCTCCCGCCAACATCGCGAGCAGATGGAGCGCGACCGCGACAACCAGCTCTGAGCCGGCCCGCGGCTCAGGCGTTGGGCGGCTGGTTCGTCAGCACCCAGTAGGCGCCCAGCCGCGCCACGGTTTCGGCGAACTCACCGAACTCCAGCGGCTTGCGCACGAAACTGTTGGCGCCGTTTTCGTAGCTGCTGTGGCGGTCGCGATCCTCGTCGGACGAGGTCAGGATCACCACCGGCATCAGCCGGGTCTGCGGACGCGCGCGCAAGGCCGCCAGCACCTCCAGGCCCGACAGGCGCGGCAGACCGATGTCGAGCAGCACCACCGCCGGCAGCGGCGCGCCGGCGCGCGCGGCGAATTCGCCTTCGCCGAACAGGTAGTCCAGCGCCTGCTGGCCGTCGCGCACCACGTCGACGCCGTTGGCCACATTGATCTTCTTCAGCGCACGCAGGATCAGCATTTCATCCTGGGCGTTGTCTTCCACCAGCAGAATCGGGCTCTGGGTCGTCATGACTTGTCTCCGCTGCCGTTCGAGTCCGGCAGATAGATGCAGAAGGTCGCACCCTCGCCCGGAGCGCCCCGGGCCTCGATGTCGCCGCCGTGGCGGCGCAGGATGCGTTGAACGGTGGCCAGTCCGATGCCCAGCCCCTGGAACTCGTCCTCGCGGTGCAGCCGCTGGAAGGGATTGAACAGGCGCTGCGCGTGCGCCATGTCGAATCCGACCCCATTGTCGCTGATGTAGATCCGGCGAAAACCGGGGCCGGCCTCGCCGCTCAGCCGGATCACCGCGGGGTTGCGCCCGCGGGTGAACTTCCACGCATTGTCGATCAGGTGCAGCACCGCGAGTTGCAGCATCTCCGGATCGCCATGGACCACCAGTCCGGGCTCCACCTCGATTTGCAGTCGCCGTTCGGGCTCCGCCTCCCGCAGATCGGCCATGCGCCGCAAAGCCAGCGCCGAGAGGTCGATCTCTGTGCGCGTCAGGCCTTTTCCGGTGGAGCGCAACAGCGCCAGGATGCCGTTCAGCATGTCGCCCATGCGGCTTCCGGCCCGCTGGATCTGCATCAGTTCGTCGCGTGCCTCCGCGTTCAGGCGCTCGGCGTGCCCTTCCAGCAGCAGCCGGGCAAAGCCATTGATGGCACGCAGCGGCGCGCGCAGGTTGTGCGTGAGCGCGTACGCGAGGTCTTCCAGCTCGCGGTTGGCGGATTGCAGTTCGGCGGTGCGCTCCCCCACGCGGCGCTCCAGGTCGGCATTGAGATCGCGGATTTCCGCTTCGGCACGCTTGCGCTCGGTGATTTCGTGGCCGATGCCGAACACGCCCACGGCGCGCCCCTGGTCGTCGAGCACCGGGCCCTTGGTCACCAGGAACGCCAACGGCCGGCCGCCGCGGGTGGTGAGCTGCTCCTCCAGCGTTCGGGTCTGCCTCTCCAGCATGATCTCGCGGTCGTTCTTCATCACCTTGGCAGCCGAATCGCCATCCAGCAGCGCGGTGTCGTCCTGCCCCAGCAGCACCCGCCCCTCGTCCCCGGCATAGCTGGCCATCGCCGCGTTGGCCAGCAGATAGCGGCCCCGCGTGTCCTTGACGAAAATCGCGTCCGACGTGCCGGAGATGATGGTGTCGAGCAGGCGGCGGTGCACTTCCACGCGCGCAATCGAGCGCCGCAGCACCTCGCTGAGCAGGCACACCGCCAGCCCGCTCGCCACCAGCAAGCCCCAGTCGAGCACGTCGCCGTAGGCGTTGACCAGCACATGGCGCGCCACCGGCAGCATCGGGTAGGCCACGCCCACCGCGGCCACCAGCGTGGCGAGCAGGCCGGGGCCGGCGCCGCCGAACAGCGCGCTCAGCGTGATCGGCAGCATGAACAGCACCAGCATCGGGCTGGCGGGATAGAGGTCGAGCAGGCGCTCACGCACCACCAGAATGATGAGTGAAGCCGCGCCGGCGAACAGATAGGTCACCCAGCGCGGCACCGTGTCGGGCGACAGGCCGGCGGTCAGTGCATCCAGCAGCGTCGCACCCTCGCCCGCCGTGCCCGGCGGCACCGCGCGCAACATCAGGCCCACCCCCACCGAGCTGGCAACGACGTAGAAAACGCCCTTCGCGCTCGACAGCCACATCACCTGCTCGACGTCGGCGAGCGCGGCGATGACGCGGTCGGAGATCAGGATCCAGGCCAGCGTCAGCACGGCATAGGCAGCCGTGGCCTGCAGGATGAAGCGCCGCCGCGGACTCATGTTCAGCGCCTTCCGTCGCGCGGCGTCAGTGTCAGGCAGAAGCGCGCGCCGCCGCCCGGATGGCCCTCGGCGCGGATCTCGCCGCCATGGCGGCGGACGATGCGCTGCACGGTGGCAAGGCCGATGCCGATACCGGGAAATTCGTCCTGCCGGTGCAGGCGGCGGAAGGGCTTGAACAGCTGTTCGGCGTAGGCCATGTCGAAACCGGCACCGTTATCGACGACACAGAAGCCGGGCAGGCCGTCGACCTCCGCGTACTCCACGGCGATACGCGGCTCCGGGCTCTTGCCGGTGTATTTCCACGCGTTGCCGAGCAGGTTGCGCAGCGCCGCCTCCACCATGCGCGCGTCGCCGCGGGTGCGCAGCCCCGGCGCCACCTCCACCTGTACGGCACGATCCGGGTCCACCCGCGCGAGGTCAGCGAGGATCGCGCCGGCCATGGACGAGACGTCGATGTCGTCACGATGCAGTTCGCCGCCGGTGCTGCGCGACAGCTCCATGATGCCCTCGATCAGGTCGTTCATCTTGCGGCTCGCGAGAATGATCTGGTCGAGGAAGCCGTGCCCGTCGGCGTCCAGGCGGTCGCCGTAATCCTCCAGCAGCGCCTGGGCAAAGCCGCTCATCGCGCGCAGCGGCGAGCGCAGGTCGTGCGACACCGCGTAGGCGAAGCTGTCCAGTTCCTTGTTGGCGGCGGTCAGCTCGGCGGTGCGCGCCTCCACGCGTTGCTCCAGGCTGGCGTTGAGTTCGCGCAGCGCGGCGGCGGTTTCCATGCGCTCGGTGATGTCCTGCACGGTGCCCTTCAGTTCGACGATCACGCCGTTGGCGTCGCGCACCGGCTGCCCGCGCACCGTCGCCCAGCAGTGCGAGCCGTCCTCCCGCACGAACTCCACGTCGCATTCGTAGCCTTCGCCGGTTTCCAGCGAACGCTCGACAGCGGCGTTCAGGCGCTCCCAGCTCTCGGCACTGCACTGGCGCGAGACCTCCTCGTAGGGCAGCGGGCCCTTGGCCGGGTCGCGCCCATACACGCGGTAGATTTCGTCCGCCCAGACCTGCTGGTTGGTCCGCAGGTCCCACGACCAGTTGCCCAGCCCCGCCAGCCGCTGGGCCTCGCGCAGCGTCTGTTCGCGCGCCAGCAATGCGGCTTCGGCCTCCTTGCGGCGCTGGATGTCCTCGATCACCGAGATGAAGTAATCCGGCGCACCGTCGTCGTCGCGCACCAGCGACACGGTGAGGTTGACCCACACCAGTCTGCCGTCGGCGCGGCGATAGCGTTTTTCCATCGAATACGTGCTGATTTTGCCGGCCAGCACCTGTTTCATCTGCGCCAGATCCAGATCGAGGTCGTCCGGGTGGGTGATGTCCTGGAAGGAGGTCTGCAGCAGGTCGTCCCGCGCATAGCCGACGATGTCGCACAGCCGCTGGTTCACCCGCTGCCAGTGGCCTTCGGGCGACACCAGCGCCAGCCCCACGGCGGCCTGGTCGAAGGTGGCACGGAAGCGCCGTTCGCTGTCCTCCAGCGCCACCGCCACGGCGCGCCGCTCGGCGTCGGAATCGGCCAGCAGGCGCGCCACCGCCTCGAATTCGCGGATGTGCAGCGCCGGGCGCTGGGCGCTGCGCGCCCGCGCAAGCGTCTCCACCTCCGCGCTCAGCCGGCGGCTGGCGGCGCGTCCGCCGAGCGCGCCCGCCACCACCGCGCCCACAATCACCGCCAGCAGCAGCGACGCGGCCTGGATCACCGGGGCGTGGTATTCACGCCGCGGGATGTCGAGCACCACGCGCCAGCCGGAATATTCCGAACTGGCCTCGAAGCTGCGCCCGCCGGCGATCTCGTCGGCCTCCAGTTCCTCGCCCACCTTCGCGATCGGTTCGCCGGTGCTGTCGGCCAGCATCAACGCCCAGCCCTGCGGCAGCGACACCTGCTCGATGCGCTGCTGGAACATCGCCGCCTCGACGACGGTCAGCAGCACGAAGCGCGGCCGGCCGTTGTCCATGCTCGGCACCGCGATCGCCACCACGCGGTTGCCACTGAACGGGCTGACGAACAGGTCGCCCACCGCGGGCTGGCCGGTCTCCACCGCGGTGGGCGCCGCCGCGCGGCCGCGCGGGCGTGGCAGGCGCGGCAACTCGCTGCCATAGGGTACGCGGGTGTTGAACAGCATCTGCATCTGCAGGTCGGCCTGGATCACCTCGCCGCCGAAGCTGTGCTTGAGGCCCTCGGCCTCGCGGTACAGGGCCGAGCGCTGGGCCGGGTCGTCCGCCAGCGGCGAGTGCGCCAGCACCGTCAGCGCGCCGATCCGCGCACGCACGGTCTGGTCGATTGCAGTCATGAAGTTGCGCGCGAGGTTGGCCGCCTCGCGGTCGCGGTTCTCCCGCGTTTCGCGCAGCGATGCCAGCGCGAGCCAGGCCGCGAGGACGATCAGCGGCAGCATCGAGGCCCACATCAGGCGGGTGAGAAAGCTCTGGAGACGCATCACCACCCTGCGTCCCCGGCTGGCGCCCGTCCATGCCGTGTAAATGTTTCAGGCAGCATTCCCTGGTCTTCCCCCTCGTCCGCGAGCGCGCACCGATGAGCCAGATGGATCATTCCACCACTGCTGCGGTGCTGCACAGACGGGATTTCCCTTAAGCCGATGACATGGACAGGCGAGCAAACGGCGAGCCCGGGTCGCGCCACCCGCCGCCGGCGCTATTCCTCGCCGGCGTCTACCTGCTTGAGCGCCTGCATGTAGCAGCACGCCATCGCCGCCCGCGAGCGCACGCCCAGCTTGGCGTAGACCGACTTGAGGTAGGAGCGCACGGTGAATTCGCTGATGTGCAGGCGGTCGGCGATCTGCTTGGTGAGGTAGCCCATGCACGCGAACTGCACCACCTGCAGCTCGCGGCTGGTCAGCAGTTCGCGGATGTCGGCCGGCGCCGGCGGACGCTTGCCGGGTGAAGGTCGCGGCCGCGGCGGCGCCTCGGCCACCACCGCGTAACGGTGGCCCTGGAAGTCGAAATGGGCGATCTCGTCCTTCACGTAGGTCAACCGCACGCCCTTGCCGCCGGGCGAAACCTGGTGGCCCGGCACGCAGCCGTCCACCCTCAGCACCCGGCAGCGGCGGCCGGCGAGTTCCAGATGGGCCACCAGCTCGGCTTCGGCCGCGACGCCGGGCGCCGCATCCGTCGCCGGCGCGGCGCCTGCGCCGGAGCCGGGACTGCTCAACGACACCAGCTGTCCCCGAATACGCAGGGTCCCGCCGGCGCTCGGCGAGCGCAGTGTGCTTGCATGGAATCTCCCTCTGTCGGCGGCCTCCGACCACGCCACGCACGGGCAGGTGCCTGCACCTGCGCCGCGGTCGGAATTCCCCGGTCATAGGCGTCCGGACGGCCCTGATTCGTTGTGGCACCTGCTCCCGGCGAATTCAAGGCTGCGCGTCCCCCCAACTCGGACTCGCCCGAACGGGCGAGTGCCGGCGCGCGCCTGCGTTGATCCCGCTCCTTCGGCGCCTGCGCAAACCCCCTGCCGCGGCGGAACGCGTACCGCCGTGCCGCCCCCTCCGCGCCACCGGCAACGGACGATTTCGAGCCGCGCCGGCGCCACCTAGAGTGGGTTCGTAGCCGCCGCCAGCGCGGCTGCCGCGCCGCCGGACCAGCCGGCGGCACTGTCAGCGGAGACGCGCCATGAACGACCCATTCGACACCGACCTGATGGACGAGGCCGCCGCGACCGACGACGCGCTGCTGGGTGATTACGCCGGCGAGGCGCTTGCCGGCTTCGACGAAGCCGGCAGCGACTATGGCGGCGACGAGGCGGAGGCCGACCTGTTCGGCGACGGCACGCCCGGCGCGGACCCGTTCGCCGGCGACAGCGCAAGCGACGGCACCGACGCGATGGCCGACGAAGCTGAAGGCGCCGACGACACGGCGCTATGGGACGCCTTCGAAGACGAGATTGCCGACGGCCTGGATGCCGGCGACGACGATGAATTCCTCGGCCGCCTGCTCGGCGGGCTGGGCCGCGCCGCCAGCGTGGTGGGCCGCGGCCTCGGCACCGCCGGTGCGGGCGCGGGCGCAGTGCGCAACATCGCCCGCCGCGCCGGCGCGGTGGCGGGCCAGGTGGGCCGCGTGGCCGGCGCCGTATCACCCGCCGCGGCGGCGGCAGCGCGCCTGGCACGCATGCTCGGCGCGCCCGGTGCCGCCGCGGCGCTGGGCCAGGCGGGCCGGGTCGCGCAAGGCGTCGGCCGCGCGACGGGGCATGCACGCGGACTGTCCGGCTCGCTCGGGCAGGCCGCGGGCGGTGCGCAAGGGCTGTTCGGCCAGCTCAGCCAGCTGCTCGGGCAGAACCTCGGCGCCGACGACGCCTTCGACGCGGTTGCCGATCTCTACCTGGAAGACGGCGTCGACGAGGCCCTGCCGGCGGCGGTCGCGCTTGCGGCGCGGGCCGCAGCGCGCGGGCTGGGCTTTCGCAACGTCGCCCAGCTGACGCACGCCGGGCGGCGCGCGCTGGTGCGCGGCGTGGCCTCTGCCGCGCGCGAACTGGTGCGGGCGCGCGGGCCGCAGGCGGTGCGCGCGCTGCCCGGTCTCGCGCGCTCTGCTGCGCGGGTCGCGCAGCGCCGCGTCGCCACGCCGCAACAGGCCGCCCAGGTGGTGCGCCGCGGGCTGCCGCAGACGGCGCGCCGCGTCGCCCGCAACCCCGGAATGGTGCGGCGCCTCGCGCAGCAGCGCCCGCCCGCCCCGCTATCGCGGCCGACCCACCTCGGCCACGGCATCCCCAGCGCGCGCCTCGTCCCCGGGCGCCGCTACCACATCAGTGGGCCGGCCACGCTCACGATCACCCCCCGCTGACCCGGGACCGCAAGGAGCACACCATGGACCGATTCGACACCGACGTGATGGACGACCTGTTCGACGAGGCCGCCGAAGGCCCGGCACGACATGCCGACGACTATGACGACTACGAGGACGCCAGTGACGACTGGGACGGCGGCGACGAAGGCGACGAGTTCACCGGCCGCATCGCCGGCGGCCCCGCTGCCTATGACGACTACGACGAGGACATGGGCATCGACGCGATCGACGACTACGAGGGCATGGACGAGTGGGACGCGGGCGACGACGCCGGCGACTACGACGGCTACGACAGCATCGACGCGCTCGACGACGCGGTGGCCGATGCGCTCGACGCCGCCGACGGCGACGAGTTCTTCCGCCGCCTGCGCCGGCTCGCGAGCGGCGCCATGAACGTGGCCCGCCAGGTCGGCCGCGGCGTGGGCGCGGCGGCGCGCGTGATCGGCCCGATCGCCAGCGCGCTGCCAATTCCGCAGGCACAGATGATCGGCCGCCTCGCCAATGTCGCCGGCCGCCTGCTTGCCGACGGCGCGGACGAGTTCGAAGCCTTCGACGAACTGGTCGATGGGCTGGATGACGACGCGATCGACGCCGCTGCGCCGGTACTTGCCGGCATGGTGATCCGCCGCGCGGTGCCGCAGGTGGCGCGCGCCGCCGCCCCGGTGCGCCGCGCCGCGGTGCGCAGCGTGGCGCAGGCCGTGCGCACCGCGGCACGGCGCCAGGGGCCGCCCGCCGCACGCGCCGTGGCGCGCGCGGTGACCGCCACCCGGCGCGTGGTGCAGGGCCGCGGCTTGCCGCCCCGCGCCGCCGCCCGCGTGGTGCAGCGCGCGGCCCGCCAGGTTGCGCGCCAGCCCCAGGCGGTGCGCCGGCTGGCGCGGCCGCTGGTGCCGGCAGCACGCCGCGTGACGCCGCGCGGCCAGGCTGCGCAGGTGGTGGCACGCACCGTGGCACCGGCCGCCCGCCGCGCGCTCGCGGCCACGGCCCCGCGTCGCGTCGCGGTGGGCGGCGGCGCCTGCCCGCACTGCCGCCGCCGCATCACGGTGCGCGGGCCGGTGACGATCACCGTGCGGCCGCGTTGAGCACGCGCCAGGGAGCCGGACATGGACCTGCGGCGCTTTCTTCAGGCGAAGATCACCGGGCTGTCGGCGCGCCTGAGCCGGCTCGCCCGGATCGACAACGCCTTTGTCGGCCTGCGTCCGCAGGACATGCCCTACGCGCCATCGCCGCGCCATTTCGAGGCGGCCAACGCGCGGCTGGCCCGCGTCGAAGCCCGCATCCGCGCCCGTTTCGCGCCGCTGCGGCGCGACTGGCACGAGCGCCCGCCGCAGCGGGTGCTGATCGACATCGCGCTGGTGGAGCGCGAGCTGGACCGCGCGCGCCGCCTGTTCGGCATGTTCTACGAGGTCTTCGCCCAGCGCGGCACCAGCTATGGCCCGGCGCTGGCCGCCCACGACGTGATCGCGCAGGACTGCTACCAAGCGGTGCGCAAGGCCGCGCCGCGCATCTTCGACGGGCCGCTGCTCAAGCCGGTGTGCTACATGGAGCACGGCTATTCGCCGGCGACGATGCGGCGCGGCGTGCAGCTCACCCGCCTGCTCGGCGAGGCCAACCCCTTCCCGCTGATCCGCATCCCGTGGGACCGCGACCAGCCCTGGCAGTCGGTCTTCCTGCACGAGGTCGCGCACAACCTGCAGGCCGATCTCGGCATCTGGCAGGAGAACCGCCAGGCGGTGCTGCGGCGCGTGATGGGCGACACCCGCGACCCCTTCCTGACCACGGTGTACGGCCGCTGGCACAAGGAAATCTTCGCCGACCTCGCCGCGATCCTGCTCGGCGGACCGGCCGCCGCGTGGGGCATGACCGACTTCCTCGCCCATCCGCAGCCGCGCACGATGACCTACCGCCCCGGCGGCGCGCACCCCACTGCCTACCTGCGGGTCTATCTGCTGGCCGAGATGCTGCGCCGGCTCGGTTTCGACCGCCACGGCACCCGGCTGCTGCGGGTCTGGCAGGGGCTCTACCGCCCCGCGCGCGGACACCGCATTCCCGCCGCGCTGATGCAGAGCGCGCCGCGCGTGGTGCCGGCGATCGTGGATGAAATCGCTTTCCAGACCCGGCGCAACCTCGCCCAGCGCGCGCTGGCGGACATCATCCCGTTCAGCGCCGCGGACGAAGCCGCGATCCGCGCCGGCGCGCGCCAGCTGGCGCAGGAGCGCGACCCCGGCCTGCCGCCGCGCCACCTGGTCAGCGCCGCCCACTACGCCCTGGAAGCGCACCGGACCGACCCGCAGCGGCTCGCGCGCTGCGTGATCGAGATCCTGAACGCGGGCATCCGCGACAGCGCCGCACGCGCGGCTCCGCGCAACGCACCGCCCCCCGCGCCCCGGCCGCCATTGCGGCTGGTGGCCTGACCGCCCCGCGCCGCCCGCTTCACCGACCGAACCGCCACCCGAGAGGACGCGAACATGACCCCGACCGCCCCCGCCATCAGCCCCTACGGCGCCACCGCCGCCAACGCGGCCGGCACCGCCGTTGCCAGCAGCGGCGACCGCCAGCGCCAGGCCATCGACAACCTGATCCGGCGCGAACTCAAGGTGGGCGACCCGCGCGACCCGCAGCAGATCGCCCAGGCGCTGCGCGACCGCTACCGCGGCGACCTGCGCGCGCAGGCGATCGAGGGCGAGGCCCGCGGCCTGCCCTTCCTGCAGACGCCACAGGCCCGCAGCGGCGAGCTGCCGCCGCCGCAAGCCACCCACATCGACCTCCAGCAGGCCACCGACGACGTGCGGCAGGACCTGCAGATGCTGATCAGCGACAACCTCACCAAGGACATCCGCCCCGAACTCGAAGGCTGGCAGCAGGTGATCCAGCGCTCGATCGACGAAGGCGTGGCCGCGGCGCGCTACGGGCTGGACCCGCACCGGCGCGACACCGCCTTCGCGATGCGCCGCCAGCTTGGCGACTACGCCCGGCTGTCGCGCCTGATCGGCGCGCTGACCCCGGCGCTGAACCGCAGCTTCCGCAACCTCGCCACCAGCCTGGACGAGGCCGCCGCGGTGATCCTGGTGCTGATGGGCGAATCCATCGCCAACCTCGGCTTTGCCGGCGGCCGCTTCCTGCTGCAAGCGCCCTACAGCGAACTGCAGGCACGCCGCGACGCGGTGCTGAACGCGCTGCGCCAGGTGGACGGCCTCGCGGCGATGGCATCGGCCGGCGGCAACTGGCCGCGCGGGCTGCGCGCCTACCGCCAGCTCAGCACGGTGCTGGAAGCGCGCGGCCAGGGCGACCTGCGCGCGCTGATGAACGAGGCCGAACTCGCCCGCACCATGGACGAGCTGATCCAGCTCGCCGGCGGCGGCGCGCCCACCGGATTGCGCGCGGTCGGCGCCACCGCCTGGGCGCCGCTCAACCGCCTGCAACGCTTCGTGCAGACCACGCTGCGCCAGGTGGCCCCGGCCTCGCACGAACTCGCCACGCTGCACGAGGCGCTGATGCTCTTCCTCGACGGCTTCGTCGCCGGCGGCGGCTTCCGCCTGCTGCGGGTCGCGCGGCCCACGGTGCTCAACTACGGGCTGTACGGCGCCGCCACCGTGTCCGCGGCCGAGCGCCGCCTGATCGAACTGGTGAACCGGCGCGGCACGCTCGCCCGCCTGCTCGACTGCCTGACCCAGTGCACCTGCGACGACAACCATGTGCTGACCCAGATCGTGCTCGACAAGCTGCTGTTCACGCTGGACCGCGCGATCGACTACTACTGCGTGGGCGATGCCGACCTCGGCCTGCCGGAGACGCGCGCCGCCGCCTTCAGCCACCTGATCGACGCGCTGCTGCCGGCCAACGCACTGAACTACCCGGCGCCCACCGGCGGGCTGCCGCTCTATCCGTGGAACCCGACGCCGGGCGGCGGGCCGCTCAACCGCCCCGCCTTCCTTGCCCCGCTCGCCGACAACGGCCTGATCGCCAACGAGCTCAACGCGGTGCGCGCCCTGCTGCGGCCGGTGCCGCCCAACCCCAACGCCGGCGCGCTGCCCAACCCCTATCCGCAGCAGGAATGGTGGACCACCACCGAGGCCACCTACCTCAACAGCCTCAACAACAACCTCGCCTGGCTGGGCGGCGCCCCCACGCCGCAGCGCTTCGCCACCGTGCTGCACGACGAGCTGTGCCTGCAGCGCCAGACCGACGAGCAGTGGCGCCCGGTGGTGGAACAGATGACCAGCGGCTGCGTGAGCGCCGCGCGCGTGTTCGACGACGCCTTGCCGGCCTTCTCGCCGGGCGTGCTGTACCAGCTGGGCGACCGCGCGCTCGACTACTTTGCCCAGGCCACCGCCGCGCTGCCGCTCGATCAGCAGGTGCCGTTCGGCTGCTACGTGCCCGATCCGCGCATGCCGCGCCACCTCGAAGAGTCGCTGGACGACATCGTCGCCTGGCTGCCGTAAGCAGATCCGCGCCAAGGAGAACGACCATGCTGAACAAGTCCGCCGGCTTCGGCACCCTGCCACCGCCCGTCAGCCGCCCGAGTGCCGTCGGGCCCGCTTTCCGCGCACTGGCGGCGCTGGACCGCCCGTTCGACCCCGCCCAGCCGCGCGGCGGCGTCCCCTTCAGCGCGCTGGAGCAGGCAACGCTCGCGCTCGCCACGCTGGCACCGCTAGCGGCGCTGCCCGCCAGGGTCGATGCCCTCGGCGACAAGGCCGCCGCCGGGCTGGTCGCACTGGTCCAGCGCATCGAGCTGCTCACCGACGCGGTCAGCCGCATCAACCCCGCGCCGACCACCCCGCCCACGACCGTGTCCAACCTCGCGTTCCGGGTGCTCGCGCGCGTCGGCCAGGTGCGCGACGCGCTGTGCGATCTCGACCAGCCCACGCTCAAGAGCATCAACGAACGCCTGCAGCGCGAGCGCGAGGCCGACAGCACGGTGGAACTTCAGCGCCTGCTCGAAGCGGCCCACAGCTCGCTGCTGGCGGACTTCACCCGCCAGTTCCGCAAGCTGGACAACCGCGACTTCGAGCCCGAACGCCGCGCACGGGTAGCCGAACTGGTGGCCTTCGAATGGCGGGCGATGACCGAGCTGCAGGATGCGCCGCAAGGAGCGTGACATGAACTTCCAGACCACCGAAACCATCCAGCGCCTGTGGGAGACCTTCCTCAACGAGCAGCTGGCGTCGCTGCCACCCGAGCAGCGCGACGCCGCGGCGATGCAGTTCGAGCAACGCTTCGGCGAGCTGATGGCCAAGAACGGCGCCGACGGCGATGGCGGCTTCTTCGACCTCATCGGCCTCGGCCCCAACGGCGGCGCCGGCTTCGACGCGATCGGCTACCCGCACGTGCAGCCGGACTTCGACGACTCCGTGGTGCCCAGCCAGCTCCACGCCGCGGCCGAGCTGTACTTCATCTACCAGCACGAACGCATGAAGGTGTTCCAGGTGGTGGATGTGCTGCTGCGCCTGTTCCGGCTCGGCAAGATGCGCATCCAGCGCGGCCCCGGCGCGCGCGGGCTGTACCTGCTGCAGAAGTGGCAGCCGCTGCGCTACTCGGTGCGCGACCGCATGGTCGCCTACCGCCGCGCCTTCAACTACGGCACCGCGCAGGCGCCGGCGGGCGCGGTGGTGAACCGCAACTTCCACCGCCAGCTGGTCGGCTTCATGGTCGCGCTCGGGCAGTACTTCCGCGACCTGCTGATCGGCGAGGTGATCCGCGGCGGGCAACTGATCGACCAGCGCCCCTTCGGCAGCGTCGCCACCGTGCAGCGCATCGGGCTGGACCTGCGCTACGCCCTCGACCGCTCCACCTACGGCAACATCTTCGCGCTGGCGATGGAGGCCGGGCACTACCTCAAGTCGGTGCTGCAGTTGCTGGACGCACCCGACATCAAGAAGGCCTTCGACGCCAACACCAAGTGGGACGTCATCGAGATTGTCTCCAACCGCTACCTCGGCGGGGTCGCCGAGCCCTCGCAGCGCGCCAAGATGGCGGAGAGCGGGCGCCGCATCCTGCAGTTCGTCGCCGACAACGACTTCCGCACCGCGATCGACCCCATCCTGTTCCAGAGCGTGGTGCGGCCGATGGGGGCGCATGCCGAAGCCTGGCTGGCCGCCTACCGGATGACGCCCGAAGGCCGCGGTTTCCCCGGCGTGACGCCGGCGCTGCGCGGCGTGCTCGGCGTGCCGCAGCCGGCCAGCGTGTAAACCGGCGGAGGCAGCCATGGGCGCGGACGACTTCCAGGTGACGGTGCGCAGGAAGAAGCTCACCTGCGTGCTCGATCCCGCGCTGGTGCTCGGCTCGCCCTTCGGCCTGATGTTCGCGCTGCGGCTGGCGCAGGTGGTGGAACCCTGGCTGACGCGCGCCTTCTGGCAGTTGATCGACGCCAGCGAGCTGCTGCTGCCGCGGCTGGCCGCCGCGCCCGCCGCACAGGCGCCGCTGCAGCCGCTGGCGCCGGTGCTGCGCGCGTGGATCGCGCTGCGCGACGTGACCGACGCCGGCTCGTGGCGCTTTCGCTGGATCGGCGACAAACTGGCCGACTCCCAGTTGCAGGACGCAGCCGATGCGGGCCTGCTGCGCCGCTACGAGGCGCTGGCCGAAGCCGCGTTGCGGCGCAATCCGCCTGCCAGCGTCGGCCGTCTTGCCTGGCCGCCGGCCTGGGACCCGCTCGAAACCAGCCTCGACACCCTGGCGGTATCGGCCGCGCTCGATGGCGCGCTGGTGCTGACCGCCGAAGTGGGCGACGCGGCGCCGTGGCCGGTGCAGGCGCTGGGCCGCATCGGCGCCACCGTCAACGCCCTGCAGCCGATGCCGGCGGAATCGCTGTTCGCCCACGAACGCGCGCTGCTGCGCGACGCGCTCGCCGCCGCCGGGCTGGCCGGCGTGGCCCAGCAACTGCCGCGGCTGGTGGCGCTGCATCTGAGCCTGCCGCAACCGGCCGACGCGCTGCTGCCCGCTTTCGACGGCGCGGACGACCCCGGCGGCCGCCCCGCCGCGCCTGCGGAGGGCAGCCCCTACCCCGGCCTTCACCCCGGCCTCGCAAGCTACCCCGCCGGGCCCGAAGCGGGCGACCACGACGCCGGCTACGGCGACGCGGACCTGGCCGGCTACGCCACCGCCACCCTCGCCATCGCCGAAGCCCCCGCCGCGCCCGCCCCGGCCGCGCCGCCCGACCCGTGGGACGCCGCGCGCGGCTGGTGGTACTACGTCTGACCGCCGCAGGAGTTCGCCATGCGCCCCGCCCTCGCCCGCAGCGTCGATGCTTTCAGCGACCACGTCATCGAAGACCTGGTGCGCGCCTGGGGCCGTGCCGACGACGCCGACCCGGCATGGCGCAACGCCTGCACCCCGGCCGACAACGCCCGCATGCGGGCGCGCTGCGCGCAGGCCGCCCAGCTGGAAAACCTCGCCCGCCGCGGCCTGCCGGTGGACCCGGTGCGGCTCAACAACGCGCGCGGCATGTGCGCACAGATGGTGCTCGGCCAGCGCTTCTGCCTCGGGCGCCGCGGGCGCCGCCAGGGCGCGGACGTGCGGGTCGAATTCCGCACCCTGCCCGCGCGCCGCGACAGCACCCGGCCCGACGTGCTGCCGCGCTTCAACCTCGGCCCGGCGAGCGGCGCGCCGCGCAGCGTGGTCGAGAGCAAGTACGTGCACCTGCCGGGCGTGATGCGCGGCGGGCGGCTCGATGCGAGCGCGCTCGCGCGCCGCGTGCAGGCCGACATCGAAAGCCTGCGCCGCCAGCGCGACGAACTGGGCGGCAGCGGTGCCCGCCCCGGCCTGCCGCGCCGCATCCGGGTGGTCTTCCAGCTGGGCGGGCTGCCGCCCTCGCTGCCGGGCCGCCTTGCGCTGCTGCACAGCGCCGCCGCGGTGGTGCGCAACACCGCGCGCGCGCTCGGCCAGGACGCCGCCGCGGTCGATTTCGAGACCTATCGCGCCGAGGTGATGAACCAGCGCCTGCGCGGCGGCCAGCCCTTTCTCGCGGGGGGAGGCTGGCGATGAGCACCCGCCCCGCCCCCTCCGCCGCGCGCGGCCCGCGCATCAACGGCGACGAGTTGGTCGCGGTCAGCGTGCTCGGCCAGATCGCCCATCCGGTGGGCCGCGCCAGCGCCTACCGGGTGGGCTACGACGGCACCCCGCGCGTACTGCCGGGCACCGGCGGCATCGTGCTCAACCGCCGCATCGGCGACCTCTGCGTGGGACTGGCGGGCGACCACATCGAGCCCGGCGTGGCATTGCACAACAACAGCCGCGAAGTGGTGGGCCCGCGCGACGGCCCCAACACCGCGCTGATGACCTATGCCTGCGTCGGCAACCTCGCCGAGGTGGTCAGCGGCCCCTGCGCCGGCCGCCGCGGGCTGGTCACCGGCAAGCACGGGGGCATCAACCATGTGCTGGTGGATTTTCCCACCGCGGTGCTGCAGCGCCTGCGCATCGGCGACCGCGTGCAGATCGTCTCCTGCGGCCTCGGCCTGCGCCTGCCGGAGCACCCCTGCGTGGAGGTGCTGAACTGCGCCCCCGCGCTGCTGCGGCGCTGGGGACTGGACACGCGCGACGGCGCATTGCGGGTGCCGGTAACCCACCTGGTACCGGCACGGCTGATGGGCTCCGGCCTGGGCAAGAACACCGCGTGGCGTGGCGACTACGACATCCAGCTCGCAGATGCCGCGACGCGTGCGCGCTACCGCCTGGGCAGCCTGCGTTTCGGCGACCTCGTCGCGATCATCGACGCCGACACCCGCCGCGGCCCGCTGTACCGCACGGGCCGGGTCACCATCGGCGTGATCGTGCACGGCGACAGCACGGTGAGCGGCCACGGCCCCGGCGTCACCCCGCTGCTGACCGGCCCCGCCTCGGCGCTGCGCCCGCGCCACGCGCCGGACGCGAACCTCGCCGCACTGTTCGACATCCGCCCGCCGGCCGCGGCGCGCGAACGCGCAACGCTGGTGGAGCGGACCCGGCTGCCGCGGGCGGAACCGCGCCCGCTCGCGCGCCCCCGCGAGCAGCCCGCCATCCCGCACGACCGCCCGGCGCGGAGCGCGTACTAGGTCCGCCGGGCCGCGGCCCCGAGGCTCCGGCAGGCGTTTGCCGCCGCGGCATCCGTGGCGGTCGATCGCGATCCGCCCCACCGCCGCCGCGCGCACCCCTGCAATCCGCTGCCGGCTGCGCTACCCTCGCCGCTCCCGCCGCCGTTCCACGCCCCGCCTCATGAAGCTTTACGACCGCCTCGTCCTCGACATCGAACAGCGCATCCGCGACGGCGTGCTGCGCGCCGGGGAACGGCTGCCCTCGGTGCGGCGCGCGTGCGAGGCGCAGCGGCTCAGCCCATCCACCGTGCTGCGCGCGTATTACCTGCTGGAGAGCCGCGGGCTGATCGAGGCGCGGCCGCAGTCCGGCTACTACGTGCGCAGCCGCCCGGTGGGCACGCTGGCCGAGCCGGACATGAGTCGGCCGCAGGCCGCCAGCCGCGCGCTGGCGGTGAGCGACTTCATCTTCGAGATCCTCGACGCGGTGAAGGACCCGGCGGTGGTGCCGCTCGGTTCCAGCTTCGCCAGCCCGGCGCTGTTTCCGCTCGACAAGCTGGCGCGCTGCCTGGCGGCCGCGGCGCGCCACATGGACCCGCGCGCCACCGTCACCGACCTGCCGCCCGGCAACGACGAGCTGCGCCGCCAGATCGCGCTGCGCTATCTCGCCGCCGGCGCCACCGTCTCGCCCGGCGAGATCGTCGTGACCTCGGGTGCGATGGAAGCGCTCAACCTGTCGCTTGAGGCCACCACCCAGCCGGGCGACCTGGTGGCCATCGAGTCGCCCACCTTTCACGCCATCCTGCAGATGATCGAGCGCCGCGGCCTCAAGGTGATCGAGCTGCCCACCCACCCGCGCGACGGCGTCGACCTGCCGGCGCTGGAGGCCGCGCTCGCCACCCAGCCGGTGAAGGCCTGCATGCTGATGCTGAACTTCCAGCATCCCACCGGCGCCTGCGTGCCCGACGCGTCGCGTCCGGCGCTGCTCGACCTGCTGCGCCGCCATCAAGTGCCGCTGATCGAGGACGACACCTATGCCGAGCTGCATTTCGACCGCCAGCCGCCGCTGCCGACCAAGGCGCTGGACGACGACGGGCTGGTGCTGCACGTATCGGGTTTTTCCAAGAGCCTCGCGCCAGGCTACCGGCTGGGCTGGGTCGCGGCCGGGCGCTACGCGCAGAAGGTGCAGCGGCTGAAGCTGTCGGCCAGCCTCGCGACCACCATTCCGGTACAGATCGCGATCGCCGACTTCCTGCGCCAGGGCGCGTTCGACGCCCACCTGCGCCGCCTGCGCAGCGCGCTGGAAATCCAGGAGGCGGCGCTCGCGGCGGCGGTGGAGCGCCATTTCCCCGCCGGCACGCGGCTGACCCGACCGCGCGGCGGCTACTTCTCGTGGGTGGAGCTGCCCGCCGGCACCGACGCGCTGGCGCTGCACCGGCGCGCGCTGGACGAAGGCATCAGCATCGCGCCGGGGCCGATCTTTTCCGCCGGGCGCGAGTACGCCAACTTCATCCGCCTCAACTTCGGCCACCCGTGGAGCGGGGAGATCGAGCGCGCGATGCGCCGGCTGGGAGAACTGGCGCGCTGAAGCGGCGGATTCACGCGGCCGGAGCGGCGCTCTCCCCCTCCGGCTCCATGTACACCAGTTCCCACAGGTGCCCGTCCAGGTCTTCAAAGCCGTGCTCGTACATGAAGCCGTGGTCCTTCGCCGGCTTCAGCGTGCGCCCGCCGCCGGCCACCGCGGCGGCCACCAGCTCATCCACCCGCGCGCGGCTCTCCACCCCCAGGCACATCAGCACCTCGGTGGTGGCGCGCGCATCGGCCACCGGACGCGGGGTGAAGGTCTGGAAGAAAGGCTCGACCAGCAGCATCACGTAGATCCCGTCGCTCACCACCATGCAGGTGGCGTTGTCGTCGGTGAAGCGCGCATCGAAGCCGAAACCCAGCCGCTCGAAGAACGCGATCGTGCGCTGAAGGTCCTTGACCGCGAGATTCACAAAAATCTGCATCGCCATGGCCGCTGCTCCCGGGAAGTGTCGGACTCCTTGAGTCTAGGCGGTGGATTTCACCCTGATCGACCCATTTCCGTTCGACCTGGGGCCGGCCTTCGCAACCCACCTCACGGTCGCCACCCGGTGGCCAGTTCGTCAATGCGCCGTCGTCCCATCAGGATCATGGTCCGTTCCAGGTCCTCCCGCAGCCAGTCGAACACCCGGTCCACGCCGGCCTCGCCGGCGGCGGCCAGACCGTACAGAACGGGACGACCGAGGAACACCGCCTTCGCCCCTCTGCCGAGCGCCTTCGCCACATCCTCGCCGGAGCGGAATCCGCCATCCACGAACACGGGAACCGCGCCATCGACGCGCTCGACCACCAGCGGCAGGGCCTCGATCGCGGCGGGGGCCGACTGCAGCTGCCGGCCGCCGTGGTTGGACACCACGATGCCGTCCGCGCCTTCGGCGACCGCCCGCGCGGCGTCGTCCGGGTGCAGCACGCCCTTGACCACGACCGGCCCCTTCCAGTGGGCCCGTACCCAGCTCAGGCTCTCCCACGCCAGCGTCCTGTCCATCGTGCGATTGAGCAGTGCGGCCTGCACCTGGGCCGAAGCCGCGGTATCCGGGTGTTCGCTGAGGTTGGCGAAATTCGGGAACCGCCGCCCCGCGAACTGCAATATCCAGCGCGGATGACGGGCGAGATCGAGGGCGGTCATCAGGCCCGGCCGGAACGGCAGCCGGAAACCGTTGCGGATATCGCGCTTCCGATACCCGTTTACAGGCACATCCACCGTCAGCACCAGTACCCGGTAGCCGGCGTCCCAACCGCGCCGCATGATCTGCTCCGCGATCGAACGGTCGCCCATCACGTACAGCTGCAACCAGCGGAGCCCATCCGCCTGCCTTGCCACCTCCTCGAGGCGCGTATTGGATGCGGTGGACAGACTAAAGGGAACGCCGGCGCGCGCCGCTGCGCGCGCGATCAGGATGTCGCCGTCGGGCCGGAGCAGTCCGTTAAACCCGGTCGGCGCGACGGCAAATGGCAGGCGCCAGCGCTCACCGAATACTTCGATCGAGGTATCGATCCCGGAGGTGTCGCGCAGCACGCTCGGCCACAGCCTGATGTTGCGCAGCGCGGCGAGGTTCTCCTGCAGACAGGTTTCATCCCCTGCCCCGCCCTCCAGAAAATCGAATACGAACCGGGGCAGGAAGCGCCGCGCCTGCCGGCGCAAGTCATCGATATCCATTCATTCTTCATTCAAAAGCGTGGGGATCTCGGCCGGTCAGGCCGAGGGCGTACTGCGACCAGCCTCGACGAGCCTGACCAGGGCCAGCAAGGCTCGGGTCGCCGGCGTCGCGATGCCCCGCAACCCGGCCCGTGCCACGACCGCCCCGTTGATGGCCTCGATCTCGGTGGGCCGCCCGGCAAGCACGTCCTGCAACATCGACGGCTTGTGGCCGACATGATGACCGATGGCATGCAGCACGCTTGCGCGGACCCGGTCCGCATCGACCGCAAGCCCCTCGGCACGCGCCACCGCGAGGACTTCATCCACGATGTCCAGCGCTAGGGCTTGCGCCCCCGGCGTGCGGCCGATGGCGTCGACCGGACAGGCGCTCACCGTGCAGATGCTGTTCAAGGCCGCGTTGAAGGCGACCTTTTCCCAGATCGCGGTGTTTACCATCGGATCGATCGCGCAGTCGAGGCCCGCGCGACGCAACAGGGCTGCAAGGCGCTCGAGGGCGTCGTCCTGACCGCCGTCCAAGCGGGTGAAGCGGATTTTTCCCTGGCCGTGCGATTCGACATGGCCGGGACCGCACAGGTCGGCCGGGCAGGTGGTCATCCCGATCGCCACACGATCTGCCGCCGCATGCGCGCAGATCCGCTCGCCGTTGCCCAGACCGTTCTGCAGGCTGAGGATGCGCGTTTCCGGTCCGATCCAGCGCCGTATGCCGTCCAGCGCGGCATCGGTGTGCATGGCCTTCGTGAACACCACGATCAGGTCGGGCGTCTCGTGCACGTCGTCCGGGCGACAGGCATCGAGCCGCACCCGCCGCTCGCCGCTATCGGTCACCAGTCGCAGGCCATCGCGGCGGATGGCGGCGAGGTGCGTCGCGTTGATATCCACCAGCGTGACTGGCACGCCGACCTCGGCCAGCAAGCCGCCGAACAGGGAACCCATTGCCCCCGCCCCAAGCATCAGGACGCGCGGCACCGTGTCTGCCGCCGTGTCGTGATTCGTCATGTTTTCTCCAACAGCGTTGCGCGGGGAACATCCGCCGCATCGCCGACCGTGGGCTGCCCGCGGCCGGCGGTGCGCCGGACCGCTCAGTGCCCCTGGCGCGCGTTGATCGCGGCCTTGGCCTCGGCCAGGATGTCCTTCGCCGGCAAGCCCTTGGCCGCCGTTTCCTCCACCCATTGCGCCGCCACCCGCTCGCCGGCCACCAACCAGCCCGTCCGCTCGGTCGCCGGCACCTCGTACATCACGTTGCCGCGCTCCTGCGCCTGCTTCCTGCCCACCACGCGTGCTTCGTCAAACACCTTGCCGACCCATGCGGAGGCTTCGACCCCGCTGTTCGCATCGATCACCTTCTTCAGCTCCGGCGGCAGCTTTTCATAACGGGCCGGGTTCATCGCGAACACGAAAACCGTGTTCGACAGCATCGGCATCGACTCGTCGGTTTCGGTGTGGAACTTGACCACCTCATGCACTTTCAGCGGCGGCACCACCTCCCACGGCAGCATGGCGCCGTCGACCACGCCCTTGGACAGGGCCTCGGTGACCTGCGGCGCCGGCATGCCGATCGGCGTCGCCCCCAGTTCCTTCAACAGCCGGGTCGACTGGCGGGTCGGCGCACGCAGCTTCATCCCCTGAAAATCCGCGAGCACCTTGATCGGCTTGCTGGTGGTGTGCAGTTGCGCGCCGTCATGGACGTGGAAGATGAGCGGCTTCACCGGCTTGTATTCATCGCCCGCGTACTTGGTGAGGATGTTCCACACCACCGGGCTGCTGCGCTCGGCGCTGCGGGTGATGAACGGCAGTTCGAACAGTTCGGTGACCGGGAAACGGCCGCCCTGGTAGCCGGGCACCGTCCATACGATGTCCGCGATGCCGTCCTTGGCCTGGTCGAACAGCTGAGGCGGCGTTCCACCCAGCGACATCGCCGGATAGATTTGGCATTTGAGCCGGCCGGCCGACTCGGCCGCGATCTTCGCGCACCAGGGCTCGATGAAGTTCTTGTGCGCCGTGGCGCTGGGCGGCAGGAAGTGGTGCACCTTCAGCACCACCTCGTCTGCAGCGACCGCGGCACCTGCCAGACTGCCCCAGAGCGTGGCCAGCGCGACTGCATTGCGTTTGAAGTTCATTTTTTTGTCTCCTCGCGTTATGCCGGCCACGTTCGATCGGGGCCGGTGTTCCTGTACGGCCCGCGGCCTGCCATCGGGCGGGCGCGGGCGGCCGATGCGGAATCAGAAGGGATAGGCCGGCGGCGTATCCTTGACGGTGACCCACTGCCACTGGGTGAACTCTTCCCAATTGGCCGGCCCGCCCACGCGGCCGCCGTTGCCCGAGGCAGCCCGGCCGCCGAATGGGACATGGGGCTCGTCCGCCACGGTCTGATCGTTGATGTGGAGCAGGCCGGTATTGAGGCGATTGCCGAGCGCCAGCGCCCGTCCGGTCGAACGCGAGATCACCGCGGCCGAGAGGCCGTATTCGGTGGCGTTGGCCAGGGCCACGGCTTCGTCCTCGTCGCGGAAGGTGGTGACGCAGGCCACCGGCCCGAAGATCTCCTCCTCGAACGCACGCATGCCCGGCTTCACCCCGCCCAGCACGGTGGGCCGGTAGAACAGCTGGTCGTAGGTGCCGCCGGCACACAGCCTGGCGCCAGCGGCCACGCTGTCCTTCACGACGGCATCGATCTGGCGCAACTGCCCGTCGCTGATGATCGGCCCGAGCGCCACGCGGCCGCTGGCGGGGTCGCCCACCGGCAGGTGGTCGGCCTTTTCGGCCAGCTTCGCAAGCAGCTGTTCGGCGATCGACTCATGCGCCAGGATGCGGCCGGTGGCCATGCAGATCTGGCCCTGGTGCAACCAGGCGCCGAACGCCGCGCAGCCGGCGGCGAGATCGAGGTCCGCGTCGTCGAGCACGATCAGCGAATTCTTGCCGCCGAGTTCGAGCGAAACCTTCTTGAGGTGGCGTCCGCACAATTCGCCGACCGTGCGGCCGACGCGGGTGGACCCGGTGAATGCCACCATGGCGATGTTGGGATCGGTGCACAGCGCACCGCCCGCATCCGCCCCGCCCGGCAGCATGTGCAACACGCCCGGCGGCAAGCCCGCCTCCTCGAAGATGCGGGCGATCAACACGCCGCCCGACACCGCGGTGCGGAGGTCCGGCTTGAGCACCACCGCGTTGCCGGTGGCCAGGGCCGGCGCCACCGCGCGTATGGCCAGGATGAGCGGGAAATTGAAGGGAGCGATCACGCCCACCACGCCATGGGGCAAGCGCCGCGCGAAGCTCATGCGCCCCGGATTGCTCGGCAGCAGCAGCCCCTGCGGCTCGGTGAGCATGCCGGCCGCCTCGTACAGGATGCCGACCGCCGCCTTCAGTTCGACGTCGGCCTTGGGACGGATGGCCCCGCATTCGCGCACGATCCAGGTGGCCAGTTCCTCCCACTGCTCTTCGACCAGCCGCGCCGCCTTGCGGAAGATGGCCGCCCTATCCTCGTAGGGCATGGCGTGCCACGCCGGTTGGGCGGCGCGCGCAAGGGCCGCGGCGCGCACCACCGACTCCGCGTCGGCCACCCCGATGCTGCCGATCTGCTCGCCAGTCGCCTTGTCGGTCACCGCCGCCCGGGCTTCGCTCGCGCGCCATCCGTCGCACATGAGCTTGTCCTGCCAGACTGCGTGATCCATGAGCGTATGCATGTTGATGTCTCCTGTCTGATTTGTTGGGTCGGGCGTCTGCACCCGACGGGGACTACAGGGGGTCGAGCTGAACATCCAGCACGGCGGAGCGGCCGCCACGGACGGCGGCGAAGGCCTGGGCCAGGGCGTCCCGCAGCGCCTCGGGGCGCGACACCCTGAGCGCCAGGGCACCGCCGGCCGCGGCGGCGATACCGGCGTAATCGGCGGGCGGGTCGAAACTCACACCCAGGTCGGACGAACGGCTGGCGTAGCCGTCCGGATGCACCGCCAGGGTCGATAACTTGGGGGACTTCCAGCCGCCGTTGTTGAACACGATCTGGACAAAGGGCGTGGCATAGCGGCGCGCCATCCAGTGCACGCTGGAGGGGACGGTGAACATGTAGCTGCCGTCACCACACATCGCGACCACCGTCTTGTCCGGGTGGGCCAGCTTCACGCCGATGGCCGCGCCGCCGTTCCAGCCCAGCGAGCCGCCGCCGCTGGCGATCATGCTGCCGGGGCGGCGCATGCCGAGGTGGTCGATGATGGCTTCGTAGTTCGAGATGCCTTCGTTGCAGACGATGGTGTCGTCATCGATGAAGTCGCGCACGCAGGCGGCAAGATAGGCCGGGGTGATGGTTTCGCCCGCCACCTCGCGCGCCCTCAGCAGTTCGTCGCGCCGGCGATGCAGCGCCGTGACCCGCTCCCGCCGCGCCGCCACCAGATCGGCATCGAGCGCCACCCCGGCGAGACCGGCGTTGATCTGGGCCAGCGCCGTGGCCGCATCCGCGCGGAATACCTGACGCGACGGGATGTACCACAGCGGCATCTGCTCCTTGAGCGGATCCACGTCGATGTAATACACGCGCGCATCCTCGCTCGGACGGTTCACGAGCGGAATCCAGGGCACGTCGCTGTCGATTACGAGCACCAGGTCGGCTGCGGCCAGGGTTTCGTTCTGGCGCGGCGCATTCCATTGGTTGCCGAGGTACATCGGGTGATCGGCCGGAATGTTCACATAGGACGGCACCGACTCGATGACCGGAATCGCGAGCCGCTCCACCAGCTTCACCAGCTCCGCCACCGCGGCGGCGCTGCGGCCGAGGAAGGACGTCACCACCACCGGATGACGGGCGGCCGCGAGATCCGCGATCAGCGCCTGCAGCCCCTGCTCCGGCAGCGCGCAGGGGGCGATCGCCTGCCACTGCCCGGCGTCGAGCTCGACCCGCGGCACTTCCTCTTCCATGACCTCGCGCGCCCCGGTCAGGTAGGCCGCCCCCTTCGGGTCGCTGCAGGCAATCTGCATCGCGCGATAGACCAGTTGCTTGACGTTGCGGCCGGTGCGGATCTCGTTGTCGTAGCGGGTGTAGCCGCGCACGATGCCGCGCTGATCATGCACATCCTGTATCCACTGGATGAACTCGTTGCGGCTGCCGCGCAACTCGCCTTCCTGGGTGAAGGGCGACGCGCCGGCAAAGATCAGCACCGGCACCCTCGCCTTGGCGACGTTATGCACTGCACCCGCGAGCGCCTGCGTGCCGCACTCCACATGGACCAGCACGGCCTGCGGCTGACCGGTGACCTGGGCGTACCCCTGGGCCGCACTGAGCGCCACCATCTCGTTGGGACAGGTGATGAGCGCGGGCACCTCGCGCGATGCGGCCTTCGCCTCCTCCATGCTCTCGACGATGGCGGGATGGTCGCTGCCCAGGTTGGCAAACAGATGGCGGACGCCACGCTCGTGGAGCGCCTCGAGAAATGCCGTACCCGTTGTGTACATTCGTCTCCTCTCCTGGGTGATACCGGTGTCGGTTGGTCGTCACCTTAGGAGCGCAGGCGGGGAGCGGCAATTCAGCAGGCGATACGTGAGATATAGATGGCGTCGATAATGGCGGAACGCCGCCGGGCGTCCTCCTCATCGGAGGATGCGGCTATTTGCGCTCGCGGTCGAACAGGTCGGCAACCAGTTCGCGCATCCAGGCATGTCCGGGGTCGCCGGTATAGCGCCGGTTCCAGTACAGATTGACGTCCATACCGCGTTGCAGCGCGGGCAAGGGAAAGCTGCGCACGCGACTGCGCGGGCGGAAGGCATGCACCACCTCGCGCGGGGCGACGGCTGCGAAGTTGCGCTCGGCAAGGATCGCCGGCACCACCATGAAATGCGGCACCCACAGCTTCACCCGCTCGAGCAGGCCGCATTCGCGCAGGATGGCCAGCGTCTGCGGATGCGAGGTCACGGCGATGAAGTCGAGTCCGTTGAAGGCGTTTTCCCCCTTGCCACCGGACGGGATCAGGTGACGGGGCGCGATGACCGCATATTCGTCGGCCAGCAGATGGCGACACTCGAAGCCCTGGTCGAGGACGGGCAGATAACCAATCGCGAGATCGATCTGGCCACTGTCGAGCGCAGCGGCAAGCTCCACTCCGCCCAGTTGCCGCGTTTCGATGCGTACGCCGGGCGCGCGCTCCAGCAATGCGCGCATCAGCTTCGGCAGGAAGATCACCTCGCCGAAGTCGCTCATGTGCAGGCGGAAGGTACGGCCGGAGCTGGCGGGTTCGAAGTGCGCATGCTCGTCCAGGGTGGTCTGCAGCACGCGCAGCGCCTGCTGCACCGGGCCGGCGATGCGGTCGGCCACGACCGTGGGCTCCACCCCCGAACGGGTCCGTACGAACAGCGGATCGCCGAACAGCAGTCGCAGACGGGTCAGGCCGTGGCTGACGGACGGCTGCGTCAGTTCCAGCCGGACCGCTGCGCGGCTGACATTGCGCTCCAGATATACCGCCTCGAAAATCTTGAGCAGATTGAGGTCTACCGATTGGATATTCATGGCGTCTATGTAAAGGCGTGACCTCGATTCTAGCGGCTGGCACCACCGCCGCAGTTGGAGCCGGCAACGCCCGGCGGCCCGTCCAGCCGCGGCCTCCTCGCCCCCAACTGTTATGCTCAAAAACACGACAGACTGAGACTGTTACCCACTCAGGCGCAGTGGTCTACTCCTCCCGCCGCCCCGAACACCGCCATTCAGACGCGCTGCGGGCCGCGGCGAGGATGCTCTCCATGCACACCCCTTCCACCCGGGCCCAGGGCGCCCGCATCGAGTTCTACCGCAACACCGGACAGATCCACCCGCGCACCACCCACGGCCGCTTCAACACCTGGCGCTGGGCCATGGTGTGGCTCACCCAGCTGATCTTCTACGGCGCCTGCTGGCTGCAGTGGGACGGCCGCCAAGCGCTGCTGTTCGACATCGCCGAGCGCAAGTTCTACCTCTTCGGGCTGGTGCTGTGGCCGCAGGACGCACTGCTGCTGGCGCTGCTGTTGATCGTCGCCGCGGCCGGGCTGTTCCTCGTCACCGCGCTCGCCGGCCGGCTGTTCTGCGGCTTCGCCTGTCCGCAGACCGTCTATACCGCGATCTTCCGCTGGGTGGAGGCGAAGGTCGAAGGCGACCATCTGGCGCGCATGCGGCTGGACCAGGCGCCGCCCAGCGCGCGCAAGTTGGCGATCAAGGGCACCAAGCACGCCATCTGGGGCGCGATCGCGCTGTGGACCGGGATCAGCTTCGTGGGCTACTTCACCCCGATCCGTGAGCTGCTGTTCAACCTGGGCCCCGGCGAACTCGGCCCTTGGGAAGGTTTCTGGGTGTTCTTCTACGCCGCCTTCGCCTACCTGCAGGCCGGCTTCGCGCGCGAGATGGTGTGCATGCACATGTGCCCCTACTCGCGCTTCCAGGGCGTGATGTTCGACGCCGACACCCGCACGATCAGCTACGACGGCCGCCGCGGCGAACCCCGCCGCCAGCGCGGCACGGCCGCCGCACGGATGGCGACCGCGGGTGCGCCTGCCGCCGTCGCCGCGCCCGCCCTCGCCGGCCGGCCCACCGCCGGACGCGGCGACTGCGTGGATTGCAGCCTGTGCGTGCAGGTCTGCCCCACGGGCATCGACATCCGCGACGGCCTGCAATACCAGTGCATCAACTGCGGCCTGTGCGCCGATGCCTGCGACGACGTGATGGAGCGCGTCGGCGCGCCGGCCGGACTGATCCGCTTCGCCTCGGAACGCGAACTCGCCGCGCCGCGCGCCACCCCGGCCCCCACCCTGTTCGACGGCCTACGCCGGCCGCGCGCGCAGGTCTATCTCGCCACGCTGGTGGTGTTCTCGCTACTCGGCGCCTGGATGCTCGCGCACCGCGTGCCGCTGCAGGTGGACGTGCTGCGCGACCGCCACGCGCTGCTGCAGGAAGCCGCGGACGGCAGCATCGAGAACACCTACACGCTGAAGCTGGTGAACATGCTGGAAGAACCGCGCGCCTTCCGCATCCGGGTGGAGGGCCCCGCCGGCGCCCGCCTCACCGGTAACGACACCTTCCAGGTCGCCAGCGGCAGCGTGTTGCCCGTGCCGCTGACGGTGGCCGCCCGGCCCGAACCCGGCAAGTCCGGCGCGCAGCCGATCCGCTTCGACATCGAGGCGCTCGACGGTCCGCCCACCGCGGTGACCGAGCAGAGCGTGTTCCTGCTGCCCTGACCGGCAGCGGGGCGCGGTGCCGGTCAGGGCATCGCGCCCCGCGCCCTGTTGGCCCCTTGCACCCGGCGTGGTAAACACGCCCCATGAGTACGCCCACCCCCGCCGTGACCGATAACGAGGGTTCGCCCGCCTTCTGGCGCGAACAGGAAATGCTGCTGATGCAGCAGGTGATGGGCCTGGTCGGCAAGAGCCTGTCGCCCGACGTGGTGCTGCGCGAGATCCTGCACCTGATGTCGGAACTGCTCGGCCTCAACCGCGGCCGCGTCGTGCTGCTCGACGACAATGGCGAGCTGTGCCGCATCCGCTACGCCTACGGGCTGACCCGCGCGGAAATCGCGCGCGGCCAGTACCGCCCTGGCGAAGGCGTCACCGGCCGCGTGCTCAAGCACGGCCAGCTCGTGATCGTGCAGGACATCGACCGCGACGAGAACTTCCTCGCGCGCGCGGTGGAACGCGACAAGCTGCCGCCCGGCCCGGTGGCCTTCATCGCGCTGCCGATCCGCATCGAGCAGCGGACGGTCGGCGTGCTCGCCTGCCACCGCATCCGCCGCCGCAACCGCGCGATCGCGGACGACCTGTCGCTGCTGCGCATCCTCGCCACGCTGATCGGCCAGCTGCTGCAGCTGCACGCGATGCTGGAAGCGAAGACGCGCGAGCTGGAGGAGCAGAACGAGATCCTGATGCACGCGCTGGAACACGAGACCGCGCGCTACGGCATCATCGGCACCTCCGCCCCGCTGCTGCGCGCCATATCCGAACTGGAAAAGGTGTCCGACGCCACCGCCAGCGTGCTGCTGCTGGGCGAATCCGGCACCGGCAAGGAACTGTTCGCGCGCGCACTGCACCTCGCCAGCCCGCGCCGCGACAAGCCCTTCATCAAGGTCAATTGCGCCGCGATACCCGACACGCTGTTCGAGTCCGAGCTGTTCGGCTACGAACGCGGTGCGTTCACCGGCGCCAGCAACAGCCGCGAAGGGATGTTCGAGCAGGCCAACCAGGGCACCATCTTCCTCGACGAGATCGGCGAACTGCCGTTGCCGATGCAGGGCAAGCTGCTGCGCACGCTGCAGGAGGGCACGATCACCCGACTGGGCGGCAAACGCGAGATCCGCATCGACGTGCGCCTGGTGGCGGCGACCAACCGCGACCTCGAAATGGAGGTGGCGCGCGGACTGTTCCGCCAAGACCTCTACTACCGCCTCAACGTCATCCCGATCCGTCTGCCCTCGCTGGCCGAACGCAAGGAAGACATCCGCGCGCTCGCGCTGCACTTCCTCAGCCGCACCAACCAGGCCAACCAGCGCAACGTCAACCTGCTGCCCGACGCCTTCTCCCGGCTGGAGGCGCATCCGTGGCCGGGCAACATCCGCGAGCTGTCCAACCTGATCGAGCGCATCGTGCTGCTGGCCGAAAAGCCCATCCTGAGCGCACGCGACATCGAGCGCTTCATGCCCGGGCGCGAAGCTGCCGCGACACCGGATGCATCACCAGCCCTCGCGGCGCCGGTTCCTGCGGCGGCCGTGCCGTTCGGCGCTGCGGTGGTCCGCCCCTACGTGCCTGCCCACTCGCACAGCGCCGAGGCGCTGCGCGAGGCGGTGGCGCAGTGCGGCGGCAACAAGTCGCGCGCGGCCCAGATGCTCGGGCTGACGGGCCGCCAGTTCGCCTACCGGTGGCAGAAGCTGGTGCTGGATGCAGACGGCGCCTGAGCTTCCTTGACCCTGAAAATGTCTCCACATTGTTTACATTGTTAACAATGTGGAGACACCCGCAATTCGGCCCGCGCTGCGTCCGATATCGCACAAACCTTCATTTTTCCAATTCATAACAACATCTTAAGAAGCACTACGCACGACTGGCACAGGCGTTGCTGAAGGGACTGCGAGTCCATCGTGATTGCGATGGACCGAGAGCGGCAAGCGGAAGCGCCGCCCCACTTTCCCTGAGGAGAACGTCTTGAGCACCACCACCGCCACCACCTACCTGCGCCCGATCGACCGCGACGGGCTGTTGAAGTTTGCCGCCGCCGGGCGCGACAACCCGGAGCGCCGCGGCACCAACAAGGTGCACACCGTGATGCAGGGCCAGTTCCGCTCGTGGAGCTACGTCGGCATCCACAACCCGGTGATCGTCGACGAACCCCTGCACCTGTTCGGTGAGAACACCGCGCCCGCACCGGGCGAAATCGTGCTGTCCGCACTCGGCGGCTGCCTCAGCGTCGGCATCACCGCGGTCGCCACCTACCGCCAGATCAAGCTGTCCCGCCTCGAAGTCTTCCTCGAAGCAGACATCGGCAACACCGCAGCGTGGGGCGCCGGCGGCGCGGAGCGCAAGCCGGAGGAAATGGGCTTCCAGGAGATCCGCGTCAAGGTCGTCATCGAGGGTGAAGCCACCCGCGAGCAGCTGAACGAAATCGTCCAGCACGCCAACTTCTACTCCCCGGTCGCCAACACGATGCGCAACCCCATCCCGTTCAGCATCGAACTGGCCGACTGAGCGCCGCCCGCGCCGAACACCCTGCCCACGCGGAGAACGCCATGAAGACTGCAGCAGCCCATCCCGCGACCTTCGATCCGACCTGGTCCGACGACCGGGTGATGGAGCAGGTCGCGGCCATCGCCGACGGCCCTCTGGCCGATGCGGCCTATCGCATCGACCATGAAGGGCACTACCCGCTCGACATCATGGCGTCGCTCGGCAAGGCAGGCGCGTTCGGCGCCCACCTGGAGCGCAACGGCCGCCGCTTCGGGCTCGCGCTCGACGCCATGCGGGTCATCAGCCGCAGTTGCGGCGCTACCGGCTTCCTCACCTGGTGCCACGATGTCTGCGGCCTGTACATGGAACAGTCGGGCAACCCGGCCCTGACCGGTGGCGCGCTCGACGACCATGTTGCCGGCCGTACCTTCGGCGGCACCGCGCTGTCCAACCCGATGAAGGCGCTGGCCGGCATCGAGAAGATGCTGCTGCGCGCCACCCGCGTGCCGGGCGGCTACCGCGTCAGCGGCGCGCTGCCCTGGGTCAGCCACATCGCCCGCGGCCAGTATTGCGGTGCGATCGCCGGGGTGTATCGCGACGACGGCAGCCTGTCGCACGAGATCATGTTCCTGCTGCGTTTCACCGATGAAGTGGTGCTGCGCCCGTGCCCGGCGTTTTCGGGCATGGAAGGCACCAGCACCTGGGGCGTGCGGCTCGACGGCTACTTCGTCGGCGAGGACAGCCTGATCGCCGACCCCGCGCGCCCCTTCATCGCCCGCATCCGCGCCGCCTTCGTGCTGCTGCAGGCGGGCATGGCGGTGGGCGTCGCAGAAGGCAGCATCGCCTCGATGCGCGAGGTCGAGCCGGTGCTCGGCCATGTGAATCAATACCTGCACGACCGCCCGGACGAACTGCAGGCCGAGTTCGACGAACTCGGCGCCCGCGTGGCCCGGCTCGCGCTCACCCCCTACGACGGCAGCAAGGACTACCTGCTTGACGTGCTCGACGCCCGCACCCAGGGCGCCGAGTTCGCGCTGCGCGCCTCGCAGTCGGCGCTGATGCACCAGGGCGCGCGCGGCTACCTGATGAACTCCGCCCCCCAGCGCCGCATCCGCGAGGCGCACTTCATCGCCATCGTCACGCCGGCGATCAAGCACCTGCGCTGGGAAATGGCCCGACTGTCGGCGGAGGCCATGCCCGCATGAACGCCCGCGCCAACACCCCCTGGAAACAATTCCTCTGCCGCGCCTGCGGCCTCGTCTATGACGAGGAGAAAGGCGACCCCGACAGCGGCATCGCCCCCGGCACCCGCTTCGCGGACATCCCGGACGACTGGGTCTGCCCGCTGTGCGGCGTGGTCAAGGCCGACTTCGAACCCTACGAACCGGTGCTCGCGGCGCAGCCGCCCATGGTGGCGAGCGCGCCGGCGCGCACGCCGGGCGTCGTCATCGTCGGTGCCGGCACCGCCGGCTGGTCTGCCGCCGAGGCGCTGCGCGCGCTGGACCCCGCCGTGCCGATTACGCTGATCAGCGCCTGCGCGGCGGACCGGTACCACAAGCCGGAACTGTCGATCGCACTCAGCCGGGGCGACGACCGCGCCGGATTGGTACGCGAATCCGCCGCCGCAGCCGCGCGCCGGCTCGGCGTGCGCCTGCTGCCCGAAACCTACGTGGTCGGCCTTTCGCCGGCGCTGCATCAATTGCGCACCACCCGCGGCACGCTGCCCTACACCCGGCTGGTGCTGGCGCAGGGCGCCCGCCCCGCGCTGCCGCCCAGCCTTCCGGCCGAACTGTGCTGGCGGGTGAACGACCTTGCCGGCTGGTCCGGTCTGCGCAACTGCCTGGACGGCAGCGCCCGCCGCGTCGCCATCGTCGGCGCCGGCATGGTCGGCTGCGAGCTGGCCGAGGATTTCGCCCGCGCCGGGCACGCCGTCACCCTGCTCGACGTCAATGATGCACCGCTGGCCGCGCTGCTACCGGCGCCGGCCACGGATCGCCTGCGTCAGGCGCTGGAAGCCCAGGGCGTGTGCTTCGTCGGCGGCGCCCGCGTGGCCGAGGTGCGCGCCGCGGCCGACGGCAGCAAGCAGCTCCGGACCGAGCAAGGGCTGCAGCTGGAGGTGGACGAGATCGTCGCCGCCACCGGCCTCGTCACCGACGGCCGTCTCGCCCGCGGCGCCGGCCTGGCTTTCGAACGCGGCATCGTCGTGGATCCGCGCAGCCTGCGCACCAGCGCCGAGGATGTCTATGCGCTGGGCGACTGCATCAGCATGGAAGGCGCGCCCTGCCGCTTCATCGAGCCCATCGCGCGCCAGGCCGAGGTCATCGCCCACGCGGTGCTCGGGCGCCCCCATGCCGGCTACGCCCACCAGCAGCCGGTGATCCGGCTCAAGACCCGCTCGCTGCCGATCGCGCTGCACGGCCAGCCCTGCAACGGCGGCGACTGGAAGGTGCTCGAGGCGCGCGACGACTACCTGCACATGCAGCAATGGCACCGCGGCCAGCCGGTCGCGCGGCTGGAAGTCGGCAAGGCCCGCCAGCGCCTGGCCGCCTGAGAAACCCAGAACACGCGCAGCAGACGACACGAATCCCCCCTTCAGAGAGATAGGTGCCCAGACCATGAGAGACGAAAACCTGTACCGCCCCTACGCCGCCGATTCCAAGCTGGGCGGCTGCTCCTGCGGCCAGCACGGCAGCCAGCACGAACACGATGCCGCAGCCGCGGCGGCACGCGCGCGGCGCGGCGAGGCGGCGGAAACGCTGTCGGCCGACTTTGTGGAAGCCGCGGCGGTGAAGGCACTGTTCCCGCACGACGCCACGCGCCGCCGCTTCCTGCAGGCGGTGGGCGCCCAGGCCGCGGTGGCGGCGATCGCCAGCGTGATGCCGATTTCCGACCTGCAGGCGATGGCGCTCGACAAGGTCGGGCCGCTGGAGAAGAAGGACCTCAAGATCGGCTTCATCCCGATCAACTGCGCCACGCCGCTGATCATGGCCGACCCGATGGGCTTCTATAAGGAACAGGGGCTCAACGTCACGCTGAGCAAGACCGCCGGCTGGGCCCTGGTGCGCGACCAGATGCTCAACCGCGAGCTGGACGCATCCCACTTCCTCGCGCCGATGCCGCTGGCGATCTCGATGGGGCTGGGTTCTGCCGCGCAGCCGATGCGCGTGGCCACCATCCAGAACGTCAATGGCCAGGCGATCACGCTGGCGATGAAGCACAAGGACAACCGCGACCCGAAGAACTGGAAGGGCTTCAAGTTCGCGATCCCGTTCGAGTTCTCGATGCACAACTTCCTGCTGCGCTACTACCTGGCGGAGCACGGCCTCGACCCCGACCGCGACGTGCAGCTGCGTGTGACCCCGCCGGCCGAGATGATCGCCAACCTGCGCGCCGGCAACATCGACGGCTTCCTCGGGCCGGACCCCTTCAACCAGCGTGCGGTCTATGACCAGATCGGCTTCATCCACATCCTGTCGAAGGACATCTGGAACGGCCATCCGTGCTGCTCGTTCGGCGTGGCGCAGGGCTTCATCGAGCAGAACCCCAACAGCTTCGCCGCGCTCTACCGCGCCATCCTCAACGCCGCCGCCAGCGCCCGCAAGCGCGAGAACCGCGCCGAAATCGCCAAGGCGATCGCCGCGCCCAACTACCTGAACCAGCCCGAGACGGTGATCCTGCAGGCGCTGAGCGGCCGCTTTGCCGATGGCCTGGGCAACGTGCGCAACGAGCCGGAGCGCGCCGACTTCGATCCGATGCCGTGGTATTCGATGGCGACCTGGATGCTGACCCAGATGAAGCGCTGGGGCTATGTGAAGGGCGAGGTCGATTACAAGGCGCTGGCCGAGCAGGTCTTCCTGCTGACCGACGCGCGCGCCCGCATGAAGGAGCTGGGGCAGGACATCCCGGCCGAAGCGGCGGCCAGCGGCTATCGCAAGTTCAGCATCATGGGGCGCGAGTTCGACCCGGCGAAGGCCAAGGCCTACGCCGACAGCTTCGCCATCAAGCACGAGCAGGCCTGAGGAGCACGGCGATGAAAGCCTCCTTCAGACTACGCGCGGCGATGCTGTCGGCCTTCCTGTTCGCGGCGCTGCTCGGCATCTGGCAGCTCGGCACCACGCCCCGCCACGCGCCCCAGGCGGCCGCGGTGATGACGGCCGAAGAAGCCGAATACGCCGCGCTGATGGGCCTGCCGACGACGGGACAGGCGGCGGCGCACAAGAACGACGGCTTTCCCACGCCGTCGCAGTTCGCCGCGCACGCGCTGGAACACCTGCGCGACCCCTTCTACGACAACGGCCCCAACGACAAGGGCATCGGCATCCAGCTCGCGCATTCGCTGATGCGGGTCGGCCTCGGCTACCTGCTGGCGATGGCGGTGGCGATCCCGCTGGGCTTCGTGATCGGCATGTCGCCGCTGCTGCACAAGGCGCTCGACCCGTTCATCCAGGTGCTGAAGCCGATCTCGCCGCTGGCGTGGATGCCGATCGCGCTCTACACGATCAAGGACTCCTCGGTGTCCGGCATCTTCGTGATCTTCATCTGCTCGATCTGGCCGATGCTGATCAACACCGCGTTCGGGGTCGCCAACGTGCGCCGCGACTGGCTCAACGTCGCCCGCACGCTGGAAGTGAGCCCGCTGCGCAAGGCCTTCGAGGTGATCCTGCCCGCCGCCGCGCCCACCATCATCACCGGCATGCGGATCTCCATGGGCATCGCCTGGCTGGTGATCGTGGCGGCCGAGATGCTGATCGGCGGCACCGGCATCGGCTACTTCGTGTGGAACGAATGGAACAACCTGTCGCTTGCCAACGTGATCTTCGCGGTGCTCGTCATCGGCGTGGTCGGCATGGCGCTGGACCTGATGTTTGCCCAATTGCAGAAGAAGGTGACGTATGCCGAATAAGGACCTCCCGCGCACCGGCTCCCGCCCCGCCGGCACCCACGCCTTCGTCGAGGTGGATGGGCTCTCCAAGCGCTACCGGGCCGATCAGCCGCCGGTGTTCGAAAACGTGAGCTTCGACATCGAGCGCGGCGAGTTCATCTGCATCATCGGCCACTCGGGCTGCGGCAAGAGCACCATCCTCAACGTGCTGGCCGGGCTGGAGGAAGCCAGTGGCGGCGCCGTGGTGATGGACGGCCGCGAAGTCGCCGGCCCCAGCCTGGACCGCGGCGTGGTGTTCCAGAGCCACGCGCTGCTGCCGTGGCTGACCGTGGAGGAGAACATCGCCTTCGCGGTGCGCTCGCGCCATCCCGACTGGTCGCGCAAGCAGGTCGCCGCGCACGGCGCACGCTTCATCGAGATGGTCGGCCTGTCGCACGCGGCGAAGAAGAAGCCGTCCGAACTCTCGGGCGGCATGAAGCAGCGCGTCGGCATCGCCCGCGCCTTCGCCGTCGAACCCAAGATGCTGCTGATGGACGAGCCCTTCGGCGCGCTCGACGCGCTGACCCGCGGCGTGATCCAGGACGAGTTGCTGAAGATCTGCGTCGCCACGCATCAGACCGTGTTCATGATCACCCACGACGTGGACGAAGCCATCCTGCTGGCGGACCGCATCTTCCTGATGAGCAACGGCCCCAAGGCGCGCATCGCGGAGATCGTGGTGAACACGCTGCCGCGCGAGCGCAGCCGCGAAACCATGCACCACGACCCGCAGTTCTACTGCATCCGCAATCACCTGGTGGATTTCCTCGTGCATCGCTCGAAGACCATCCAGCAGGCGGTCGCAGGCGGCGATCTGTCGGGAAAGCTCAGCGAGCTGGCGGTCACCCACGTCGTCCGCCCTGGCATCACCGAATGCGACGACGAAACCGGCTGCGCCAGCGACCGCCGCACCCAGACCCCGATCAGCGCGGTGGCCTGAGGCCGCGCCCCACCCCATCCCATCCCCACCACGAGAAAACCGGAGAATCCCATGATCTCGAACCGCAGCGAAGTCACCGCTATGATCCTGTCCGCCAAGGTCCGCAAGGGCATCAAGTGGTCGCAGGTGGCCGAAGCGATCGGCCTGTCCAAGGAATGGACCACGGCCGGCTGCCTCGGCCAGATGACTTTCGACAAGGCCCAGGCCGAAACCATCGGCAAGCTCTTCGAGCTGTCCGACGAAGCCATCGCCTGGCTGCAGATCGTGCCCTACAAGGGCTCGCTGCCCACCGCCGTGCCGACCGATCCGCTGATCTACCGCTGGTACGAAGTCGTCAGCGTGTATGGCAGCACCATCAAGGAGCTGATCCACGAGGAATTCGGCGACGGCATCATGAGTGCGATCGACTTCTCGATGGACATCCAGCGCGAATCCGACCCCAAGGGCGACCGCGTGAACGTGGTGCTGTCGGGCAAGTTCCTGCCCTACAAGAGCTACTGAGCCCGACGCGTTCCGGCCGGCCGGCGGTTGCGCCGCGGGCTGGAAGGCCCTGCCTTCCCCCTGGATACCTCACGATGCTGCTTGGTTTCACGCTCGGCGCCGCCGTGGGCGCGGTGCTCGGCCTCACCGGCGCCGGCGGCGGCGTACTGGCCGTCCCGGCGCTGGTGCTCGGCCTCGGCCTCAGCCTGCCCGAGGCCGCGCCGATTGCGCTGGTCGCGGTTGGCGGCGCTGCCGCCATGGGCTGCATTGCCGGACTGCGGCGCGGCCTGGTGCGCTACCGCGCAGCGGCGCTGATGGCCGCGGTCGGCGCCCTGTGTGCGCCACTCGGCATGTGGCTCGCGCACCATCTGCCGGTGCGCGTCCTGATCGTCGCGTTCTGCGCGGTGATGGTGGTGATCGCGGTGCGGATGCTGCGCCAGGCGGGCGCGGCCGGCCGCGCCGCCGACGACGCCCACGCGGAGCACAACTGCATGATCAACCGGCTGACCGGGCGCTTCCGCTGGAATCTGCGCTGCTCCGCCACGCTCGCCGGCATCGGTGCCACGGCGGGACTCTTCACCGGCATGCTGGGCGTCGGCGGTGGTTTCCTGATCGTGCCCGCGTTCCGCCAGTTCAGCGATCTGACGATGCAGGCAAGCGCAGCAACCTCGCTCGCGGTCATCGCGCTCGTCAGCAGCGCCACCGTTGCGGGTTCGCTCGCCGCCGGAGCGAGCCTCGCGCCCTCCGCCTGGGCCTTCATCGCGGGCACCGCGGGCGGCATGTTTGCCGGGCGGCTGACCGCGGCCAGGCTGCCGTGGCAGTGGCTGCAGCGCATCTTCGCCTGGACCGTGCTGGCGGTTGCCGCCGCACTGTTCGCCCGCCACTTCGTCTGAAAGGACACCCCCACCCATGCTCCGCACCGAAGCCTTCTTCGATCCCGCCTCGGCCACCTTCAGCTACGTGGTGTTCGAGACCGACGGCGCCGACTGCGCCATCATCGACTCGGTGCTCGGCTACGACGCTGCCTCCGGCCGCACCTCCACCACCGCCGCCGACCGCATCCTGGCCTTCGTCGAAGCGCACCGGCTGCGCGTGCAGTGGCTGCTCGAAACCCACGCCCATGCCGACCATCTGTCCGCGGCGGCCTACCTGCGGCGCCGCAGCGGCGGGCGCATCGGCATCAGCGCGCGGATCGGCGAGGTGCAGTCCACCTTCCGCGAGGCCTTCAGCCTGGAACCGGAATTCCGCATCGACGGCAGCCAGTTCGACCACCTGTTCGAAGACGGCGAGCGCTTTTTCATCGGCAGCCTGCCCGCGGTGGCGATGCAGGTGCCCGGCCACACACCGGCCGACCTCGCCTACCGCATCGGCGACGATGCGGTGTTCGTCGGCGACACCCTGTTCATGCCCGACGTCGGCACCGCGCGCTGCGACTTCCCGGGCGGCGATCCGGCGCTGTTGTACCGCTCGATCCGGCGCCTGCTGTCGCTGCCGCCCGCAACCCGGCTGTTCCTGTGCCACGACTACCCGCCGCCCGGTCGGGCCGCCGCGTGCGAAACCACGGTGGGCGCGCAGCGCGCTGCCAACATCCATGTGCGCGACGGCATCGGCGAGGCGGAATTCGCCGCCAGGCGGCGCGCGCGCGATGCCACGCTGGGACTGCCCGCGCTGATCGCGCCCGCCATCCAGGTGAACATCCGCGCCGGCGAATTGCCGCCGCCGGACGCCAGCGGCAAGCGCTTCCTGAAAATTCCGCTCGACGTGCTGTGATGGACACCCCGCCCGCCTCCACCCGCGAACATGGGCTTGCCCTCCATGCACCGCGCGTTGGCCAGTGGCTGCTGCAGGTCCTGTTCGTGGGCTTGACGCTGGGCATGACGCGCACCGTGATTCCGGCGCTGGCGGAGTCCGAATTCGGCGTGGCGCGCGACGCCTTCGGCCTGCTGGCGGCCTTCCTGGTCGCCTTCGGGGTCGTCAAGGGCGCGATGAACTTCGTCGCCGGGCGGCTTTCGGAACGCATCGGCCGGCGCCGGGTGCTGCTGCTGGGGTGGTGGATCGCGCTGCCGATCCCGCTGCTGGTCTGGTACGCCCCCGGCTGGAACTGGATCGTCGCCGCGATGCTACTGCTCGGCATCAACCAGGGCCTGGCCTGGTCGATGACCCAGACCGCCGCGCTGGACCTCACCCGCGCCGACGAGCGCGGCCTGACCGTCGGCCTCAACGAACTCGCCGGCTACCTCGGCGTGGCGCTGGCCGGCCTCGCCACCGCCTACCTCGCCGAACTCGCCCCGGTGCGCGAAACCCTGCTCGGCTTCGGGCTTGCGGTGATCGCCCTCGCCTTGCTGCTGGGCCATCGCGTCACCGAAACGCTGCCCTGGGCCCACGGCGCCGCCGGCCCTGCCGGACCCGTGCCGGGCACGCGCGAAATCTTCCTGAAGGTGTCATGGCGCGACCGCCGCCTCGCCGCGCTCAGCCAGGCCGGGCTGGTGGAGAAATTCGTCGACGCGCTGGTATGGGCCTGCCTGCCGGCGCTGCTGTTCCAGCGCGGTCTGCCGCTGCGTCAGATCGGCTGGATCGTGGGCACCTACGGCGTCGTGTGGGGATGCGCGCAGATCTTCACCGGCAAGTTGTCCGACCGCATCGGCCGCCAGCCGCCCAACGTGTGGGGGATGTGGATCTGCGCGGGCGGCGTGGCGCTGATGGCGCTCGCCCACGGCCTCGCCGCCTGGACGATTGCGGCCGCGGTCACCGGGGCCGGCATGGCGCTGCTCTATCCCAACCTGTCGGCCGCGGTCGCGGACCTCGCGGCGCCGGCGTGGCGAGGCTCGGCCATCGGCATCTACCGCTTCTGGCGCGATCTGGGTTACGCCATCGGCGGCGTCGCGCTGGGGTTGGTCACCCACCTGGGCGGCGGGCTGGAAGCCGCGTTCTGGTTCGTCGCGATCGCGATGGCGGGTTCCGGCGCGCTGCTGTGGCGCTTCGGCGAGGAAAGCCATCCACGCCTCGCGCCCCGGCTACGCACCGCGCAGCCCCCGGCTTGACCCGCGGATTACATCCCGAGCGATTTCAACAGCGCGTCGGCGTCGTCATCGGCGGCGGCCTCCGCCGGCGCCGCATTGTCAGCGGTGCCCGCGCCGGCCGCATGGGCCTGCTCGATCAGCGCATCGGGATCGGGCGCTTCGTCGGCGGCGAACTCGTTGAGCTGGATGAACTCGGTGCGGTCGATCGCCAGTTCGAGATAGAAGATGTTGTTGCGGCCGGTGTAGAAACTGACCCGGCGTGCCTCCGGGCGATCGAGGTGGGTGTCCACGCTCAGCATCACCTGCTTGGTCAGCGCCAGCATCTTGGGCTGGTTCTGGGTGATCTGGGTCTGCAGCTCGCGCGAGATCTTGCCGGTGAAGTCGCCCACGCTCTGGTTCATCAGCTCGCCCATCACGTTGCCCACCTCGTCCGAGGTGAAGGCGGTGGCGAGGCCCTCGCGCCCCATCCCCATGTTGAGCATGTACTGCTCGTACAACTCCATTGCAGCAGCGGCCGAGAAGTTGATGACCACCAACCCGGAAAAGCCGCCGTCGAACAGCACGAAGCAGCCGATATCCGGCTTCAGGCAGGTCTTGTGGATGCGCTGGACCATGCTCGCGTAGTGGATCCGGCTGCCGGTGGCGACCGTCAGCACCTTGGCGACGGAGTCGCACAGGCTGCGGAGAATGTCCTCGGTTCCGAACACGACGGGATGCGTATGCGCAGTTTTGACCATGCTTGCCACCGGTATGAAGGAAGCCGGGAGGTATATCACATTCCCGCCGTCCTATTTCTATCGCAGTAGGAGCGCAGCGCTCGCCCTGCGCCGGGGCCCGGACGGTCCCAGCAATCGTCAGCCCGGGCCGAGCGCGACCGCCATCGCGCGAGCCGTCTCCGCCAGCCCTTCGTCGTATCCGGCAACCTGGGCCGCGACGGTCAGTCCTTCGCCGAGCAAGAAGAGCTGTCGGGCGGCCGCCTGCGGATCGGCCAGAGCCGCCTCGCTGCAGATGCGCTCGAGGTAGGCCCGGATCGCTTGCTTGTGCGCCGCCGCCACCGCGTGGGCCTCGTCGCTGGCCGCGGGATACTCCGCCGCGGCGTTGATGAAGGCGCAGCCGTGAAAATCCGGTTCCTGCGTCCACGCCAGGACGAACTCGACGTATGCGGCCGGCCGTTCCGGCAGCGGCCTCGCCTCCAGCGCGGCGCGCATGCGCGCCATGAAGAGGGTGTCGCGGTGTTCCAGCGCCGCGCGCACCAGCGCCTCCTTGGTGGGGAAGTAGCGGTAGAGCGTGCGTTTGGTGACCTCGCCTTCCTTGCTCAACTGGTCCACGCCGGTGGCGTGGAAGCCCTGGCGGTAAAAGAGCTGCATGGCGCTGTCGACCAGGTGTTCCTGCTTGGTCATGGGCAATCGGGATAGGGGTGATGGCTCCAGTATGGTGGGCGCGGCGGGCGAAGTAAACCGATCGGTAGACAAAAGTACACAGATCGGTTTAGTTTTGTATACAGATCGGTGTACTTTCTTTCCCGCCCCCTGCCACCCTCCGGAGAAGCTCATGTCCCTGCTCGCCCGCCTCGCCCGTTCCGCCGCCCCGGCCGCCCCTTCGCCGGCCTTCGTGCTGACGTCGATGTCCGGCGCCATCGTCGCGATCGCGCTCACCGGCTGGCTCACCCAGCTCTCCGGTTACCCCTGGCAAATGGCGCCCTTCGGGGCGAGCTGCGTGCTCGCCTTCGGCCTGCCCGACAGCCCGCTGGCGCAGCCGCGCAGCATCGTCGGCGGCCACCTGGTGGCAAGCGCGGTCGGGCTGGTGGTGCTGCATACGATGGGAGACGGCTGGCTGGCGGCCGGGGTGGCGGTGGGGGTGGCACTGGCGCTGATGCAGTTGAGCCGCACAGTCCACGCTCCCGCCGGCGCCGATCCGTTGGTGGTGCTCGCCAGCCATGCCGGCGCCGGCTTCCTGCTGACGCCGGTGCTGGCCGGCTCGGTGCTGATCGTCGTGGTGGCACTCGCGGTCAACAACCTGCGTCAGCGCGGCAGCTATCCGCGTTACTGGCGCTGATCCACCTCGTTCGCGGCAAGCGTCAGCCCCGCCGCGGGCGTGGCCGCGCGCAGGACTTCCAGCGCGGCGCCGAAATCGAAGTTCTCCACCGCGTCAGCGAAGCGCTGGAAGCCGCCGCCCAGCAACGCCCGCAACGCGGCCTCGTTGGCGGCGACGGTGGTGCCGCAGTCGAAATCGTCGCGCTCCAACTGGGCGATCAGGACTGGCAGCAGGGCCTGCAGCGCGGCGGGATCGGGCGCCTCGCCCGCGTGGAGGGGGTCGGCGGTTTCGGCCGGCAGCGCGCGCTGGATCGAGCGCACCAGAGGTTCCAGGCTGGCGCACACCGCCTTCACCCGCAGCGCGACCACGTCTTCCCCTTCGCGGTGGTCGAGCGCAGCCTCCAGTTGCTGGGCCAGCGCCTGCACTTCGCCGGCGCCGATCTGCGCCGCAGTGCCTTTCAGCGTATGCGCCAAGCGGACCGCGGTCACCGTGTCGCCGGACTCGCGCGCGGCCTCCATCGCCGCGCCGAAACCACCCTGGCCGGCGACGAACTTGCGCAGCAGCGAGCGGAACAGCGCCTTGCGGCCCATTGCGTTGCGCAAGCCCAGGGCGAGGTCGATGCCGTGGATGGCGGGAATCACCACGTCGGCCCCCTCCTCGTCCGGGGCCGGCAAGGCCGCCGGCAACGCGGCGGGCTGACGCTTGCCGGGCGTGATCCAGTGCCGCAGCGCGGCCCACAGCGCGGGCGGGTCGATCGGTTTGGCGAGGTGGTCGTCCATGCCGGCGGCAAGGCACTTCTCACGGTCGCTGGCCATCGCATTGGCAGTCATCGCGACAATGGGCAGGGTGTCGAATCCCGGCAGCCGGCGGATCTCGCCGGTGGCGGTCACGCCGTCCATCACCGGCATCTGCATGTCCATCAGCACCAGGTCGTAGCAGCCAGGCCCGCCCGCCTGAAGCAGGTCCAGCGCCACCGCGCCGTTCTCCGCCACTTCCACCACGAAGCCAGCCCCCGCCAGCAACCCCACCGCCACTTCCTGGTTGAGGTCGTTGTCCTCCACCAGCAGGATGCGGGCGCCGGCGATGGCGTCGAGGTCCGCGCCGCGCAGCGCGTCGCCCGGCACCTGGGCATCGTCGCCACGGGCGCGGCCGAGGGCGCGCATCAGGGTGTCGAACAGCAGCGAGGCGGTGACAGGCTTGATCAGCAGGTCGTGGATGCCGGCGTCGGCCGCCGATTTCATCACCTCGTCGCGGCCGTAGGCGGTCACCATCAGCAGGCGCGGCGAACTCGCGGCCAGCGCGCGTTTGATGCGGCGCGCGGTTTCGACGCCGTCGATGCCGGGCATCTGCCAGTCGAGGAACACCACCTCGTAGGGCGTGCCGGCCGCATTGGCGCGCTGGATTTCGTCCAGCGCCTCCAGCCCCGAGGACGCGGTGGAGACGGCGAAGCTCATGCTGCGCAGCAGGTCGCCGATGACCTCGCGCGCGAGGTCGTTGTCATCGACCACCAGCACCTTGCGCCCGCGCAGATCGGCGTCCGGCACCAGGCTGCGGTCGCTGCCGCTGCCGCGCGCCAGCCTTGCGGTGAACCAGAACGTGGAGCCCTTGCCGTATTCGCTGTCCACGCCCGCCTCGCCGCCCATCATGTGGGCGAGTTCGCGGGAGATCGCCAGCCCGAGGCCGGTGCCGCCGTACTTGCGCGTGGTGGAGTTGTCGGCCTGTTCGAAGGTCTGGAACAAGCGGGGAATCTGCTCGGCCTCGATGCCGATGCCGGTGTCGGTGACGGAGAAGCGCAGCACGACGTCGCGTTCGGCCGTTTCGGCGAGGTCGCAGCGGATGACGATGCTGCCCCGCTCGGTGAACTTGACCGCGTTGTTGGCGTAGTTGATCAGCACCTGGCCGAGCCGCAGGGGGTCGCCCACCAGGCTGCGCGGCACCGTCTTGCCCACGTCGATGATCAGCTCCAGCCCCTTGCCGGTGGCCTTTTCGGAGATCAGCCCGGTGACGTTTTCCAGCACGGTGTCGAGGTCGAACTCGATGTGCTCGACCGCCATCTTGCCGGCCTCGATTTTCGACAGGTCGAGGATGTCGTTGATGATCCCGAGCAGGTGCTGGCTGGAGCCCTGGATCTTCTTCAGGTAGTCGCGCTGCTGGCGCGTGAGGTCAGTATTGAGCACCAGATGCGTCATGCCGATCACCGCGTTCATCGGCGTGCGGATCTCGTGGCTCATGTTGGCGAGGAAGTTGGCCTTGGCGCGCGCCGCGTCCTCGGCGAGCTTCTGCGCATTGCGCACGGTCTGGAAAGCCTCGCGTTCGGTGGTGATGTCGTCGATCACCCACACGGTGCCCTTGCTGCGGTCGTGGATGTCCACCGCCTTGCCGGTGAGGCGCGCCCAGAACAGGCTGCCGTCACGTCGCATCAGCTCCTGCTCGCGGCACACGGCCTCGCCTTGCCACAGGCGGTTGTACACCGCGTCGCCGCCCAAGGCATAGGCGGTGTCATCCACGTACCAGATCGCGGTGGACTTGCCCACCATCTCGCCGTCTGACCAGCCGAAAATGTCATGCAGGCGGCGGTTGCAGCGGATCAGCACGCGGTCCTTGATCAGCGCGATGCCGGAGGTGGCGGTGTCGAAGATCGCCTGCTGGTGCTCGATGGCCAGCCGCAGCGCCTCGGTGCGGCTGGCGACGAGCTGTTCGAGGCGGGTGCGATAGGCCTCCAGCTCTTCGGCGGTGCGCTTCTTCTCGGTGATGTCTTCCTTGATCGCCAGATAGTGCGTCACCGCGCCATCGGGCTGGCGTACCGGGGTGATGTTGGCCAGTTCGACGTACTCGCTGCCGTCCTTGCGCCGGTTGTACAGCTCGCCCTGCCACGATTCTCCCTGCACCAGCCGCGCCCACATCTCGCGGTAGGTCGCCTCGGGGGTGCGGCCGGATTTCAGCACCGCGGGGTTGAGCCCGAGCGCCTCTTCGGCGCTGAAGCCGGTCTGGTGCACGAAAGCCTGGTTCACATACTCGATGCGCGCGTCGAGGTCGGTGATGACGATGGCTTCCGGGCTCTGGTCCACCGCAAGCGACAGCTTGCGCAACTGCTCCTCGATGCGGCGGCGCTCGGTGATGTCCTCCATCACCGCCACGTAGTTGCACACGCAGCCGTCGTCGTCGCGCAGCGGCACGATGGTGACGGCCTTGATGCGTTCGTTGCCGTTCTTGCGCCGGTTGATGAATTCACCCTTCCACGGCTCGCCGGCGCCCAGCGCGCGCCACATCGCTTCATAGGTGGTGCGCGGCGTCTTGCCGGACATCAGCAGGCGCGGGTTCTGGCCGAGGATTTCCTCGCGGCTGTAGCCGTTGTTGCGCGAGAAGGCGTCGTTCACATACACCGTGTTGGCGTCGAGGTCGGTGATCAGCACGGTGTTGGGGCTCTGGTCCACCGCCATCGACAGCATGCGGATCTCGGCCTCGGCCGCCTTCTGCGCGGTGACGTCGCTCCAGATGTCGACCAGGTAGTCCACGCCGTCCTGGCGGATGATGGTGACGTCCACCGTGACGTCGAGCAGGCGTCCGTCCTTGCAGCGGCGGCGGTTCTCGAAGCGCGCCCCGCCATGCTCGCGGACGAGGTCGATGCGGGCCTGGAAGGCCGCCGGCGTCAGCCGCCCCTGCACGTCGCGCAGGTTCATGCCCAGCATTTCCTCGCGGCTGTAGCCCAGCAGGCGGCAGGCCGCGGCGTTCACTTCGACGTAGTTCAGGTCGTCGGCACGGATCAGCTCGATCGCGTAGGGCGCTTCGGCCACCACGGCCTTCAGCAAGGCCTGGGTATCGCGCTCGGTGGCGAGGATGCGGCGGCGCTGCAAGGCGCTGCCGATGCGCAGCGCGGCCGCTTCCACGAGGCTGCGTTCCTCGGCCAGGAAGGGCTCGCCGGCTTCGGCCGGCAGCGGCTGCAGATAGGCGATGCCGAGCCGCAAGCGCCGGCCGGCGCCATCGACTTCCAGGATCAGCGCGCCCGGCTGCTCGAACACCGCGGGGTTGCCGTAATGCGCCGCGGCGTCGCCGATGCAGGCCGCGGCCCGCTCCGGATAGCGCATGGCGCCCGACAGCCGCGTCGCCACCGCCTGCAGCCAGGCGTCGTCGTCCGGCGCCTCGCCTTCGGTCAGGCGGAACACGTCGTACAGGCAGGACAGTTCCTGCATGCGCTTTTCCAGCAGCTGGCGCTCCTTGGCCAGTGCTGCTTCGCCCGCGCGGCGCGCCAGAACAGCGTCGCGGAAGGCGAGCGTGGTGGCGGCGATTTCCTGCAGCACGCTGCGCGCGCTGTGGCTGATACGACTGACCGCCGCCAGCGTCGGCGGCGAGGTATTGCCCCCGGCCAGCGCCTGCAGGGTGTCGGTCAGCGTGGCGACCTGGCGGCTGAGCCAGCGCGTGAACACGAACCAGATCAGCAGCAAGGCCGCCACCAGCCCGCCGCCCACCAGCGCGATACGCGCGGCGTGCTGGTTGAATATCTGGTACTGCCCGGCGGTGCGGCGCCCGGTGGCGCTCACCACGCGCTCGGCCATCTCCCCGGTGCGTTCGGACAGTTCGAGGTAGGACTGGGAGGCGCGGTAGGCCTGGCGCATCGCCCCCGGCGGGTCGATCGCGGCAAGGTCGGTGGCCTGGATGATGGCGTTGCGGTAGGTATCGAACTCGACGCGCAGCCCGGAGACGCCGAGCTGCGAATTCGCCAGTTGCTCCAGCACCGGCAACTGGCGCTCGAGCGCCGCGAGGCGATTCACCACCTCGGTGTGGACGCGATAGACCTCGGCTTCGGAGAGCTGGTGGGCGGCGGCGGACTCCAGCGTGCGGGACACCGTGCGCTGGATGCGGCCGATCTCGCGGTCGAATTCCACCGCCTGCGCGAGACGCCCGATCTCTTCGGCCTGCTGCGCATTGGTCTCGCGCAGCTCGTCGCGCAGGTGCTCCCACGAGCCGAGATTGACGATCCCGGCGAGCAGGCTGACGACGAAGACCGGCAGGAAGAGGACGTAGAGGTAGTGGGAAACGCGACGCTTGTCCGCGGGCATCCTTCCGGCCTCTCGGTTCAGCGCAGCAGTTCGGGCCACAGCCCCGGCGGCACGCTGGCAATGTATTCGAAGCCGCTTTCGCCCGCAGGCCGGAACACCACCAGTGTGCCTTCCTTGGGGAAATAGCCGATCAGATCCATCAGATTGGGGCCGTGCGCGACCAGCATGCGGTTGCTGCGGGCCGGCACCGGCGCGGACAGCAGCCGCCGGGTATTGGCGATGATCGGGGCCTTCTGCTCGGTGGTGAGGTTGGCGGTGTACATCAGCTGCATGTCGATCTGGGCGGGGAAGCGCGGAAACGCCGCGCTCACGGTGTCGCGCACGCGGCACAGCGGGCTGATGTGCATCTCGCCAATGGGTATCCGGGCCTTGCGCATCGCGTCGCCGATGCCTTCGGACAGCTTCTTCCCTTCTGCCGACAGCGGACGCTGCGTGGAGCAGTCGTTGAGGTCGACCTCGGGCATGCGGTCGGGCCGGGAGTTGTCGGTGTAGCCGTGACGCAGATACAGCACGTAGCCGCCACCGCGCAGTTGCTGCAGCGTGTCGCGCGTGGCAATGCGCTCGACGAAGGCCGGCGCCGCGGGTGCGGGCATGTCGCCGGCGTGCACGGCAAGCGGCAGCGCGCCGCTCAGCGCGAGGGTCGCCGCCAGCGCGGCGTGAAACAGGCGGAACTTACTCTTCATCGACATAGCGGGCGGCGATTTCGGCAAATTGATCCTTGCATTCGAGAAAGGCGTCGACGATCTCGGGGTCGAAATGGCGGCCCCGGCCTTCGACGATGATGCGGGTCGCCTCGTCGAGGCTCATCGGTGCCTTGTAGACGCGGCGGCTGATCAGCGCGTCGAACACGTCGGCCAGCGCCATCAGCCGGGCCGACACCGGAATCGCATCGCCCGCGAGCCCGGCCGGGTAGCCGCTGCCGTCCCATTTCTCGTGGTGGCCGAGCGAGATTTCGCGCGCGATCTCGAGAAACGCGAACGCACCGCCGGCCAGCGAGGCCGCGTCGCGGTCCGCCCCGCCCAGGGCCTGGTCCATCGCGCGCTCGATCGCCTCCGCGCCGATGACCGGGTGCGTCTTCATGATCTCGAACTCTTCCGGCGTGAGCCGGCCGGGCTTGAGCAGGATCGCGTCCGGAATGCCGACCTTGCCGATGTCGTGCAGGGGCGCCGCCTTCACGGTGATGTCCAGCCGTCCGCCGGACAGCGCGGCGGTGAAGCGCGGATTGGGCAGAAGCCGGGTGGCGAGCACCTTTACGTAGAACTGCGTGCGGATGATGTGGTTGCCGGTTTCGTTGTCGCGCGCCTCGGCCAGACAGGCGAGCGCACGCACGTTGAGATCCTGGATCAGCAGGTTCTCGCGCATGCGCCGGTGCACTTCGGCCTCCAGCCACTCGTTCTCGCGCGCCAGGCGGTCGCGGGCCTCCTTCAGTTCCAGCTGGGTGCGCACGCGCGCCAGCACGATGGAGGGGTTGAACGGCTTGGTGATGTAATCGACCGCGCCCAGTTCCAGCCCGCGCATCTCGTCGTCGGAGCCGGTCATCGCGGTGATGAAGATCACCGGCGTGGCACGGGTGGCAGGGTCTTCGCGCAGATGGCGCAGCACTTCGTAGCCGTCCATCTCCGGCATCATCACGTCGAGCAGGATGAGGTCCGGACGCGGCTCGGTATGGGCGGCACGAAGCGCGCGTTCGCCCGAATTGACTGCACGCACCTGATAGTGCGATTTCAGCACTTCGCCGAGCACCGCGAGATTCTGCGGCGTGTCATCTACGACCAGGAGGGTACGGCGGGGCGGTGTCGCAGCCGCCTGCCGGAGCGGTTCACCCACGGAGGTATTCCTTGTTATGGCTCAGCCCGGGTAATCATACCCTGCCGGCCACGTGGGATTGCCAGCACTGCGGCACGAAAGCAGCGATTCTGGCGATGCGCGGCAGACGCGCTTCTACGCGGTCGCTCATCACGTGCCGGGCGATGCCCGCTGATGGCCCGCCCGCTACTTGAAGAGATCGTCCAGCGGATTCACCTTCGGCGACGCCTTGGCCGCCACCCGCTTGCCGGCGAATTCCTCTTCGATGTTGTCGCGGTAATAACTCCACGCCGAGCCGGAGCCCGACAGGCGCCGCCACACCTCCTCGCCGACCGCGGCGTACTCGATCGCGCTGCCATCGTCGAGTTCGACCCGCAACACGCGCTGGCGCGCGTCGTAGCCGATCGCCCGCAGCTTGCCGGCACTGATGCGCTTCATCTCCATGGCCCTCTCCCCGTCTTCACGCCAACACCTCCACCCGTCCGCTGCGCCCATCCACGCGGATGCGCTGGCCGTCCTGCAGCACGCTGCGGATGCCCGGCAGATTGACCACCGCGGGGATGCCGAATTCGCGCGCGACGATCGCGCCGTGCGACAGATAGCCGCCGGTCTCCATCACGAGGCCGCCCGCCCGCAGGAAGAGCGGCGTCCAGCCGGGATCGGTGGCGGGCGCGACGAGGATTTCGCCCGCCCCCAGGCGCGCGCCTTCCGCCGGATGGTCGATCAGCCGCGCGATCCCTTCCACATGCCCGGTGCCGACCGCGATGCCGCGCCAGCCGCCGGCCGCCGCGCTTGCGTCGACGCCTTCCACCGGCGCCGGCGGGGCGCTGCCCTCCTCGATCACGTCCGCCGCGCAATGCCGCTCCCATTCGGCAAAGCGGTGCCGGCGCTCGGCCACCCGTTCGCGGAAAGCTGCGGGGGCAAGGCGACGGTGCAGCGCGGCCTCCATCTCCCACGGCAGCAGGTCGAAAGCATGCTCGGGGCGCTCCAGCATGCCCTCCGCCTGCATCCGGCGACCGACTTCGAGCAGGCGCAGGCGCGCCACTTCACCGTAGGCCGTCATGGCGCTGCGCGCCAACTCGCGATCCGGCGTTTCGTCGCGCGCGGCCTTCAGCCACTGCCGCGCCCAGCCCCGGCGGCTGCGCGGCAGCGCCGCGGCAAGCTGCGCCCACGCGGCGGCGGCCGCTTCGCGCTGGCGGCGCACCAGCGCCGCGTGGTCCACCGCCGCCAGCGCCGGCAGGGAATCGAGCAGATAGGCCGGCTCCTCGCGCCAGCGCGGCGAGCGCACATAGGATTCGTGCACGCTGCGGTGACCGTAGGTATCGAGAAAGCGCGCGAACTCGGTGCGGAACGGCGCGTCCGCCGGCAGCGCGGCGAAGTCGTAGGGCGCCCCGGCCTGCAGCCAGGCCGACACCCGCGGGTCCGCCATCGCGCGGCGCGCGATCGCCATCAGCTCGTAACCCTGGCGCGCGCTGACGCTGCCCTCGCCACCGGCCATCAGCGCCGCGACCAGGCTGTGGCCCTGGCCCGGCAGGTAGCGCTCCACCAGCTCCAGCAACATGTGCAGATTGCCGCCGGACGAGCCCTGCAGCAGCAACAGGCCATCCTGCGCCTGCACATGCGGAAAGGCGGAGGCAAGCCGGGTCGCGAGTTCGGCGTCCGACAGCGCGCGCAGGTCCTCGGCCCGCCAGCGCCGGCAGATATCGAACGCGGCCCGCGCCTGCTCGCGGCCGCGCCGGCGCAGTGCCGGGGTTCGCACCAGGTAGCGCAGCATGTAGGCCAGGCCCTTCAGGCGTGCCCGCCAGTCGCGCGGCGTAACGCGGATCTCCGGGTGGTGGCCGCCGAGCAGGCGGTTCATCGCCGCCGGGCTCACCCCGAACCCGTCGTAGCCTTCCCACTGGATGAACGCGGCGTTGAGATAGAGCCGGCCGTTGAACAAGCGGGCGCGACGCGCCCCGGCGAGCAGCGGGAAGCCCGCGCTGCGGTAGCCGGCCTCCAGCAACAGGTCGACCAGCCCGCGGCTCACCGCCCAGTCCATCGCCTGCATCGGTAGCGGCACCACGTCGCGGGTGTTGCCGTTGGACCAGATCGCGTTTTGCCCCGCGAGCGCGGGATAGGTGTGCCACGGCCGCGCGGTCACCGGGCGCGCCTGCAGCAGCCAGAACTTCGCGCCGTCCCAAGCCCACTCCAGGTCGTACCAGGGGGCGCCGAAATCGAGTGCATGGGCGGCGTCGCGCACCAGCGCCGCAAGCTCGCAGGCGCGTGCGTCGTCCAGCGCCGGCGCAGCCTGCGGCGTCAGGGGCTCGCGCCGGGTGCCGCCGCCTTGCGCCGGGAGCACGCGCACGGCCTGCCCGCCCCCGTCGCGGCGCTGCACGGCAAACCCGCCGCTCACCGGGTCTTCCTGCAGCACGGTGCGCTCGCCCGCCACCAGTCCGCCGACCAGCGCTTCACCCAGGCCGTGCACCGCCTCGATCACATAAAGGTCCTCGCGTCCGCTCGCCGGGTCGCAGCTGAAGGCAACGCCGGAGGCCCGTGCCGGCAGCAGCGGCATCACCACCACCGCCATCGCGGCCTCGCCCTCCGGGATACCGAAACGCGCCCGGTAGGCGGCGGCCTGCGGCGTCCATAACGAAGCCCACACCTCGCGCACCGCATCGGCCAGCGCGGCCGCGCCGACCACGTTGAGCACGCTGTGGTGGATGCCGGCGAAGGACGCGCTGCCGGAATCCTCCTGCGGGGCGGACGAGCGCACCGCAAGCGGAAGGTCCGTCCAGCCGCGCTCGCGCACCGCCTGCTCCAGCGCGTACGCCACCGCGTCCGGCAGCGGCGCGCGCAGCAGCGCGGCGCGGCGGGCGCCGAGCGCGCCGCCATCGCTGCCATCCGGCAACAGCGCCAGCCCGGTTTCCGCCGCGGCGCGGTGGTAGGCGGCGGTGGTCAGCACCGCCCCGGCAGGCACCGGCAGGCCGTAGCGCGCCAGCAGCCCCAGCCCGGCGCCTTTTCCGCCGGCGAGCGCGGTCAGGCCGGCCGCGTCGGGCAGATCCATCAGCAGCGGCACGGCGCTCATCGCGACACCTCCGCCAGCGCGCCGGTCAGGAAGAGGTCGAGCATGGTGTCGAACTCCTGCGCCAGCGAACTACCGGGTTTCTGTACCCACGCCACCATGCAGGCCAGATGCAGGAACACCAGATAGCCGGTGAGGTGGGCCAGCGGCAGATCGCGCCGGATCTCGCCGCGCGCCTGGCCGGCTTCCAGCAGCTGCGCATAGACGCGATCCAACCCGCTGCGTCCCTCGGCGGCGGGCAGGTTGATGGGTTGGCCGAGCCGGTAGCGCAGGTAGGGTCCGACGTATTCGCGGTGCTGCTCGAAGTAGCTCGCGTTCAGGCGCACGAACTCGCGCAGCCGGGAGGCGCAGTCGGGCAGCATCTGCAGCCGGGCCAGCAGCTCCGGCAGCACGGCGCCGAAATCCATGTGGAAGCGGTGGCGTACCAGCGCTTCTTTAACGGGGAAGTGGTTGTAGAGCGTGCCTTTGGCCACGTCCGCCGCGGCGGCGATCTGCTCCATCGTGACATTGCCGTAGCCATGGCGGGCAAACAGTTCGAAGGCGATGCCGACGAGATGGTCGGCGGTCTGCTGGCGCTTGCGGCTGCGGCGGTCGGGAGGAAGTTCGGACATGGGCACGCACCTTTAACTGAACGACGAACAAAATTGTACGACGTTCAATTTATGCAAACAAGGCAGCGTGTCGGGACCAAATCAGGCCAGGGCGGACGCTGAGAACACCGCCAGCGTGATGGCGGACCTCCGTGTTCACCGGGGGCCGGGGAACATCCGCGGCGGACGTCCAGGATCAATAGCGCCGCTGGTGATACTGCGCGACCAGCACCTGGATCTTGAGCCGGATGATGTCGGCCAGCATGCGCATCTTCCGGTCGTGTTCCTGATGCGCGATGTCATAGATCTGCTTCTTCAGCGTCTCGTCGCCTTCCGCCGGCAGGCTCAGCGACCACTCGGTGAAGAAGGCGTCATAGCTGTCGACCGTCTTGATGAGGTCGAAGCGGATCTTTTCCCGGTCTTTCTCCGGGATGGTTTTCAGTGCCTTGTCGATGACGGCTTCGAGGTCCGAGCTTTTGCCGGCATCCTGACGCGGAAACTGGATGATTTCAGACATGGCGCCTCCCTAGCGTATGAGCACGGCTGGCAGCGGATTCAATTTTCGCGCCAGCGCTAAGCCCCTCATTTTCCTGGGATACAGGTTGGCGACTGTGTCGTTCGTGACAATCCGCCGGGCGTGGAATGTCGCAGCCCATCTCGCGGCCGGCCCTTGCGCGGGGGCTCAGAACGGAAACAGCAGCGGCACCAGCGCCACGCACAGCACGCCGACCAGCAGCGCGAATGGCACCCCGATCCGCACGAAGTCGCCGAAGCGGTAGTTGCCGGGGCCGATCACCAGGGTGTTCACCGGCGACGACACCGGCGTCATGAAGGCTGCGGACGCCGCCAGCGCCACCGTCATGCCGAAGGGCTGCGGCGAGAGGCCGAGCTGCTGCGCAAGGCCGATCGCGATCGGCGCCATCAGCACCGCGGTGGCGGTATTCGAGATGAACAGCCCGACCACCGCAGTCAGCCCGAACACCAGTGCCAGCAATGCGCGCGGCGAGGCCTCGCCGGTGAGCCCGAGCAGGCCGTCGACAATCCAGGCAATGCCGCCGGTCTTCTGCAGCGCGGTGGCGAAGGGCAACATCCCGACGATGAGGATCAGGCTTTGCCAGTGGATGCTGCGGTAGGCGGTGTCCATGTCGATGCAGCGCAGCGCGCCCAGCAGCAGGCAGCCGATCAGCGCCGCGATGACGTTGGGCACGACGCCGCTGATCATCAAGCCCACCGTCAGCGCCAGGCACAGCAAGGCATGCGGGGCACGACGCGCCGCCGGCGCTGCTTCGTCGATCTCGGCCGGTAGCGTCAGCACCAGGAAATCGTGCGCCTGGGTGTGCAGCAGGCGGATCGACTTCCAGCTACCCGCGATCAGCAGCGTGTCACCCAGCCGCAGCTTCTCGTTCAGCACGTCTTCCACCGGCTGGCCGTTGCGGCGCAGCCCCATTACGTTGATGCCGCGCTGCGAGCGCATCCGCAGGTCGAGGATGGACTTGCCGATCAACGCCGACTCCGGCGGCACCACGACCTCGGCCAGGCCGAGTTCGCGCGACAGGTCGGTGAAGTAGTCGTTGCGGAAGGCGCGCTCCTGCAGGCGCATTTCGGCGACGAAGGACGCAATGTCGAGGTCGGGCCGGGCGAAATCGACCAGCAGCACGTCGCCGGCGAGGATTTCGCGGTTGGCCGCGGTGGTCAGCATCTGCTGGCCGAACTGGCGCTCGCGCTCGATCGCGATCACGTTGGCGCCATAGCGCGCGCGCAACTGCAGCTCGCCGAGCGTGCGGCCTATCATCGGCGAATCGTCGTTCACCCGCAGGCGCCGCGCGCGGTCGAGCAGGCGGTAATGCTGGGCAAGTTCGCGCAGGCGCCGGCGCGGGCGGGATCTCGCGGCCGCGGTGGCGCCGCCGCCCAGCCAGCGCCGCGCCAGCAGCATGTAGCCGATGCCGCAGGCGAGGATGAGCGCGCCGAGCGGGGTGAAGTCGAAGAAGGCGAAGCCGGCGGCGCCAAAGCGCACGAGTTCGCCGCTGACCACCATGTTGGGCGGCGTACCGACCAGCGTCAGCATGCCGCTGATCAGCGCGGCGAACGCGAGCGGCATCATCAACCGCGCCGCCGGAACCTGAAGGCGCGCGGCGATGCCCACCGCCACCGGGATGAAGATGGCGACGACCCCGGTCGAACTCATTACCGAGCCCAGCCCGGCCACGGCCAGCATCAGCAGCACCAGCAGCCGTGTTTCGCTGTTGCCGGCGCGCGCCACCAGCCAGTCACCCACGCGATAGGCCACCCCGGTATGGACCAGCGCGCCACCGATGACGAAGAAGGCCGCGATCAGGATCACGCTGGGTTCGGCAAAGCCGGCCAGGGCTTCGCCGACGCTCAGCGTGCCGCCCAGCACCAGCCCCACGAGCGCGATCAGCGCGACCACGTCCATGCGCGGCCGGTTGGCGACGAAGCACGCCACGCAGGCGGCGAGCAGACCGAACACCCACAGCATCGGGCCGTGTTGCACGAGCAGCGCGTTCACTGGGCGCGCCTCCGCCGATCCCGGCTTCGCAAACTCGCCGCGTCACCGGCCGCCCGCAAGCCGGCGCCCGCCACAGGCCGCCCCCTCAACGCTCGCCGAAGAGCTGGTCGGCAAACTCCGTCAGCTCCTCCGGAATGCTCGCCAGCGGCGCCGAGGCGGTGGCCGCCACCCGCAGCAACTGCGCCACCACCTGCGGCTGCGGCAGCGTGACGCCGAAATACAGCGGCTGCCCGGCGCGGAAGATCGCCAGCGTGGGAAAGTTCTCGACGTCGATATCGCCTGCCAGCGCCGCGTCGTCCTCCACGTCCGCCCACGAGAACACCGCCTGCGGCTCGGCGGCGGCGAGCGTTTCGAGCAACGGACGGAATTCGCGGCAGGTGCCGCACCAGGCGGCGCAGAAGGACACCACCACCAGCGCGGCATCGGAGTCCTGCAGATGTTGGGCCAGTTGGCCGACGGGAACGACGGTGGTCATTGCGGCTGTGCACAAAATGGGCGGAAGGCCCGTACTTTGGACCAAAACTTTCCGTCCGCCTACCCCAACCCGTGATCACCGCAGGGTCTTTTGTGCCCCCCCCCAAAAAAGATACCCGCGCAACTGCAAGGCAGTCGGCGGGTATGGAACCGGCGGACGCGAGAGAAAGAGGAGACTTCGCCCACCGGGGGAATCTTTGAACGGCGTAGGGGCCGCGGCGGCAGTGCGCCGTGCAACGCGCCGCTGCGGACGGGTTGCCGGAGTCCGGGGAGAACCCGCTGCGGCGGCTCCTGCCCCGTCGTCCTGACGCGCCCGGCTCAGGCCGCGGTCAGCGCCGGTACCACCTCGAACAGGTCACCCACCAGTCCATAGTCGGCCACCTGGAAGATCGGCGCTTCGGGGTCCTTGTTGATCGCCACGATCACCTTGGAGTCCTTCATGCCGGCCAGGTGCTGGATGGCACCCGAGATGCCGACCGCGATGTAGAGCTGCGGCGCGACGATCTTGCCGGTCTGGCCGACCTGGTAGTCGTTGGGCACGTAGCCCGCATCGACCGCCGCGCGGCTCGCGCCGAGCGCGGCGCCGAGCTTGTCGGCGAGCGGTTCGAGCAGCGTGGTGTAGTTCTCGCCGCTGCCCAGGCCGCGACCGCCCGAGACGATGATCTTGGCGGCGCCGAGTTCGGGACGCGCGCTCTTGGTGATCTCGCGCCCGACGAGGTTGGACTGGCCGGCATCCGCGCCGGTGGCGACTGCTTCGATCGCGGCACTACCGCCCTCGCCTGCTGCTTCGAACGCGGTGGTGCGCACGGTGATGACCTTGACCGCGTCGGCGCTCTTGACGGTGGCCAGCGCGTTGCCGGCGTAGATCGGGCGCACGAAGGTGTCGGCCGCTTCCACACCGACGATGTCGCTGATCTGCGCGACGTCGAGCAGCGCGGCCACGCGCGGCAGCGTGTTCTTGCCGGCGGAAGTCGACGGCGCGAGCACGTGGCTGTAGGCCGGCGCGAGCGTCTGCAGCAGCACGCTCACGTTCTCGGCGAGCTGGGCGTCCAGATGCGGGGCGTCGGCCACCAGCACCTTGGCGACGCCCGCCACCTTGGCAGCGGCTTCGGCCGCGCCGGCGCAGTTGCTGCCCGCGACGAGAACATGGATGTCACCGCCGATCTTGGCGGCGGCCGTCACCGTGTTGAGCGTGGCGGCCTTGAGGGTGTGGTTGTCGTGTTCGGCAAGGACAAGAATGGCCATCAGAGCACCTTCGCTTCGTTCTTCAGTTTGTCGACCAGCTGGGCCACATCGGCGACCCGCACCCCGGCGCTGCGCTTGGGCGGCTCGGTCACTTTCAGCGTGGCGAGACGCGGCGCGACATCGACGCCCAGATCGGCCGGCTTCACCGTGTCGAGCGGCTTCTTCTTCGCCTTCATGATGTTGGGCAGCGTCGCGTAGCGCGGCTCGTTCAGGCGCAGGTCGGTGGTCACCACCGCCGGCAGGCTGATCGCCACCGTTTCGAGACCGCCGTCGATTTCGCGGGTGACGGTGGCCTTGCCAGCCGCCAGGGTCAGCTTGGAGGCGAAGGTCGCCTGCGGCCAGCCCTTGAGCGCCGCCAGCATCTGGCCGGTCTGGTTGGAGTCGTCGTCGATCGCCTGCTTGCCGAGGATCACCAGCGTCGGCTCTTCCTTGTCGGCGAGCGCCTTCAGCAGCTTCGCCACAGCGAGCGGCTGCAGCTCCACATCGGTTTCCACCAGAATGCCGCGGTCCGCGCCGATCGCCATCGCCGCACGCAGCGTCTCCTGGCAGGCCGCCACGCCGCAGCTCACCGCGACCACCTCGGTCGCCACGCCCGCTTCCTTCAGACGCACCGCTTCTTCAACCGCGATCTCGTCGAACGGGTTCATGCTCATCTTCACATTGGCCAGATCGACACCGCTGCCATCCGCCTTCACGCGGACTTTCACGTTGTAATCAACCACGCGTTTTACGGGTACGAGGATCTTCATTTGTCGTTTCTCGTTTAAACCAGGCAACAAACCATAGGGCGCTAGACAGCGGCTCCGCCCCCTCCCCCTTGAAGGGGGAGGGACGGAAAGCCCTCCCCCACATACCGCACAATCAAATCAAACACCGCCACCGGCTTGCCGCCGCCCTCACCTTCCACCGTCACCGACCAATCCGCCTGCCCGCCCTCGGCGCGCGGGGTCCATTGGTCCAGCACGATACGGGCCCGCACCCGGCTTCCGGCCACCGCGGGGGCGACGAAGCGCACCCGGTTCAGCCCATAGATCATCGCCATGCCGGCACCGTCGACCTGGACCACCTCCAGCATCGACGCCGCCGCCGCCGAGATCACCAGGAAGCCGTGGGCGATCGTGCCGCCGAAGGGCGACTCGGTCCGCGCCCGCTCCACATCCACATGAATCCACTGGTGGTCGCCGGTCACTTCGGCGAAGCCGTCGATGCGGTGCTGACCCAGCGTCAGCCAGCGGCCGACCGCGACCTCGCGGCCCACGGCACGCGACAGTGCGTCGAGCGAGGCGAAGTGCGCGGTCTGCACGCCGGCTTCCTTCGCGTCCATCAGAAAGCGCTGTCGTCGAAGCGGGTCAGCGCACCGCCCGCCTCGCCCACGGTGGCGGCGTTGGCCGCTGCCTGCGGGCCGACCGTCGCCAGGTAGAAGCGCGCGAGTTCGATCAGGCTGGCGTGATAGGCGGCGTCGCCCTCGCCTTCCACCAGCCGCCGGCGCGCGGCCTGCGCGGCGCGGGCGAGCTGCCAGCCGCCCACCACCGTGCCGAGCAGGTAGAGGAAGGGCACCGCGCCGGCGAGCACGTCGGCCAGACGGTCCTTGCCATTGGCGAGCACCCAGTCGGCGGCGGTTTCGAGCGCGTCGATGGTCTCGGCGAAGGCGTCGGCGATGTCGGCCAGCTGCTCGTCCTCGCGCAGCGCCAGCACGGTGGCGCTCAGGTCGGCGATCAGCTCGCGCAGGGTGGCGCCGTTCTCGCGCAGGATCTTGCGGCCGATCAGGTCATTGGCCTGGATGCCGGTGGTGCCTTCGTAGATGGTGATGATGCGGGCGTCGCGGAAGAACTGGGCGATGCCGGTCTCCTCGACGAAGCCCATGCCGCCGAAGACCTGGATGGCCTCGTCGCAGACGTCGTTGCCCACCTCGGTGCACCAGCCCTTGGCCACCGGCATCAGCAGGTCGACATAGCGGCGGTACTTGTCGGCCACTGCCTTGTCGGCGCTGTGGTGGGCGAAGTCGAACCAGCCGGCGGCGGTGTAGAGCAAGGCGCGCATCGCCATCACCCGTGCCCGCATGCCGAGCAGCATGCGCTTGACGTCGGGGTGGTGGAGGATGGGCTTGCCGGCCTCGCCGCTCACCGCGTCGCGGCCCTGCACGCGGTCGCGGGCGTAGCCGAGGGCGAACTGGTAGGCGCGCTCGGCCAGCCCCGCGCCCTGCACGCCGACGCCGAAGCGGGCCTCGTTCATCATGATGAACATGGTTTCCAGCCCGCGGTTGGGCTGCCCCACCAGGTAGCCGACCGCCCCGCCGTTGTCGCCGTAGCTCATGGTGCAGGTGGGACTGCCGTGGATGCCCATCTTGTGTTCGATGGAGATGCAGCGCACGTCATTCCTGTCGCCCAGGCTGCCGTCGGCATTCACCAGATACTTCGGCACGATGAACAGCGACAACCCCTTCACCCCGGCCGGCGCGTCCGGCAGACGGGCCAGCACCAGGTGCACGATGTTGGGGGTGAGTTCGTGTTCGCCGTAGGAGATGAAGATCTTCTGGCCGAACAGGCGATAGCTGCCGTCGGCCGCGGGTTCGGCGCGCGCGCGGGTGGCGGCGAGGTCGGAGCCGGCCTGCGGTTCGGTGAGGTTCATCGTGCTGCCCCACTCGCCGCTCACCACCTTGTGCAGCCAGGTCTGCTTCTGCTCGTCGGTAGCGGCGATCAGCAGTGCCTCGGCCTGACCGACGTTCAACTGCGGCAGCATGGTGAAGGCCATGTTGGTGGAGAACCACATCTCCCACACCGGCGTGGACACCAGCTTGGGCAGGCCCTGGCCGCCGAACTCGGTGGGCAGCGACAGCCCGATCCAGCCGGATTCGCTGAACTGGGTGTAGGCCTCCTGCCAGCCGTCCGGCGCAATCACCTTGCCGTCCTCCAGCCTGCACCCCTGCTCGTCACCCTGACGGTTGATCGGGGCCAGCACGCCGGCGGCGAACTTGCCGGCTTCTTCGAGGATGGCGGCAACCAGATCGGGCGAGGCTTCCTCGCAGCCGGGCAACGCGCCGACTGCGTCGAGCCCGGCGAGCTCCTTCAGGATGAACTGCATGTCCCGCAGGGGGGCGGTGTAGTCGAACATGGTGAGGGTCTCCTTGTGGTGCTTTTTTGGTGTTCGGGTGGGGGCTTCAGCTGCGCTGTCGCGGAAGGGCGGAAAGGGGGGTTGTTCCTCCCCTTTCAAGGGGGCGTAACCGGGGTTTCGGCAAGCACTGCTTGCCGCCGGCGGAGCGGCGAGGCGAAGCCGAGACTACTTGGCTAGGAGGGGGATGGGGTTGGGTTCAGCGCTGCAGCCAACCCCATCCCCACCCCAACCCGGGAGCCTGCGCTTCGCTCCGTCGTTCAGCAGGCGACAAGCAGTGCTTGCCGAAACCCCTGCTTCACCCCCTTGAAGGGGAGGGAGCGAAACCGCGGAGCCTGCAGCCAATCCGGGCCCTCCGAAACCAGCCTCACACCGCCCGCATTCCACCCCTACTCACACGCCGCCCGAATATCCTCCGGAATCGGCACCGCCTTGATCCGCAGCGGGTTCTCCGGGTCCTGGATCGCGAACACCCGCACTTCCCGCCCCTCACACAGCACCGTGTCACCGCGCCGCGCGACGTGGCGCATCACGAAGCTCTTGTTGTTCCAGGTCTCCACCAGGGACTCGATCTCGATGTCCTCGCCGTAGGTGGCGGAGTTCATGAACTTGCCCTGCACGTCCACCAGCGGCGTGCCGATGATGCCGCGCTGGGCCTTGGTGTCGCGCCAGCTGGGCACGCCGCAGGCGGTGAAGAACTCGCGGCTGGCGGTATCGAACCACTTGAAGTAGTTGGCGAAGAAGACGATTTCCGCCGGATCGCAATCGGAGAAGGCGATGCGCATGCGGTAGATGTTGCTGCGGGCCATGGTCGTGTCGTGTGTGGGTTAGCGGGGCGCGAGGCGCACGGCGCCGTCGAGGCGGATGGTTTCGCCGTTGAGCATGACGTTGTCGACGATGCTGACGGCGAGCTTGGCGAACTCGGCCGGCTCGCCGAGGCGCTGCGGGAAGGGCGTGGCTTCGCCGAGCGACTTCTGCACTTCCGGCGGCAGGCCGCGCATCATCGGGGTGATGAAGAGGCCCGGGGCGATGGTCATCACGCGGATGCCGAAGCGCGCCAGTTCGCGCGCGATCGGCAGCGTCATCGAGACGATGCCGCCCTTGGAGGCCGAGTACGCTGCCTGGCCGATCTGGCCGTCGTAGGCGGCGACCGAGGCGGTGTTGATGATGACGCCGCGCTCGCCGTCGGCCTGCGGCTCGCCCTTGCTCATGGCTTCCGACGCCAGCCGGATCATGTTGAAGGAGCCGATCAGGTTGATCTGGATGCAGCGCGCGAAGTCGCCCAGCGGCATCACGCCGTCCTTGGGCAGCACCTTGCCGGCGGTGCCGACACCGGCGCAGTTCACCAGCCCCTGCAGGCCGCCGAAGCGCGTCAGCGCGGTGTCGACCGCCGCCTTGGCATCGGCCTCGTCGGCGACGTTGGTGCGGCAGAAGACGGTACGCTCGCCGAGTTCGGCGGCGAGCTTTTCGCCCTGGTCGACATTGAGATCGGCGATCACGACCTTGGCGCCCTGGGCGTGGAAGGCACGCACGGTGGCTTCGCCCAGGCCGGAGGCACCGCCGGTGACGATGAAGGTGTTGTTGTCGAATTTCATGTGCGGTTTCCTGTGTGTTCGGTTGGGTCGAGGGGAAGGCAAGGGGTTTCGTGGGGTGAGCCAGAGCGACTTGCGAGTAAGGGGAATACGGGTCCGGCAGAGCCGCCGGTGCTGCCCCCTCCCCTTCAAGGGGGCGCAGGCGGGGTTTCGCAGAGCGCCGCTCTGCGCCGCCGGAGCGGCGTAGCGAAGCGGAGACTCCCGGGCTGGGGTGGGGATGGGGGTTTCATACGCTTCCGCCCGCTCTAACCCCATCCCCCTCCTAGCCGGTAGTCTCGGCTTCGCCTCGCCGCTCCGCCGGCGGCAAGCAGTGCTTGCCGAAACCCTGGCTACGCCCCCCTTGAAGGGGGAGGAACAGAACCGCGGTCGCCTATTCGGTTGCCCGTCTCTCAGCCCGCGTTCTCCACCACGATCGCCACGCCCTGCCCGCCGCCGGCGCAGGCCGACGACACGCCGAACTGCGCCCCGGCTTCCTTCAGCTCGCGCGCCACGGTCGTGGTCAGACGCACGCCCGAGGCCCCCAGCGGGTGGCCGATGGCGATTGCGCCGCCGTGGACATTGCCGCGCTCGGTGTCGAAACCCAGTTCGCGCTGGCACGCGAGGTACTGGGCGCCGAAGGCTTCATTGATCTCGATGCGGCCGAGGTCGCCGACGGTGAGGCCGGCGGTCCTCGCCGCAGCGCGGATGGCCGGGGCCGGGCCGATGCCCATGATTTCCGGCGGCACCGCGACCGCGGCGCCGGCGACGATGCGCGCCAGCGGCTTGACGCCGTTCGCCCGCACCCAGTCGCCGTGGGCGACGATCACCGCCGCCGCGCCATCGACGATGGCCGAGCTGTTGCCGCCGGTCTGCACGCCGCCGAAGGCGGGTTTGAGCTTCTGCAGGGTTTCGAAAGAGGTGGCGCGCACATGGCCGTCGCGCTCGCAGCGCTCGGCACGGTCGGCAAGCTTGAGGCCGCGGCTGTTGTAGCCTTCCAGATCCCACTTGCTATTCACCACCGCGCTCACTTCGTCGTCGAAGTAGCCGGATTCCCAGCCCGCCACCGCGCGCGAGAAGCTCAGCTCGGCGAAGCGGTCGACTTCCTCGCGGCTGATGCCGTAGCGCTTGGCGAGGTTCTCGGCGGTGTCACCCATGCTGCCGCCGAAGGACGTGTCCTTGGTCGCTTCCCACAGGAAGTCGCGGAAATCCACCTGGCCCATGCGGAAGCCGGCGCGGTGGGTGTAGGCGGCCACCGGGTTGCGCGACATCGACTCGGTGCCGACCGCCAGCGCCACCTTGGCCTTGCCGAGCTTGATCTGGTCGGCGGCGGTCAGGATGGCCTCGAAGCCGGTGCCGCACAGGCGCTGCACCAGCACCGCCGGCACGTTGGGATTGACGCCGGAATACAGACCGATCTGGCGCGGCATGAAGTAGGCGTCGAAACTCGCCTGCGCCATGTTGCCGGCGACGATGGCCTGGATGGCGGAAGCCGGGATGCCGCTCTTCTCGAACAGCGCGCGCGCGGCGTAGATGCCGAGGTCGGTGGGCGAGACGTCGCGCAGCACGCCGTTGTAGTCGGCGAACGGGGTGCGCTGGCCGGCCACCAGCCAGATGTCGTCGTAGGACGTCGTCAGCGCGGCGGCTTCGGAGGCGGAGTACGGATTGCTCATTTTTGCGGTCCCTTGCCTTTGCGGGTGAGGAAGTGGCCGATACGCTCGGCGACTTCGGGGCTGGTCTGGGTCAGTGCGGCGGTCAGCGATTCGACGAAGAAGCCGTCGTCGGTGGCCATGTTGTCGATGCGGGAGATGGCGGACACCATCGCCCAGTTGGCCATCGGCGCGTTCTCGGCGATGCGGCGGGCGAGTTGTTGCGCCTTCGCCAATGCTTCGCCGGGGCCGACCAGGTAGTGCGCGAGGCCAAGGCGCAGGCCTTCGTCGGCGTCGAGGATGCGGCCGGTCAGCATCATTTCGCACATGCGGCCGGGGCCGATGATCTTGGCCACCCGCACCGAGGCGCCGCCGCCGACGAAGATGCCGTGGCGGCCTTCGGGCAGTTGGTAGATCGTGTTGGGTTCGGAGACGCGCACATGGGTGGCGGTCGCCAGTTCCAGCCCGCCGCCGATCACCGCGCCCTGCATCGCGGCGATGACCGGGATGCCACCGTTCTGGATGCGGTCGAAGATGCGGTGCCAGCCGCGCGAATGCAGCATCACGCCGAAGGGCTCGCGGTGCTGGTGCTCCGCGAGGTCCAGCCCGGCGCAGAAGTGCTCGCCCTCGCCCGCCAGGATGATCGCGCGGGTGCCTTCCGGCGTGGCGATCAGGGCGGCTTCGAGTGCGGCCAGCAGGCGGTCGCTCACCGCGTTGCGCTTCTCCGGGCGCGCCAGGGTGATGGTGTAGATGTTGTCCCCTGCCTCGCTGTCGCCATACGAAGTCTTGACCAGTTGTTCGCTCATTCTCGTTTTCCTCGGGGGGCTCAGATGGCGGAATGGACGGTGATCACCGTCTTGTCCACCACGTCCTGGTACAGGTACTCGACCAGGTCGGCACGGCGGTTGAGCACCATGCGCTGGTTGATGTAGCCCTTGTCGGTGATCTCGCCCGCCTCCACCGACGGCGGTTCGGCCATCAGCAGCGCGCGCGAGGGATAGGTGGAGGAGCCGCCGCCGATCTGCTTCATCAGCGCCATGCCCTGGCGCACGCGCTGGCGCACCGCCGGGTTCAGCAGCAGGTCGATGATGTCGGCGTCCGGCGGCAGGTCCGGGCACAGCGTCCGGCACTCCGGAATGTTGGGGAACACCAGGAAGCCGATCTCGTCGCGGTCGTGGCCGGTCACCACGATGTCCTGCGCCACCGGCTTCATCGCGTCGATGCCCGCCACCCGCAGCGAGCCGACATGCACCCAGGTGCCGGTGAGAAGCTTGAAGTCCTCGCCGACGCGGCCGTCGAACAGCAGCCCCTTCTCCGGGAAACGCTCGTCGAGGAATTCGACGGCGTCGCCGATCATGTAATAGCCCTCCTCATCGAAGGACTTGGCGGTGATGTCGGGCTGCTTCCAGTAGCCGGGGAAGATGTTCGGGCCTTTCACCCGCACTTCCAGCTTGTCGGCGGAGGGCACCAGCTTGAGCGCCGTGCCCGGCACCGGCACACCGATCACGCCCGGGCGCTCGGCCTCGAAGTGGCAGTCGGTGCACATCGGCGCGGTCTCGGTCGAGCCCCACGACGACACCATGGTCACCTTGTGGCCGGTGGTCTGCTCGGAGAGATCCTCCAGGCCTTCCCACAGGTGGTGCGGCAGCGCGGCCCCGGCGTAGAAGATCAGGTTGAGGCGCGCGAAGAAGGTCTCGCGCAACTGCTTGTCCTCGCGCAGCAGCGGCACCAGCATGTCGTAGGCGCGCGGCACGTTGAAATACACCGTGGGCGAAATCTCCTTGAGATTCTTCACGGTCTTGTCGAGACCTGCCGGCGTCGGCTTGCCATCGTCGATCCAGATGGTGCCGCCCCAGCGCAAGATCATGTTGAGGTTGTGGTTGCTGCCGAAGGTGTGGCTCCACGGCAGCCACTCCACCAGCACCGGCCGGTTTTCCCTGAGGAAGGGCCACACCAGCTCCTTGGCGAGCTGGTTGGAGCACATCATGCGCTGGGTGTTGATCACCGCCTTGGGCACGCCGACCGAACCGGAGGTGAACAGGAACTTGGCGATGGTGTCGGGAGTGATCGCGTTGAACGCCGCCATCACCGCCGCCTCGTCCGGCGCCACTTCGATTTCGGCGAAGGGCACGGTGCCCGCGGTGGGTTGGCTGTTGCGGCCGGCGATCACCACGCCGTCATGCAATTCGCGGATCGCCGCCAGCGCCGGGGCGAACTTCTCCACCGGATCGGCAAAGATCACCCCCGGACGCAGCAGCTCGATGTTGCCCTTGAGCTTGGCGTGGTCCCTGGACATCAGCGAGTTGCCCGGCGAGATCGAGCTGACCGGCACGCCGACGTGCATCGCCGCCAGCATCAGCAGCGCGTGCTCGATCGAGTTGTCCGACAGGATCACCACCGGCCGCTCGGCCGACAGCTTCTGGCCGAGCAGCCAGGTGGCGATGCCGATCACCCGGCGGCGGGTCTCGCCCCAGGTGATCTTGCGCCACTCGCCGCTGACCGCATCGCGTTCGGCGAGGAAGAGCTGGTCGGGCGTTTCCTTGCCCCACTTCTCCACCCACTCGCCGACGCAGCGGGCATAGGTGTCGGGAAGCGGAATCCCGGACCGCAGGATGCGCGAACCATCGCCGCGCGTTTCGACATTGACGACCGGCTTGGCAAACATCCGGCCAACGTCACGAATCACCGTTTCCATAGGATTCCCCGTTCCCTTGCCTGTCGTCTTACTCGGCGCGCATCAGCTTGTAGGCGCCGTTTTCCACCTTCACCAGCACGCGCGCGCGGTTGTCGTGGCCGAAGTGGTCGGTCGCGCTCATGTTGTACACACCGTGCACACCCACCACGTTCTTGGTGCCTTCGATGGCGTCGCGCAGCGCGGCGCGGAACTCCGGCGTACCCGGCTTGGCCTTGGCCTTGGCGGTCGGCACGGCGTTGTTCAGGATCAGATAGGCGTCATACAGGTGAGCGCCCTGCGGGCCCACGGTGCCGGCGCCGTACTTGGCCTCGTAGCTCTTGACGTAGTCGGTGATGGCCGCCTTCATCGGATGCGCATCCGGCAGCTGGTCGCCGACCACGATCGGGCCGGTGACGAAGATGCCGCCTTCCAGCGCCTTGCCGCCCACGCGCAGCACGTCGCGGCCGATGGCACCGTGGGTCTGGTAGATGCGGCCCTTGTAGCCACGCTCGACCAGCGTCGAATGCGGCAGCGCCGACGGCGTGCCCGAAGAGACGATCAGGATCGCGTCCGGCTTGGCGGCGATCAGCTTCATCGCCTGGCCCATCACCGAGGTGTCGGCGCGGTTGAACTTCTCGGTCACCGTCAGCGGGATGTTCTTGGCATCGGCCGCCTTCTTCATTTCGGCCATGAAGCTCTCGCCGTAGGGGTCGGCAAAGCCGATCACGCCGATGCTCTTGACGCCGTTGGCCGCCATGTCCTCTGCAATGGCGCCGGCCATGATGCGGTTGTGCTGCGGCATGCGGAACACCCAGTGATCCTTCTCCGGCGGCAGCGTCGCCACCGGGCCGAGGGCCAGCAGCGGGGTCTTGGACTCGACCGCAACCTCGGTCACCGCGATGGTGTTGGACACGGTGGAGGAACCGATGATGACGTCGACCTTGTCTTCCTCGGCCAGCTTCTTGGCGTTCTTGGAGGCCTGGGTCGGGTCGGTGGCGTCGTCGAGGACGATCCAGTTCACTTTCTCACCGGCAATGGTGGCCGGCAGCAGCGCAACGGTGTTCTTCTGCGGCGCGCCAAGCGCGGACGCGGGACCGGTGGCGGACACGGTGATCCCCACGTTGATGTCGGCCCAGGCCGGCATGGAGAACAGGGATGCCACCGAGACTGCCACTGCAAGTTTCTTGAACTTCATGATTCCTCCTAAGGATGGATGCCGGACCGCAGTCCGGCCTGCTTTCACCTCTACCGCCGACGGCATGAGTGCCGTTCTTGTGGTGTTGCTGCTGTTTCCTTCTACTGCCTGGCCTGCATTCGTTCTTGTATGGAGGGGGTGAGCGGTTTTCCCCCTCCCCTTCAAGGGGGCGTAGGCGGGGTTTCGCAGAGCATCGCTCTGCGCCGCCGGAGCGGCGGAGCGAAGCGAAGACTCCTGGGCTGGCCTGATTTGCCCCCTCCCCTTCAATGGGAGGGCTGGGGTGGGGATGGGGTCAGGCGGCAGCCCAACCCATCCCCCTCCTAACCTCCCCCTTGAAGGGGGAGGGACAAAACCCTTTCGCTCAAGTGCCGCCCTCAAGTCGCCAGCATCTCCTGATGCTTCCCCCCCAACCCCAGATACGCCTCGATCACCCGCGGGTCGTCCTTCAGCTGCGCCGCCGGCCCTTCCATCGCGATCTGCCCGGTCTCGAGCACATACGCGTAGTCCGCCACCTGCAACGCCGCCCGTGCGTTCTGTTCCACCAGCAGGATCGACACGCCGCGCTTTCTCAGCTCCGCGATGATCCGGAAGATTTCCCGCACGATCAGCGGCGCCAGGCCCAGGCTCGGTTCGTCCAGCATCAAGAGCTTGGGCTTGGCCATCAGCGCGCGGCCCACCGCCAGCATCTGGCGCTCGCCGCCGGAGAGCGTGCCGGCGAGCTGGCTGCGGCGTTCTTTGAGGCGCGGGAAGAGGTGATACACCTCTTCCATCGTCTGCCCGTGGTCGCGCTTGCCCATGCGGTAGCGCTGGAAGGCGCCCAGCGTGAGGTTGTCTTCCACGGTCATCTCGCCGAAGAGTTCGCGCTTCTCGGGCACGAGGTTCATGCCGCGCGCGACCATGCGTTCGACTTCCGGCACCGCTTCGATGCTGCCGTCGAAAGCGACTTTGCCCTTGGAGTTGAGCACCCCCATGATCGCGGAGAGCATCGTCGTCTTGCCCGCGCCGTTGGGGCCGATCACGGTGACGATCTGGCCTTCGCCCACGGTGAGGTTGGCGTTGGTCAAGGCTTCGACCTTGCCGTAAGCCACGCACAGGTCCTGGATCTCCAGCACCTTGTTCTTCGTTTCGTTCGCCATCACTCCACCCCGCCCAGGTAGGCTTCGAGCACCTTCGGATCCTTCTGCACGTCTTCGGGCAGGCCCTCGGCGATCTTCTCGCCGAACTCCATCACCACCACCCGATCGACCAGCCCCATCACGAAGTCCATGTCGTGTTCGACCAAGAGGATCGCCATGCCTTCGGCTTTGAGTTTCTTCAGCAGCTCGCCGAGCGCTTCCTTCTCCTTGAAGCGCAGCCCCGCGGCGGGCTCATCGAGCAGCAGCAGGCAGGGGTCGGAGCAGAGCGCTCTTGCGATCTCGAGGATGCGCTGCTGGCCGAGCGCGAGGCTGCCGGCTTCGTCGAACATGTGTTCGGCCAAGCCCACGCGTTCGATCTGGCGGGCGGCTTCTGCGAGCAGGCGCGCTTCTTCTTCGCGGTCCATGCGCCAGGCGGCGCTGAGCACGCCCTTGTCGCCGCGCAGGTGGCCGCCGATGGCGACGTTCTCGAGCACACTCATGGTCGGGAGCAGCTTCACGTGCTGGAAGCTGCGGCTCATGCCCATCCGTGCGATCTCGCGCGAGTCGTGACCGGCCACCGGCTTGCCGCGGAAGAGGACCTCGCCCGAGGTCGGGGTGTCGACGCCCGAGATCTGGTTGAACATGGTGCTCTTGCCCGCGCCGTTGGGGCCGATCAGCGCGAGGATCTCGCCCGCCTTCACTTCCAGGCTCATGTTGTTGTTGGCGATGAGCCCGCCGAACTTGCGGGTGACGTTCTTCGCTTCGAGGATCAGCTCGCCTTTGCCCGGGAGTTCGCGGCGCGGCAGTTCCTTGGCGGCGGCGTCCAGCGTCTTGCGCCTGGCCTTGACCGGCACCAGCTTGGTGAGGATGGGCCACAGGCCGTCGCGGGCGCGTTGCAGCACGATCACCATCATCAGGCCGAAGACGATGACTTCGAAGTTGCCCGACTGGCCGAAGAGGCGCGGCAGGAGGTCCTGCAGCCACTGCTTCAACACGGTGATGACGCCGGCGCCGACCAGCGCGCCCCAGACGTGACCGGCGCCGCCGACCACCGCCATGAAGAGGTACTCGATGCCGATGTGCAGCCCGAACGGGGTCGGATTGACGAAGCGCTGCATGTGGGCGTAGAGCCAGCCCGAGGCGCAGGCGTGCAGCGCGGCGATCACGAAGATGATCATGCGCGAGCGCGAGGTATCGACGCCCATCGCTTCGGCCATCACCATGCCGCCCTTCAAGGCGCGGATCGCGCGGCCTTCGCGGGAATCGAGCAGGTTCTGGGTGGTGAAGACCGCGGCGAGCAGGAAGACCCAGATGAGGTAGTAGATCTCTTCGCCCTGGTCGAGCACCCATCCGAAGATCGAGATCGGCGGAATGCCGGTGAGGCCGGTGTGGCCGCCCAGGCTTTCCATGGTGCCGAAGAGGAAGTACAGCGAAATCCCCCAGGCGATGGTGCCCAGCGGCAGGTAGTGGCCGGAGAGCTTGAGGGTGAGCGAACCGAGCACCACCGCCACCACGGCGGTGAAGGCGAGGCCGACGACCAGCGCGAGCCAGGGTGAGCCGCCCGCCCAGGCGAGCCAGGCGGGCAGATCGGTGGCGGTGCACAGCAGCGCCGTGGTGTAGGCGCCCAGCCCCACGAAGGCGGCCTGGCCGAAGCTGGTGAGGCCGCCGACGCCGGTCAAGAGCACCAGGCCGAGCGCGACCATGGCGTACAGACCGATGTAGTTCAAGAGCGTCACGTAGAACGGCGGCAGCACCAGCGGGGCCACGGCCAGCAGCGCGAGAAAGACGCCGAGCACGAGGCGGGGCGAAAGCATGGTGGAGGCTCCCGGGGTGGAGGCGGAGGGGGTCGCGGACGACGGCTCGATCGGAAGACGGGCGGTCATTCTTCTTCCTCCAGGTGATGGCTGGTGAGCGAGCGCCACAGCAGCACCGGGATGATCAGCGTGAAGACGATCACTTCCTTGTAGGCGCTGGCCCAGAACGAGGAGAAGGCTTCGAGCAGCCCCACCAGCACGGCGCCGATGGCGGCGATCGGGTAGCTGCCGAGCCCGCCGATGATGGCGGCGACGAACCCCTTCAGGCCGATCAGGAAGCCGGTGTCGTAGTAGATGGTGGTGATCGGGGCGATCAGCACGCCCGACAGCGCGCCGATGAAGGCGGCGAGCACGAAGGTGAGCTTGCCGGCGAGCGCGGGCGAGATGCCCATCAGCTGGGCGCCGACGCGGTTGATCGCGGTCGCGCGCAGCGCCTTGCCGTACAGCGTGCGCTCGAAGAACTGGTACAGCGCGGCGATCAGCGCGATCGAGGCGACGATCACCCAGATCGTCTGGCCGGACACCAGCAGCGGGCCGACTTCGAAGCGCGCATCCGAGAACGCCGGGGTGCGCTGGCCTTCGGCGCCGAAGAAGAGCAGGCCGAGGCCGACCATGCCGACGTGCACCGCGACCGAGACGATCAGCAGGATCAGCACCGGCGCGGCGGCGATCGGCTGATACACCACGCGGTACAGGTAGGGGCCCATCGGCACCACCACCGCGAGCGCGAGCAGCACCTGCACCGCCAGCGGCAGCTCCTTGACCGGCAGCGCCATCAGCACGCCCGCGAGCGCCAGCGGATAGGCAAGGTTCCAGCCGACGATGCCGGGCAGCTTCTTCGCGTTACCCGACTGCAGCGCGCCGCGCCCGTCCAGCACCGCCGCCACCGCACCCAGCCCGGCCAGCAGCCACACCGTCGCCGGCACCGCGCCCGCCTGCAGCATCGCCAGCGTCAACGCCCCGTAGGCAACGAACTCCCCTTGCGGGATGAAGATCACCCGCGTCACCGCAAACACCAGCACCAGCGCCAGTGCCAGCAGCGCGTAGATCGCTCCGTTGGTGATGCCGTCCTGGCCAAGCAACAGCGCTATCTGAAAATCCATGGCGTACCCCTGCCCTCCCGGTCACGGCCGGGATGTCGATGATCGTGAACAACGACCGGCGAAACGCCGGCCGCAAACTCAGCGCGCGGGCGCGCCGAAGCTGCCGCGGCGTGCGCCGGCGACGGCGCAGTGCACGAGTGGGGAATGGGGCGCGGCGCGGAATGCGCCGGGGCGGCGGGAAAGGGTGACCATCTGCGACTCCTCCTGATTCGACGTCTTCAGCGTCCCGACCGGTACGGCGGCTTGTGCCACTCTTGGCGATCGGTCCGGCACTTGCCGGTGTGACTGCACTGTAGCCTCGTCAAACTAGCTTGTCAAACACTTGTTCAATTGATTAGTTAGTTCTATGTTACGGGTAAGCCTGCGCTGCGGCGACGTCCCGCGCTCGCTATGATTCCGCCCCGAACGCCGCGCACAGCCGGCCCAACTTCGCAGATCGACCATGAACCAGGCGCTCTCCCGCACCCCTGCCCCCGACGACAATCGCGATGTCGAAAGCCGCATCCTCGAACTCGCCCGCAGCGAACCGGAACTCGGCCAGGCCGCGGTGGCCGAGCGCCTGCGCCTCGACGGGCTGCAGATTTCCGCCTCGGGCGTGCGCTACATCTGGCAGAAGCACGGCCTGGAAACCGCGGTGAAACGCCTGCAGGCGCTGGCCGACGAAGCCGGTGACGGCGTCGAGGTGCTGACCGAGAACCAGCGCCGCCTGCTCGAGCGCGGCGAACTCAGCGCGCGGCTGGCGCGCGGTGAAACCGCCAACGACAGCGGCGGCGAGCCTGGCGGCGACAGCGGCGGCGAGCCGGTGGAGCGACGCCAGGTGATCCTGACCGCCGCCGCCGAACTGTTCTCCGAGCAGGGCTACGACCGCAGTTCCATCCGCGACATCGCGCGCAAGGTGGGCCTGCTGCCCGGCTCGGTCTATCACTACTTTCCGTCCAAGGACGAGCTGTACCTGGCGGTGCATCGCGAAGGCTTCCAGCGCGTGCTGGGGCGTGTGAAGGCGGCGGCGGAAGAAGGCAGCGATCCGTGGGACCGCCTGCGGCGGGCGTGCGAGGTACACGTCAGCGGCATCGTCGAAGGCTCGCCGATCGACCGCATCACCGGCCACAGCCTCTCCTTCACCGGCAACCAGGAACTGCTGGCCAAGATCCAGCCCTACCGCGAAGCCTACGAGGAAGTGTTCCGTGACCTCATCAAGGCGCTGCCGGTTGCCCCCGGCACCGACCGCACACTGCTGCGCCTGTTCCTGCTCGGCGGCATGAACTGGATCTACCTGTGGTATCGCGAAGGACGCCGCAGCCCGCGCGACATTGCCGACGCGATGGTGGAGATGGTGCGCCGCGGCGTGACGGGCTGAACCGCGCCGCCCCCGCAGCGGGCGACGACCAGCCCGGCACCATGACGGGCATGCCCTGCCGCTTCCAAGCGGAGTAAGCGGCGGCCACGGGGGCGCCTCCGTTTCCGCCGCTCCGTTGCAGGCACAATGCGCTGCGCGCGGGAAGGATTGTTTTTACGAGACAGTCAGTCCAATATCTCGTCATGGATGCGCCGCCCCTTACCCCCCGTCGCCGCGGCAGGCCCCCGAAGCAGCGGGAAGACCTGATCGGAACACGTGAATTGCTGTTGCGTGCGGGCCTGGAAGTGCTCACCGAAAAGGGGTTCTCAGCCACCGGCATCGAGGAAATCCTGGGTCGGGTAAACGTGCCCAAGGGCTCGTTCTACCATTACTTCGACAGCAAGGAATCCTTCGGCCTGGAACTCATCCAGCGCTATGGCGAGTTTTTCGCGAGGAAGCTGGACCGCCACCTGCTGAACGACGCGCTTTCGCCGCTCGATCGCCTGCGCGCCTTCGTCGCCGATGCGAAAGACGGCATGGCGCGGCACGCCTACCGCCGCGGCTGCCTGATCGGAAACCTCGGGCAGGAAATGGGCGCGCTGCCCGAAAGCTTCCGCGCCAGCCTGAAAGAGACCTTCGAAGACTGGCAGACGCGTTTTTCCACCTGTCTGATGGCAGCCCAGCAGGCCGGAGAACTGTCCCCCTGCGCGAATCCGCCACAACTCGCCGCCTTCTTCTGGATCGGCTGGGAGGGTGCGGTGCTGCGCGCCAAGCTCGAGCAATCCGCCGCGCCGCTCGACGTTTTTGCCGATTTCTTCTTTGCGGGTTTGCCGCCCGCCTGACCTTTTTTTAAGCTCGACTAGACGCTCGGTCTAAATACCTACGACGCGAAAGCGCCCATTCAAGTCCATTTATTCTTGTCACGCAGAGGAGTGAAACATGGAGCAGACCCGCCAAGCCCCCGTCAGCCGCTTTCCGGTTCCCCGGCTGGAGGACATGCCTGCCGACATTCGCGAGCGCATCATGGCGGTGCAGGAAAAGTCAGGCTTCATTCCCAACGTCTTCCTGACCCTCGCCCATCGGCCGGACGAATTTCGCGCGTTCTTTGCCTATCACAACGCCTTGATGGAAAAGCCGGGCAATCTGACCAAGGCCGAGCGGGAAATGATCGTGGTGGCAACGAGCGGCGCCAATCAATGCCAATACTGCGTGATCGCGCACGGCGCCATCCTGCGCATCCGCGCCAAGAATCCGCTCATCGCCGATCAGATCGCCACGAATTACCGCAAGGCAGATATCACCGACCGCCAGAAAGCCATGCTGGATTTCGCGATGCGCGTCTCGCAATCCGCGCATCTGGTCGGCGAGGCCGATTTCGACACGCTGAAAACCCACGGCTTCACCGAAGAGGACATCTGGGACATCGCCGGCATCTCCGCGTTTTTCGGCATGTCCAATCGTCTGGCCAACGTGACCAGCATGCGACCCAATGCGGAGTTCTACGCGCTGGGCCGCTAGCCGATCACTGGAAATCCGCGGCGCCGCCGCGGCCGGCGGCTTCCGCTGCAACGGACTGCGGCGCGGCACGAGCGTGCAATTTCTTTACACAGCGCCGCACCATTGCACGACATTTCCTTCACCAGCCGGCCCGCCCCCTGTCTTTCCCCGGGAACACCGAATGCTTCTCTCCCAAAGCGATGGCAGCACAGCCAGCGCTATTGCCCTGAGGAGACGATCATGCCGAACCAGCAAAATAACCAGCAACAAGACCAGAAGCAGCAGCGTGAGCAGCAACCCCAGCAGCAACAGCCGGGGCGGCAGCAGCAACAGCCCGGCCAGCAGCAACAACCCAACCAGCAACAGCCCGAGCAGCAGCAGACCAAGCAGGATCAAAACCAGCAACGCGGTCAGAACCAGCAACGCTGATGCAGTCCTGACGCGGGCGCCCCGGTCGCAGGAGCGCCCTGCGCATCTCCTTTCCGCGTGCGGCGTTTCGTGCACGCATTCCCGGCAGTCCCAAAGCGGGCTGCCGGGAACCCTCCCCGCGCGCCTGCCGGCTCTCAGCAGATGCCGGCAATAAAGCGCCTGCGTGCCTCTTCCAGCGCCGCTTTCCCCGCCGCGTCGGTCAACTTCAGCGCGGTCTGGTGGTAGGCCTCGAAAGCCGCCCTCACCTTCGCCGCGTCCAGTCCCTTCGGCGACTCCTCCAGCAGCACCGGCGGTGCCTCACCCGGCACAGGTTGCAGGACCGCATGCTTGGGGATGAAGCTGACGGCCCCCGCTTCATCGGACGCGGTCATCGGCCCGACCTTGGTGTGGATGCGGCCCTTGAGCAGGAAGCGGGCGCCGAGGGGAAGGAGATTGATCTTCATGGATATCGCTTGCTTGAATTGAGCGGGGTTGCGATGGCGGCGCTTACTGCTGGGCGAGCGCGCGCGCGATGAACTGCCGCGCCACCCGCGGCCGCGGCACCTTGTCGGCAAACCAGTTGCGCACATCGGTATCCAGCCCGATGCCGTGCATGTAGTTGTACAGCGCCTTGTTGAGCGCAGCACCGAGCGCGTCGTGATCCACGCCGGTCGGGTCGACGAATTCGACATCGTTCTTGGCGAAACTCACCGGCGGCAGCGGCAGCAGGCGCACGCCGTATTCGTCCGGGTTCTTGCCCACCGGGGAATGCACCGTGCAGGCGAAGCGGTGGAAGAAGCCGGACTGGATGCAGCCGGCCTCGAACAGCTGGCGCACGTATTCCAGCGCGTCCACCGTGTCGTGCACCGTCTGGGTCGGAAAGCCGTACATCAGGTAGGCATGGACCAGCACGTCGGCTTCGGCGAAGGCGTGGGTGACGCGCGCTACCTGATCCACCGACACGCCCTTCTTCATCAGCTTCAGCAAGCGGTCGGAGGCCACCTCCAGCCCGCCGGAAATCGCGATGCAGCCGCTGTCGGCCAACAGCTGGCACAACTCCGGGGTGAAGGACTTCTCGAAGCGGATGTTGCCCCACCACGAAATCGCCACGCCGCGGCGCAGCAGTTCCTCGGCCAGCGCGCGCAGCGCCTTGGGCGGCGCCGCCTCATCGACGAAGTGGAAGCCGGTCTGGCCGGTCTCGGCGATGATGGCCTCGATGCGGTCCACCAGCACGCTGGCGGCGGCGCCCTCATAACGCGAGATATAGTCGAGGCTGATGTCGCAAAAGCTGCACTTCTTCCAGTAGCAACCGTGCGCTACGGTGAGCTTGTTCCAGCGCCCGTCCGACCACAGCCGGTGCATCGGGTTGAGCATGTCGAGGATGGACAGATAGCGGTCCAGCGGCAGGCCGTCCCAGGTGGGCGTGCCGACCTCGTCGAAGGGGACGTCCGGCTCGGGGAAATTCACGTAGCGGACCTCGCCGCTGTCGGCGTCGCGCACGAAGGTGCGCACCAGGCGCGACGTTGAACGCCCGCCCTGCAGATGGTCGATCAGCGCCAGCACCGGACGTTCGCCATCGTCCAGCGTCACATAGTCGAAGTAGTCGAACACCCGCGCGTCCTTCAGCTCGCGCAGTTCGGTATTCACGAAGCCGCCGCCCAGCGCCACCGCGATGGAGGGATCGCGGGCCTTGATCGCCTGGGCGATGCGGAAGGCCCCATACACCGAGCCGGGAAACGGCACCGACAGCAGCACCAGCTGCGGGCGGTGGCGCTCGATGGCCGCCACAGCCAGCTCGATCAGCAGCGTGTCGACCAGCGTCGGCGGCGCCGCGAGCGCGCGCGCCAGCGGTTCGAAGCTGGGCTGGCTGCGCGCCAGCGATTCGGCGTAGCGGACGAATTCGAAGCGCGCATCCACCGCCTCGCGCAGCACGTCGGCGAGGTCGTTGAGATAGAGCGTGGCGAGGTGGCGGGCGCGGTCCTGCAGGCCCAGCGAGCCAAACGCCCAGGCCAGCGGGTCCCCACCTTCCGGGTCGTAATAGACATCGAGCGCATCGAAGCGCGGCCCTTCCGGCAGGAAGGTGCGCGAGCAGATGCGGTGCGCCACGGTGGAATCCCGCCCCTGCAGGAAGGCGATGACCGGCGCGATGGTGTAGTGGTAACGCTCGAAGTGTTCCAGAAAGCCGGCGGCCATCGGCGTGCGCTGCTTCGCCGGCATCGCCTCCACCGCGGCACGCACCGCGGCGAGGCCGTCACGCGAGAACAGCCGCAGCACCAGCGCCAGCGCAAGATCCTCCTGCTCCGCGTGGATGCCGCGCGAACGCAGGAAGCCGGTGAGATAGGCGGTGGACGGGTAAGGCGTATTGAGCTGCGTCATCGGCGGGACGATGGACAGCACGTGCAAAGGGCTGGGCTGCAAGATGGTGCTCTGCATCGGAACGGAACGCGGCCGGCCACGCCGTCCGCGGGTGGAAAGTCGGAAGGATACCGTCCGCGCCCGACCACGGCCACGCCTGCCGGCAATGCGCCCGCGCCCGCCCTGCCCTCGACGTCGAGTTCGTGATCCCGGGAAATGACGACCCCCGTAAGGCGGTGACGAACAGGAAACCGGCCATCGGGAGGCCGGCGTACCGGTGCATGCGGACGAGAAAGAAGCGCATCGCGTAGAAGTTCAAGAAAGGTCGTACCAGCCCTCAGCGGCGGCGATGTCAGATATGCCCGCTCATCAAGCGTCGGTAGAACTCGTGAAAATGCTGCATGCCGTCTTCCATCGGCGACTGGTAGGGCCCGATTTCACTGCGCCCCTGCAGCATCAAGGCCCGCCGGCCACGATCCATGCGCTCGCCGATGTCGTCATCCTCGATGCCGGTTTCCATGTACGCGGCCTGCTCCGCGCGGGCGAATTCCGGTTTGAACAGCGCGATGTCCTCCGGGTAGTAGAACTCGACCACGTTGAGCGTCCGGGCGACGCCCTGCGGAATCAAGGTCGACACAACCAGCACGTGGGGATACCACTCGACCATGATGTTGGGAAAGTAGGTCAGCCAGATCGCGCCATGCCGTGGTGTCTGGCCGGCGGAGTAGTCGAGCACCGCCTTGTGCCAGTCGCCATAGGTGGCCGAACCCGGTCTGTCCAATGCGGTGATGCCGACGCGCTGGACCGAATACCATTCGCCAAACTGCCAGGTCAGGTCGTCGCAGGTCACGAAGCGGCCAAGCCCGGGATGAAACGGAACGACGTGGTAATCCTCGAGATAGATCTCGATGAAGGTTTTCCAGTTGTAGTTGCACCCACGCAGTTCGACATGGTGCAGCCGGTAGCCGGTGAAATCGAACTCCGCGGCCATGGACATTCCGGCAAGATCGGCCTTCGCGGAACGCGGCCCCCTGAACAGCAATCCCTTCCAGCACTCCAGCTTGCGCCGGCTCAGGTCGAGGCAGGGATTCGCCGGAAAATACGGTGCGACGACCAGACGGCCGTCGGTACCGTAGCTCCAACGATGGATCGGGCAGACCAGCCTGTCCGCATTGCCCGCTCCCTGCAACATGATGGCCTGACGGTGACGGCAGACGTTGGACATCTCGTAGATGCCGTCCGCCTGGCGCACGATCAGGCATGCGTGGTCGTTCCATTCCTGCGAACGGTAGTCGTACAGTTCCGGCACCATCAGCTCATGGCCGACGTAGCCCGGCCCTGCATCGAACAACAGCCTCTTTTCCAGTTCGAAGAGCTTTTCGTCGAAATAGCATTCGACGGGCAGCTGTGACGCCGCGCGCGCAAGCATTGCGCGATTGCCGATGTCGGACATGGTTCCGGCCTCCCGTAGTATCTATCCGAAAATGCGAAACCGGGTCACGGCCGAAACCGGGCGATGGGATTGTGCAGATTTCCTGCCATTTTCAGATTGGCAGCCGGGTCGGCGAGATTGATCATCTGCAGGTTATTGCTCAATTGCAGACGGTTGAGGCAGGAATGCAGGAACTCGGGCGCGAAGAGATCGTACGCACGGTATTTCTCTGCCAGCTCCGGATGAGCGCGCTGATACCCGGCGATGCACGCCGCCACCAGTTCCCAGAACGTCTCTTCGCCGCAGCAGGCGTTGTCGACGAGAATTTCGTTCAGGTAGCGGAAAAAGCCATCGAAGACGTCGATGAAGATGGCCAGCAGCTTCACCCGGTCGGGTACATCGACAGCAAGTCTTCGCACCGCCGCGGGCAGTCGATCCCTGGCCGAGACATCCAGAATGGCGGACTCCTCCGCGATGTCCTTCATCAACACCCGCACCGGCGCATGGTCCGACAGCACCATGATCAGGTTTTCCCCATGCGGCATGAACACCAGATCGTGCATATAGAAGCAATGCACCAGAGGCGCCAGATAGGCGTCGAGATAGCGCTTCAGCCATTCCACCACGCCCAGTTCCGAGCGGCGGATCAATTCGGGCAGCAGCGCCGCACCGTTCCGGTCGACATGCAGCAACGCTGCCATCGTCATCAGCCGCTCGCCCGGCTGGAGCAGCGCTAGCGGACTTTCGCGCCACAATGCCGAGAACATCTTCTTGTACTGGCTGTCGGCTTCGATGGCGGCTTCGTAGTAGTAATTCCGGAAGCCGAGCGAAGCCACCTCGCGCAGAATGTTGAAGCCATTGCGCCGGAGATAGGCGTCGTTGTCGATCACGCCCTTGATGTACTCGTTGATGGCCGGGGTGCCGGACATGTAGTACGGCGACAGACCCCGCATGAACCCCATGTTCAGGATGGACAGCGAGGTCTTGACGTAGCGCTTGCTGCGGTCGCTGACGTTGAAGAAGGTGCGGATCGACTGCTGGGCCAGATAGTCGTCGTCCCCGTGACCGAGGCAGATGATCTTGCGCCGGGCGACGTAGGACGCAAAGACGATGGACAGCTTGTTGAACCACTGCCACGGGTGCGCCGGCATGAAGAAGTAGTCGTCCGCGTTCTCACCCAGGCCGGAGACGATCGCGCCGAAGCGTTCGACGGTGGGCCGTCCAAGCTCTTCATCGATCAGTTGCCGGTAGCTCAGATCGGACAGGCTGGCGAAGCTGGCATTCTCCTTATGCACTGCCAGCCAGACGATCCGGAACGGCGACCCGGCTTCCGGCGCATAGGCCTGGTAATCCAGGGCGCCAAAACCCAGCCGTCCGTTATTCGCGACGAATCCGGGGTGCCCCTCGGTCATGGCGGTCTCGATGCGCTGGAAATCCTCGGTGTCCGCCAACGCCGCCGCGCTCGGCGCGTCGGCCTTCATGTACTTGTAGGCCGCGCCATAGAGCGTACTGCTGATCTCGTCGAGATAGACCGGCAGCAATTCTTCCTTGATGCCGAGCCGTCCGCGCACATCAATGATGAACTGCAGGGCATCGAGCACCTGCAACTCGTCGTCCACCAGTCGCTGGATGGACTCCGCCGGAATGTGCCAGTGGCGCAAGGCCAGCACCCGTGCCTGGAACCGGTAGCGCGTGCTGCCATCATCGGAGTGAATCTGGTATGGCTGGAAGCCTCCTGCACCGGCACCGGCCAGCCGCTCGGGCTCGATGATCACTTCGTGGGCGAATTCGGACAGTGCCTTGCGTATCAGCCGACGATTGGCTTCAGCCCAAGCCTCCGGCGTCAGGTGCAGCGTGGCTTCGATAGGTTGCTTCAGCAGCGGCTGGGGAATGGCGGCGTTCATGAAAGGGCTTCCTCGAGAAGGGTCTGCGTGGCGTTCTCAAAATCCGACCTGGTGCAGAAGGCAAGACCGGCTAGTTTTTCTGCGAAAACAACCGTGCGATGACAGGTGAAGCCAACGGCTTGATTCAGGGCGTGGATCTTGTGGTTGTCGACATCCGGTTCAACCACGATCCGCTGCGCGTCCAGATGAACGAACATGAAGCGCATCAATGCCTTGAAAGCCGCCAGGGTGAAGCCGGCAATCCGTTCCTTTGCCGGCCCCATGAAGAGATGCATGCCGAGATCGCCGGGCTTCACCGGGTAGTGCTGGGCAACCCGGTCGTAGCGCGGGTCATAGCATTCGATCAGGAAGGCTGGCTGACCGACGTACAGGCCGATATAGGCCGTGGCTTGGCCGGAGCTCATCAGGTCCTGGTAGATTTGCCGGATTTCGTCTTCCCCCTTGTCCTGCATGAGCCAGAAGCGTGCGTAATCCCGCGTGAACCAGTCATGCAGCATCGGGATGTCTTCCGGGATCCGCAGCAGTCGAAACGCGAACGGCCCCTCCTGGCGATGGATACCGGGGAAGTCGCTCCTGCGATGCGGGGTCTCAATCGGCACGGGCAGGCACCTCCCGGACGGTGACGGACGCTTCCTGCGGCTCGGCGGCAGGCGCCGCAAGGAGCAGGCGGGCGAGCACGGCAGCGAGCGCAAAGGCGATTGCCCCCAGCACAAAGGGCACCGACAGGCCGTAACGCTCGACAACCGCCCCCGCGGCAAATGACGACAGCAAGACGCCCAGATTCTGGAAGAAGTTGGTAATGCTGTAGTCCTGCGCATAGTGCTGCGGCGTACTCATGCGAAACAGGAACACGTCCAGCTTGACGACGATCTGGAACACCGCCCAGCCGTACAGGCAGCGGCCGATCACGATCAATTCCACATGCGGCGCTGCCTGCAGCAGCAAGCCCGCGATGCCGAGCAGCAGATTGCCCGAGGTATGGTTCGGCAAGCGTCCGCCACTGGCGCGGATACGGGCGTTGATGAACAGCGCCAGCACCGCGACCGCGCCCGGAATGGCGAATGCCGCGCCCGCGAGCAGTTCGCTGTCCTGACCGGAGACCTGCTGCCAATAGACCGCGAAGAAGGGCCTGACCAGATAGACCCCCGCATCGAAAACCAGCATGACGAGTGCCAACCGGAGGATGGAAAGCCGTATGCGCAGTTTCCTGAACCACGCGACAGCGACCGCCTCTTCCGCAGGCGCTGCCGCCGCGTTGACGCGGACCATCCGGCCGCTGCGGATCAGGTGGAAGCACACTGCCATCTGGAAGAAATCCCCCGCCGCCATCGCCAGGATGCTGCCGGACGGTCCCCAGGTTTCCATCACGAAGCCACCGACCACCGCTCCGGAGATGGCGCCGAAATGCACCACCACCGACAACAGGCCTATCGTTCCCGCGTGCTTCTCGGGCGGCTCGAGCCGCATCAGGTAGGGATACATCAGCAGGTAGCTGCTCTTGCATATGAACATCAGCATGGACAGGACCCAATAGGCCGCCACGCCCTGCGCCCACAAGCTCAGCACGCTGAAGCAGCCCGCGGCGAACTGGGTATAGACCAGCAGATGCAGGGGCTCCACCCGCCGGCTCAGGCGCGCCCAGAACGGCAAGGTGCACATCACCGCGATCGAGATGGCGGCAACATAGGCGCCGACGTGCACCGCACTCTCCACGCCGTATCGCCCCAGAAAGAACTGGGGATAGAAGGGAATCAGGACGGCATCGCTGATGACGGCGAAGGCGGTCATCAGGATGATGTTGAATTTGAGGCTCATAGGCTGCCGGCTTCGGAGAGCCTGACGAAGCCTGCGCCTTCCGGCACCGCAAAATCCTGTATCGCTATCCGTTGCTCCAGCTTGTAGTAATCGATGCCGGTCATCTCGCGGATGATGTAGGCGTTGCGGTGGCAACTCATGCCGATGTCGATATTGGTCAGACCATGCGTGTGCAACCCGCCGTTCTGCACGAATATCTCGTTGCCATTGAAATCGGCGGTGTAGTTGTGCGCCAGCCGGTAACGCCCGTTGGCATCCCAACGGATGCGGTCGCGGATGCCGTCGATGAGGGCCGGTACACGGTGCTCGTAACCGGTGGCGAAGATCACGCTGTCGCTGCGGTAGCGATAGTCTTCTTCATGGTCGACCTGACGAAAGCGTATGTCATAGCTGTCGTCATTGAGGTCGTAACGGCATTCGCGGACTTCGCAATTCGAGACCAGATGCGAGCGCAGCGTGCCCCGTTTGCGCTTGTCGTCAAGCAGGTCGTAGATCTGATTGATCAGGCTGGCGTTGACGCCCTTGTAGAGGCTGCCCTGGGTGCCGAGCAGGGCTTCCCGTTTGCCCTCCGGCAGGTGATAGAAGTAGTCGATGTAATCCGGAGAAATCATCTCCAGCGTGAGCTTGGTATTCTCCATCTGGAAGAAGCCGGGCGAGCGCGTCAGCCAGGTCAGGCTGTAGTCATGGGCGTCGGATGCCTTGAGCAGGTCGTAATAGACTTCCGCGGCACTTTGTCCGCTGCCAACGATGGTGATGGAACGCCGCTGGAGCAGCGCCTGCTTGTTGTCCAGGTAGTCGGCCGTATGCAGGTAACGGTGCCCTCGGTCGCCGCAGCAGGGCGGCAAGGCCGGCAAGGTGCCGACACCGACCACCAGCCGGCGGCAACGCAGCGAGAACGGCAGGCGGCTCTCGCCCCGGACGCCCTCCACCACATAGCACGCCTGCTCCTTGTCGTACCTGATCTCGCGGACATCATGCTGAAAGCGGATGTTCGACAGCCGGGACACCACCCATCGGCAATAGCGGTTGTATTCGGTACGGTCCAGGTAATAGTTCTCCCGGATGTAGAACGCATAGATCCGGCCTTCCTCCTTGCAGTAGTTCAGAAAGCTGAAGCGGCTGCATGGATCGGCCAGGCTCACCAGGTCGGCCAGGAAGGGATTCTGCAAGGTGGTCCCGTCGATCAGGATGCCCGGATGCCAGTTGAACTCCATATTGCGTTCGAGAAAGACGCCATCCAGATCGGACAGCGGTTCGGTCAGGCAGGCCAGGCTCAGATTGAACGGCCCTAGCCCGATGGCAACGAAATCGTGTATCGCATCCCTGGTCATTAGAAGACTCCCTTGACTGTGCCACTTCGATATCGAGGACGCAGGCCGCCTTTGGCGGACGGGAGAAACCGCCCCCGCCCGCCGCGGCAAGCCTGGAAACCGGATTCAGTACTTCCACTGCAGCGTCACGCTGCCGTTCAGCGGTGCGCCGTAGTAGCTCTGGGCCCAGAGCAGGCTGTTCAGGTATTTCTCGTCGGTGACGTTGCCGACTTTGGCGATCAGGTTGAAGTGCTTGTCGATCTCGTAGCTGGCCATCAGATCGAGCAAGGCGTAGCTCTTCTGCTTCGTGACGATGCCGCCGCCCTGGTCCCGATGGATGTCGTCCTGCCATTTCAGGTTGGCGCCGAGCTTCAGGCCGGGGACGAAGGGAATCCTGACCGTGGAGGTCAGCCGCAGGGTTCGCCGCGGCACGTAGGTGCGGACGTCGTGGCCGTCTTCGTCCTCGAGCCGGAACTGGGTGTAACCGGCGCTGATATCCCAGATCGACGTCACCCGCCCGGACAAATCCAGTTCGAAGCCGGTGGTCGTTGCATCCACGCCGCTGTAATACGACCTGCCGTTGGCAAAGCCGGCATACTCGGCGGTGTTGTCCTGCTTGGTACGGAAGAGCGCCACGCTGCCGTTCAAGCGCTGGTCGAACCATTCACCCTTGGCGCCGATCTCGACATTGCGCCCTTCGATCGGACTCATCACGCTGCCGCTCTGCTCGATCTGGTGCTGCGGGCTGAAGATGCCGGCGTAGCTGGCATAGACGCTATGCCGGTCGTCGAGGTCGTAGACCACGCCGAGGTAGGGCGTGGTCCGGGTTTCGCGGTAGTCGTGGACGACACCGTACTGCATGCCAGAGCTGGTGGCCCGGGTGACGCTGGCACCGGTGATCAGTTTCAGATCATCGGTAAGGTTGAAGCGGGCGGTCGCGTAGAGACTGCTGCGCCGGTTGGTGAAGGCGGCGGCCCCGGTCAGGCCGGCGTCGAAAGCCGGCTCCGGGAAGTGGCCGGCCAGTGCTTCATACTCGGTGAGCGGCAGGCCGGTGTCGTCATCCCTGGAGTGCAGACGGTTCTTGCTCTCCGCCCAATTGACGCCGAGCACCAGTTCATGACGTCGCCCCCCCAGGGTGAAGGGGCCGGACACATGCAGATCGCTCCCCCATTGACGTTCGGTGTGATCGTATTCCGACGGCCAGCTCGTCAGGCCTGCGCCCGTGGTGCGATCGGCCACGCCGCTGAGATAAAGGAGTTTTCCGTCCGACTTCAGCTCGCGCCGGATCACCGTTCCCTTTGCCTGCCAGCCATCGGCGAGGTTCTGCCTCAACTCGACGAAAGTGTGGATGTCGTCGGTATTCCAGTAGGTCCAGTCCGTACCGACGCTGGCCGAGGTCGAGTAGTCGGTCGGCGTACCGTCGGTGTAGTAAAGCGGCAATGCACCCCACATCGTGCCCTTGGGCCTGTTGTGCTGCTCCGCATGACCGAAGGTCAGCAAAGTGTCCGGCGCGAGATCGGCCTCGAGCACAACCGAAAACACGTTCTTTTCCAGCGAGTAGCGGTCGAGGTAAGAATCCTTCTTCTGCGCGGCGGCGATCAGACGGCCACGCAGCGAACCCGACTCGTTGAGCGGCCCCGCGACGTCGCCATCGATGCGTCTGTTGCTCCACGACCCCAGCGTCAATGCGGCTGAGGCCTGCAGTTGATCCGTCGGCCGCTTGCGCACGAAATTGATGGTGCCGGACGGATTGCCGGTGGCTGCGAGCAGACCATTGGCGCCGCGCAGGATCTCGACACGATCGTAGGGCGCGGTATCGAGATCGCCCAGTTGATCGCCAGTGGCAAAAGGCAGGCCGATGCCATCGACAAGGAAATTGGACACCTCGAAACCCCGCACCGAGAAGTAGGTCCGGTCGGGTTCGACCAGCTCGACATTGACGCCGGTTGCCGTGGCCAGCATGTCGTTGACGCTGGTCAGGCTGAAGTCGTCCATCACGGCGCGGGTCACCACGCTGAGCGACTGCGGCGTTTCGCGCGGCGACAAATCCAGCCGGGTCGCGGTACTCGCCGACCTCACCGTATACGCCCCCGTCCCTTCGGTAACCTGGCTGGCTGCAGCCGCAGCCACGGTGACGGCCGGCAGCACCATGTCTGCCCCCGAAGGCGCGGCAAGCCTGCGCAGCACATACTCGCCATTGGGCGATGCGACGGCCTCGAGGCCGGTGCCGGCAAGCAGCGCCTGCAGCCCCGACCCGACCGAGTAAGCCCCCTGCAGACCGGGGCTGGCCTTGCCCTGGGCCAGTTCGGCCATCCCGGCGAGGAAAATGCCGGATTCGCCGACGAAGCGCGTCAGCACCACCGTCAGCGGCCCGGCCGGAATACTGTAGCTGCGCACGGCGGCGGACGACTGCTGCGCCTGCGCCGCAGGCATCTGCGCCGCGGGGCTCAGCAGAATGCCGGCGAAGACGGCACGGACGATCAGCTCCAGGCGGCGAGCGATAAATCGATGCGCCTGGACGGGGGTGACGGCGGGGACGACGGTGGACTTCACTGAGGGTTCTCTCGGCAGGTTGATCGACAGGACGATGTTTCATCCCGTGAATCGAACGAGCGTGCAAAAACCGGAACCCATTCCGAAAAAATGTCAGATCATCGCCGCAGCGCCGACCGTCACTCCCGCCGCGCTTCGATGCTGACCCACCAAGGCAAAGTGCGCCGGACCTCGATCGGCAGCACGCGCTCCAGCATAGCCAGTGCCTTGTCCGTATCCTGCAGCGGGTAACCGCCCAGCACGCGCAGTCCGGCAACCTCGGGAGAAACGCCAAGATGGCCGGTGCGATAGCGGCCGAGTTCCGCTACCAGTTCGCGCAAGGAAATGTCCTCGGCCAGCAGCACCCCCTGTGCCCATGCCTCGCGTGCGCGGCTGGCCGGCTCGGGGGTGGCGATTTCCGTAGCGGTGAAGCGGACCTGCTCTCCGGCCGCGATCACGCGCGTTCTGCCGGTATCCGCCGTCCGCAGCTCGACGGCGCCTTCATAAACCGCGAGAAAGGTGTTCTCCTCGATGAGACGTACCGCGAATCGCGTACCCAAGGCACGCAGGGTCCCATGACAGGTTTCGGCAGCGAAGGGTCTCATGCGGTCGGCTGCGGTCTTGATCAGCATTTCGCCAGCCAGCAGCCGCACCCGGCGGACGTCCGGCCGGTAGTCGACATTGAATGCGCTCGCCGTATTCAGCCAGATGCGAGTCTGGTCGGCCAGGACGATGTCGCGGATCTCGCCCCTTGCACTGCGGTAATCCGCAGCCCAGGCCAGGACGCTGCCGGCCGGCGTCTGACGCCACATCACACCACCCAACAGTCCCACGCCTGCCAGCGCGGCCATGCCGTTGAGCCATTGGCGGCGCTGCCTGCGCTTTGTACCGAGCGTCTGGAGGGCTGTCACCGCCGGCCGCGGGTCTGTCCCGGCACGCAGCGGATTGAAGCGGCGGCTGATTGTTTCGACGTACTGCCAGGCACCGCGATGCTCGCTGCTGCAATCGAGCCAATGCTGCCATGCAGCATGGTCCTGCCCCGTCGCCGCACCAGATCGAAGCAGCGCGAACCATTCGGCGGCCTGCTGCATGACCTCGTGCGACGGAATGGCGATCGCGGCGTCAGCGGCAGTGGGCTGCGGGTCGTCGATGTCCATGTCATTCGCCACCAAACCGCCGCAAGCCCGGGAATGCCCCTCCCAGGCGCCGCACGCACACAGACCATGATCCTGGTTTCACCTCACCCCTCCGACAGCGCCGGGGTCCGCTGTGGCTGCAGTTCCAGTTCGTGACGCAGCTGCAACTCCATGCAGTGCAACATGGCCTGGCTCATGTACTTGCGCACCATGCGATCGGAAACGCCAAGCTCGCCCGCCACTTCCTTGTCCGTCATGCCATAGGCCATCGCCATCACGAAGGCGTGGGCCGCCTTCACCGGCAGGCGGGCGAGCATTGCGTCAATCTCGTACAGGGTCTCGAGGATGACAGCGCAGTGCTCGGCCGAAGGCACCACCGCTTCCGGTTGGGCGGACAATGCCTCCAGCCAGGCCTGCTCGACTTCGCGGCGGCGCCACAAATCGACGCACAAACCCTTGGCCACGGTGCTGAGGTAGGCCCTCGCCCCCTCCGCACTGTCGAACTGACGCGGTTTGGCAATCAGGCGCAGAAAGGCATCGTGAGCCAGATCGGCCGCATCGCAAGCGTTGCCGAGCCGCCGGCGCAACAGACCGTGCAGCCAGCCGTGATGATTGCGGTAGAGGTCGGCGATCGAACCGGATGAAGTGACGGTGTGCATGGGAGCCTCCGAAAGGAAGGCCGGAAAACCCGGCAATCTGGCTGGCGGACCGGCAACAGTCTGGCTGGCTGTGTAGTACAGTTGAGAATGATTTTTATTATCTAGTGATAATAAATCTACGGTCAACGACGACCGTCAGACCTGCTGCCGCCGACCGCGTCGTGCAAAAGGCAGCGACCGCCGAAGCACAATCAGGTTTACCCCCGAAGACAGCAGACGGACCGGCAATGCAGGGGACGCGTCCGCACCGGAAGGGCTTAAGACAGGGCCTCGATCGGCCGCCCAAACGTCCCTGGAGTGGAATTGCGGAATTTCCAGCGGCGCCGGCAGCCGCATCCGGCGGTACCCGGCAAAGGCGCTGCAGGAATTGGCCAACCAGCCACCATCGCCAGACAACAGCTGGATACCCCGGAGCGCCTGCGCCAGGATGTCGAGCCCTTCCTCGGTTCCAGCGAAACCCGCATCGTCGACACCGGCAAGGCCACCACGCCAGACGCGACGGCGCCGCTGCGTCCGCTACCGCCTTCGTCCCGTCCTGCCTGCCGCCTTTCCCCGCGGCCTTGCGCTTCATCGCTTCGATTCCGTTATGCCCGCGTGCCGGACCGGCTCCCGGCCCGACCGCGGATTCAGCCCCGCGACGGCGCGGGTAACGAAATCAAATCGACGCCGCAGCGGCGTTCACGCGAGCGCGAGGAAAACGCGGCCGTCCTCGATCTTCACCGGATAGCAGCGGATGTCCTCGGTGAGCGGCGCGCACAGCGCCTTGCCCGAGCGCACGTCGAACTTGCCCTGATGCAGCGGGCATTCGATCTCGTGGCCGTCGAGAAAGCCGTCGCACAGGCGGGCGTGGCCATGGGTGCAGATGTTGTCGCTGGCGTAGATCTCGCCATCGACGCTGTAGAGCGCGATGTCGCGCCCGCCGATCTCGACGCCGATCACGTCGTCCTGCGGCACCGCGTCCAGTTCGGCGGCGGCAATCCATTCGATGTTGCTCATGTCGTCTCCTCCGCGCCGGCAGCCCGCGGGCCGCCGGCGTCAGGCTTCGTTCAGATGGGATAGATGATGGAGTTGGGGATCATCTCGCTGTCGTACACGCAGATGCGCTCGGCGAACTTGAGGCCGGCCGGGGTGCGCTCCACGACGTCGAGATAGCGGCCGACGTTGAACACCGTGCTCACTTCCGAGAGCTTGGTGCGGAATACCGCGTAGTTGGCTTCGCAGTGCCAACGCACGCTGCCGGCCACGGCTTCCACCTTGCGCACCACCGGCGCGCCGGTGACGTGGCGCTGGTAGTAGGGGTCGTGGAACAGGGTTTCGCGGATGCCGTAGACGCGGTCCTTGAGCATGCCCTTGCTGTCGAAGGACAGCGTTGCCAGCGGAAAGCCGCGTTCGTGGTTTTCGCGCGGCACCAGGCGGTAGAGGCAGTCCTCGGTAAAGAACTCCGGCCACAGGTCCCAGTCGCCGGAATCGACCGCGCGGGCGTAGTCGGCGTAGAGATTGGTCAGTTCGAACCAGTCGGCGAAGTTCATTTCGATCGCGTTGCTGCTCATTGGGACACCTCCGCACCGCCAGCCTGCGGTGTGCTTCCGCCGGGCCCGCCGCCCTCCTCCATCACCCGGCGCCAGTAGCCGTACATGCCGCGGATCAGCGTTTCGGTGACCATGTGGTCGGTGTGGAGGTCGACCGCGCGGCCGCCGAGTTCGGCCAGCGCGCGGTGGAAGGGCTTCTGCTCGAAACCTTCCTGCGAGAACTCGATGACCTCGCCGTCATCGGCGGAGACGAAGCCGGCCGGGCCGAAAAGGTTGGCCTGGCGCAGGCGGCGCTGCAGCATCTCGTCGTCATCGTCCTCGAAGGCGAAGTGGGTCCACACGAAGTCGAAGGAACCATGGCCGTCGGGCTGGATGTGGCGGGTGGAGACGCTGTTGACCTGCTGCTGCAGGATCACGCTCGGGAACAGCGTGGTCATCACCGCGGTCGGGCCGTTCCACCAGGGCTCGGGCACGATGTCGAGGAAGCGCGGGTCGTTCAGCTGCATGCTCTCCTTGAAGCTCGGCACCTGGGTCACCTGCGCCGCCTTGCCGCCCTGCCCGCGCGTCGAGATCATCGCCGCATGGCGGCCGTGCGCGTCCATCTTGAGTTCGGACTTGTTGTCGGCACGCCAGAGCCCGAAGGTGACGAACCAGGTGTGCAGCAAACCGGGGTGGTACGGGTCCTTGATGTTCTCCTGCATCAGCTTCCAGTTGCCAGGAATGCGCTGCCGGTTGTAGCCGAGGATGCGCAGCTTGCGGCCGTTGAAGAGGCGGTCGAAGTACTGGAGGATGGTCGGGCCGATGTAGTCCTCCAGCGGCTCGACCTCGTGGTCGAAAGAGGCAAACACCACGCCGCCGCGGGTGGCCACCTTGAGCTGGGTGAGACCGTGGTCCTCCACCTTGAAGTCCGCCGGCATGCCGCCATTGACCTTGCCATCCTGCTTCACGCCGCGCCGGAAAGGCACGCCCTGCAGGTCGCCCTTCAGCGTGTAGTTCCACTGGTGGTAGGGACAGACGAATTCCTTGCGGTTGCCGTGGCGCTCGCGGCAGAAGCGCATGCCGCGGTGGGCACAGACGTTCTCCACCACGCGGATGCCGCCCTCGGCGTCGCGCACCATGATCACCGACCGCTCGCCCACCACCGTGCGCTTGAAGTCGCCGGGCTCAGGGATCTCCGCCTCCAGGCCAACGTAGCTCCAGTGGCCCTTGTAGAAGAAGCGTTCGAGTTCCTGCTTGTGGACTTCCTCGTCGGTGTAGACCTTGAAGGGGATGCGGCTGGTGCCGGCGGTTTCCCAGCTGACGCCGGTGGGGAATACGGTGGATGGTGTGGTCATGGGTGTCTCCTCGTTTGTGTTTTGGTGCTTTGTGTCCTTGGGTGAGCGCAGAGACTGCTAGCCGGGGGTGATCCCTCCCCCTTCAAGGGGGGCGTAGCCGGGGTTTCATCGAGCACTGCTCGATGCCGCCGGCGGAGCGGCGAGGCGAAGCCGAGACTACTGGTTAGGAGGGGGATGGGGTTAAGGCGTCGACTGCTGAGCGAAACCCCATCCCCACCCCAACCCTCCCCTTGAAGGGGAGGGGGCAAAACGGGCCAACCCGGTAGCCGGTGCCAGGGGCACCGTCGTTCGACCGGCGGCGAGCGATGTTCGCCGAAACCCCGTCCTCACCCCCTCGAAGGGGAGGGAGCAAAAGCCCTCGCTCCGAGCGCACGCGTCACCTAATCCTGCCGTCCAATCACTGAAACCCACCCTCACCACGCCGCCGGATAAAACGCATCCGCATGCACGTGATTCGGCGCAATCCCCAGCCGGTTCGCCAGCAAGCCCACTGCCTCCACCATCGCTGGCGCGCCGCACAGGTAGGCGCGCCAGCCGGCAAGACTGCGGTGGTCGGCTGCAATCGCGTCGGTCACCAAGCCGCTGCGCAGCGATGCATCGGTGTTGCCGGTAGCGACCACGATGTGCACCGTCAGGTTGTCGTATGCGTCGGCGAGCGACTGCAGCCGGTCGGCGTCGTAGAGGTCGCGCGGGCTGCGCACGCCGAAGTAGAGGTGGGTGGGGTTTTTCATGCCGGATTCGAGCGCGCCGCGCACGATGGAGAGCACAGGCGCCAGCCCGGTGCCGCCGCCCACACACAGCATCGGCCCCGCGTGCTTGCGGCGCAGGTAGGCGGTGCCGAGCGGGCCGGACACCCGCAGCGCGTCGCCCACCTTCAACTGCTCGAAGATCCAGGCGCTGACGCGGCCGCCTTCGACCCGCCGCACCTGGAGCTCCTGCTCGTCGTCGCCCGCCAGCCCGGCCATCGAATACGGCCGGATGTGCTCCGGGGTGAATTGCAGGCTGGCGTACTGGCCGGGCGAGAAGTCCAGCGGCTTGGCGAGCTTCAGGCGCAGGCGGCGGATGTCGTGGGTGGGGGCCTCGATCGCGGCGACGGTGGCCTTGACGATGCGGGCCGGGTGCACCACCACCTCGTCCGGCTCGGGGATTTCGATTACGCAGTCGCTGGTGAGCACCGCCTGACAGGCGAGCACGCCGCTCTGGCCGTTGCGCCCGCTGCGCCCGGCTGCCGGGCCGGCGTCCAGCACCTCGCCGGCCCGCACCTCGCAGCGGCAGGTGCCGCAGCGACCGGACATGCAGCTGTAGGAGATCGGCACCTCGGCGTTGCGCAGCACCTCCAGCAGGTTGGCACCGATCTCGAAGTTCAGCTTGCGGTCGATCGGCTGTACATGCAGTTCCATTGCTGGCCCCGGTGATGAAACGTTCGATGGGCGCCATCATGGATCGAGGCGTGTTATACATCCATAAAATAGATTGAATACGTCACATCACCAACCTGAATACTGCGAAACATGGAACTGCGCGACATCGACCTCAACCTGCTGGTGGTCTTCAACCAGTTGCTGACCGAGCGCCGGGTGTCCGGCGTGGCCGACACCCTCGGCCTCACCCAGCCGGCGGTTAGCAACGCGCTCAAGCGCCTGCGCGCGATGCTCGGCGACGAACTCTTCGTGCGCACCGGCCGCGGCATGGAACCGACGCCCTTCGCGCTGCAACTGGCCGAACCGGTGGCCTACGCGCTCGGCACCCTGCACGGCGCACTCAACCAGCAGGCCCGCTTCGACCCCGCCACCAGCCAGCGCAGCTTCACGCTGGCGGTCACCGACATCGGCGAGATCTACTTCCTGCCGGTGCTGATGGACGCGCTGGCCGAGATCGCGCCCGGCGTGCGCATCAGCACCGTGCGCAACAGCGGCGCCACGCTGCGCGACGAAATGGAGGCCGGCACGGTGGATCTCGCCATCGGCCTGCTGCCCAATCTGCAGGCGGGCTTCTACCAGCGCCGGCTGTTCCACCAGCGCTACGTCTGCATGTTCCGCAAACAGCACCCGGCGGTGACACTGCCGCTGACGCTGGAGAACTTCTCGGCGCTGGACCATGTGGTGGTGGTGTCCGGCGGCACCGGCCACAGCCAGGTGGACGCGATGCTGGAGCGCGCCGGCATCCAGCGCCGGGTGCGGCTGACGGTGCCGCACTTCATCGCGGTCGGCCACATCCTGCAGAGCACCGACATGATCGCCACCGTGCCGGAACGCTTCGCCGCCCGCTGCGTGGAACCCTTCGGCCTGGTGTCGGTGCCGCATCCGGCCAAGCTGCCGGAGATCGCAATCAACCTCTTCTGGCACGGCCGCTACCACCGCGACCCGGCCAACCGCTGGCTGCGGCAGTTGGTGTTCGAGCGGTTTGGGGAATCGACCGCGCAGGAACAGGCGGTGGAGCCACCGGCAAGCTGAGCCTCTCGCCGGAGCCGCGCTTCCGCCTGTGCCGCCTGCGCAAACAAAAAGGGCGGCACCCGCAGGCACCGCCCTTTTTTTTTCCCATCCTCCTGCGCGCCGCGCGGCTAGCTGAACACGCGCAACGCCACCAGCGAGATGCTGGGGAAGAACACCAGCATGAAGATGCGGGCGATGTCTGAGGCGAGGAAGGGCATCACGCCGCGGAAGATCGTGGCCATCGGGATGTCCTTGTTCATCGAGCTGATGATATAGACGTTCATCCCCACCGGCGGCGTGATCAGGCCCACCTCCATCACCACCAGCGCGAGCATGCCGAACCAGATCGCCTTCTCCTCCAGGCCGAGGCCCCAGTAGTCCATACCCAGGATGATCGGCAGGAAGATCGGCACGGTCAGCAGGATCATCGACAGGCTGTCCATCACGCAGCCCAGCAGCAGGTAGATGGCGATGATCGCGAACAGCACCGTGAAGGGACCGAAGCCCATGCTCTCCACCCACGCCGCGGCTTCGGCCGGCATCTGGCTGACCGCCATGAAGGAGTTGAGCATGTCCGCGCCGAGCAGGATCAGGAACATCATGCCGGTGCCGGTGGCCGTGCCGTAGATGCACTGCATCAGCCCTTCGCCCTTGAGCCCGCCGGACTTCCACGCCGCGATGCCGGTGGCGATGACGCCCACCGCGGCCGCTTCGGTCGGCGTGAAGAGTCCACTGTAGATTCCGCCGATCACGACCATGAAGATCAGCAACACCGGCCAGGTGTCGATCACCGTGGAGATGCGCTCGCGCCAGCTGTGCCTGGGGCTGCCGGGGCCGCCCGCTTCCGGGTCGAGCCGCGTGACGATGCCGATCACCACCATGTAGCCCACCGCGGCCAGGATGCCGGGCACGAAAGCGGCCAGGAACAGCTTGGCGATGTTTTGTTCGGCGAGGATCGCGTAGATCACCAGCGGTACCGATGGCGGGATCAGGATTCCGAGCGTGCCGCCAGCCGCCAGCGCCCCCCCGGCAAGACTGGCCTTGTACTGGTGGCGCTTCAACTCCGGCATCACCACGTGCGACATCGTCGCCGCAGTCGCAAGCGACGAACCGCAGATCGCACCGAAGCCGGCGCAGGCGCCGACACCCGCCATCGCCATGCCGCCTTTCCAGTGGCCGATGAAGGCGTTACCCGCCTTGAACAGTGCGCGCGAGAGCCCGCCGTGGGTGGCGAACTGGCCCATCAGCAGGAAGAGCGGCACCACCGACAGGTCGTACAGCGAGAAGCGGCCATAGGGCGCGTTCTTCAGATACGCGAGCAGCGGGTCCCAGCCCGATACCCACACGTAGCCGATGGCACCGGTGAGGAACATGGCGATGCCGATCTGCACCCGCAGGGCCAGCATGCCCATCATCACCACGCCCATCGTCAGGCCGATCGTGGTTCCGGTCATGACCGGGTCTCCGAAGTCAGTTCAAGCATGAAGGTCTGCAGCGCGGCAATGCCGAGCAGCACGAAGGACGGCACCACCGGGATGTAGCCCCACCACACCGGCAGCGCGATCACCATCGAGGTTTCGCCGTACTCGCGCATCTCCAGCATCCCGTCCCACACCCGCCACGCGAGAAAGAAGGACGAGGCCGCGAGCAGCAGCGCGGCGATCGCGTCGAGGGCGCGCTTCAAGCCGGCGGGCGCCCACAGCGTGAAGAAATCGACGAACACATGGCCCTTGCGCAGCTGGCAGTAGGGCAGGCACATCGCGATGCCCATCGCGGACATCATCTGCACCAGCTCGTAGTCGCCGGGCACCGGCATCTTGAAGAGGGAACGGCCGATGATGCTGACAACAGACATCACCGACTCGATGATGAAGATGGCGCCGCCAAGCACCGCGAGCGTGGCGCACGCCACCTCCACGGTCTTGCCGACGGGTCCCGCCGGAACGACGAGGGGCTGCTCCAAGGACTCAGCCATGAAGGACTCCAGAACAGATTCAGGAAACTTGGATTGGCACCGGGGATCCGATTCGCGGCACCCCGGTGCCCAGCAGGACGCCGGCGCGTCCTTACTTTGAATACTGCTTCACAAGGCCAACCGCCTCGTCGTACATCTTCTTGCCGTCGACGCCCTTGGCGGCCACTTCCTTCATCCACTCGTCGTCCACTTCCTTGGTGGCGGTACGCCAGCGGGCGAGTTCGGCCGGGGCGATGGCGTAGATGGTGTTGCCACGGGCGGCGGTGGCTTCGCGGCCGGCGGTGTCGGCGTCCTTGAACTGGGTGGACACCCAGGCCGACACTTCACGCCCGCTGTTGTTGTCGATGACCTTCTTCAGCTCGGGCGGCAGGCTGTCGTACTTCTTCTGGTTCATCACGAACACCATCGTCGAGGTGAGGATGGCGTTCTGGTCGGAGGCTTCGGCGTGGAAGCGGGTCAGCTCGTGGGTCTTGGTCGAGGGCACCACTTCCCACGGGATCATGCCCGCCTCGATCACGCCCTTGGAGAGGCTTTCGGCCATCTGCGGCACCGGCATCCCCACCGGCGTGGCGCCCAGCGCGGTCAGCATGCGGTTGCCCAGGCGCGACGGCGCACGCACCTTCATGCCCTTCAGGTCTTCCAGCGTCTTCACCTGCTTGTCGCGGAAGTGGAAGACGTAAGGCCCCGGCACCCAGGTGGCCAGCGGCTTCATGCCGGCGAATTCGCTCATCGCGTTCTTCTGCACGAAGTCCCACAGCGCGCGCGAGGTGGCTTCTGGCGTGGTGGCGACAAAGGGCAGTTCGAACACTTCGGAGACCGGGAAGCGGCCCGGGGTGTAGCCCGGCAGCGTCCACACGATGTCGGCCACGCCGTCGCGCACCTGGTTGAGCAGTTGCGGCGGGGTGCCGCCGAGCTGCATCGCCGGGTAGAGCTGACACTTGATCTTGCCCTGCGACTCCGCGGCGACCTTGTCGCACCAGGGGGTGATGAACTTGGTGTGCGCGGGCGACACCGGCGGCAGGAAGTGCGCCACCTTCAGGACAACCTCCTGCGCATGGGCGGCGGCAGGAACCAGCATGGCGGCGGCAATGCCCAGCGCCAGGTTACGGACTTTCATCAGCGTCTCCTCGTTTGACTGACGGGGTTCGGCCCGGTCGGACGCCGGACTCTCGAACCCGATTTCACACCGAGGACAGTCTGCCGCGTCCGCCAGTGATGTAGAAGACTTCGGTCACACTATCAGCTATAGCAGATCGAAATAGCTGGGCTGCTGATATCGCCGTTCTCCGCGACAACACCATAAGAAAGGCCGGCCCCACAGGTGGAGCCGGCCCGGGAGTGCCGCGCGGGGCGGCACGAGGGGAAGCGGACGGCGGCGCTCAGGCTACCGTTTCGATCACCATCAGCCCCGCCGCGGTGTTGGAGATGGGGATGTGGTAGTTGGCGTGCACCTTGCGCACCGCGCCCGGCAGCGCGGCCCGCGCGGCCAGCCACATCAGCAGTTCCACGCCCTGCGTGCCGGTCTTCTCCACCAGTTCTTCCATCGAGAACTGCGTCGCCCACTCGGGGTCGGCGATCAGGCTTTCCATGAAGGCGAGGTCGAAGTCCTTGTTGATGAAGCCGGCGCGCTCCCCATCGAGCTGATGCGACAGCCCGCCGGTGCCGATGATCACTACGCGCAGGTCGTCATCCCAGCCGGCAATCGCCTCGCCGATGGCCTTGCCCAGCTTGTAGCAGCGCCGCGCCGAGGGCAGCGGGTACTGCACGGTGTTGATGCAGACCGGCACGGTGCGCACCGGGCAGCTTTCGGACGCCGGCCACAGCAGCTTCAGCGGCAGCGAAAACGCGTGGTCCACCAGCATTTCCTGGCAGGTGGTGATATCGAACTCGCGCGCCACCAGGTCTTCGATCAGCTGCCACGACAGCGCGGGATCGCCTTGATAGGGCGGCAGCGTGGGAATGCCCCAGCCTTCATCGGCGTTGTGGTACTGCGGGGCCGCGCCCACCGCGAAGGTGGGCATCTTGTCGAGGAAGAAGTTGAGGCCGTGGTCGTTGTACAGCACGACCGCCACGTCCGGCTTCACCTTCTCCAGCCACGCATGCACGGGCGGAAAGCCGTCGAAGAAAGGCTTCCAGTACGGGTCGTCCTGCAGCTTGCCGGCGAGGGCGCGGCCGATGGCCGGGACGTGCGAAGTGGTGATGCTGCCTACGATCTTTGCCATGTCTTATTTCCCCGCGGCCACGAGCATGGCCTTGAACGCTTCCTTGGTCATGCCGGTCTGGGCGGCGCCCAGGTCCTGCACGTCGAGTCCCAGAATGCCGGCGAACTTCGCCAGGTAATACACGTTGCCGCCCGCGGCCAGCAGGCCGAGCACATTGCGCGTGCGGATCGCGGTTTCCTGTTCGTCGTTGAGCCCGAACTTGCGGCAGTAGGCCGCCTCGTCGCGCTGGAACTCGGCGCGGTTGTCCGCGCTGTTGAACGAGAAGCACATCTTGTTGAGCGCGTAGCCCTTCTGCGCCAGTTCGCCGTCGAAGATCGACGTGCCGGGAATCTCGCGTTTCTGCCGGGTGGCCATCCGCCTCTCCTCGTCCTTGTTGTGAGTAGGGTTATCAGTATCGGCGGCTGGACTTCACGGATAAACACAGGGAAACTCATTCCAATCATGAGCAAATTCGATCGATCTGCCGCGGCGGCGCCCTCGCCCACGCCCGACCACACCCATCTCGACGGCCATCTGCTGGCGCTGCTGATCGCGGTAACGGAGGAAGGCTCGATCACCCGCGCCGCCGAACGCCTGGGCGTCACCCAGTCCGCCGTGTCGCACCTGCTCGGCAAGCTGCGCGCCATCGTCGGCGACCCGTTGTTCGTCAAATCGGGGCGCGGCATCGTCGCCACCGCGCGCGCCGAAGCGCTGGCGGTGCAGGCGCGGGTGCTGCTGGAAGACATGCGCCGCTTCGCCGCCGCCCCGGCCTTCGACCCCGCGTCGCTCCGCACCACCTTCACCATCGCCGCCAACGACTTCCAGCGCGACCTGCTGCTGCCGCGCCTGCTCGCCCGCCTGCGCGCCGCCGCGCCCGGCGTGGCGCTAAGGGTGATCCCCTCCGACATCCCCACGCCGGAAATGCTGCGCGATGCCCACTGCCACCTCGTGATCTCGCCGCGCCCGCCGGACGCCGGCGACATCCTGCACAAGCGCCTGTTCGAGGACAGCTACCGGGTGTTCTACGACGCCGCGGTACGCGAGGCGCCCGCCTCGCTGGCCGACTACCTCGCCGCCGAGCACGTCACCGTGGTGTATGAGCCCCGCCGAGCACTGGATTTCGACCAGGGCCTCGCCACCCGCGGCATCGAACGCCGCTTCGTCGCCACCGTCCCCGGCTTCGCCGGCATCCCGTCCTTCCTGCGCGGCAGCGCCCTGCTCGCCACCGTCCCCGGCCTGCTGCGCAGCAGCCTGATGCGCGACTTCGCCAGCTGCGAACTGCCGCTCACCGCGCCACCGCTACCGATGTACGCGATCTGGCACCTGCGCGACCGGCACGATCCGGTGCATTGCTGGTTGCGGGCGGAGCTGGAGGCGGTGGTGGGGGAAGTGGGGAGTGGGGGTGCGATGCGGTCGGCGGGCTGAGGGGGAAGGTCCGTCGGAATCCAGCTACGGCAAGATGCCGGATGGGATGGCTCAGTACCGGATCTGGCCTTCGTCAGGGATTGTCGTACGACAGCGAATTGCACGAGAGGCGGCAGCTCGGCCTCAGCTGCCGGCCATTTAGGTGCGACTCTCAGGCAGCTACCGACCCTAAACAGACGTATGACGTTCGCAACATCTGTGGCGGCTTTTTGATCGCATAGCGGGCTTTCCGGCAATATGACTGTTCGGTCACACCGCCCGATCTGCCCACCACCGCTCGAACTGTTCCGGCGGCATCGGCGGCGAGAAGTGAAAGCCTTGGCTGCGATCACAGTGATGCTCGCGCAAAAAGGCTGCGACTTCAGCCGACTCGACACCTTCGGCGATTACTTCCAGTCCGAGTGAACGGCCGAGGGCGATGATGCCTTCGACCACCGCGGTACTGGCGTCGTGACGCCCGATCCCCTGGACGAACGTTTGGTCGAGCTTGAGGATGTCGATCGGCAGCCGGCTCAGATAGCCGAGGCTCGAATAGCCGGTGCCGAAATCGTCGAGCGCCACCTTGACCCCGATCGCCTGCAAGCCGGACAGAATGTGGCGGGCTGCCTCGGCATCCGCCATCAGCGTGCCCTCAGTTACCTCGACGCGCAGGCTCGCGGGCGACAAGCCATTGCGTTGGAGCGCATCGCCGACGCTGGCCACGAAATTTTTCTGCCGGAACTGCAGCGGCGATACATTCACCGCGATCGGCACGGACGGGCCGCCTTTGTCCGCCCACTCGCGCTGCTGCCGGCAGGCTTCCTGCAACACCCAATTGCCCAAGGGCCGGATCATTCCTGCCTTTTCGGCGACGGGAATGAACTGTCCGGGCTCCGAGTTCATTGCCGGCCAGCGCAGCAGGGCTTCGGCACCGACCACTTCAACTGTTTCGGTGTCGACCACGGGCTGGTAAAAGAGGACGAATTCCCGGTCGGCCAAGCCCTGACGCAAGCGGCTTTCGATGCGCAAGGCCTCGCGCATTCGATCGTTGAACTCGGCGCGGAAGAACTGGAAGTCGTTCTGCCCGTTCTCCTTGGCGTGGTACATCGCGGCATCTGCATTTCGGATCAGCTCCTCGATCTCCTCGCCATCCTGCGGGAACAGGCTGATGCCGATGCTCGGGGTCACGGTCAGTTCGAGGCCGTCGACCCGATAAGGCTGTCGGAGGTGATCGAGGGCGTGGCGCGCCACGCTCGCCGCATCCTCCGCCCTGCCGATCTTCGCCAGCACGGCGAGGAACTCGTCACCGCCGAGACGGGCAATCAGGTCGCCGCCGCGGATGCACTCACCGAGCCGAGTTGCCACCTGTTTGAGCACCGCGTCGCCGATCTGATGGCCGTAGGTATCGTTGATCGGCTTGAAGCGGTCGAGGTCGACGAAGAGGACCGCGGCGCCTGCCCTTTCACGGGTCGCGGCCGCCAGCAGATGCTCGGCGAATTCGTACAGCAGCGCACGGTTGGGCAGGCCCGTCAGCGGATCGTGCTGGGCGATCCTTTCCGCCGCCTTCCGTTCGGTAATGTCGGTGCAGAACACGACGAGCCCTTCGGGCGACGGAAAGACGCGTACCTCCCACCAGCGCTTGGTCGTCGGATTGAGGTAATCGATGCGCTCCGGCGTGCGCGCCTGCATCGTATGCTCGAGCAGCGTCCTGACCGGGTCCCTCTGAGCGGCCGGGAATGCTTGTCGCGGATCCTTGCCGATCAAGGTCTCTCTCGCCTGACCGGACTCCTGCGCCGCCTTGTTATTCACGAAGGTAATTCGCCAGTCCCGATCGACGGCGACGAAAGCATCGCTGATGCTTTCGAGGATCATCTCCAAGTGCGCCTTGATAGCCTCGGCCTCGGCCCGCAACACCTGGATGCGCCGGGCGTGCTCGGACTGCGCAAGCAGGCCGGCGACACGAGCAAGCAGCTCGCGGGTACTGAACGGCTTGACGAGGTAATCGTCGGCTCCAGCCTGGATGCCCTCGATCCGGGCCTCTTCCGTGGCACGTGCCGAGAGGATGATGATCGGCAGAGTCAGTGTGCGGGAATCCTTGCGCAGTGCACGGACAAGCGCGATGCCGGTGATCCCGGGCATCATCACATCGGCGACGACGAGGTCCGGCCGACGGGAGTGGATGGTAGCCAGCGCAGTTTGGCCGTCGGCCACCGTTTCGACCTCGTAGTGCTGGCCGAGCATACGGCAGAGGTAGCCACGCAGGTCGGCGTTGTCTTCCACGAGCAAAATGCGCGCTCGCGGCGCGGTAAGTACCTGGGCGTTGGCCGGCAGGTTCGGCGAGGCCGCCGGCGACAGCCAGGCGAGCGCTTCGCCCGCATACAGCTCGGCGCCGCGGGAAACGCTGGTGCGGAGCTGTTCGGCAAACACGTGTTCAGCGGGCAGGTGGGTGTCGCCGAAGGGAATGCTGACGAAGAACATCGAGCCCTCGCCCTCGCGGCTATATGCGCGGACCGTCCCCCCATGCAAATGGACTAGCTCGTGGACGAGTGCGAGTCCGATCCCCGCGCCTTCCTGCGTGCGCCCGTGACGGCCCTCGGCCTGATAAAACCGCTCGAACAGATGGGGTAGATCATGCTCGGGAATCCCGGTGCCGGTATCACGGACCCGCAGCTCGACGTGATCGCCCCGGGCGCGCAGACGCACCACGATCTCCCCGTGCAGCGTGAACTTGAACGCATTCGAGATTAGATTTAGGACAATCTGCTCCCACATGCCGCGATCGACGTAAACCATTTCGGACAGCGGCGGGCAATCGACAATCAGGCTCAGCCCGGCGCGTTCGACTGCGCTGCGAAAGACGCTCGCAAGCTCACTGGTGAAACTTGCAAGGTCGGTCGGCTCGTAGCGCGCGGCGACGCGTCCGGCTTCGATGCGGGCGAATTCGAGCAGCGTGTTGACGAGCTTGAGCAGACGCAGCGCGTTGCGATGGGCGAGCTCCAGTTCTTCGCGCTGTGCGTCGTCGAGGCCGCTTGCTTGCTGCAGGATGTCTTCGAGCGGGCCGAGCATCAGCGTCAGCGGGGTGCGTAACTCATGACTGACGTTGCTGAAGAAGGCCGTCTTCGCCCGGTCGAGCGCGGCCAGGCTCTGGTTCGCTTCGTGCAGCCGTCGGTTGGTCTCGACGCGTTCCCGAGCGCGCTGAAACATCTCGGCTTCCAGCTCATGGATGCGTCGGCTCAAGGCCTCGCTATCCTTGGTCTCGGCGGCGGCCTGCTGCTTCATGCGCATGAAGTCCGTGACGTCCTCGACGCGGTGAATGATGTAGAGGACTCGGCCGTCATCGCCGAGGACCGGAGAATTGACCGGGCTCCAGTAGCGTTCGTCGAAACCGCCCCCCTGCTCGGCCGGCCGCCGGACGTCGTACTTCTGCACCGGCATGGTGTCCGTCTTGCCGGTCTGCAGCACGCGTTCCAACGATGCCTTCAGGGCAGCGACGCCTTGGGCAAACGGGTCCGCCGGGTTGTCGGGGAAGACCTCGAACATGTACCGCCCAAGGATTTCTTCGCGCCGGGTCAGGGTCGCCTTCAGGTAGGCCTCATTGACCGCGACGATGGTGAAATCGGGTGCCATGAGCAAATACGGCGCAGGGGTCGCTTCAAACACCCGTCTATACACCGATGGGGCAAGCGGGCCCCTCACGCTATCGGATTCATCATGTCTCATCGTTTCCTTCCTCCTCGCTCTCCGGCCGGCTGCGGAGGGGGGTGTGGCGGTGACGCATGAAAACAATTGCTAGGACATTGCATACCGACGAATGTTTAGCTCGCTGGTGTGACGGCCGTGGGGGTCGTTGTCACGTCCCGAGGGTCAAAGAACCGTCGAGCAGCGCCAACGCCGCGCGGAAGGGGAGGCTGGAACGGACCCCAGAGCATCCTGTCGGATTCGACTTCGGCGCTCTCTACCAGCAGCAAACGGTAGGTACAGCGAACGGCGGCTTCCAAACCCAGTAGCTGCCGCTTGCTGACCATCTTTCCGAAGGCACGAATGTCTCTTGCTGGCCGAGCCCGGCCAGTCATGTTCCGTCAACTGGGCGTCCGCTCCGGCCGAAGGCCGCCACTGAGTGGATAACGGCCGCCGGAGCGGACCTGCCTCTCAAATGGTGGTTTGATAAAAAACGTGACCCGCCGCGCGTGGCCGAACCCCATCCTCCAGGCCCTTCCCCCAGCGTCGGCCAGACCCCAACCAGCCCCGCCGCCCTCCTCACCTCCCCTGCCGCTCGCGGTATCCACTCGGGCTATCCCCGGTTCGGCGCTTGAAAAACCGGCAGAAGTAGGCCGGGTCTTCGAAGCCGAGGTCGAGCGCGATGCGGCTAACCGGCGCCGCGGTATACACCAGCCGGCGGCAGGCCTCGCGGGTGAGGCGGTCGTGAAGGTATTCCAGCGCGGGGCGGCCGCTCGCGGCCCGCGTCAGGCGGTTGAGGCTGGGGGTGCTGAGGCCTAGCTGCGCGGCGTAGCGCGACAGCGGCCAATGCGCCAGGAAGTTCTCCTCCACCAGCAGCAGGAAGCGGGTGAGCAGTGCCTGGTGATGCCGGCCGCGCTTGCCGGCGGCCGCCGCCGACACGCTGCGCGCGCAGCCCTGCGCCAGCCGCCACACCACCGCTTGCGCCAGCCAGCGCGCCACTGGCGCATCGGCGGCATCGGGCGCGGGGAATTCCTCGGCGAGCTGGCGCAGCAAGCCGTCCAGCCGGCGCGCGGTGGCGGCGTCGCCCTCCTCGCCGCCGTCCAGGCGCAGCAGCCGCGGCGCGGCGAAGAGCTGGCGCAGGGATTCGCCCGCGGTTTCGAGATCGCCTTCCACCAGGAAGCGGCCGTCCAGCGTGAGCACCATGCCCTGGGTGCCGGGCGCGAAGCGGAAGCCATGCACCGCACCGGGCGGGATGACGATGGCCGCCGGCCCCGCCACCTGCTCCTGGCATTCGTCCAGCGCCACCTGCGCCATGCCGTCGCCCACCCAGATCACCTGGTAGAGGCCGCGGTGCACATGCGGCTCGATCTCCCATTCGTACAGGCTGCTGCGCAGTTCGATTTCCTCGATATGCATCAGCTCCAGCGCGGAGGTCGCGGTTTCGCCGTACAGCGCGAAGTCGGGCACGGCGCGCTGGCGGGCGGCGGAAGGAGGCAGCCGGACGGCGGCGGGCGAAGGGGTCGTCATGCTGCGGCGCACCGTGAAAAGCGAAACCGTTTTGATCGAAAAGTGCAATTCGTTCCGACTTTATTGCACTGACTCGAATAACCACACTCCCTATAGTGTATCCACGCGATCGCCGGCAAGTGGCGATTTCAAGCGGAATCTACCAATAACGAACGGAGACACACGATGTTCAGCTTCGACCCGTACTCCCCCGCCGTGGATGCGGATCCGTTTCCTTTTTACAAGACGCTGCGCGATGAGCATCCCTGCTTCTGGAGCAAGGAAGCCAATATGTGGGTGCTGTCGCGCTACGCCGACATCGTCACCGCGCTCAACGACTGGCAGACCTTTTCCTCGGCCAAGGGCAACCTGATGACCGAGCTGCCCAACCGTGCCGGCGCCACCCTGGGCACCACCGATCCCCCGCGCCACGACCGCCTGCGCGGCCTGGTCCAGCACGCCTTCATGAAGCGCAACCTGGAAAGCCTGGCCGAGCCGATCCGCCAGATCGCGCGCGAAACCGCGGCTCCGTTGGCCGACCTCAAGCAGTTCGATTTCATCGAGGACTTCTCGTCGAAGTTCACCGTGCGGGTGCTGTTCGCCGCGCTCGGGCTGCCACTCGGCGACGAGGCGCTGGTGCGCGAGAAGGCGGTGACCATGGTGCAGTCCGACGCCGCCACCCGGCAGAAGGGCCCGGAGCACATCGCCGCCTACAACTGGATGCAGGACTACGCCAGCAAGGTCATCGCCGAGCGCCGCGCCAACCCGAAGGACGACCTCATCTCGCACTTCTCGATGGCCGAAATCGACGGCGACCGCCTCGACGAGCGCGAGGTGCTGCTCACCGTGACGACGCTGATCATGGCCGGCATCGAATCGCTCGGCGGCTTCATGGGCATGTTCGCGCTCAACATGGCCGACCACGCCGACGCCCGACGCCAGTGCGTCGCCAATCCCGACCTGCTGGTGGATGCGATCGAGGAGTCGCTGCGCTTCAACACCTCGGCGCAGCGCTTCCGCCGCTGCCTCACGCGCGACCACACCCTGCACGGTCAGACCATGCGTGAAGGCGACTTCGTCTGTCTCGCCTACGGCTCCGGAAACCGCGACGAACGCCAGTTCCCCAATCCGGACGTGTATGACATCGGCCGCAAGCCCAAGGGCCACCTCGGCTTTGGCGGTGCGGTGCATGCCTGCCTCGGCACCACCATCGCCCGCATCTCGGTGAAGGCGGCGATGAACGCCTTCCACCGCGTGGTGCCGGACTACGTGCGCGTGCAGGAACACCTGCCGTGGATGCCGTCCTCCACCTTCCGCAGCCCGCTGCGGCTGGAACTGGCGCGCGCCTGATCCGCCCTGCCCTATCCGCCGCGGCGCCGTGCGCACCGCGGCGGATGTTTTCGCATTCACCCCACCCAGAACAGAGGAGACAACCATGGTCACCGTCACCTACATCGAACCCAACGGCAACGAACAGCAGATCGACGTCCCCGAAGGCTGGAGCCTGATGCAGGCCGCCATGTCGAACGGCGTGGACGGCATGGAGGCCGAATGCGGCGGCTCCTGCGCCTGCGCCACCTGTCATTGCTACGTGGACGAGGCCTGGGCCGAGCGCGTGCCGGCCGCCGCCGAAAACGAACTGGCGATGCTCGACAACGTCGCCGCCGAACGCCGCCCGACCAGCCGCCTGTCCTGCCAGATCAAGGCCACCGCGGCGCTGGAAGGCATCGTGCTGCGCCTGCCCGTCAACCAGAGCTGAGGCATGGACGCGCCGCTCATCGCCGGCCCCGAGGGCGCCGGCCTGCCGGGCAACGGCCCGGTGGTCATCGTCGGCGCCGGCCAGTCCGGGCTGCAGGTGGCCGAATCGCTGCGCAGCGAGGGCTATGCCGGCGTGATCGTCATGATCGGCGACGAGCCCTGCCCGCCCTACCATCGCCCGCCGCTGTCCAAGGCCTATCTCGCCGGTGAGGCGAGCGAGGCGCAGCTCACCATCCGCGCGCCCGAGGCGCTCGCGAAGAAGCAGATCGAGTTCGTCGCCGGCGTCGGCGTGGAGTCCATCGACCGCGCCAACACCCTGCTCACGCTGACCGACGGCCGCAAGCTCGCCTACGCCGCGCTCGCGCTCGCCACCGGCTCGCGCGCGCGGCCGCTGCCGGTGCCCGGCGCCGACCTCGCCAACGTGTTCGCGCTGCGCACGCTGGAGGACACCCGCCGCATCGCCGCCGCGCTGGCCGCGGCACAGCGCGTGGTGGTGATCGGCGGCGGCTTCATCGGCCTGGAATTCGCCGCGGTCGCCGCCAAGCAGGGCAAACAGGTCACCGTGCTGGAGGCCGCCGGGCGGTTGATGGCGCGGGTGGTGGCACCGCCGGTGTCGGATTTCTACGCCGCGCTGCACCGCGGCCACGGCGTCGCCATCGAACTCGGTGCAGCCGTGTCGGCGCTGCGCGGCAAGGCCGGCCCGGCGCAGGACGCGGTCGCCGCCGTATGCACCGCCGACGGCCGCGAATTCCCCGCCGACCTGGTGATCGTCGGCATCGGCATCCTGCCCAACAGCGAACTCGCCGAAGCGGCCGGACTCGCCTGCAACCGCGGCATCGTGGTCGACGGCTGCTCGCGCACCGCCGACCCGCGCATCGTCGCCAGCGGCGACTGCACCGCGCGGCGGCTGGAAGACGGCAGCCTGCTGCGGCTGGAATCGGTGCAGAACGCGGTGGAACAGGGCAAATCGGCCGCCGCCGCGCTGCTCGGCAAGGAACGCCGCTTCGACGCCGCCCCCTGGTTCTGGTCCGACCAGTACGACGTCAAGCTGCAGATGGTGGGCTTGTCCGCCGGCTACGACCAGGTCGTCAGCCGTGGCGAGGTCGAAAGCCAGCGCTTCTCGGTGTTCTACTTCCGCACCGGCAAACTGGTGGCGATCGATTCGATCAACCAGCCACAGGTACACATGCTCGGCCGCAAACTGCTCGACAAGGGCAACAGCCTGACGGCGGCACAGGCGGCAGACCCGGCGTTCGATCTCGCGGGGGCTGCGGCCTGAAGCAGGGAGCGGCCAGCCGCTCCCTGCTTCAGGATCGGGTTCCACGGTCGGTCCTCGGGTTGGTTCCCCTCCAGGCCGGAGGCCGAAACGCGGCGGCGGACGTGATATGTCCGAAATCAGCAGCTAGAATATAAGCACTTCTTTATATTCCAGCTGACCATGACGACCTCCGCGCCGCAGCCCGCCGACATCCGGTCCTTCTTCGACGACGAAACCTGCACCGTCACGCACGTGGTGGCCTGCCCGCAGACGCGGCGCGCGGCCATCATCGACAGCGTGCTCGACTTCGACCCCAAGTCCGGGCGCACCCGCCACACGCAGGCGGACCGCGTGATCGGGCACGTGCGCGCGGCCGGACTGACGGTGGAGTGGCTGCTGGAAACCCACGCCCACGCCGACCACCTCAGCGCCGCGCCCTACCTGCAGCAGGCGCTGGGCGGCCGCACCGCCATCGGCGAGCACATCCGCGAGGTGCAGGCGGTGTTCAAGCGCATCTTCAATGCCCACGACCTCGGCACCGAGGGCCGCGAGTTCGACCGCCTGTTCGCCGACGGCGAGCGCTTTCACATCGGCGAGCTCGAAGTGGAGGTGATGCACACCCCGGGCCACACGCCAGCCTGCATCAGCTACCGCGTGGGCGACGACGTCTTCGTCGGCGACACCCTGTTCATGCCTGACTACGGCACCGCGCGCTGCGACTTTCCCGGCGGCGATGCGGCCACGCTGTACCGTTCCATCCAGAAGCTGCTGGCGCTGCCGCCGCACACCCGGCTGCACCTGTGCCACGACTACCCGCCTGACGGTCGCGCGCCGGCCTGGGTCAGCACCGTGGCCGAACAGCGGGCAGGCAACATCCACGTGGGAGACGGCAACAGCGAGGCCGCCTTCGTGGCGCTGCGCAACGCGCGCGACGCGACCCTGGCGATGCCGGTGCTGATACTGCCGGCGGTGCAGGTGAACGTGCGCGCCGGCCACCTGCCGCCGCCGGAGGACAACGGCGTGCGCTACCTCAAGCTGCCGCTGAACCTGCTGTAGGCTCAGCCGGCGGCACGCACGAGCCAGTCGCGCAGCAAGGTGCCCGCGGCGGTGGCGCAGGCCGCGCCGTAGCGTTCGGTGTCGGCCCGCAGCGCGGCCAGCGAAACCCGGGCGTGGGCAAGTTCGCAGGCGTGGCCGATCAGCCAGCGCTCGATGCCGGCAGGGTCGGCCTCGGGATGGAACTGCAAGGCCAGCACTGCCTCGCCAAGCTGGAAGGCCTGGTGCGGCGTGAGCGGCGTGGAGGCCAGCAGCGTGGCACCTTCGGGCAGATCGAAGGTGTCGCCGTGCCAGTGCAGCACCGCCACGCCGGGTGCGCCGAGTGGAGCCAGCACCGAGTCGCGCCCCGCCGCGCTCAGCGTCAGCGCGCTCCAGCCGATCTCCTTGGCCGGACCGGGATACACCCGCGCGCCGGCAGCGGCGGCGATCAGCTGGGCGCCGAGGCAGATGCCGAGCAGCGGCTTGCCGCTTGCCAGCCGGGCGCGGGCGAGTTCGATCTCGTCGGCGACGAAGGGATAGGCCTCGGTCTCATAGACCCCGATCGGGCCGCCGAGGATGACCAGCAGGTCGGCTTCAGCGGCTTCGGCCGCGCCGATGCGGTCGATGCCCGCCTGGCGATAGTCGATGTGGTAGCCGGCCTGATGCAGGACCGGTTCGAACACGCCGAGGTCTTCGAAGGCGACGTGGCGCAACGCGATGCATTTCTTCATGACGCGATTCTCCGCAAGCGAGGGAAGTGCGATGCCGGCGGCAAGTGCACCGCGGGTTGGATTGCCCGCGCGCCGGCGCTGTCCCGATCATGCCACCAGACTTGCCGGCGGGGCATTGACCGCGCGTCGACTTGTCGCCGAAACTGCCTCATCCCCCCCGTTTTACGCAGGATGTCCGCATGTCCACCGCCACCGATGACGCCCCGCCTTCGCCCCGCGAACTCGACCCGCTGATCGACGAACTGCGCGCGAGCATCGCCCATCATCTCGCCACCGGCAGCGCGCGCTCCGCTGACAACGGCCGCCGCGCGCTGGCACGCCTGGGCGCGCTGCTCGACAACGCCGGCCGCACCGCGGCCTGCGGCGGCGGCAACATCGAGCACCAGCCGGCGCTCGCCGACCTGCTCGGCCTGCTGTCGCGTCAGGCGATCGCGCCCTCCCACAGCGACGCCCGCCAGATCGCGCGCAGCCTGGAGGCGCTGAGCCACAGCGCGGACACCGGCATGGGTGCGGCGCTACGCAGCAGCATCGTCCGGCTCGCCGAGGAATGGCGCCTGCGCGAACGCCGCGCGGGCGACCTGGAAACCGGGCTGCGGGAGTAACCCGCGCAGCACACGCGCCAGCGCGTGGGCGGGCACCGGGCGGCCCGCGGAGTTGTAACCGAAGTGCTAAATATTCGCCGAGGGCGGCCGATATGAGGCTCGACGCAATCATGCGAGCCGAGTTTCCCCGCCTTCGATGCGAATCCAGACCAACACCGCCACGTTGTTCTCGCAGCGCCAGTTGACCCAGTCCTCGCAAGGGCTGGCGACCAGCCTGCAGCGGCTGTCGTCCGGCCTGCGCATCAATTCCGCCAAGGATGACGCCGCGGGGCTGGCGATCAGCGAGCGCATGACCGCGCAGATCAAGGGTCTGAACCAGGCGCGGCGCAACGCCAACGACAGCATCTCGCTGCTGATGACCGCCGAAGGCGCGATGGGCAGCGTGTCGGACGCGCTGCAGCGAGTGCGCGAACTCGCCGTGCAGGCGGCCAACGCCACCAACTCCGCCAGCGACAAGGCGGCGCTGCAGCAGGAGGTCAACCAGCTGCTGCAGGGCGTGGACCAGATCGGCACCCATACCCAATTCAACGGCCAGAAGCTGTTCTCGCAGGGCCGCAGCTCCATCGGCGGCGACCCCGACAAGCGTGCGGTGCTCGACAGCCTGCAGGACTGGGCCGGCGCCGCGACCGAACGCATCCGCGACTTCTACGGCCTGCAGGGCGACGGCGCCGACATGGACGTGAACCTGTACGAGGATGCCGCCGGCGGCGTGCTCGCCTCGGTGAGCTACGTGGGCGTGGATGGCCAGGGCCGCTCGCTCAACCTCACGCTCAACATCGACATGGCGGATTTCGTGCCGGCCAATCCGCCCAACGGCGGCTCGGCGCCGATGTACAACGACCGCATCATCACGCACGAGATGGTGCACGCGGTGATGGGCCGCACGATGAACTTCAGCTCGCTGCCGAGCTGGTTCAAGGAAGGCGCGGCGGAATACATCCACGGCGCGGACGAACGCGTGGCCGGCGACCTGCTCGGCGGCGGCACCTACGCCGCCAACCTGACTGCGGTGTCGGGCGCCTTCGCCGCGGACGACGTCTCCGGTTCGCCCGGCTATTCCGCCGGCTACCTGGCGATGCGTTTCATGGACCGCGGCATGGGCGTGAAGGCGGTGATGGCGCGGCTCGCGGCCGGCGACACGCTGGACCAGGCGATCAACAGCGCCAGCGGCGGCACCTATGCCAACGAAGCCGCCTTCAAGGCGGCGGTGAATTCCGCCTTCGCCAGCATCGACACCACCAGCCAGGCCAGTGTCAGCGCCTCGCTCAAGTCCGCCTTCGGCGTCGATCTGTCGAACAGCGATACCGGCGCAATCGGCGGTGCAGACGCCAATGGCGGCAACACCTACACCGCGGCCAGCATCGTCGCCGACAGCGGCAGCTTCTTCGGCTTCAACCTGAAAATGCCGGAAATCGGCGGCGGTGCCGGCCAGAACGAGTTCATCTTCCAGGTGGGTGCCAAGGGCGGCGAGGACATCACCGCGATGATCGGAGCGATGAACATCGGCGCGCTCGGTCTCGCCGGCACCGACCTCACCACCAGCCCGCAGAGCGCGATCCGCGCGGTGGACCGCGCACTCGACTATGTGAACCGGCAGCGCGCGCGCGTCGGCGCACTGCAGTCGCGCATGGAATCCACCATCTCGCGGCTCGAAAACGCGGCCGAGAACGCCAGCGCCTCGCGCTCGCGCATCCGCGACACCGACTTCGCCGCCGAAACCGCCAACCTCACCCGGCAGACCATCCTGCAGAACGCGGGCATTGCGATGACCACCCAGGCCAACGCCATCCCGCAGCTCGCGCTGCAACTGCTCGGCTAACCCGCCGCTATCGGCGCGCCTGCCCGCAGCACGCCCACCACCACGCTGAGGGTGACGAAGGAGGCAACCGTGGTCACCACCAGCGCCGCCGAGCACATCCCATCCTGGCCGTACTTCTGGCCGATGATCGGATAGACCGTCGCCATCGGCGCGCTGGCGAACAGCACCCCGGCCATCTGCAGCACCGGATCGACCGGCGGCAGCAGCCAGAACATTGTCAGCACCGCCAGCGGATGCAGTACCAGCTTGCCGGCGGCGATCAGGCCGAGGTCGGCCACCATGCCGCCCACCTTCTGGCCGACCAGCGCGCCGCCGATCACGAACAGGGCCACCGGCGCCGACGCCAGCGCCAGCATGTCGATCGCCTTCGCCAGCATCAGCGGCGGGCGCAGCCCGAGGAGGGAGGCACCGAAGCCGGCGAGGATGGCGAGCACGATCGGGTTCTTCAGCAGCCGCGCGAAGGTCTGCGCCACCACCCGGCCGAGCTTGGCACCGTTGTCGCCGCTGCTTTCCGCCAGCGCGATCACCAGTGGCAGCAGGATCAGGTTCTCGACGATCAGCGCCAGCGCAAGCCCCACCGCCGCCACCTGGCCGAAAAGCTGCAGCGCCACCGGAAAGCCGATGAAGGCGCTGTTGGACATCGCCATTCCCATGCCGACGATGGCGGCCTTGGGCATGGGCTGGCGGCGCAGCACCCGCATCACCATCACGCCAACGCCGAAGGCGGCGAGCGATCCGATGGCGTAGGCGGCGAGATGGGTCGGGTTCATCACCTCGCCGAAGCTGCGCTGCGACAGCGCCTTGAACAGCACCGCCGGCAGCGCGATGTTGATGACGAAGGCGCCGAGCGCGCGCGTATCCGCCTTGGCGAACAGCCCGCTGCGCACCGCGGCAAAGCCGATTGCGATGACGATGAAGATCGGCCCGGTGATGGCCAGGATGTCGAGCACGACACGCTCCTCGAAAAACAGGCCGCGCCCCGCCCGAAGGCGCGGCGCGGCCCGGAAGCGGCGGCCTGCGCAGTGCGCAGCGCCGCCGCGCGGAAGGAAATCAGAATTCCTCGGTGTCGATCTCGGTCTGCGTCGCAGCGTTGTAGCGCGGGCCGGCAACGGTGGCCTGGTTGATCAGCGCCTCCACCTGCTCGATCAGCCCGGCGCTCAGGCGGACTTCGGCGGCGGCGAGGTTCTCTTCCAGGTGGGCGATGCGGGTGGTACCCGGGATCGGCAGGATGTGCCCGCCCTTGGCCAGCAGCCATGCCAGCGCGAGCTGCGCCGGTGTGCAGCCGGCTTCCGCCGCCAGCGCCTTGTAGCCCTCGAGCAGGCGCAGGTTGGCGATGAAGTTGTCGCCCTGGAAGCGCGGCATCGCGCGGCGGATGTCCTTGGCGTCGAACGCGGCGACGTCGGCCGGCGACGACAGCGCCGCGGCCAGGAAGCCGCGCCCCACCGGGCTGAAGGCAACGAAGCTCACCCCCAGTTCGCGGCAGGCATCGAGCGCCGCGATCTCGGCGTTACGGGTCCACAGCGAATATTCGGTCTGCAGCGCGGCAATCGGGTGCACCGCGTGGGCGCGGCGCAGGGTGTCGGCGGACACTTCCGAGAGGCCGATCGCGCGGATCTTGCCTTCGCGCACCAGGTCGGCGAGCGCGCCCACGCTGTCCTCCACCGGCACCTGCTTGTCCCAGCGGTGCAGATAGTAGAGGTCGATGACGTCGGTGTGCAGGCGGGCGAGCGCCTCTTCGCAGGTGCGCTTGAGGGTTTCGGGGCGGCCGTCGATGACGCGCTTGCCATCCACGCCAGTCATGCCGCACTTGCTCGCCAGCGTGAAGCGCGAGCGATACGGGGAGAGCACGCGGCCGACGAGGGTTTCGTTGGCGCCGAAGCCGTACAGCGCGGCGGTATCGAAATGGGTGACGCCAAGATCGAGCGCCCGCAGCAACACCGCCTCCGCCTGCTCGGGTGACGGCGGGACGCCATAGGCGTGCGAGAGATTCATGCAGCCCAGGCCGATGGCGCCGACCTGGAAGGGGCCGAGAGTGCGGTGGTGCATGGGGGCTCCTGTTATGGACATTCGAACAACAATCAATGTGCCGCAGAGGCTATCGCTGCTGAGCCTTGGCCCCCGCATGCAATCCACATTACAACCACGTCAGTTAGAAGGTCCCTTCCCCTTCAAGGGGAAGGATAGGATGGGGATGGGGTTGGGTTGAGCGCCAAACTGCCTTTAGTGTCGCGCTAACCCCATCCCCACCCCAGCCCTCCCCTTGAAGGGGAGGGAGCAGGTCCGGCCAGCCCGGGAGCCGGTGCCAAGAGCCACCGTCCGTTCGGTCGACGGCACGAAGTGCTTGCCGAAACCCCTGCCGCACCCCGTGAAGGGCCAGAAGCAACGACTCCAGCCCGCGACCCTTCCCACAAAAAAGGAAAGACGACGCCGCCCCGAGAGGAGGGAGGGCGGCGTCGTCCGCAGCGGCTCAACCCGCGTTGAGCTGCTGTTCCAGATCGTGCAGCACCTTGTAGCAGGCGAACACCGAGGCCACGCTGGAGTTCGGCTCGCGGCCTTCGCGGATGGCGGCGAAGAATTCGCGGTCCTGCAGTTCGATGCCGTTCATCGAGACGTCGACCTTGCTGACGTCGATCTTCTCTTCCTTGCCGTTCACCAGATCGTCGTAGCGCGCGATGTAGGTGCCGGTGTCGCCGATGTAGCGGAAGAAGGTGCCGAGGGGGCCGTCGTTGTTGAAGGACAGGCTCAGCGTGCAGATCGCGCCGTTGGCGGCCTTCAGCTGGATGCTCATGTCCATCGCGATGCCCAGGGTCGGATGGATGGGGCCCTGGATGGCGTTGGCCTTCACGATCGGGCTGCCGGCCTGGTAGGCGAACAGGTCCACGGTGTGGGCGGCGTGGTGCCACAGCAGGTGGTCGGTCCAGCTGCGCGGCTGGCCGAGCGCGTTCATGTTGGTGCGGCGGAAGAAGTAGGTCTGCACGTCCATCTGCTGGACGTTGAACTCGCCGGCTTCGATCTTCTTGTGCACCCACTGGTGGCTGGGGTTGAAGCGGCGGGTGTGGCCGACCATCGCCACCAGCCCGGTTTCCTTCTGCAGGCGGGCGACTTCCTCGCCGTCGGAGAGCTTGTCGCACAGCGGGATTTCGACCTGCACGTGCTTGCCGGCCTTCATGCACTGGATGGCCTGGGCAGCGTGCATCTGGGTCGGGGTGCACAGGATCACCGCGTCGACTTCCGGCAGCGCGAGGCTGTCGGCGAGGTCGGTGGTGACGTGGCCGATGCCGTACTTGTCGGCCACTTCCTTCGTCTTTTCCAGGTCGCGGCTGATCAGCGACACCACTTCCACGCCGTCGATGTTCTTGATGCCGTCCAGGTGCTTGATGCCGAAAGCGCCGGCGCCGGCCAGCGCAACCTTGATCGTCTTGCTCATTGAATACCCCCGTTTGTCATGTGTGCGAAGCAGCCCCTGTTGCGGGGCATCGCCTGCGCCGGAGCGACCTCGTCGATTCCGGCCAGGCCGGAACGCCTAGTTGTTTTCCAGGATCAGGTGACCGACCGCGGTATTGGACGCCGGCACGTGGAAGAAGCGGTGCTTCACCGTGGGCGCCGGGCCGCCAGCCACGTCGCTCATCGCGCCGCGCGCGATCAGCCACATCACCAGTTCGATGCCCTCTGAGCCGGCTTCGCGCACGTAGTCGATGTGCGGCATCTGCGCGAGGTCGGCGGGGTCGGCGATCAGGCGGTCGAGGAAGCGGTTGTCCCACTCGGCATTGATCAGCCCGGCGCGCGCGCCCTGCAGCTGGTGGCTCATGCCGCCCGTGCCCCAGATCTGCACCTTGAGGTCGTCGTCATACGATTCCACCGCCTTGCGGATCGCCTGCCCGAGCTGGAAGCAGCGGCGGCCGGACGGCACCGGGTACTGCACCACATTCACCGCGAACGGAATCACCGGGCACGGCCAGGCCTGGGGTTCGCCGCACATCAACGACAGCGGCACCGTCAGGCCGTGGTCGACGTCCATCTTGTTGACGATGGTGAGGTCGAAATCCTGCTGGATCACGCTCTGCGCGATGTGCGAGGCGAGTTCCGGATGGCCGATGACCTTGGGCACCGGACGCGGGCCCCAGCCTTCATCCGCCGGGGTGAATTCCGCCGCGGTGCCGATCGCGAACGTGGGGATGAAATCCAGGCTGAAGGCGGTGGCGTGGTCGTTGTAGACCAGGAAGATCACGTCGGGCGTGTTCTCCTTCATCCACTGCTTGGAGTACTCGTAACCAGCGAACAGCGGCTGCCAGTAAGCCTCGCCGGTCTTCTTGAGGTCGATCGCGGCGCCGATGGCGGGCACGTGCGAGGTATAGACGGATGCGGTGATCTTGGCCATGTTCAGTCCTTGTGCTTGCCGGCGGCGCCTTGCGGCTGGCGGTGGGCCTGGGCGTCGCCATCCTCGCCGAGGTAGCGGTTGCCTTCTGGGCTGCGACCGCCCTTGATCATCATGTCGCGGTATTCGGCTTCGGTCATGCCGGTCATGCTGCCGGCCATCTGCTGGAAGCTCAGGCCGTCGGTGGCGCCGATCTTGGCGAGGAAGTAGATGTTGCCGCCGGTGCGCATGCACCAGTTGAGGTCGCGGGCGAGCACCGCCTGCTTCTGTTCCTCGGTCATCGGCCATTCGTCGAGATAGGCACGCTCGTCCGCCTTGAAGCGGGCGCGGTTCTCGGCCTTCATCAGCGACATGCAGAACTGGTTGAGCCAGTAGCCTTTGCGGGACTGGTCGGCATCGAAAATGATCGTGCCGGGGATGTCCTTGTACGGTTTGTCGAGAGCCATGTTGGTTCTCCTCCTTTTCTTTCGTTGAAGGCGGTCCTTTCTGTTCAGAACCGGCGCTGCTCAACGGTTTGTGCGACTAAATCGCGGCGGGCGGCTAGGTGTCTTTCCCCTCCCCCTTCAAGGGGGAGGCTGGGAGGGGGATGGGGTATCGTTCAGCGCCACCACACAACCCCATCCCCACCCCAACCCTCCCCTTGAAGGGGAGGGAGCAAATCAGGCCAACCCGGTAGCCCTCGCTTCGCTCCGTCGTTCGACAGGCGGCAAGCAGTGCTTGCCGAAACCCCTGTCTCACCCCTCGAAGGGGACGGAGCAACTCCACTCAACTCTCGGCCTCTGCTTCTCTGTACTTCCAGCCCATCAAACGCCCGGCGTGGCACTCAGAGCCGTGACGGTGGGGGTGTTCCTGGAGCCGGCGAGGACTGTCCGAGCGAGCGCAGTGAGCGAGTTCCGCAGCCGGACGGAAGGAACACCCCCGGCGGCGCGGCTCGCCCCCGAGCCGATCAAGCGCCCCAACAGCCAGACAACAAACTCAAACCTCTTCCGGCCAATACAGCCGCATCGGGTTATGCACCAGCAGCTTCTGCTGCAGTTCCGCCGTGACAGCGATATGCGGAATGAAGTCCACCAGCAGGCCGTCGTCCGGCATGTGGTCCTTCAGGTTCGGATGCGGCCAGTCGGTGCCCCACAGCACGCGATCGGGGAATTCCTCGACGATGCGCTTTGCGAACGGCACCACGTCGCGATAGGCGGCCTGCTCACCGTTGAGCGCCTTCGGGCCGGTCACCGACAGGCGTTCCGGGCAGCTCACCTTGGACCAGACGTTGGGATTGTCCCGCATGAACTTCACGAACAGCTCGAACTCCGGGCCATCCACCGGCTTGGACACATCCGGGCGGCCCATGTGGTCAACCACCACCGTGGTCGGCAGCGCGGTGAAGAAATCCCACAGCTCGGGCAGATCCACCGCCTCGAAATAGATCACCACATGCCAGCCCAGCGGCGCGATGCGGTTGGCGATTTCCAGCAGCTCGTCCTTGGGGGTGAAATCCACCAAGCGCTTGACGAAGTTGAAACGCACGCCGCGCACGCCGGCGGCGTGCAGGTCCTGCAGTTCCTGGTCGGTGATCGTGCGGCGCACCGTCGCCACCCCGCGCGCCTTGCCACCCGAAGCCTTGCAGGCATCGACCATCGCCCGGTTGTCGGCGCCGTGGCAGGTGGCCTGCACGATCACGTTGCGGGCGAAGCCGAGGTGGTCGCGCAGCGCGAAGAGTTGCACCTTGCTCGCATCGCACGGGGTGTACTTGCGCTCCGGCGCGTACGGAAACTCCGCACCCGGGCCGAACACGTGGCAGTGCGCATCGACCGCGCCGGCCGGCAGCTTGAAGCGGGGCCTGGAGGGGCCGGCGTACCAGTCGAGCCAGCCGGGCGTCTTCTCAAATTCCATGTCTTTGTCCTTGCAGGTGTGAATGTCGCGGCCCGTGGGCTCACGCCTTGTTATTCGATTCGACGCCGGCCAGGATGCGGTCGGCCTCGGTACGCCAGTCGGCGCTGCGGGCAAAGCCCTTGCTGCCACGCGCGCCGAACACGCCGGCGTCGGCGAGGTCCGCCACCCAGGCCTGGCGCTCGGCGGTGCCGGTGGCGGACCACGGCGTGAGGCCGGCCTCGCGCACCGTCTGCGCCACTTCGCGCACTTCCTCGGCGCGGCGGCGGCCGTGCTCGATCACGCGCTGGAAGAAGTAGCTGGCCTGCTTTTCCCAGTCGATGCCGGGAAAGGTCTCCTGCAGCGAGGCCACCACCGCGTCCTCCACGCCATAGGCGCGCGCCGCGGTGAAACTCTCGATCACCATCGCTTCCAGACCCTTGATCATCACGCTGCGGCACATCTTGGTGGCCGAGGCCACGCCCAGCCGGTCCGACGCCACGCGGGCGGAAAAGCCTAGTTCGCTCAACGCCGGCGCCAGCGCGACCGCGCTCGGGCCGCCGAGCAGCAGCGGCACGCGGATGCGGTACGGCGGCACCGAGGTCATCACCGCGCCTTCGACGTAATGCCCCCCTGCCCCGTCGATCAACCCGGCGGCGCGAATCTTGGCGCCCGGCGAGGCCGAGTTGAAATCGAGGAAGAAGCTGCCCTGGCGCATCGCCGGCGCGCACGCCGCGGCCACCGGCACCGCCTGGCTGGCAGTCACGGCGGAAACGATCAGGTCCGCCTCGGCGGCCAGTTCGGCATGCGACCCAGCCAGCGCCACACCCTGCTTTGCAGCGTGCTCGCGCAGCGGCGCAGCCTGCGGGCCGTCCAGCTTGAGATCGTAGGCGAGCACCCGCAGCCCCTGATCGCGCAGATCCTCCGCGAGGATGCGGCCGACCTCGCCGTAACCGACGAGGCCGGTGCGCCACAGCATGGGATTGGCGGGCGCGGCCATGATCAGTCGATGTACTTGAGGCCGGCCTTGGCCAGCGGCTCGCGCAGCGAGTACATGTCCAGGCCCAGTTCGCCGGCGGCGAAGCGGGCGCGCTTGGCGGCCTCGTTGGCTTCGCGCGCTTCGGCGGCGTCGGCCACCTTGGCGGCGACCTCACGCGGCACCACCACCACGCCGTCGTCGTCGGCCACCACCACGTCACCCGGGTTGACCACCGCGCCGGCGCACACCACCGGCACATTCACCGAACCCAGCGTGGCACGCACGCAGCCCTTGGCGCTGATGGCGCGCGAGAACACCGGGAACTGCATCGCGGTGAGGTCCTTGACGTCGCGCACGCCGGCGTCGGAGATCAGGCCGCGGGCGCCGCGGGCGCGGTAGGACGTCGCCAGCAGATCGCCGAACATGCCGTCGGTACTGTCGGCGGTGCAGGCCACCACGGCCACGTCGCCGTCCTGCAGCTGCTCGGCGGCGACGTGCAGCATCCAGTTGTCGCCCGGCTGGGCGAGGATGGTGACCGCGGTGCCGCACACATAGGCACCCTGGTAGATCGGGCGGATGTAGGGCTTCATCAGCCCGGCGCGACCCATCGCCTCGTGGATGGTGGCGACGCCGAACTTGGAGAGGCGCTCGACGGTGGCCTTGTCGGTGCGCTCGATGTTGCGCTTGACGATGCCGAGGTTGTTCACGGACATGGTGTGTTCTCCTGAGGCTTACAGGCCCTTGGCCTTGAGGGCGGCATCCAGGCGCGGATAGACGCGGCGGGCATTGCCTTCGTAGATCTTGTAGCGGTCTTCGGCGCTGATCGCGGCAGCCTCGATGTAGCGCTTGGTGTCGTCGTAGTAGTGGCCGGTCTCGGGGTCGATGCCGCGCACGGCACCGATCATCTCGGAGGCGAACAGCACGTTCTCCACCGGGATCACCTTGGTCAGCAGGTCAATGCCCGGCTGGTGATACACGCAGGTGTCGAAGAAGATGTTGTTCAGCAGGTGATCCTTCAGCAGCGGCTTCTTGAGTTCCTGCGCCAGGCCGCGGAAACGGCCCCAGTGGTAGGGCACCGCGCCGCCGCCGTGCGGGATCACGAACTTCAGCGTCGGGAAGTCCTTGAACAGGTCGGAGGTGAGGCACTGCATGAAGGCGGTGGTGTCCGCGTTCAGGTAGTGCGCGCCGGTGGTGTGGAAGCAGCCGTTGCAGCTGGTCGACACGTGCACCATCGCCGGGATGTCGTACTCGACCATCTTTTCGTAGATCGGGTACCACTGGCGGTCGGACAGCGGCGGGCTGGTCCAGTGGCCGCCGGACGGGTCCGGGTTGAGGTTGATGCCGACGAAGCCGAATTCCTTGATGCACTTCTCCAGCTCGGGGATGCAGGTTGCCGGATCGACGCCGGGCGACTGCGGCAGCATGGCCGCGCCGATGAAGTTGTCCGGGAACAGCTGCGACACGCGGTAGCACAGCTCGTTGCAGATCGCGGCCCAGGTGGAGCTGATGTTGAAGTCGCCGATGTGGTGCGCCATGAAGCTCGCGCGCGGCGAGAAGATGGTGAGGTCCGAACCGCGTTCCTTCATCAGGCGCAGCTGGTTGGTCTCGATGGTCTCGCGCAGCTCGTCGTCGGAAATCTTCAGGTCCGACACCTTGGGCATCACGGCCGGATCCTTGATGCCGGCGATCTGCTTGTTGCGCCATTCTTCCAGCGCCTTGGGCGCGGTGGTGTAGTGGCCGTGGCAATCGATGATCATGTTCTGGTCCTTTATCGAATGGGCGTGGATGCGGGCATGGCGCTTCAGTGGGCGTGCGCTTCGGCGCGGGTCGCCCCGGCTTCGTCCGGCGTTTCGGGGTGGGAGGACTGCTTGACCAGCAGCGCGATCGCGGCGATCGCCCCGGGCAGCGCGACCACCATGAAGATCTGGTCGAAGGCGAGCTGGCGGCGGGACAATTCGGCCACCAGGAAGGAGCCGGCGATGCCGCCGAAGCGGCCGATGCCGAGCATCCAGGCCACGCCCGTGGCGCGCCCCGCGGTGGGATAGAAGCCGGCGGCGAGCGCGGGCATCGACGACTGCGCGGTGTTCATGATGGTGCCGGCGACGAACACCAGCACCACCAGCGCACCCACATTGCCGGCGACCTGGCCGATCGCGTAGATCGACACCGCGGTGAAGGCATAGCCGACGGCGATGATGAAGTTGCCGTTGAAGCGGTCCATCAGCCAGCCGAAAAACACCGCGCCCACGCCGCCGAGCGGGAACAGCGCGGAGATCAGCGTGGCGTGCTGCGGTTCGAGGCCTGCGTCCTTGAACAGGATCGGCATCCAGTTGATCAGCGCGTAGAAGATCACCAGCCCCATGAAGTAGGCCAGCCACAGCATCAGCGAGCCGACGCGGTACTCGCGCGAGAACACCACGCCCAGGCCGCGGCGCCCGTTGGCCGCGGGACGGGTTTCGCTCATCACGAAGCTACCGGCCTGCGCCGCGGTGGCGGAGATGCGGCTCAGCACCGCGCGGATGCGTTCGGCCGGATAGGCGCGCGCCACCATGTAGCGCACCGATTCCGGCAGCACCAGCACCAGCAGCAGCACCAGCACCAGCGGCGCGATGCCGCCCAGCATCAGCACGCTGCGCCAGCCGAAGTGGGGAATCATCCACGAGGCGAGGAAGCCGCCGAAGGCGGCGCCGAGCGGAAAGCCGCAGAACATCGCGTTGGTCAGCATCGCGCGGCGCTGGTCCGGGCAGTATTCGCTCATCAGCGTCACCGCGTTGGGCATCGCGGCACCCAGGCCGAGCCCGGTGACGAAGCGCATCGCGGTCAGCATCGTCAGGTCGGCCGCAAAAGCCGACGCAAGGCAGGCGACGCCGAACAGCAGCACCGAGCCCACCAGCACTTCCTTGCGCCCGAAGCGGTCCGCCAGCGGCCCGGCGGACAGCGCGCCGCCGGCCAGGCCGAACAGCGCGGCGCTCAGCACCGGCGCCAGTGCCGGGCGCGAGACGCCCCATTCATTGATCAGCGACGGCGCGATGTAACCGATGGCGGCGGTATCGAAACCATCGAGCAGAACGATGACGAAGCACAGCGCGAACACCGACCACTGGAAGCGCGAGAAGGGATGCTGGTTGATGAAAGCCTGCACATCGACAGGCCGCTGCTGATTCATTACGCGTCTCCGAAAGCGTGATGGGTGAAGGGCGCTCTTCGGCGCCTCGCAGGCCCGCCGCGGCGGCGGACCCCTCGGGCTTGGGTGTGGATCGAATTCGTGCGGCGGGTGCGCTCCGTCAGTCCGGCCAGACCGCCGCCGGCACCATCACCTCGCCGCGCATGATCAGGCGGGCGGTGCGCAGCAGCGCGGCGCGCGTCACGTTTTGCGGGTCGGCCGGGTCGAGTTCCAGCTCCACCGAGAATTCGCCGGTGGGATGTTCCACCGACACGGTCTTGACGTTGCCGGCCGGCACCTGCGCGATGCCCTCGGTGACCGCGCCCTTGAGCACGCAGGCGGTGGCCACGGTGACCGCGGCGAGCACGCCGATCGCGTCGTGGCACACATGCGGGATGAAGCTGCGCGTGGCCAAGCTGCCGCCGTGCTGCGGCGGCGCCACCAGGGTCATCTTGGGATAGTTCTTCGCCGTCACGTCGCCCAGCCCCATGGCGTGACCGCAGGCGATGCGCAAGCGCTCGATGCGGGCCTTGAGTTCGGTGTCGGCGTTCAGCTCGGCCACGCTCTCGTAGCCGCTGCGGCCCACGTCCGCGGCCTTGAAGATCACCAGCGGCATGCCGTTGTCGATGCAGGTGACTTCGACGCCGTCGATCACGTCGCGCACCTTGCCCGTGGGCAGCAGGCCGGAGCACACCGAGCCGGCGGTATCGAGGAAGTTGATCGTGACCGGCGCCGAGCTGCCCGGCACGCCGTCGATGCGGGCATCGCCCTCGTAGCTCACCACCCCGCCGGGCGTGTGCACGGTGATGTCGCACTGCATGTCGGTGTTAAGCGTCAGCACGCGGAAGGTGGAGGTCTCGCCCTGCGCCTTCACCATGCCGGTTTCCAGCGCGAAGGGCACCACCGCGGCGAGCATGTTGCCGCAGTTGGGCGTGGTATCCACGGTGTCCTTGTCCGGCTGCAGCTGCGCGAACAGGAAGTCGAGATCGACGCCCGGCTGGCTGCCCGGCCGCACGATGCCGACCTTGCTGGTAAGCGGGTGGGCGCCGCCCAGCCCGTCGATCTGGCGCCGGTCCGGCGACCCCATCACCGCGAGCAGGACACGATCACGCGTCGGCACATCGGCGGGCAGGTCCGATTCCTTGAAGAAGGGACCGCGCGAGGTGCCGCCGCGCATGAAGAGAGTGGGAACAGGCTTTTGCATGAGCGCATTCTCACGATGCCGCCCTCCCCACAATAGAAGGCAAACGCTCTAGCAGCTATCTCGGTTTGCGATAACCGCACCCCAGCTATTCACCGATACGTAGTCCGAAAGACAGAGCGGCCTAGCGCGGCGTGTCCGCCGTGCCCCCGTCCGCCGCGGTTTCGCGCGCGGTAGCCGCGGCGCCCGCGTCGATCGCGCGCGGCACCAGCACCCACGCCACCGCCGCGATCGCGACGCTCCAGAAGCCCAGCCCGTGGGTGAGCGGCCACACCCCCTCGCCCATGTGGCTGCCCAGCCACAGCCCCATCGCAAAGGTGGTCACCATCATCAGGAAACCGCTCAGCGCGGAGGCCGCCCCGGCTGCGCGCGGAAACGGCGCCACCGCGCCGCTCTGCCCGCAGGGTTGGTGGATGCCGTGCCCCAGCATGTAGATCAGGAAGGGCAGCAGGATGCTCCACACCTCGCGCAGCCCGAGCAGCGCCAGCCCGGCGACCAGGCCACCGCCGCTCAGCGTCAGCAAACCGCCCACCGCCACCGTGCGGCGCAGCCCCAGACGGCCGAGCAGGCGGCGGCACAGGAAAGTGCCGCTGATGTAGGCGATCGAGGTCGTCAGCATCACCGCACCGTAGCCGATGCGGCTGAGCCCCAGCACCTTGATGAACACGAAGGACGACGAGGCCAGGAAGGTGAACAGGCCCGCGTACGAAAACGCCGACAGCAGCCCGAACGCCCGGAACGCCGGATGGGCGAGGATGCCGGCCCAGGTGCGCAGCAACGTGCGCGGATGCAGCGCCTGGGGGTTGCGCGCCGGCAAGGGTTCGACGAAGCGCGTGGCGACCAGCGCCAGCGTCCCCGCGCCCACCAGCGCCAGCGACAGCAGCGTGGCGCGCCAGCCGAGGAATTCGGCAATGATGCCGCCGACCGGGGCGCTGAGGCAGGCGAGCACGCCCAGCCCGGTCTGCCCCTTGCTCATCACCCGCGGCCCCAGTTCGGGCGAATAGAGGTCGCGCACCATGGCGCGCGCGCACATCACCGCCGCGCCCATCGCCGCGCCCTGCACCACCCGCCACGCGATCAGCGCCTCCATCGAGCCGGCGGCGCTGCTGCCCACCGCGGCCACGGTATAGGCGACGAGCCCGGCCAGCAGCACCGGACGGCGGCCGTAGCGGTCGGACAGCGGCCCCCACACCAGCTGCGAGGCACCGAACGCCAGCAACAGCGCGGCCAGCGTGAACTGCGCCTGCTGCAGCGGCGCGCCGAAGGCTTCGGTGATCGCCGGCAGCGCCGGCAGGTAGAGGTCGGTGGTCAGCGGCTGGATGCCCAGCAGCAGCGACAGCAGCGCGACGACGAGAGCGGGATTCATGATGGGGATGGAATACGTTGTAGTCGTTATCGAAGGCCGCGTGCGATCGGTCGGCGCGGCGGGGCCCTATGCTGCCGGAAAAGCGGCGCCGGATGCGAGCCGGCGTACGCGGGCCGCGGCCGAAGCCGCGCCGCGGATGACAACGGCACGCGCGAGGGAATCCGTCCCCATCATGGGGCAGGCCCCCGCTGCCGACCGCCTGCCGGCGCGATATCAGCTATGCCGCTTTGCGATAGCTGACCCGCCGGACGGCTGCGCGCTACACTGGCCGCATGGACCTGAAGCAACTCGAATACTTCGTGCGCGTGGCCGAACTCGGCAGCTTCACGCGTGCCTCGATCGCGCTCGACATCGCCCAGCCGGCGCTGTCGCGCCAGGTGCGGCTGCTGGAAGTGGAGCTGCACCAGAACCTGCTGGTGCGCAACGGCCGCGGCGTCACGCTCACCGAGGCGGGCAAGGTGCTGCTGGAGCACAGCCGCGGCGTGCTGCACCAGATCGAGCGCATCCGCGAGGAGCTGGAGCGGGTGCGCGGCACGCCGTCGGGCCGGGTCGCGGTGGGCTTGCCGCCCAGCCTGTCGCGCGTGCTGACGGTGCCGGTGACGCGCGAATTCCGCGCGCGCATGCCCGGCGCCACGCTGTCGATCACCGAAGGGCTGTCGGTGACCATGCGCGAGGCGCTGATGAACGGCCGGCTCGACATCGCCCTGCTCTACAACGCCGTGCCCTCCACCGACATCGACCTGTTCCCGCTGCTCGACGAACCGCTGTTCCTCGTCCAGCGCGCCGATCACGGCAGCACCGCGCCCATCCCGCTGCGCGAACTCGCGGACCATCCGCTGGTGATCCCGAGCCGCCCCAATGCGCTGCGCATGCTGGTGGAAACCGAACTCGCCAACCTCGGCTGCCGGCCGCGGATCGCGATCGAGATCGACGGCGTGGCGCCGATCCTCGGCCTGGTGGCCGATGGCCTGGGCAGCGCGGTGCTGTCGATGAACGCGGTCGCCACCTCGGCCAAGGCGGCCGAATTCGTCGTGCGTCCCTTCATCGAGCCCGGGCTGCAGTCCAGGCTGTCGATGGCGGCCAGCTCGCGCCGGCCGACCACCGGCACCCAGCAGGCCATGCTCGAACTGCTGCGCGAAATCGCCCCCCGCCTGATCACGCCGGCATGATCGCCGCCATGCGGGCGGAATGCCGCAGATGTCACGGCGGCCCTCAAGAAATCGCAAAACCATTCCGCTAAAGCAGCCGTCGCCCCTGTCGGGGCCGCGAAACTCTGTGGTAAAAACCCGAGCGGCCGACGGCATCGCACGCTGCCGGACCCCATACAAAATCACAAAAGCCGCCGCCCGCGCGGGCGGTTGGAGGAGAACGCGATGAAGCACACAGGCACCGCCACGCGCGGCGGCAATCTATCCGTACGCACCCTGCTCTACCTCGCCATCGGCATGCAGATCGTGCTGGCACTGGTGATCGGACTACTCGGCGTGCGCGGCATGTATTCCACGCTGAACGGGCTGGACAACGTCTACACCGCGCGCGTGATCCCGCTGCGCGATCTGAAGGTGATTTCCGACGAATACGCGGTGGCGGTGGTCAACGCCACCCAGAAGGTGCGCGACGGCACGGTGACGCCGGAAGACGGCGCCGCCGCGATGGAAGGCGCGCAGAAGCTGATCGCGGAGAAGTGGAAGACCTACCGCAGCGGCCAGCTCTCGGCGCGCGAGCGCGAGCTGGCCGACGCCGCCGAACCGCTGATGGCGAAGGGCAACGAGCTGATCGCCACGCTGGTGGACCGGCTCAAGCTCGGCGCCCTGTCCGAGGTGCACGCCACCGCCGAACGCCTGCTCTACCCCACGATGGACCCGATCACCGCGGCGATCCGCGAGCTGATCGAGTTGCAGCTCGACCTCGCGCGGCAGGGCTACGAAGCCGAACAGAGCGGCTTCAACCAGGCGGTGCTGGTGATGCTGGCCTTCATCGTCGGCGCCGCCGCGCTGTCGGGCGTGGGCGGCTTCGTGTTCGCGCGCAACTTCCTGATGCGCCCGCTGGACGACGCCCGCCGCTTCGCCAACGACATCGCCGCGGGCAATCTCGGCACCAGCATCCAGATCCATCGCGATGACGAGATCGGCAGCCTCGCCGCCGCCCTGCAGAAGATGCAGCAGGAACTGCGCAGCATGGTGCGGATGATCCAGGACAACGCCGAGCGCATCGCTGCCGCAAGCGAGAACCTGGCCGGCAACACCGGCGAAATCTCGCGCGCCACCGAGCAGCAGTCGAGCGCCGCGGAGGCGATCGCGGCGGCAATCGAGCAGATGACGACCTCGATCAACCATGTGTCGGCCTTCACCGCGGATGCGCGCGGCATCGCCACCGAATCCGGCAACACCTCGCGCGCCGGCGCCGAGGTGATCCAGCGCGTGGTGCACGACATCGAGCGCGTCGCGCAGTCGGTGGATCAATCCGCCGCAGCGATCCGCACGCTGGGCCAGCGCTCCAAGGAGATCGCCTCGGTGGTCACCGTGATCAAGGAAGTGGCGGACCAGACCAACCTGCTCGCGCTCAACGCGGCAATCGAGGCCGCGCGCGCCGGCGAACAGGGCCGCGGCTTCGCGGTGGTGGCGGACGAGGTGCGCAAGCTCGCCGAACGCACCGCCGCCTCCACCGAGGACATCGCGCGCATCGTCGGCCTGATCACCTCCGGCACCGACTCCGCGGTGCGGGCGATGGACGAACAGGTGGCCGGGGTGCAGGCCAGCGTCACGCTGGCGGCCGAGGCGGGCGAAGCGATCGGACGCATCAAGTCCTCGTCGGAACAGGTGGTGTCCACGGTCAGCGACGTTTCCGCCGCGCTTGCCGAGCAATCGACCACCAGTACCGAGATTGCCCGCGGCATCGAGGACATCGCCCAGATGAGCGGCCGCAACAGCCAGTCCGCGCGCGAAGTGGCGGGCGCGACGCGCGAACTCGCCGGGCTTTCGCAGGAACTGCGCAACACCGTGCAGCGCTTCCGCATCGCCGGCTGAAACCGGCGGTCGCGCAAAAAGCAACGGCCCCCGCGGGCAACTCGCGGGGGCCGTTTCGTTTGCCGTGGATCAGCGGCCGATCAGGCGCAGGTCGAGCCGGCCCTCGCGCAGCGGCGGGCACCAGTAGTAGCCGCCGGTGGTGGGCTTGCTGAAGCCGAACAGCGCATCGGCGATGCCGTCGTCCAGCCCCGCCATGCGCCGCATCTGGACCTCGTAGGCGTCCAGCGAGCGGCCGAAGGCGACGAACAGCAGGCCGGCGGCGCCGCCTTCGGCCCACGGCATCGAGCGGCGCAGCACGAAGGCCTCGGGATCGAAGCTCTCCTGCGCGGTGCGCTTGACGTGGGCCGAAGGCGGCGCGTCGTCCAGTTCCTCGTTGTCGCTCTTGCGCCGGCCCATCACATGGTCCTGCGCCGCGGGCGGCAGCGCGGCGAAACGATCGAGGTCGTGCGTCCAGTGCTGCACGGCGACGAAGCTGGAGCCGTCCTCGCCCGCCGCGGCGCCGGTCACGAAGGCGGCCGCCACGGCGTCCTCACCCTGCGGGTTTTCGGTGCCGTCCTCGTAGCCGGTCAGGTCGCGCCCGGTGTCATAGACGAAGGTGTCGGTGGCCAGTTCGAGCCGCAGCGCCGGTGCCACTGCCGCCTGCAGCGCGCGGGCGCGATGCAGCAATTCGCCGCGATCGCTGCCGCGCAGCCAGCACCACAGCGCGTGCTGGGTGGAGGGCACATCCACGCCCGCGCCGGACAAGGCCGGGAAGGTGCGCAGCGCGGCGACGCGGCCGTCGAGCGCATGCACCAGCGATTCACCCAGCCCCGCCACGCTGCGGTCGCCATCGACCAGCGGCAGCAGCGCATCGAGCGCCGCGGGCAGGCCCTGCGGCTCCGCAATTGAAAAGAACAGGTGACGTGCGAGCGGCGGCAGCGGCGCAAGGATGCCGGACTGGAAAGGGTTCATGGCAGCTCCGTGGTTCTCGTGGTTCTGGAAAACGTGATCTTACTAGCGGCGTGCGTCTGGCTGGCGCGCCGCTCAGGCCGCATCGGCCCAGCGCTCGGACCGCAGCGCCGCCGCCACCGCCAGTGCGCGGGCTTCGAGCAGCGCGGCGGCGAACTCCGCCTCGTCCTCGTGTTCGTCGGCCAGCTCGCCTTCATCCACCGCCAGGCAGGCGCGCAGCGCCACGCGCAGCATCGGCGCTTTCGGATACACCAGCGACGCGCGGCCGGGGAAGGCGCGGAAGTCGCAGGTACACAAGGTGAGCAGTTGTTCGAAGCGCGCCGGGCGGTCAAAGGCATCCACCCGCTCCAGCATCGCGGCGATCGAGCCGGCGCGCATTTCGGCCGCGCGATGCACGCGCTCGCATTCGGCGATCGCCAGCAGCGCAAGATCGAGAAATTCCGCCGCAACGCCGAACCGGGCGCAGATCGCTTCGATGCGCGGGCAGCCGCGCTCGACGTGCTTGTAGTGCGCGGGCAGGTGCTCGCGCGGCGAATCTGCCTTGCCGACGTTGAACACCAGCGCCGCGAAGCGCACCGCCAGCGGCGCGTTGCAGCGCGCGGCCTCGTCGACGACGCGCAGGATGTGGTCGCCGATGTCGACCTCGGCCGGGTCGTCCGCGCTTTGCGGCACGCCGAACAGGGCATCGACTTCGGGCAGCAGCACCGCCAGCGCGCCGCAGTCTCGCAGCGCGCGCAGCATGCGCGAGGGCGCCGCCGCGAGCAGGCCGCGCTCCAGTTCGGGCCACGCAGCGGCCGGGGCCAGGGTGGCAAGCGCGCCGGCCGCCACCTGGGCCCGCATCATCTCCACGGTTTCGGGGTCGACCTCGCCATCCGGCCCGGCGGCCATCGCGGCGATGCGCAGCACATTGAGTGCGGGGTTGGCCAGCACGGCGCCCAGGGTGGCCGACAACAGGCCGCGGGAAGGATCGGTGCTCATCGCGAACTCGAGGGGCGAAAAACCATGATGGTAGCGCGTGATTGCGCCGCAGCAAGCCCCGCGGCGGCGGTTAGTGCGGATTGTCGCCCCCGCGGCGCCGGGCGTAGAGTGGCGGCCCTTCGTCGCGCCGCCGGGCGCGAGCCACTGCCACACGGCCCGCCATGTCTGCATTCCTCGATGTCCTCGCCTTCTCGTTCTCGGTGACCGGGCCGATCTTCGTCATCCTCGCGCTGGGCGTATGGCTGCTGCGCATCGGCATGGTGAACGACGCCTTCATCGAGGTCGGCTCGCGCGTGGTGTTCAACTTCGCGCTGCCCTCGCTGCTGTTCCTCAGCATCGCCCGCACCCGCATCGAGGACACCACCAACCCCGGCCTGATCGCCTACGGCGTGGGCGCCACCGTGCTGTCGTGGCTGGCGCTGGAGTGGCTCGCGGCGCGCACCGTGCATCCGGCCGAGGACCGCGGCGTGGTCGTGCAGGGCGCGTTCCGCTCCAATCTCGGCATCATCGGGCTGGCCTACTGCGTCAATGCCTACGGCCAGGCCGGACTCGCGACCGCGTCGCTGTATGTGGGCATCGTCACCATCGTGTTCAACGTGCTGTCGGTCATCACGCTCAGCCGTTCGCTGCACAAGAGCAGCAGTCCGGCGCGCATGCTGCGCGGCATCGCCACCAATCCGCTGATCATCGGCATCGTGCTGGCGCTGCCGGTTTCCGCCAACGGCATCCAGTTGCCGCGGGTGCTGCTGCAGTCCGGCCAGTACCTTGCCGACCTCACGCTGCCGCTGGCGCTGCTGTGCACCGGCGCCTCGCTCAATTTCCGCAGCCTGCGCGCCGACTTCCGCAACACCGCCTTTGCCGTGGTGGGCAAGCAGGTGGCGATTCCGCTGCTGTTTGCGGCCGGCGGCATCGCCTTCGGCTTTCGCGGCATCGAACTGGGCGTGATGCTGCTGCTCGCCTCCGCGCCCACTGCCGCGGCCAGCTATGTGATGGCGCGCGCGATGGGCGGCAACGCGGCGCTAGCCGCCAACATCGTCGCGCTCACCACGCTCGCCTCGCTGCTGACCACCAGCCTGGCGATCACCGCGCTGCGCGCGCTGCAGCTCATCTAGCACGCCGCGACGCGCGTTGATGCGGACGTCTTGACCCGCCTTCCGGCGCGCGCCTACACTCGGTCCATGTTTTCCGCCGTCCTATCCCGAACGAATGCCACCTGCCGCCGTCGCGCCCTGCGCGTATGGCGAATTCGTCATGGATTCGGGGCTGGAAACAGCGCGTCGCGGGTGAGTTGAAGCACCACCACCAGGACGCCGCGCAAGGGCCGCGAATCCGCACAGGATCGCGGCCTTTTTCATTTCACCCACCCAGGAGCACGCCATGAACATCCGAACCCTGCCCGCCTTTGGCGCCATCGCCGCCGTTGCCGCATTCCGTACCGCCCCGACGATCCGCCCGGTGTGGCGCCCCGGCACCGACCACAGCCAGCCGCCCTCCCCGCCACCGCAACCCTGATCCCGCAGGAGTCGTCATGCCGCTCGTTCTCGCCTATCTCACCGTCATCCTCATCTGGTCCACCACCCCGCTCGCCATCCAGTGGAGTTCCATTGGCGGCGGTTTCTCCTTCGCCGTGCTCGCGCGCATGCTGATCGGCCTGCTGGTTTCGCTGACCATTCTCGCGGTGGCACGCATCGGTTTTCCGCTCCATGCCCGCGCCCGCCGCAGCTATCTCGCCAGCGGGCTTGGAACCTTCGGCGCCATGTTCCTCACCTACTGGGGCGCCCAGTACCTGCATTCCGGGCTGATCTCCGTGCTGTTCGGCCTCACCCCGCTGATGACCGGCATCCTCGCCGCGCTGTGGCTGGGCGAACAGTCGCTGGGCGCCGGCAAGATCGCGGGCATCGTGCTCGGCGTCGCCGGACTCGGCGTGATCTTCGCGCCCGGCGACGGCGCCACGCACGGCACCGCGTTGCCCGGCCTCGCCGCGCTGCTTGGCGCGGTGCTGATCTACTCCGCCAGCATGGTGTGGGTGAAGCGCATCGGCGACGACAGCCCGCCGCTCGCCACCACCGCCGGCTCGCTCGCGGTGGCGGTGCCGCTGTTTGCACTCACCTGGGCGCTGGGCGAAGGCCCGCCGCTGTCGGCGGTGGCACCGCAGGCCTGGCTGGCGATCGTCTATCTGGGCGTGGTCGGCTCGGTGCTCGGCTTCGCGCTCTACTACTACCTGATCAAGCACCTGGAAGCCGCCAAGGTGGCGCTGATCACGCTGATCACGCCGGTGATGGCGCTGCTGATGGGCCACGCGCTGAACAACGAGGCGATCGACGCGCGTGTATGGTGGGGCGCCGGCGTCATCATGCTCGGCCTTGCGCTGCATCAATGGACCGCGGTGGCGCCGCTGCTGCTGCGGGCCCGCCGCTGAGCGGGCGCGGGGCGGTCCGCCGCCGCCCCGCCTGCGCCACCGCGCGTTCGTCGCCGCGGCGGCGGACCGCGCGGGGGGCGCTGCTACACTCGGCCGCAATCCCGATTGCCTAAGCCGGATGGATGCGCCCGCCGCGCCGCCGCGCTCCACAAGGACGCCCCCATGACCGCCCTCACCGAAGAACAGGCCCGTACCTACATGCACAAGCTGCTGGCTGCGATGAGCAACGCCGGCGGATCGGACCTCTTCATCTCGCACGACTTCCCGCCCAGCATGAAGTCGCACGGCAGCATGCAGCCGATGACCAACCAGAAGCTCACCGGCGAACTCACCCGCTCGCTGGCGTATTCGCTGATGAACGCGGCGCAGCGCGAGGAATTCGAGCGCGAGATGGAATGCAACTTCGCGATCAGCGTGCCGGGGCTGTCGCGCTTCCGCGTGAACGTGTTCGTGCAGCAGACCTATGTGGGCATGGTCATCCGCACCATCGCGGCGGAAATCCCCAACTTCGAGAAGCTGTGCCTGCCCGAGGTGCTGAAGGAAGTCATCATGAACAAGCGCGGGCTGGTGCTGGTGGTGGGCGGCACCGGCTCGGGCAAGTCGACCACGCTGGCGGCGATGATCGACTACCGCAACAGCCATTCGGCCGGGCACATCATCACCATCGAAGACCCGGTGGAGTACGTGCACAAGTCGAAGAAGTCGCTGATCACCCACCGCGAGGTCGGCGTCGACACCCACAGCTGGCACCACGCGCTGAAGAACACCCTGCGCCAGGCGCCCGACGTGATCCTGATCGGCGAGATCCGCGACGCCGAAACCATGGAACACGCGATCGCCTTCGCCGAGACCGGCCACCTCTGCCTGGGCACGCTGCACGCCAACAACGCCAACCAGACCATCGACCGCATCATCAACTTCTTCCCGGAAGAGCGGCGCAACCAGCTGCTGATGGACCTCTCCTCCAACCTGCGCAGCATCATCTCGCAGCGCCTGGTGAAGACCGAGGACGGCAAGGGCCGGCGCGCCGCGATCGAGATCCTGCTCAACACCTCGACCATCGCCGAGCGCATCTTCAAGGGCCAGTACAACGACATCAAGGCGATCATGGAGAAGTCGCGCGAGCTGGGCATGCGCACCTTCGACTGGGCGCTGTTCGAGCTGTACAACGAAGGCCACATCTCCTACGAGGAAGCGATCCGCAATGCGGACTCGGTGAACGAGCTGCGCCTCGCGATCAAGCTCAAGAGCCAGCGCGGCGAACCGGGCACCGCCTCCGGCATGGAACTGAGCTTCGACCAGGCGCCGACCCCGGAAGAGCTGGAGGCGATGCGCGAAGAGGAGCAGAAGAACCAGGAAATCCACCGCCAGGAATTCCAGCAGAAGGAACAGCAGAAGCCCCGCCTGGAACTGGAGCCGGAACCGGAGAAAACCCCGCCGGCCGCCACGGCCGAACTCAAGCTGGAATGACGGCCGCGCGGCGAGGCCGCGCTTTTGGCGTCGCCGTGGCGCAGCGCACGCGGCCTTGGCGGGCGTTCGCCCTACACTCGGCGTGATTCGAACGGAATTACGCCAAAGGGATGAAACACAACGCGCTCGCCATCGCCCTCACGCTGTTGCTGTCCGCCCTGCTCGGGCTCGCGCTGTGGTGGGACTACCGGCGTAACGCAACGCCGCATCCCACGCCCGACCCCGCGTCCTTCCCGATCGACGCCCGCTCCGCCGCGCGCCCGGCGCCGGCGCCCGTCCAGGCACTCCCCCGCAACGGCCTTTACCACTGCGACGGTCCCGCCGGCACCAGCTACCAGTCCCATCCCTGCACGCCCGGCAGCCGCCAGGCCGAAGTCAGCGGCGGCACGTTGAGCACCGTGACGGTGCCGCCGCCGCGCCCGCTTCCACCCCCTGCGGCGAGCGTTGAAACCCCCACGCCGAAAGTGGGACTGATCGCCCGCGGTCCGCGCCCGGGAGAAGGCAATGAAGCCCTGTGCGCGATGCACGAACGGGACATCAAGCGGATCGACGAAGCCGCACGCCGCGGCCAGTCGTCGGAGAGCCAGGAATGGCTGCGCGAGCAGCGACGCTGGCACAAGGACGAGATGTGGCGCCTGGCCTGCGGCCGCTGATCTCCACCCCTGTGCGCCGCCTCTCGCCGGTGGTGTGAAGCAGCTCACGCCCGGCGTCCCGGCGGGCGGCCAGAGTCGATCCGCCCCCGGAAACCGCTCGGTGCGGGCCGGCCACTTCCCCTGGCTCCGGTGCTGCGGCAAACTGTACTGAATGCCTTGCCGCACGGCGTAACGGGCACAATTTCACGGGCCCGCAATCTATTTCTTTTGTTGTATCTTCCAGGCAGTTTCGTGTGGCACCATGACGTGCCGCCCTCAGCGCTCCACGGGCCGCCCCCAACGCCTCCCGGTGCCCGCTCCAAGTCCCCTTTTCCGACCGCCGCATTCATGACGCTCATCGCCCATCGCAAGCTCGCCCTCGCCGCCCTCGCCGCACTCACCCTTTCTGCCTGCAGCACCATCCAGCCCCAGCCGCTGGGCGAGGCGGCCCTGCGCGAACAAGGTGCGAAGGATCACGCGGCCGCTGCCGCCGACGTCGAACCGCTCGACACCGAGCTGACGCTGGACCAGGCGATCGCGCGCGCGCTGAAGTACAACCTCGACCGCCGCGTGAAGATGATGGAAGAGGCGCTGACCTTCCGTCAGCTCGACGTCGCCCACTACGACATGCTGCCGCGCCTGCTGGCGCAGGCCGGCTACAGCTGGCGCAACAACGACCGCACCAGCCGCAGCCTCAACCCCGACACTGGGGTGGTGAACGAGATCGGCTTCATCTCGCAGGACCGCGAGCACACCCTCAACTCGCTCGGCGTGAGCTGGAACCTGCTCGACCTTGGCGTCGGCTACTTCAATACCCGCCAGCAGGCCGACCGCGTGCTGATCGCCACCGAAAAGCGGCGCAAGGCGATGCACCTGCTGATGCAGGACGTGCGCACCGCGTTCTGGCGCGCGGCGAGCGCGCAGAAGCTGCAGGCCGATGTCCGCGCCGCAACCCGCACCGCCGAAGAGGCGCTGGCGGATTCGCGCAAGGCCGAAGCCGAGCGCCTGCGCAACCCGATCGACGCGCTGCGCTACCAGCGCCAGGTGCTGGAGAACCTGCGCCTGCTCGAAGCGATCGACCAGGAACTGTCCACCGCCCGCATCGAACTCGCGGCGCTGATCAACGCCCCGCTCGGGCAGTCGCTGACGCTGGTGGAACCGCCCGCGATGGTCGACCGCCAGCCGCTGGAGATTTCGGCCGAGCTGATGGAAGAGGTGGCGATGACCTCCAACGCCGATGTGCGCGAGCAGCACTACAACGCCCGCATCGCGCGCGAGGAAACGCGCAAGACGCTGGTGCGCCTGTTCCCCAACCTCAGCTTCAACTACGGGCTGAGCTACGACACCGACAGCTATCTGGTGAACAACCGCTGGAACGAAGCCGGCGTGCAGCTCTCGTTCAACCTCTTCAACCTCTTCACCGGCCCCACCCAGCTGCGCCTGGCCGACGCTGGCGTGGCGCTGGCCGACCAGCGCCGCGTCGCGGCGCAAATGGCGGTGCTCGCGCAGGTCCACGTCGGCCGCCTGCAGCTCGCCAACGCGCTCAACCAGTTCGAACGCGCCGACGCGATCTGGGAGACCGACCGCCGCATCGCCGAGCACACCCGCAACCGCGAAGCCAGCCAGGCGCAGAGCAAGCTCGACGTCGTCGCCAACCAGACCACCGCCATCCTCAGCCTGCTGCGCCGCTACCAGGCGCTGGCCCAGGCCCAGGCCGCGGAAGCACGCCTGCAGGCCACGCTCGGCATCGAGCCGGGCATCGGTAGCGTCGGCGAAATCCCGCTGGCCGACCTCACGCGCGACGTGAGCCAGTCGCGCAACGTGTGGGCCGCGCTCGCCAGCCGCCCGCGCGCCGCCGAAGCCAGTGACGCCACCGGGGCCGCCGCCAAGTGATGCGGACGCCCGCCCTTCGCCCCTCGCTGGCCGCGCTGCTGGCGCTGCTTGCCACCCCGCTCGCCGCGCAGGACGCCGCGCAGCCGGCCGCCGCGCGTTCGGCGATGGAGCGCCAGGACATCCGCGCGCAGTTGATGCCGCGCCAGTTCACCGTGATCGCGGCCGAGATCGGCGCCAAGATCAGCCGCCTGCCGGTGGCCGAAGGCGGCGCCTTCAAGGCCGGCCAGCTGCTGGTGCAGTTCGACTGCTCGATGCAGCAGGCGCAGTTGCAGAAGGCGCGCGCGGAACAGAGCGCCGCGGAGCACACCTTCACCGCCAACCGCCGCCTGCTCGAACTCAACTCGATCGGCCAACTCGACGTCGACCTCGCCCGCGCGGCGCTCGCCAAGGCCAATGCCGAAGTCGGCGCGCAGCAGGCGGTGCTGTCCAAGTGCAGCGTCGCCGCGCCCTTCGCCGGACGCATCGCCGAACAGAAGGTGCGCGAGCAGCAGTACGTGCAACCCGGCCAGCCGCTGCTGGACATCCTCGACGACAGCGTGCTGGAACTCGAATTCCTGGTGCCCTCGGCGTGGCTCGGCTGGCTCAAGCCCGGCGTCCGCTTCCAGGTGGATATCGACGAGACGCGCAAGAGCTACCCGGCCAAGTTCACCCGCATCGGCGCGCGCGTCGATCCGGTCAGCCAGTCGGTCAAGGTCGCCGCCGCCATCGACGGCCGCTTTCCGGAGCTGATCACCGGCATGAGCGGACGGGTGCGGATCACGCCGCCCTGAGCAGCCCGCGCGTCCGAGAACCTCGCCCCCAAACGCGTCATCACTGTCGGCACTGCGCCGCACGAGTTCGAAGATGAACAACAAAACGTCCCCGACGATCGTCCTCCCGCCCGCCTCCCGCGTCCCCACGTCGCGCCTGGTGCGCCGCAGTCCGCGCCCGCTGGCGCTGGAGCAGCGCTTCATGTTCGACGGCGCCGCCGTCGCCGAAGCCACGCATGTGGTCGAGGGCGCCGCCGCGCCGGCGGCCGACCTGCTGAGCTTTGCCGCCGACGCCCCGGCGGCGCTCAAAGCGGCCGAGGCGCTGGCCGAGCAGGCGGTGGGCGACTTCCTCGCCCGGCCCGACGCGCGCGAGCAGCTCTTCGCGCTGTTCAACGGCGGCCAGAGCGAACCCTCCGCGCAATGGCAACAGGCGGTCGACTCCCTGCTCGGCTCGCTCGCGGACGGTGACGCGAAGATCTCGGTGGAACTGCGGTCCGACGCGGAACTGCAGGGCGCGCTCGGCGGCTTCTCGGCCAGCGGCACCCAGGGCGAGGCCGTGATCTACCTCAACCGCGACTGGCTGGATGCGGGCGCGGGCGCCGAGTGGATCCAGCGCGTACTCGTCGAGGAACTCGGCCACGCGCTCGACGCCCGCCTCAACCCCGGCGGCGACACCCCGGGCGACGAAGGCCAGCTGTTCGCGGCCACCGTGCTCGGCGAATCCACCAGCGCCACCGGCTTCGCGCTCGACAACGACCACCGCACGCTGGAACTGGACGGCACGCCGGTCGAGATCGAGGCCGCCAACCTCAGCTTCGTCAACGCCTACGAGGTCAATGCGGCAACCACGCCCGCCGGCAAGGAAGCCAACTCGCACGACTTCGTGTTCACCAGCCTCGGCGCCGCGGTGATCAACGACGACACCAACAGCCGCTACTTCAGCGGCAACGACGTCTCCGCGGTCGGCATCAACATCGGCGGCCAGACCTACTACGGCTGGGTGAGCCGGCCGATCAAGGTGCAGGGCGTGGTGCGCGGCTTCTACTTCTGGACCGACGCCGACTTCACCTCGCTCGCGGCCGCGCAGGCCGACGGCAACCAGGACGGCGACCGCAACGTGGCGGACAACCGCGGCTTCATCCTGGTGGTCGACCAGGCTCATTTCGACAGCCTGGGCTGGGTCGACCAGACCGCCAACCTGAAGAACATCGGTTCGTCGTCCGACCGGGTGGACACCGCGCTGAACAGCCTGGTGCAAGCCTATGTCGCCCCCACCGCGGTCGCCGACGTGGCCAACGGCACGCCGGGCACCAGCGGCGGCGCCGCGGTCGAAGCGGGCGGGTTGAACAACGGCACCGCAGGCAATGAGGCCTTCGGCAACGTGCTGACCAACGACACCGTCGATGGCAGCGCCAGCAAGACCGTGATCCGCGTCGGCACCACCACGGCCAGCCAGACGGTAAACGCCACCACCACCTCGGCCAACGGCACCGCGGTGCAGGGGCAGTACGGCACCCTCACCCTCGGCGCCGACGGCAGCTACCGCTACGTGGTCGACAACGGCAACGCCGCAGTGGAAGCGCTGCGCAGCAGCAGCAACACGCTGACCGAGAGCTTCACCTACACGATGGCTGACGGCGCCGGCGGCACCGCCACCACCACGCTGACGGTGACGATACGCGGCGCCAACGACACCCCGATGGCCAACAACGACTACGCGGTGGCGAAGGAATCGATTGCCGGCAGCGGCCAGTACGGCGCAGGCGACAGCAGCGGCACGCTCGCCACCGGCAACGTGCTGGCCAACGACACCGACCCGGACCGCTCCGGCGAAGAGAAGTGGGTCGTCGGCGTCAGCATCGAAGGCAGTGCGACCGGGCTCTCGCAGGGCACGGTGACCTTCTCGGTAACGATGGACACGCAGAACACCAACTCCATCAACCCGAGCAACAACACCTACTACGCCTACAAGGTGGACGGCAGCACGATCACGCCGCTGTACCACAGCGACGGCGTGACCCGCGTCACCGTGCTGACCAAGAGCGGCACCGGGCAGAACATCGGCTTCACGTTCTCCGACCCCACCGCCTTCAACGGCGTGACCCGCTTCACGGTCAGCACCAGCAGCAACCCGGCCAGCCTGGGGACCAACTTCCTCGGCACCGTGACCAACACCACCGTCGCTGCCTCCACCTCGGTGCTGATCTCGGCGCCCAGCGGCACCATTGCCGTGGGCATGTCGGTTGGCGGCACCGGCCTGGCGACCGCGCCCACGGTGCAGGCCATCCAGTACGACGGCAGCGGCAACATCACCTCGCTGACGCTCAGCGCCTCCGTCGCGCTGACCAACCAGGCGCTCAGCTTCACCGCCGCCGCCAGCGCCGGCACCGACCTCGTCGGCCGCTACGGCGTGCTGCGCCTGAACGCCGACGGTTCCTACGTCTACACCCCCACCGCCAACAACGCGGCGCTGGCCGAAGGCCAGGTCGGGGTGGAGACCTTCACCTACACCATGCGCGACGCGGCCGGTGCCACCGACACCACGTCGCGCAGCATCGCCACGCTGACCATCCGCGTGCTCGGCTCCGGCAGCAACGACCCCAACGCGGTCAACGACGCCATCACCGCGACCGAGGCCGGCGGCGTGGCCAACGGCACGCCGGGCACCGACCCCAGCGGCAACCTGCTCGACAACGACACCACGCCGGGCGGCACCAAAACCGTGGTGTCGGCACGCAGCGCCAGCAACTCGGCAGATACGGCGGTCGGCAGCAATACCCAGATCACCGGCCGCTACGGCGTGCTCACGCTCAACGCCGACGGCAGCTACAGCTACGCGCTCAACAACAGCGACACCGCGGTGCAGGCGCTGCGCAACAGCTCGGACACGCTCAGCGACACCTTCATCTACACCGTCGAGAACGGCCTCACCGCCAGCGGCAACCCGCTGCGCGATTCCGCCACGCTGGTGGTGACCATCGCCGGCGCCAACGATGCGCCGGTGGCAGCCGATGTCTCCGCCAGCGCGACGGAAGCCGGCGGCACCGGCAATGCCACGCCGGGCTACAACCCGGCCGGCAACGTGCTCGCCTACGTCACCGATGTGGACGACGCGGCCAGCGAACTCCGCGTCACCGCGGTGCGCACCGGCGCGGTGGAAGGCGCCGGCACCGCCGGCACGGTCGGACAGGAGATCGTCGGCCTTTACGGCCGCCTGACGCTGAACGCCAACGGCAGCTGGACCTACGTGGTCGACAACACCAACCCGACGGTGAATGCGCTCGCGCCCGGGCAGACCCTGGTCGAAGCCTTCAACTACACCGTCACCGACCGCAGCGGCACCGGCCTCTCCGACGACGCGGTGCTCACCATCACCCTCAGTGGCGCCGAGGATACGGTCGCGGTCAACAGCGTGTTCGTGAACGAGGCCTCGCCCTACGCGGTGTTCACCGTCAGCGGCGCGGAAGGCGTCGTCGTCAGCCTCGAACTCGGCAACACCAGCGGGCTTGCCCCCAGCGACACCCGCGCCACGCTCACCGGCCCCGGCGCCGACATCGGCAGCCAGCTGGAATACTTCGACGGCAGCAACTGGGTCCAGTACGACGCGCTCAACCCGCCCGCGCTGCCCGCGGGCGGTCAGCTCTTCGTGCGCGTCGCTGTGAACCCGGACGACGTCCACGAAGGCAACGAGTCCTTCACGCTGACCGCCACCACGGCGGACGGCAACGCCAGCATCGGCACGGGCACGGTCGGCGACGAGGGCGAAGGCGAGGTCTTCCTCGCCACCAACCCCGGCGGCACGCCCAACGCGCCGGGCGACGCCGGCTTCCCGACGCTCGACGACGACCGCCCCACGATCAGCGTCTCCAGCCCCACCGTGGTCGAAGGCGACATGGTCGAATTCACCATCAGCATCGACAAGCTCGCCAGCGCGCCGATCAGCTTCACGCCGGTGTTCGCCAACCTCACCGCCCAGCTCGGCACCGACACCGCCGCCCTCAGCACGGTGGAGGTCTCGACCGACGGCGGCACCACCTGGGTGGCGCTTTCGGGTGCGGTCACGATCGCGGCCGGCGAATCTTCGGTGATGCTGCGCATCGCCACGGTGGACGACCCGACCGCCGAGCTGTCCGAACAATTCACGCTGTCCACCGGCTACATCTCCGGCACCGTCGCCAACCCCTTCGGCGCCACCGGCACCGCCACGCTCACGGACAACGACATCGTGCCGGCCCCGGTGGTCACGCCGGGGCAGAGCTTCTCCTACCCCGAGAACCGCGCCAGCGGCTTCGTCATCGGCCAGGTCGCGGCCACACACCCGATCGGGGTGAGCGAGTTCGAGATCACCGCCGGCAATGCCGACGGCTATTTCGCGATCGACGCCTCCGGCAACCTCAGCCTCACCGCCGCCGGCGCCGCGGCGCTGGCCGCGGCCAACGACTACGAGACCGGCGCCAACAGCTTCACCCTCACCGTGCGTGCGCGCGAAGCGGGCGGCACCTGGTCCACCGGCGTCGCGGTAACGCTGAATCTGACCGACCTCGACGAAATCGCGCCGGTGGTCCCGCCGGGCCAGCAGTTCAGCTACGCGGAAAACCGCGCCGCCGGCCATGTGATCGGACAGGTCGTCGCCACCGACGCGGTCGGCGTCACCGCCTTCGAGATCACCGCCGGCAACGCCGACGGCTATTTCGCGATCGACGCGGCGGGCAACGTCACCCTCACCGCCGCCGGCGCCGCGGCGCTGGCCGCGGCCAACGACTACGAGACCGGCCCCAACAGCTTCACCCTCACCGTCCGTGCGCGCGACGCCGCCGGCAACTGGTCCGCCGGGGTGGCGGTGACGCTGGAGCTGACCGACCTCGACGACACCGCACCGGTCATCCCCGCGGGCCAGCAGTTCTCCTACGCGGAAAACCGCGCCGCCGGCCATGTGATCGGACAGGTCGTCGCCACCGACGCGGTCGGCGTCACCGCCTTCGAGATCACCGCCGGCAACGCCGACGGCTATTTCGCGATCGACGCGGCGGGCAACGTCACCCTCACCGCCGCCGGCGCCGCGGCGCTGGCCGCGGCCAACGACTACGAGACCGGCCCCAACAGCTTCACCCTCACCGTCCGTGCGCGCGACGCCGCCGGCAACTGGTCCGCCGGGGTGGCGGTGACGCTGGAGCTGACCGACCTCGACGACACCGCACCGGTCATCCCCGCGGGCCAGCAGTTCTCCTACGCGGAAAACCGCGCCGCCGGCCATGTGATCGGACAGGTCGTCGCCACCGACGCGGTCGGCGTCACCGCCTTCGAGATCACCGCGGGCAATGGCGACGGCTATTTCGCGATCGACGCCGCGGGCAATGTCACCCTCACCGCCGCCGGCGCGGCTGCGCTGGCCGCGGCCAACGACTACGAGACCGGCGCCAACAGCTTCACCCTCACCATCCGTGCGCGCGACGCCGCCGGCAACTGGTCCGCCGGGGCGGCGGTGACGCTGGAGCTGACCGACCTCGACGACACCGCACCGGTCATCCCCGCGGGCCAGCAGTTCTCCTACGCGGAAAACCGCGCCGCCGGCCATGTGATCGGACAGGTCGTCGCCACCGACGCGGTCGGCGTCACCGCCTTCGAGATCACCGCGGGCAATGGCGACGGCTATTTCGCGATCGACGCCGCGGGCAATGTCACCCTCACCGCCGCCGGCGCGGCTGCGCTGGCCGCGGCCAACGACTACGAGACCGGCGCCAACAGCTTCACCCTCACCATCCGTGCGCGCGACGCCGCCGGCAACTGGTCCGCCGGGGCGGCGGTGACGCTGGAGCTGACCGACCTCGACGACACCGCACCGGTCATCCCCGCGGGCCAGCAGTTCTCCTACCCGGAAAACCGCGCCGCCGGCCATGTGATCGGACAGGTCGTCGCCACCGACGCGGTTGGTGTTACCGCCTTCGAGATCACCGCCGGCAATGCCGACGGCTATTTCGCGATCGACGCCGCGGGCAATGTCACCCTCACCGCCGCCGGCGCGGCTGCGCTGGCCGCCGCCAACGACTACGAAACCGGCCCCAACAGCTTCACCCTCACCGTGCGTGCGCGCGACGCCGCCGGCAACTGGTCCGCCGGGGTGGCGGTGACGCTGGACCTGACCGACGTCGCCGAGAACACCGCGCCGGTCGAACCGCCGCCGCTGCCCGAAGCCCCGGTTCCGGTGCCGCCGCCGGTGCCGGTGCCCGCTGCTGCACCGCCCGAAGCGCCCCAGGCGGCACCGGCGGCGCCCGCGCCTTTCGTTTCCGCACCGCTCGAACGGCTGGTGCTCGATACCCGCTCCAGCGCGCTGCCGCAGGACGTACTCACCAGCGTCGATGGCTTCCGCGTCGTCGTGATCGAGGCGCCGCTGCCCACGCTCAGCATCTACCGCGGCGTGGCGGACCAGCACGCCGAGCGCGGCGCGAGCAGCAGCTTTGCGGTGCCGTACGACGCCTTCGCCCATACCGATCCGGACGAGCGCATCGTGTTGTCTGCCAAGCTCGCCGACGGTGGCAACCTGCCCGGCTGGGTGCGCTTCGATCCGCAGAGCGGCAAGTTCGACTACGACGCGCCGGACGACTTCGTCGGCGAGATGGTGATCAAGATCACCGCGCGCGACAGCAAGGGGCGCGAGGTCAGCGTGCTGTTCCGCTTCACGGTCGGCGAGAAGGCGCTCGACAAGCGTGGCCGCGCCGCGCTGAGCGAGCAGTTGCGCCAGGCCGCACAGCGCGGCGGATTCGCCGCCAGCCTGCGGGCGGCCCCGCTCGCCACGGGCCCTAGCGGCCGCGCCTGATGGCGGAGCAGACCGCGCTGCCGGGCGCAGCGGTCCTTTCGCTGCTCGATCTCACGCGCAAGGCGCGTCACGCCGAATCGGCGCGCGAACTCGGCTTCATCGCGGTAAACGACAGCCATGCGCTGGCGCCCTACCGCCAGGCGGCGCTGTGGCTGGAAGGCAGCGGCGTGTACGGCCTGTCCGGGGTGCTGCAGGTCGAGGCCAACGTGCCCTACGTGCAGTGGCTGGACAAGGTGTGCCGCGCCCAGGCGGAAGCCGGCCACACGGCGCAGCGGCTGACGGCCGCCGAGCTGCCGCCGGCACTCGGTGCCGAGTGGGCCGAGTGGCTGCCCGCCTACGCCCTGTGGCTGGCGCTGCCGGGCAGCGCCGCGGGCGGTGGCCTGCTGCTTGCCCGCGACCTGCCCTGGACCGAAGCGGAGATCGTGCTGCTGGGTGAGTGGCTCGATGCCTGGGCCCACGCCTGGCGGGCGCTCCACCGGCCGCCGCGCGGGTCCCTGCGGGCGCTGGTTGCACGCCGCCGCGGCGCCGCGGACGACAGCCGCCCCTGGTGGCGCCGCCCGCTGCTGCGCTGGGTAACAGGCGCGCTGCTGCTGGCTGCGCTGCCGGTACGGCTGACGGTGCTGGCGCCGGGCGAACTGGTGCCCGCCCATCCGGCGGTGATCCGCGCCCCGCTCGACGGCGTCATCGACACCTTTCATGTGCAGCCCAACCAGACCGTCAAGCAGGACCAGCCGCTGTTCGGTTTCGACGAGGCGCTGATCCAGGCCAGGCTGGCCGTCAGCCGCCAGGCGCAGGCCACTGCGGAGGCGGAATACCGCCAGGCCGCGCAGCAGGCGCTCAGCGACGGCCGCTCCAAGGCCCAGCTCGCGCTGCTCACCGGCAAGATCGAGGAACGGCGCGCCGAGGCGGCCTTCGTCGAGGCGCAACTCGCCCGCGCGCGGGTGCTCTCGCCGCGCGACGGCGTGGCGCTGTTCGACGACCCCTCGGAATGGCTGGGGCGACCGGTCAGCGTGGGCGAACGCATCATGCGCATCGCCGAGCCGGGTGACCTCGAAGTGGAAGCCTGGGTGCCGGTCGCCGATGCGATCCCGCTCGCGCCGCAGGCGCGCGTCAGCCTCTACCTCACCGCCAGCCCGCTCTCCCCGGTGGAAGCGGAGGTGCGCTACGTGGCGCACGACGCAGTGCAGCGCCCGGACGGCAGCTACGCTTACCGCCTGCGCGCCACCCTGGTCGGCGACACCGACCATCGGGTCGGCCTCAAGGGCACCGCCAAGCTCAGCGGACGCTGGGTGCCGCTGGCCTACTGGGCAATGCGGCGGCCGCTGGCCAGCGCGCGCGCCTACCTCGGCTGGTAAGCATGGCGCTACCCGTGCTGCGCGAGGAGCTTGCGCTGCTGCCCGGCCCGGCGCTGGCCGACGGCCAGCCGAGCTGGACGCTGCACGACCCGGTGCGCGGCCGCTTCTTCAGCATCGACTGGCCCACCTTCGAGATCCTGCAGCGCTGGTCCTTCGACGACCCCGCCTCGATCGCCGCCTCCATCGCCGCCGACACCACCCTGCAGCTGCAGGCGGACGACGTGCTCGAAGTCGTGCGCTTCCTGTCGGACAACCAGCTCGTCCGCCCCTCCGGCGCCGACAGCGCGCGCCGGATGACGAAGAGCCTGGCGCGGGCCGAAGGCGGAACGCTGAAATGGCTGCTGCACCACTACCTGTTCTTCCGCGTGCCGCTGCTGCGGCCCGACGCCTGGCTGACGCGCTGGATGCCGTTTGCCGAGCACTTCTACTCGCGCGGCTTCCTGCTGCTGACGCTCGCGGCCTTCGTGCTCGGCGCGTGGCAGGTCGCGCGCCAGTGGGACGGTTTCGTCGGCTCGCTGGTGGACACCTTCACCTGGTCCGGGCTCGCGGCCTACGGCGTGGCGCTGATCGCGGTGAAGTTCCTGCACGAGCTGGGGCACGCCTTCACCGCCAAGCGCCACGGCTGCCGGGTGCCGGCAATGGGCGTGGCCTTTCTGGTGATGTGGCCGGTGGCCTATACCGACACCAACGAAACTTGGCGCCTGACCCGGCGCGGCCAGCGGCTGCAGGTGGCCGCGGCCGGCATCGTCACCGAACTGCTGATCGCGGCATGGGCGACGCTGGCGTGGGCGCTGCTGCCGGACGGCGGCCTGCGCTCGGCCTTTTTCGTGCTCGCCACCACCAGCTGGGTGGCCACGCTCGCAATCAACGCCAGTCCCTTCATGCGCTTCGACGGCTATTTCATCCTGTCGGACTGGCTGGACCTGCCCAACCTGCACGAGCGCAGCTTCGCGCTCGCACGCTGGAAGCTGCGCGAAGCGCTGTTCGACCTGCGCGAGCCCTGCCCGGAGCATTTTGCCCCGGCGCGCGCGCGCGGGCTGATCCTGTTCGCGTGGGCCACGTGGCTGTACCGGCTGGTGGTGTTCATCGGCATCGCGCTGCTCGTCTATCACTTCTTCTTCAAGCTGCTCGGCGTGTTCCTGTTCCTGGTGGAGATCGCCTGGTTCATCGCGCTACCGGTGCGCCACGAACTGCAGGCCTGGCGCCAGCGCTGGCCGGCAATCCGGGCGCGGCGGCGCATCCGCCTGGTGGCTCCGGCGCTGCTGGCGCTGCTCGTGCTGCTGGCGCTGCCGCTGCCGGGGCGGGTGACCGCCAGCGGCGTGGTGCGCGCCGCCGCGGTGTGGCCGGTGTTCGCGCCCGCCGCGGCCCGGTTGCAGCAGTTCGATCTGCGCGAGGGCAGCGCCGTCGCCGAGGGCGCGGTGATCGCCGTGCTCGACAACCCGGAACTCGCGGCCCGCCGCGAGGCGGTGGTGGCCAAGGTCGAGCGCCTGCGCTGGCAGGCACAGACCGCCGGCTTCGATGCCGAGGCGCGCAGCCGGCTGCAGAGCAGCCAGGAAGAACTCGCCACCGCCGAGGCCGAGCTGGCCGGCATCGACGAGGAAGCGGCGCGCTACCGCCCCGCGGCGCCCTTCGCCGGCCGCCTGCGCGACCTCGACCCCGACCTGCAGGCCGGGCAATGGCTGGCGAACAAGGAGCAGATCGCGCTGCTGGTGGGCGACGGCGGGCGCATCGTGGAAACCTGGCTGGACGAAGAGGCGGTCAAGCGCCTCGCGGTCGGCGACCGCGGCGTCTTCGTGCCCGACAGCGGCGAGGGTCCGGTGCTGCGGCTGGCGGTCAGCGCGATCGACGCCGACGCCAGCCGCGTGCTCGGCCGCGGCATCCTGGCCGCGCCCGCCGGCGGCCACATCCTGGTCCGCGAACGCAACCGCCAGCTCATCCCGGAACATGCGGTCTACCACGTCGTGCTGGCGGTGGACGAAGACCCCGCCGCCGGCACCGCCGGGCACGACCAGATGCTGCGCGGCACGGTTTCCATACGCGCGCGCTGGGAAGCGCCGCTGCAGCGCTACCTGCGCAACGCGCTGATGGTGGTGATCCGGGAATCGGGGCTGTAGCGCATTCTCGCCGGCGCCGGGTCGCGCGCGCCGTTTTTCCCCGTCGCGCTTGACCCGCGCCGCCGGCCGAGCTAACACCACGCTTTTCCATCCACAGCCCTGCACACCCATGCGACTGACCGCGCTCCTCCTCGCCGCCCTCCTCCCCGTTCCCGCCCTGGCAGCGCCCGCCTTCACCGGCACCGACTACAGCGGCATCTACGACTGCAGCGGCGACGACGCCCACGAAGGCAAATACACCGGCGTCGTCACGCTGGCGCTGGACCGCGCGCAGAGCGTGGGCGAATACGGCGCCTACAGCTTCAAGCTGGAAGTGCCCGGCTACGGCACCTACCTCGGCCAGGCGGCGGCGCACGGACAACAGATGGCGGTCCACTTCGCGCTCACTGACCAGAGCACCCGCGACTACGGCACCGGCATCGCCCGTTTCAGCAAGAAGAACGGCAAGCTGAGCTTCCACAAGTATTACTACGAGCCGGAATTCAAGGGCGGCAACTACGGCACCGAGGACTGCACGCGGCGCTGAAGCGGACGACGGCGTGCCAGCGCAGCCGGGCTGACCCTGCCTGTAGTCATCAGCCCTGCAACAGCCGGTTGATCCAGCGTCGGCCAACGCTTCCCGCCGGTATCAACCGCCCCAGCCAGTGGTCGGCGTGCGCGTCGAACAAGCGCGGCAGGTAATCCACCCAGTCGCCGTGCACACCGTGGGCAACGGCGTACTCGTAAATCTGACGCCATTCGGCGCGCACCGCGTCGTTGCGCAAACGGATGTGGCGCAGCGCATTCATCAGGTCGGCGCCGCGCAGCGAGCCCGGCGGCTGTTGTCCCGTCGCAAGAAAGTTGAGCCGGGTACGCAGGCACTTCTCACACTGGCCGCAGTTGGCATCCTTCAGGTCGCCCTCCCAGCACACCCGGAGGTTCTCTGCGCCAGCCTTCCAGCCACTGATTACCCCGACCTTTTCTGTGCGGCTGTGGCTGGCGCCATCATGGATGACTTCAAAGCCTTCGGTGCCCAGCAGGTGATCGGTAATCGGCGAAGACCCCCACGGAATCACCAGCGAATCGTAGGGTTCGCTGCTGCCCACCAGGCAGGCGCCGGCAACGCGACGGAAGTTAACGAGCACGGAGACCAAGGCGCACGAGAACGAGTGCTCCCAGCTTGCGCGCGCCACTTCCCGGTAATTGGTGCGTATCGGCACCAGGTTCAAACCGATGTCGGCCAGCGTGGCAGTAGCGCGACGCCGGGCGCGCTCGAAGGCTTCGTGCTCGGCAAGCGGGATGTCGAAGCCATGAACGAGTGCGCAGAACCGGATGTCCTGGCTCCGGTATCCGGCCAGGCCCTGGCTGTGGCGCCACACCGAGAACGTGGCGTCGACTCCACCCGAGAAAGCACACACGGCGCCGGGCGCGGCCGCGCCAGCGGTCTCTGCGCGCACCTCGTGGTCCACGTGGATTTCAACGGGACGATAGAGCCGGGGCCGCCACTTCGCCCACGCCCATTGCAACTCGGTGAGATTGCTCAACAGCCGGTGCGACACGCGCCCCTCGACGATCAGCGCGCGGTCCTCGCGCATCGCCTCCATCACCGTCGCCAGCACATAGCTGTCGCAGTCATCGTCGTCCGGCGGAGGGATGCTTGCCTCCGACTCGAACCAGAGTGCGGCCGTGTGGGGCGCTTCTCCATCGCCTTCGCGCCGGACCTCGCATTGGCGAACCCAAGTGCCGTCGCGCTGTTGAAGCGCAAGCGGTCGGAGTGTCATGGTCTTCATTGCAGTCTCACACCTTGACGCCGTCTTCATATGCTTTACAGCTAGAGATGCGGAGTTTTACCGCCCCGCGGCGGTCCTTGCCAACGCTTTTTTTGAAACGGCAAGCGCGATCTGCCCTGCCCCGGATCGCCTCCGGCAGCGTGGGCTTCCGGGCGGCAGCGGCCGGGTACGCCGACTGCATTCGGCGAGTACCGGTGGAATCGCCGCAACCCCGAGGCGGTCTAACCGCGCAGCGCAGCATCATCGACCCAACAACACCCGGCGATCCGCCCTGTCCGCGTAACGCGTGTGGAACGCCCAAAATGATGGGGGGCCCCATGACCTACTGTGTCGCCATGCGTCTGGACGCCGGACTGGTGTTCCTGTCCGACTCGCGCACCTATGCCGGCGTCGACCACATCAACACCTTCCGCAAGATGCATTTCTTCGAGCGCGAAGGGCAGCGCGTGGTGGTGCTGATGACCGCGGGCAACCTGTCGATCAGTCAGTCGGTGGTCAACACGCTGCGCGAACGCATCGAGGCCAACAAGGGGCGCAACCTGTGCAACGTGCCGTCGATGTTCGAGGCGGCCAAACACGTGGGCGACTGCCTGCGCGAGGTGCACGCCCGCGATGCCGAATCGCTGAAGGAGTTCGGCGTCGATTTTTCCGCCGGGCTGCTGCTCGGCGGCCAGATCAAGGGTGAGGAGCCGCGGCTGTTCCAGATCTACGCCGCGGGCAATTTCACCGAAGCCACGCAGGACACGCCCTACTTCCAGATCGGTGAATCCAAGTACGGCAAGCCGATCATCGTGCGCGTGATCACCCACCGCACCTCGATCGACGAAGCGGTGAAATGCGCGCTGGTATCGATGGACTCCAGCATCCGCTCCAACCTGTCGGTGGGCCTGCCGCTCGACCTGCTGACCTACGAGCGCGACGCCTTCCGCGTGGGCCATCACTGCGTGCTGCGCGAGGACAACGCCTACTTCGAGCTGATCCGCAAGCAATGGAGCCAGCGCCTGCGCGATGCCTTCGTCGAACTGCCCGACCCCGACTGGGAGCGCATCCACCTCACCGCAGAAGCGCTGCGCGAACGCGACGGCGCCAGCCGCAAGGCGCGCCGCGAAAGCTGAGGCGTGAATGAAAAGAGCCGGCCCCGTGCTGGCGGCCGGCCCCGGCGCGGACGACCCCGCCCCGTGCCCGTGGGCGGAGTCGAAGCGCCAGACCTGACTTATTCGTCCTTCTTGCTCCGGCTGGTTTCGCTGCTGCCGCCGGTACGCGACTTGTCGCTCGACGACGCGCTTGTGCCGCTGCTGCCGGACAGGCCGCTGGACGACGAGCCGGACATGCCGGAGAAGCCGCCCGACGACGACCCGCCAGTGCTGCCGCCCGCGCTGCGCGACTCCTGCCCGCCCTGCGACTGCGTGCCCGACTGCGAGGATTGCGATTGCTGGCCTTGCGACTGGGACTGCACGCGCAGCCGGTTCTCGATGTCCTTCACGCCCCAGCAGTCATCCACGATGTCCTCGATGCGGTGGCGCATCTGCCGGCTCGGTACCGTGCCTTCCAGCTCCACGCGGCCGTCCTTGACGTCGATGGTCACCTCGGTGACGTCGATGTCCTGCTCGTCGACCAGCCGTTCGCACACCATCTCGCGGATACGCTCGTCGGAGCGGGCGTAGTTCTTCGGCCCGCGCCGGCTACGCATCTGCTGGCCGGCCTGCCCCCACTGCTGACCCTGGGTCGAGCCGTGGAAGGCACCGTAGCCGCCCATGCCCTGCGAGGTCTGTCCGCCGAGGAACTGCTGCGGCTGCTGGCCCCAGTCCTGCTGGCCGCTGCTCATCTGGCCGTAACCCTGACTGCCCTGGCTGCCGGAGCTGCCCTGGCCCCCGTAGCTGCCTGAGCCGTACTGCTGGCCCATGCCGCCGCGCTGGCCGTAGCCGCCCTGCTGGCCGAAGCTCTGCTGCGGCTGCTGCTGACCGTAGCCTTGCTGGCCGAAACCACCGGCCTGGCTCTGGCCGTAGCCTTGCTGCCCATAGTGCTGCTGCGGCTGCTGATGCTGGCTGCTGCCGTAGTGCTGGCCAAAGCCCTGCTCGTGCTGGCTGCCCTGACCATAACCGCCGCTCTGGCCGAAGCCACCCTGCTGGCCGTAATGCTGCTGGCCGTAATGCTGCTGGCCGAAGTGCTGCTGGGGCTGCTGCTGGCCGTAGCCCTGCTGACCAAAGCCCTGCTGGCCATAGCCTTGCTGCCCGTAGTTCTGCTGCGGCTGCTGCTGGCCATAGCGCTGGCCGTAGTCCTGCCCGTACTGCTGGCTGCCCTGGCCGTAGCTCTGGCCGAAGCCCTGGTCATGCTGCTGACCGTAGCTCTGGCCATAGCTTTGCTGCGGCTGCTGCTGGCCGTAACGCTGCCCCATGCCCTGCTCGTGCTGCTGGCCGTAGCCTTGCTGGCCATAGCCCTGTTGCCCGTAGCCCTGTTGGCCCTGTCCGTATTGCTGGCCATAGCCTTGCTGGCCGATGTTCTGCTGCGGCTGCTGGCCCCACCCTTGCTGACTGCCCTGGCGGGACTGTTGCCCGTACTGCTGGCCGTAATCTTCGTCCTGGTCGTAGCCCTGCTGACCGTAAGCTTGTTCGCGCTGCGATCTCATTTCGGCGTCTCCTCGAGTGGCAACAAAACACGGGTCCATGCCCGTGTGCGGTAAGGCGCCGCACCTCCCGGCGCGGTCGGGCCTTTTCCTCTACGGGATTCAGCAATCCACGTGCCGCCGTCCGCCCGCGCCCGCCCCTGCGCCGACCCCATGCTGCGTGCCGGAGCGAAAAGGAAAAATTACAACGACGTGTAAGTTCGGCCGCCTGCCTTGACTCAGGTCAAGAAGCGCCGGGTGGGCGAGGAAAAGAATGGGAGCGATTTCAACCAGGGAGGAACACCGATGAAACGCGTACTGACCTCGCTTTCCGTCGCCCTTGCGGCGGGCCTGGCCACCTGGGGCGCGGTGCACGCCGCGGATTCCGAGCCCATCCAGCCGATCCGCGCGCCGCAGAACATCAACCTGGGCATGGTCGAACTGGGCAAGAAGCTGTACTTCGACCCGCGCCTGTCCAAGTCCGGCTTCATCTCCTGCAACTCCTGTCACAACCTGTCGATGGGCGGCACCGACAACATTCCCACCTCGATCGGCGACCACTGGCAGCAGGGCCCGATCAACGCGCCCACCGTGCTCAACGCCAGCCTCAACCTCGCGCAGTTCTGGGACGGCCGCGCGGCCGACCTGAAGGAACAGGCCGGCGGCCCCATCGCCAACCCGGGCGAGATGGCTTTCACCCACACCCTGGCGCTCAACGTGCTGTCGTCCATCCCCGGCTATACGCGTGAGTTCCGCCAGGTGTTCGGCAAGGACAAGATCGACATCGAGCAGGTGACGCTCGCGATCGCCGAGTTCGAAAAAACCCTGGTGACGCCCAACTCGCGCTTCGACCTGTGGTTGCTCGGCAAGAAAGACGCGCTGACGCCGACCGAACTCGCCGGCTACGAGCTGTTCAAGACCAGCGGCTGCGTGGCCTGCCACAACGGCGAGGCGGTGGGCGGCAACTCCTTCCAGAAGATGGGTCTGATCGAGCCGTACAAGGCCAGGAGCAAGGCCGAGGGCCGCTCGGCGGTGACCGGCAAGGACAGCGACCGCTTCAACTTCAAGGTGCCGACGCTGCGCAACGTCGAACTCACCTACCCGTACTTCCACGACGGCGCCGCCAACACCCTGGGCGAGGCGGTGGACGTGATGGGCCGCCTGCAGCTGGGGCGCAAGTTCTCGCCCGACGAGAATGCGAAGATCGTCGCCTTCCTGAAGACGCTCACCGGCGACCAGCCGACCTTCACGCTGCCCATCCTGCCGCCTTCGGCAGATTCCACGCCGCGCCCCACGCCGTTCGCGGCGCACTGACGCGCCGGCGACACCACAACGGGGACTGCGGTCCCCGTTTCCATTTGTACGGATGGCAGAAAAGTGCCGTGCGGCGTGCTTTGATGAACTGGCACCCGCGCCCGACGCGCTGGCGGGAATAAAACACGCGGCCCCTGCGTATATGCGGGTGTAGCACCCACAACCCGATGGAGACCACCATGAGACGCGCTGCCACCACCCTCGCCTTCGCCCTGCTGGGCGCCCTCGCCACCCCCGCCTTTGCCGCCGATGCGATGCCGCCCTCGGTGAAGATGCTGGACGGTGTGCTGACCGGCACCGACGGCATGACCCTGTACACCTTCGACAAGGACAGCGCCGGCAGCGGCAAGAGCATGTGCAACGACACCTGCGCCACCAACTGGCCGCCGCTGATGGTCAAGGAAGGCGAAACCGCCACCGGCGACTTCAGCATCATCACCCGCGACGACGGCAAGAAGCAGTGGGCGCACAAGGGCAAGCCGCTGTACTTCTGGGCCAAGGACGGCAAGCCGGGCGACAAGACCGGCGATAACTTCAACAACGTCTGGCACGCCGCCAAGCCCTGAGCCCGGCATGGACGGCGCCGCGCTGCTGGCCGAACTGCCCCGCCTGCGCCGCTACGCGCGGGCGCTGGTGGGCGAGCGCGCGGCCGCCGACGACCTGGTGCAGGACACCCTGGAGCGCGCCTGGAGGCGCGCCGCCCAGTGGCGCCCGGAGAACCCGCTGCGCCCTTGGCTGTTCGGCATCATGCACAACCTGCGCATCGACCAGCTGCGCCGCCCCGGCCTCCACACCCGGCCGCTGGAGGACGAGGATTTCGAGCTGCCGGTGCGCGCGACGCAGAGCGACGCGCTCGAGGTGGGCGATCTCGACGCCGCGCTCGCCCGGCTGCCCGAGGAGCAGCGCGCGGTGCTGTTGCTGGTGGCGCTGGAAGGCATGCGCTACGAAGACATCGCCGCGACACTGGGCGTGCCGCTGGGCACGGTGATGTCGCGGCTGTCGCGCGGGCGCGAACGACTGCGCGCAATCATGGGCGAGGCGCCGGCGGCCAACCGCCTGCGGGTGGTGCGATGAGCAAACGCAAGATCAACGAAGGCGATCTCCACGCCTGGGCGGACGACCTGCTCGCGGACGAGCGCCGCGCCGAGGTGGAGGACTGGCTCGCCGCCCATCCGGGCGACGCCGCGCGCCTGCACGACTACCGGCTGCAGAACCGCGCGCTGCGTGCCGCCTTCGACCCGGTGCTGGAAGAGCCGCTGCCCGCGGCGCTGCGCCGCGCGGCGGCGTTGCCCCCTGCCGCCAGCAGCCCGCCGCGCCGGTGGGGGTCCGCCCCGGCGCTGCGCGCCGCCGCGATGGTGGCGCTGTGCGTGCTCGGCGCGGTCGCCGGCTGGCTGGGCCACGCCCGCTTCGGTACGGCCCCGGCGTCGCCGGCGGTGGCCGAGTTTTCGCGCCAGGCGGCGATCGCCCACGCGGTCTATACGCCCGAAGTGCGCCGCCCGGTGGAAGTGGACGGCGCGCACGAGGAGCAGCTGGTGGCCTGGCTGTCGAAGCGGCTGGGCGCGCCCCTGCATGCGCCGCGGCTGGGGGCGCTGGGTTTCGAACTGGTGGGCGGCCGCCTGCTGCCGGGGCAGCAGGGGCCGGTGGCGCTGTTCATGTACCAGGACCCGAGCGGCCAGCGCCTGACGCTGTATGTCTCCGGCGAGGTGGCCGGCCACGGCGACGCCGGCTTCCGCTTTGCCGAAGAGAACGGTGTGAAGGTGTTCTACTGGGTGGATGGCCGCTTCGGCTATGCGCTGTCCGCCGCGATCGACAAGGCGCAGCTCGCCCGCATCGCCACCGCGGTGTACGACCAGCTGGAGAGTTCCGCGCGGCGCTGAGGCGATCCGCGCCCGCGGCCCGCCGCCGCTACAGGATGGCGGTAATCTCCTCCCGCCGCACCAGTTCGCCCTCGAACTGCCGCGCATCGTAGCCGTCCGCGTCCTTCGCGCTGAGGATGCCCACCACGGCGCCGCACTCCACCACCGGCACGTGATGGAACTGGCCTTCGTACATCAGGTGCAGGGCGTGGCTGAACGGCCGGTCGGGCGAGATCACCTGCGGGGAGCGGGTCATGATCGAACCCACCCCGACCGTTTCGGCGTCCTTGCCGCTCGCCACCACGCCGAACACGATGTCGCGCTCGGTGCAGATGCCCTTCAGCGTGTTGGAGCGGAGGTCGGTTACGAGCACCGCGCTGATGTGATTGACCCTCATCAGCTCGGCAACGCGGCGCACGGACATGTCGTCCGGAACGGTAACGCAGCGCCGGTTCTGGACGATGGCGCGGATGGCATGTTCCAACATGGTGCTTCTCCCCCGTCCTGCCAGCCCGGGCGGAAGAGCGCCGGAATGCGTCACCCGTCCTCATCCCGGGCTCGAAGCGGAAGCGGAACTTTCACTGTAGACCGTCCCGGGTGGCGATACACGCCGCATCGTGGATTCGAACCGGTTGTTACACGGGACGGCAGAAGCGGCCACGACGGGCGACCTCCCTGACCGCCCGGCCCGGCGGGGCCACGGACGACCGGCGCCCTTGTGCGGCCACGGCTATGCTGAAACCTGGCCTTGCTACGAGGTGGGCGTCCCGCACGTCCCCGCGCCGATGTCCGTTCCCTTGTGGTCCCTGCTTCTCGGCCTGCTACTGCTCACGATGGTGCTGGTCGGCACATTGGTCGCGCGCCTGCCACTCAGCAGCGCGATGATCTATCTCGCAATCGGCTGGGCCGCCGGTTGGGCCGCGCCGCTGAGCATCGCACCGGACCCGCTGCGCAACGCGTATGCACTCGAGCTGGCGGCCGAGGTTGCCGTGCTGATATCGCTGTTCGCGGTGGGGCTGCGACTCGGGGTTCCGGTGACGGACGCACGCTGGCGGCTCCCGCTGCAGTTGGCGTTCGTTTCCATGGCCGGCACGGTGGGCCTGATTGCCGCGGTGGGCGTTCTGGGGCTGGACCTGTCGCTGGGGGCCGCCGTACTGCTGGGCGCCATCCTCGCCCCGACCGACCCGGTGCTCGCCTCGGGCGTCCAGGCGCACGGCGGGCGCGAGCCCGATCTCGTTCGCTTTGGTCTCGCCGGCGAAGGGGGCCTGAACGACGGCACCGCGTTTCCCTTCGTCATGCTCGGACTCGGCCTGCTCGGCTTGCACGATCTCGGCACCGGCGGCTGGCGGTGGTGGGCGATAGACCTCGTGTGGGCAACGGTCGCGGGGCTCGTGGTGGGCGGACTCGCCGGCGCGCTGATCGCACAACTGATCGTGCGCGTGCGGACACGCTTCGACGCGGTGTGGGGGCACGATGAATTCCTCTCGCTCGGCGTCATCGCCATCGCCTACGGGAGCGCCCGCCTGTGCATGGGATCGGGCTTTCTCGCCGTATTTGCGGCGGGCCTCGCGTTCCGGCGCTGGCGCCAGCACGCGGCCGACGCAACGGCGGGCCCGCAACCGGGCCGCCACGAAACCGGGGCCGCGCATGCCCGTCAGGCGGGCACGATGACCCTGGGCGTGAAGAGCTTCAACGAACAGCTCGAGCGCATAGGCGAACTCGCAATCGTCCTGCTCGTGAGCGCCATGCTGCCCTATGCCAGCCTCTCTGCCCGGCTGGCGGGATTCATCGCCTTGCTGTTTGTCGTCCTGAGACCGCTCGCGGTGTGGCTGGGCACGCTGGGGTGCGCGCTCGACGTCCCCCAGCGCGCGGTCATCAGCTGGTTCGGAATCCGCGGCATCGGATCGGTGTTCTACCTGATGTTCGCGCTCGAACGCGGCGTCGGCGGGGCGCTCGCGCAGTTTCTGGTCGACGCGACGCTGATGACGGTCTCCGCCTCCATCATCCTGCACGGCATCTCCGCGCACTCGCTGATGAGCCGCTATGGCCGGCGAAGCGCGCCGGGCGGCGACGGCAGCCGTTGAGCCCGCGTGCGAGCGGCGCCGCGTCGCCCGCTAGGCTGCCAGCGGCTGTGGCGGCGATATCCAGTAGCCCTGCACGTAATCCACCCCGATCTGCGACAACATCGCCATGGTCTGCTCGTCGGTCACCCACTCCGCCACGGTCTGCTTGCCCATGATGTGCCCGATGCGGTTGACCGAGCGCACCATCTCCGCATCGACCTCGCTGTCGCGGATGGCGGATACGAAGGAGCCGTCGATCTTGATGAAATCGACCGGCAGGCTCTTGAGATAGGAGAAGGAAGCCATGCCGGTGCCGAAATCGTCGAGCGCAAAGCGGCATCCATGCTGCTTGAGGCGGTGGATGAACGCCGCTGCGGTCTGCAACTGGGCGATGGCGGCGGTTTCCGTGATCTCGAAGCACAGCTTCTCGGCCGGGATCGCCATCGTGTCCAGCACCTGGATGGCGTACTCCTGAAACTGTATGTCGCTCAGCGCGCGGGCGGACAGGTTGATGGCACACAGGTCGAGGTCCGCGAGATGGCGTGGATGCCCGGACAGCCAATCCACCGTGTGGGTCAGCACCCAGCGGTCCACCGCCGGCATCATGTCGTACCGCTCGACTGCCGGCAGGAAGGCGCCGGGCGGAATCAAGCGGTCAGGCCCGTCGCGCAGCCGCAGCAGGATTTCATAGTGCAACCCGCCCGATCCCCCGAGCGGCAGGATGGTTTGGCGGAAAAGCCGAAGTCCGCCGTCGTGAAGGGCATCGCCCACCCGCGAGACCCAGTCCATGTCGCTTTGCCGCAGGGCAAGCTGCGCGTCACCTTCGCGCTGGATATGAACGCGGTTCCGGCCGCCTTCCTTGGCGATGTAGCAGGCATGATCGGCGCGCTGCATGAGCTGCTGGGCGCTTCCCGAAGCGGGGGTGATCGGCACCAGGCCGATGCTGACGCCGACGCGGAACATCCGCCCCTCGAACGGAAACTGGAACTCGCGCGTGGTCTCCAGCATCTTGCGGGCGATCACCACCGCCTCGTCGAACGCGCAGTGCTCCACCAGCAGGCCGAACTCGTCACCGCCCAGCCGCGCCAGCGTATCCCGCTCGCGCACCTGGGTGCGGAAGCGCTGCGAGAGCTGGCGCAGCAGTTCGTCTCCCGCCTTGTGGCCGCAGGTGTCGTTCACGATCTTGAACTGATCCAGGTCCATGAACAGTAGCGCGCCCTCGTTGCGGAACTCCAGCGCGTGGTCGAGCACCCGCTTCACGCGGTTCTCGAACTCCGCGCGGTTGACCAGTTCGGTGAGCGCGTCGTGCGTTGCCTGGTGGGTCAGCGCCCGCAACACCCGGCGCGACTCGGTGACATCGCGGAACACCACGACAAGGCCAACGACCGTTCCATCGGCAAGACGGATCGGCGCCGCGACATCCTCGATCGACAGGAAGCGGCCTGAGCGGGAGATCAGCACCGCGCGCGGGCTCAGGTTGCTTGCCCGCCCGTCGCGGAGACAGGATTCGATGAAGGAATCGAGCGGCAGGCGCGTCTGGTCGTCCACGATGTGGAGGACGTCTCCCACATAGCGGCCCACCGCATCTTCGGGGCGCCACTCGGTGAGCCGCTCCGCCGCGGGGTTGAACTCCACGATGGTGCCGGCCGCATCGGTGCTGATGACCGCGTCGCCGATGGAGCTGAGGGTGACCATTGCGCGCTCCTTTTCGGCATTGAGGGTGCGTTGGAGCTGCTTCAGGGCATGGACGTCGCTGAACACGGACACCGCGATCCGGGCCTCGCCGTCGCCCTCGAAAACCGGCCCCGCATTCACCGCAAAACAGCGTGCCCTTCCCTCGCTGAGGCAATGCAGTTCCGCTCCGCTCACCGCCTCGCCGCCCAGCAGCGCACGCCGCAGCGCCGAGCCGGCGGCCTGCACCACGCCACCGTCCGCGCGCACCAGTTGGCAACCCTGGAACGCTTGGTCATCCATCGCGGCAAGCGTGCTGCCGAACTGTCGTTCGGCCTCGTCGTTGTAGTGGAGCACCGCGCCCGAGCGGATGTCGGCCAGCACGACCGAGACCGGCAGCTGATTGAGGATGGCGGTGACGCGGGCGCGCTCCGCCGCCACTTCGGCCAGCAGGCGCTCGCGTTCGCGCTCTGCCTCCTTTCGCTCCTGGATATCCACGGTGACGCCGGTGAGGCGCAGTACCGAGCCTGCCGCACTGCCGCTCCTGCGGCTCGATCGGGTATAGAACCAGTGGTATTCGCCGCTTTTGCGTCGAAGACGGAATTCCACCCACGGCCCCCCGTCCGGGTCGTATCGTTCGACCGCGAATGCACGCTGGAGCGCGGGAAGATCGGCCGGGTGCACCAGACTCACCCAGTCGCCCGCCATGCGTCCTATCTCGTCATCGGAATAACCGAGCAGTCCGACGAGGTTCGGCGACACCTTCATCTCGTCGGTTTCGCTGTCCCACTGCCACGCCGCCGCATGCGCCACTTCAAGGATGCGCTCGGTCTGCTGCTGCGTTTCGCGCAGGCAGTCCTCGAGCAGCTTGCGCTCGGTCAGGTCCTGCGTGAACTTGCAGAAACCCCGTATGCCACCGTTTCCGTCGTAAAGGGCAATCAATTCGACATGGGCCCAGAACAGGCTGCCATCCTTCCTGCGGCGCCACATTTCCTCCTGGAAATTGCCTTCGCGGGCGGCGGCCTCGAGATTGACGCGCGGACTGCCATGGGCTTGCAGGAACTCCGGATAGAGCATGCCGAAGTACTGGCCCACCGCCTCGGTGGCCCGATACCCCTTCATCGCCTCGGCGGCGCGGTTCCAGTCGAGAATGATCCCCTCGGCATCGAGAAGGAAAACCGCGTAGTCGACGATCTGTTCGACCGCGGCGCGATAGCGGTCGGCGCGCTCTGCGCGTCCCAGACCACCTGAGTCTCGAGCCTGCTCCATCTGAATCCGCCCCCGTTACCTGACGCACGGCGGGGCCGTGCCGGTCCGGATTCAGCGGATGCAAGACCGGGTCCCGGCCGCTCCGCGGCCGGCATTCGGCACCGGTCCTAGAGCGCGCTTTCCGCCAGGTTGTGCTGCTCCACCACCGATCGCAGGGTGTTGCCCGCCGGCTTGCCCTCGTAACTGCAGCAGTAATCGACCGCGGCAGTGCCGCCCAGCAGCGGACAGGCAGCGAAAAGCTCGGCCACCCAATCGACGAAGGCGCGCACCTTGGGCGACAGGTGGCGGTTGGCCGGATACACCGCGGAGATCGGCATCGGCGCCGGGCTCCACTGCGGCAGCACCTCGCGCAGCGCGCCGGATTCCAGGTGGGGCAGCGCCATGAAGCGCGGCATCTGCACCATGCCGAAGCCCTGCAGCGCGCAGGCGAGATAGGCATCGCCGTCGTTAACCGAAACCACGCCCTTCATCTTGACCTCGGTGACGTGGCCATCGACGACGAAATCCCAGTCCAGCGTGCGGCCGTTGAGGCTGGAGAAGTAATTGACCGCGCTGTGATTTGCCAGCTCGGCGATCGTCTTCGGCTCGCCGTGGCGTTCCAGGTAGGACGGCGCCGCGCAGGTGACCAGGAAGAAGGTGCCGATACGCCGCGCCACCAGCGACGAATCCGGCAGGTGGCCAACCCGCAGCGCGCAATCGACCGCCTCGCGCACCATGTCCACCGGACGGTCGGTCATGCCGATCGCGATTTCCAGCTCCGGATAGCGGGTGTGGAAGTCGCACAGGCGCGGAATCAGCACCAGGCGGCCGAGCGAGGCCGGTACGTCGATCCGCAGGCGGCCGCGCGGGCCGCTCGCGGCGTCGCGAAACGACGACTCGGTCTCCTCCACGTCGGCCAGGATGGCGACGCAGCGCTCGTAGTAGGCGGCGCCATCCTGCGTCAGGCTCAGGCGCCGCGTGCTGCGGTTGAGCAGCCGCACCTGCAGCAGGCGTTCCAGGTTCTGGATGATGTTGGTCACGGTCGCGCGCGGCAGGCCGAGGCTGTCGGCCGCGCGCGAAAAGCTGTTGGCGTCCACCACGCGCGTGAACACCTGCATGGCCTGAAAACGATCCATTCCGACTCCCCAAACGTCTGCCGCGGCGATTTTCCGGTAAGCGAATTATCCATGGGAATTGGCCAGGATTATTTGCCTTTACCGAATAGTGTTTCCGGTTTCACCCCATTTATCCAGCCGCGAACAACACCCAATATTGATGCACCGCGGCATAAAAATGCCGCCGCCATGGTGTCCGCCTGCCCGGCGGCAAAAACGAAAAAAGCCGGATCGTCCGCCCGCGCGCGATCCCCGACAAGGAGTTCCACGATGCCCCGCCTGCGCAAGCCCTACGCCCTTGCCACCACCCTCGCGATCGCGCTCGCCCTCGGCGGCGGCGCGGTGGCGCTCAGCGTGCAGTCCGACGCCCGCGCCAACACCGCCGCCAGCGCCGCGATGCCGCCCAGCCCGGTGGACGTCGCCACCGTTGCAGCCCAGCAGATCACCGACTGGCGCAGCTATTCGGGCCGGCTGGAAGCGGTGGACCGCGTCGAGATCCGCCCGCTGGTCTCCGGCACCGTCACCGAGGTGCACTTCCAGGACGGCGCGCTGGTGAAGAAGGGCGACCCGCTGTTCACCATAGACCCCCGCCCCTACGCTGCCGCGCTGGAACACGCCCGCGCCCAGCTTGCCGCGGCCGAGGCGCGCGCCGCCTACACCGCCAACGACCTCGCCCGCGGCGAGCGGCTGATCGCCGACAACGCGATCGCCCGCCGCGACTACGAGGAAAAGCAGAACGCCGCGCGCGAGGCCGAGGCCAACCGGCTGGCCGCGCGCGCCGCGGTCGAATCCGCCCGCCTCAACCTGGAATACACCCGCATCACCGCGCCGGTGGCGGGCAAGCTGTCGCGCGCCGAGGTGACGGTGGGCAACGTGGTGGCCGCCGGCGCGGGCACCCCGCCGCTCACCACGCTGGTGTCGATGGCGCGCATGTACGCCGCCTTCGATGTCGACGAGCAGAGCTTCCTCGCCTCGATCAACGGCAAGCAGGGCGCCGCGGTGCCGGTGCATCTGGGGCTGGCCAACGAGGACGACTACCCGCGCAGCGGCACGGTCAGCTCGGTCGATAACCGCATGGATACCTCCAGCGGCACGATCCGCGTGCGCGCGGTATTCGACAACCCGGACGCCAGCCTGCTGCCGGGCCTCTACGCCCGCATCCGGCTGGGTAGCGCCACCCCGCGCCAGGCCCTGCTGATCGACGAGAAGGCGATCGGCACCGATCAGGACAAGCGCTTCGTGCTGGTGGTGGACGACGCCAACCGCACCGCCTACCGCGAGGTGAAGCTGGGCGCCGCGCAAGGCCCGCTGCGCGTGGTGGAAAGCGGCCTCGCCGCCGGCGAGCGCATCGTGGTGAACGGGCTGCAGCGCGCCCGCCCCGGCCAGATCGTCAATCCCAACGAGGTGCTGATGTCCGGCACCGCCAGCCCGGCCGCGCCCACCGCCCGCGCGGCCAGCGGCGCCAACAGCTGAGCACGCTCCCATGAACATCTCGAAATTCTTCATCGACCGGCCGATCTTCGCCGGCGTGCTGTCGGTGCTGATCCTGCTCGGCGGCCTCCTGGCGATGTTCCAGCTGCCGATCTCGGAGTACCCGGAAGTGGTGCCGCCCTCGGTGGTGGTGCGCGCCCAGTACCCCGGCGCCAACCCCAAGGTCATCGCCGAAACCGTCGCCTCGCCGCTGGAGGAATCGATCAACGGCGTCGAGGACATGCTCTACATGCAGTCGCAGGCCAACAGCGACGGCAACCTCGCGCTGACGGTGCATTTCCGCCTCGGCATGGACCCGGACAAGGCCCAGCAGCTGGTGCAGAACCGCGTCTCGCAGGCGCTGCCCCGGCTGCCGGAGGACGTGCAGCGGCTGGGCGTGACCACGGTGAAAAGCTCGCCGACGCTGACACTGGTGGTGCACCTCATCTCGCCCGACGACCGCTACGACGCCACCTACCTGCGCAACTACGCGGTGCTCAACGTCAAGGACCGCCTCGCGCGCATCCAGGGTGTGGGCGAGGTGTCGATCTGGGGTGCCGGCAACTACGCGATGCGGGTGTGGCTGGACCCGAACAAGGTCGCCCAGCGCGGGCTCACCGCCAGCGACGTGGTGCGCGCGATCCGCGAGCAGAACGTGCAGGTGGCGGCCGGCGTGATCGGCGCGTCGCCCACGCTGCCGGACGTGCCGCTGCAGTTTTCGGTGAATGCCCAGGGCCGGCTGAAGACCGAGGTCGAGTTCCGCGACATCGTGCTGAAGACCTCGGCCGACGGCGGCGTCACCCGCCTGGGCGACGTCGCCCGCGTCGAGCTGGACGCGGCCGAGTACGGCCTGCGCTCGCTGCTCGACAACAAGCCGGCGATCGGCATGGGCATCATGCAGGCGCCGGGCGCCAACGCGCTCGCGGTGTCCGCCGCGGTGCGCGACGCCATGGCCGAACTCAAGCAGGATTTCCCCAGCTCGGTCGATTACCGCATCGAGTACGACCCCACCCAGTTCGTCCGCGCCAGCATCAAGGCGGTGATCGTCACCCTGCTCGAAGCGGTGGCGCTGGTGGTGCTGGTCGTCATCCTGTTCCTGCAGACCTGGCGCGCATCCATCATCCCGCTGCTGGCGGTACCGGTGTCCATCGTCGGCACCTTCGGGTTGATGCTGGCTTTCGGCTACTCGATCAACGCGCTGTCGCTGTTCGGCATGGTGCTGGCGATCGGCATCGTGGTCGATGACGCGATCGTCGTGGTCGAGAACGTGGAGCGCAACATCGCCGCCGGCCTCAGCCCGCGCGACGCCACCTACCGCGCGATGCAGGAGGTGAGCGGGCCGATCATCGCGATCGCGCTGACGCTGGTGGCGGTGTTCGTGCCGCTCGCCTTCATGACCGGCCTCACCGGCCAGTTCTACAAGCAGTTCGCGATGACGATCGCCATCTCCACGGTGATCTCGGCGTTCAACTCGCTGACGCTGTCGCCCGCGCTCGCGGCGCTGCTGCTCAAGCCCCACCACGACCACAACCCGGACTGGCTGACGCGCGCGATGAACCGCGTGTTCGGCGGCTTCTTCGCCCGCTTCAACCACGCCTTCGGCCGCGCCTCCGAGAACTACGGCCGCGGCGTCACCGGCGTGATCGGGCGCAAGAGCAAGGTGATGGCCGTGTATGCCGTGCTGCTGGCGCTGACCGCGGGCGTCTCCTACGTGGTGCCCGGCGGCTTCGTGCCGGCGCAGGACAAGCAGTATTTGATCAGCTTCGCCCAGTTGCCCAACGGCGCCTCGCTCGACCGCACCGAAAGCGTCATTCGCCGCATGAGCCAGATTGCGCTGGAACAGCCCGGCGTGCAGAGCGCGATCGCCTTCCCCGGGCTGTCGATCAACGGCTTCACCAACAGCTCGTCCGCCGGCATCGTGTTCGTCACGCTCAAGCCCTTCGACGAACGCCGCGCGCCGGAGCTGTCCGCCGGCGCGATCACGGCCGCGCTCCACGGCAAGTACGCCGCGATCAAGGATTCCTTCATCGCGGTGTTCCCACCGCCGCCGGTGATGGGCCTGGGCACGCTGGGCGGCTTCAAGCTGCAGATCGAGGACCGCGGCGCGCTCGGCTATGCCGAACTCGACGCCGCCGCCAAGGCCTTCATCGCCGCCGCGCAGAAGGCGCCCGAGCTTGGCCCCAGCTTCACCAGCTACCAGATCAACGTGCCCCAGCTCGACGTCGATCTGGACCGCGTCAAGGCCAAGCAGCTCGGCGTGTCGGTCACCGACGTGTTCGACACCATGCAGATCTACCTCGGCTCGCTGTATGTGAACGACTTCAACCGCTTCGGCCGCGTCTATCAGGTGCGCGCCCAGGCCGACGCGCCCTTCCGCGCCCGGCCGGAAGACATCGGCCAGCTGAAGACGCGCAACGCCGCCGGCGAGATGGTGCCGCTGTCGTCGATGGTGCGCGTGCATAACAGCTTCGGCCCGGAGATGGTGGTGCGCTACAACGGCTACACCGCCGCCGACATCAACGGCGGCCCGGCCCCCGGCTATTCGTCCGACCAGGCGGAAGCCGCGGCCGAGCGCATCGCCGCCGAAACCCTGCCGCCCGGCATCAAGTTCGAATGGACGGACCTCACCTACCAGAAAATCCTCGCGGGCAATGCCGGCGTGTGGATCTTCCCGCTGTCGGTGCTGCTGGTGTTCCTGGTGCTCGCCGCGCAGTACGAGAGCCTGACGCTGCCGCTGGCGGTGATCATGATCGTGCCGATGAGCATCCTCGCCGCCCTCACCGGGGTGTGGCTGACCGCCGGCGACAACAACCTCTTCACCCAGATCGGCCTGATGGTGCTGGTGGGGCTGTCGGCGAAGAACGCCATCCTGATCGTCGAGTTCGCCCGCGAGCTGGAACTGCAGGGCAGCACGCCGAAGGAGGCCGCGATCGAAGCCAGCCGGCTGCGCCTGCGCCCGATCCTGATGACCTCCATCGCCTTCATCATGGGCGTGGTGCCGCTGGTGCTGTCGTCCGGCGCCGGTTCGGAAATGCGCCACGCGATGGGCGTCGCGGTGTTCTTCGGCATGCTCGGGGTCACGCTGTTCGGCCTGTTCCTGACCCCCGTGTTCTACGTGCTGCTGCGCAGCCTCGGCAGGGGCAGCAAGCTGCACACCGCCAGTCCCCATGCCGCGCCGATTCCCGCGCCCCATCTTGTGTCCTGAGCCCGGAGCCGACGACATGAACGACAACGCATCAAGACTCAGCCGGCGCATCCCGCTGCTGCTCGCCACCCTGCTGACGCTGGCAGGCTGCTCGCTGGCGCCGGTGTATGAGCGCCCCGAGGTGGCCACCCCGGCCGCCTTCAAGGAAGCCGACCCGGCGCTCGAAGCCGCCGCCGCGAAGTGGAAGACCGCCGCGCCAGCCGACGACCAGCACCGCGGTGAATGGTGGCGCATCTTCGGCGACGACACGCTCAACGCGCTCGAAGCCGAGGCGCTGGCCGCCAACCAGGACCTCAAGGCCGCCGTCGCCCGCCTGGCCCAGGCACGCGCGCTGGAAGGCAGCGCCCGTTCCGAGCGCCTGCCGCAGATCGACGCCAGCTTCGGCCCCACCCGCCAGCGCCCCTCGCCCGCCTCGCAAGGGCTGGACGAGGACGCCTCGGTGTCGCCCCGCACGCTGTGGCGCGCGCAAGTGGGGATCGGCTACGAAGTGGATCTGTTCGGCCGCGTCGCTTCCAGCGTGGATGCGGCCGGCGCCGACACCCAGCAGCGCGAGGCGCTGCTGCGCTCGGTGCAGCTCGCGCTGCAGGCGGATGTGGCCCAGGCCTACTTCCTGTTGCGCGAACTCGACGCCGAGCAGGCACTGTTCCGCGCCACGGTGGACCTGCGCGGCGAGGCGCTGAAGCTGGTGCAGCGCCGCTTCGAGGCCGGCGACATCGGCGAACTCGACGTCGCCCGTGCCCGCACCGAACTCGCCAGCGCGCAGTCGGAAGCGCACGGCATCGCCCGCCGCCGCGCCGCCGCCGAGCATGCGCTCGCCATCCTGCTCGGCAAGCCGCCGGCGGAGTTCAGCTTCGCCGCCCAGCCGCTGGCCCGCATCTCGGTGGGCGTACCGGCCGGGCTGCCGTCGGCGCTGCTCGAACGCCGGCCCGACATCGCCGCCGCCGAACGCGCGATGGCTGCCGCCAACGCCCGCATCGGCGTGGCGCGCGCCGCCTTCTTCCCGCGCCTCAGCCTCACCGGTGCGCTCGGCTACGAATCCGCCGAACTCGGCGACCTCTTCCAGTGGTCCAGCCGCACCTTCCTGCTCGGCCCGCTGGTCGGCGGCGTGCTGTCGATGCCGATCTTCGACGGCGGCCGCCGCCAGGCCGACCTCGACCGCGCCCGCGCGGTGTACGAGGAAGACGTGGCGCGCTACCGCCAGACGGTGCTCGGTGCCTTCCGCGAGGTGGAGGACGGGCTCGCCAACCTGCGCATCCTCGGCAGGCAGACCCAGGCCCAGGACGAAGCGGTGGCCGCATCCGAACGCGCCGCACGGCTGTCGCAACTGCAGTATCGCGAAGGCGCGACCAGCTATTTCGAAGTGATCGACGCCGACCGCAGCGTGCTGCAGCAGCGCCGCGTGGCAGTGCAGCTGGATGGCGAACGGGCACGCTCCACGGTGGCACTGATCCGCGCGCTCGGGGGTGGTTGGGCGACTGCGGCCTCCGCCGAGGCGGCCCCGGCCAACGGCCCGGCCGCCACCCTGGCGGCCAACGCGCGCTAGTTCCGGTGCAGCGCGCGGCGGCGGCCCGCTAGCCGGGCAACGCCACCGCGCGCAACACCGAGGGCGCGATCACACGGTGCATCGGCGTGACCGGCAGCATGTAGAGACGGCCGAGCAGGTTGTGGACGTGGACCACGGTCGTCACCGTCACGCAGGTTTCACCCCTGTCGCTGCGCGCGCAGTGCAGCGACAGCACCACGTCGAGATGGCGGTCGCGGTCACCTAGCAGCACTTCATCGGGCGTGATGTCGTACAGCGTGAAGATGCCGATGCGGTCACCGACGCGGTAATCGCGTTCGGCGCGGCCGGGATCGATGGCGGCCATCCGGCCGAGGTCCTTGAGGCCGGCCAGGCGCACCGCGCGGTTGCGCAGGCGCATGCAGGCGTCCACCCAGCCCGGGGGGCGGCCAAAGGCCTTGATGAACTGGCCGAGCGCGCTGCGGCCCGGCTCGCCGGCCCGCACCGCCCAGGCGTCGTGAAAGTGCGCGCCTTCGAGGTGCGCGGCGATGAGGCTGTCCGGCGGAGCCGCCACGGCGCGCGGACGCGCGGGGGCGCTCATCGGCCATCCTCCCGCCGGGAGCCACGCGCCGTACGCTGCGCCATCCACGCGCCGGCAAACGCGGCAAACGCCATCACCAAGGCGGGCGGCACCCGGACGCCGGACGCCGCCTGCGCCGGCACCGGAACCGGCGGCGCAGGCGGTACCACCGCACTGGCCGGGGCGGGGCAATGCGGCAGCACCTGTCTACGCACGAAAGCGTTGAAGTCGTCGGACCAGCTGTCCTGCTCCTGCTCCCAGAAGCTGCGCAGGTAGCGGTAGTTGGAGAACTGCTTGGTCATCGACTTGACGATGGACTGCCAGAACGGCTCCGGCAGCACGTGCCAGGCGAAGGCGTAGCGCGCCTCGCGGTAGCGGAAGGCCTCCTCGAACAGGTTGAGGTAGGCCACGACGATGAAATGGGCCTTGGTGCGCGGAAGGTCGCGCGCATAGGGCCGGGCCAGGCCGGTGTGGGCGTCCTCGACATCCGCGAACTTGAACAGCAGCGACTGCCAGCGCGCATAGAGCTGGTTGCACACGGTCATGCGCATCGACAGCAGCCCGGCGAAGATACCGATCAGGCTGGCGAGGGCGACAACGCTGATGATGAGCTTGACGACCTCGAGCTTCTCGCGGTCGGCAACGAAGGCTTCGAGCATTTCCAGCATGGCGGCTCCTGCGCGCGGCGCGGCTGCGGACGGTAGGCCACGAGCATACGGAGCCGAGGCGCGCGCGGCAATCGCCGCCGCGCTCAGGCCGCTGCGGCTGCGGGGGCGGCACCGCCTGCGCGCCGCGCCGCCGCCAGCGCCACCACCACGGCGCCGATCTGCAGCACCGCCACCCCGGCCATCACCATCCAGAAGCGGCGGCTGTCCATCAAAGGCCCGAAGGCAAGCGGGGCCAGCGCCATGCCGGCGTCGATGCCGGAATAGACCAGTCCGTAGATGCGGCCATAGGCCCCGGCACCGAAGCGCGCCACCGCTGCGCGGCGCACCAGGATGTCACGCGAGGGGCCGGCGACCCCGGTGCAGAAGCCGATGCCGGCGAGCGCCGGCAGCGCTGCCGCGGTGGGAAGCACGCCTGCGGCGAGGATGACCGCGATCAGCGCGGCACCGCCGAGGAACACCGCGACCAGGCGGTCGTGCGCCGCGTAGCGCGCAGCAATGAAACCGCCCAGGAACATGCCCCCGGCCGCCGCGAGCAGGAAGGCAGTGATGCCGCTCGCGGCCGCGGCCAGGGTCAGGTCGAACAGCGCCTGCAGCAGCGGCGTGCCGTAGTTCTGGAAGGCGCCGAAGGCCATCGTGGTGAAAAAGAAGAACAGGAAGCACAGCCATACCGCCGGCACGCCGAGAAAGTCGAACGACGAGGCCTGGGCGCCCCCGGCGCGGCGCGTGGCCGCGCGCTCGGCGCCGTCGGCAAGCCAGCCACGCGCCGCCACCAGGCCGACAATGGCGAGCAGCGCGACGACCGCCGCGCCCACCGCGGCCCACCGCCAGCCGAACGTCGTGGCGAGACCGACAACGAACACCGGCGCCAGCGCCCACCCCAGGCTGCCGGACAAACCATGCGCGGAGAACGCGTGGCCGAGCCGGCCTTCGGACACCTTGCGGTTGAGCAGGCTGAAATCCGCCGGATGGAACACCGCGTTGCCGGCACCGGCTACCAGCGCCGCCAGCACCAGACCCGCCAGCCCCTGTGCCACCGCCACCAGCAGCGCCGCCACGCCCAGGCAGGCAAGCCCGGCGCACAGCACGCGGAAGGCGCCGAAGCGGTCCACCGCGAATCCGGCGGCCGCCTGGCCGAGGCCGGAAACGACGAAGAAAGCGGTCATCGCGAGGCCGACGCCGGTGAAGTCGAGCCCGAAGTCGCGCATCAGCCACGGGAACAAGGACGGCAGCACGAGCTGGAAGAAGTGCGAGGTGCCGTGGGCGAAGGCCACTACGGCAATCACGCCGGCATCGTGGCGGACCGGGGTTCGAACGTGGGTCATCAGCGGCTCCTTGCGACAAAAGAAGGCAAACCGATGATAATCCGGCGATCGTTTGGCAAATATGCGCAAGCCGGACAACTACTATCGAGAACATGCCACGGCCGATTTTTGAACTTCCGCCCCGTCCGCAGCCGACGACGCAAGACCCGATCTCGGTGCTGGTGCGCGAGCCGCCACCGGATTCGATCATTCCGTGGCACAGCCATCCCTGGGGCCAGCTCGCCTACCCGGTAAGCGGCGCGGTATGCATGGACGTGCCGGGCAGCCGCTGGCTGGTGCCACCTTTTCGCGCGCTGTGGGTGCCACCGGGCGTTGAGCACCAGCAGAGCATGCTCGGCCATGTCCGGCTGCGGGTGGTGCACGTGGCCGAGGGCTGCGCGGCGCTGCCCGAATCGCACTGCGCGGTGCTGGAGATCACGCCGCTGCTGCGCGAACTGATCGAAGCCCTGCTGCCGCGCCCGCCCCAAAGCGAACGTCGGACGCAGATCCAGGCGCTGCTGCTGACCGAGCTGAGCCAGGCGCGCACGCTGAACCTGCGCCTGCCGCAGCCGAGCGACCGTCGCCTTGCCGCGCTATGCGAAGCGTTGATGGCCGACCCCGCGGACAACGCGCCGCTGACCGAATGGGCGCGGCGGGTGGGTGCCAGCGGACGCACGCTGGCGCGCCTGTTCCAGAGCGAGATGGGGATGAGCTTCGGGCTGTGGCGCCAGCAGGTGCGGCTGACCCACGCCACGGTACTGGTCGCCCAGGGCCGGCCTTACGCGGAGATTGCGGCCGAACTCGGCTATGCCAGTCCGAGCGCGTTTTCGGCGATGTTCCGCCGCGCTTTCGGCTGCTCGCCGCGAGCCTTCTACGCCGCCGGCGCGTCGCCGAAATAAGGCCGGCACGGCGACCGCAAAGGCCGCGGGACGACGCGCCCGCGCAGGGGCTCAGGGTTTGCGCTGCAGCCTGCGCAGCGCGGTGGCGGCGGCGTTCATTTCGCGCAGCAGGGTTTCGAGCAGGGCGCCGGAGGCGGCCGCGTCGCCAACGCGCGCGGCCTGCTCCACCGCCGCAGCGGCGTGGACCGCGCGCTGGGCCGAGAACAGGCCCACCGAGCCCTTGATCGAATGCGCAATCTCCACCAGACGGGTGAAATCGCCGCTGCTGCCCGCCTTGCGCAACTCCGCCAGCGTGGCGCCGAGGTCGCGGAAGAACACCGCCACCAGTTGCTGCACGATGTCCTCGTTGCCGTCGAACATCGCGCGCGCTTCGTCCAGGCTGGCAACGGGGCCCTCGCCGCCATCGGTATCGAGCAGGCTGGTGTCGCCCCCGCCTTCGTCTTCATCCGTTGCCGGCGAGCAAACACGCCGGATCGCCGCGAGCAGGTCGCCGGCGCGGATCGGCTTGGCGACATAGTCGTCCATGCCCGCCTCGAGGCAGCGCGCACGGTCGCTCTCCATAGCGTGCGCGGTCATTGCCACGATCGGCACCGCCCGCCAGCCGCCCTGCACCGCCCAGCTGCGCCGCGCCTCGCGTGCGCGGATCGCCTGGGTGGCCTCGATGCCGCCCATCACCGGCATCTGCAGGTCCATCAGCACGAGGTCGAAATGGCCGGCATCGAAGGCCTCGATCGCCTCGGCGCCATTGTTCACCACGGTGACCTTGTGGCCGACGCGCTCCAGCATCCGTGAGGCCACGGTCTGATTCACCGGGTTGTCCTCGACCAGCAGGATGTCCAGCCGCCGCTCCGGCGCCCGCTCGGCGCGCAGCCTTTCGGTCAGCGTGCGTTGCGGGTCGAAGGCAAACAGGCTCTCCTCGCTCATGGCGCCGCTACCCACGCGGGCGATGCGCAAGGCCTCGTACAGGTCTTCGGCAGCAAAGGGTTTGGCCAGGCGCGACTGCAAGCCGAGTTGCTGACAACGGACGAGGTCGGCGCGCTGGGTGTGGCTGGGCAGCATCAGCACGATGCGGTCGAGCGCGGGCGCCGCTTCCTGAAAGCGCTCCGCGAGCGCAAAGCCGCCGGGCGCCGGCATGTCGGCGTCCATCAGCACGAAATCGAACGGGGCGTTCGCGCTGGCAGCAGCCGCCAGGGCGGCTAGCGCGCCCGCGCCATCAGCGGCCAGCACCGGCACCAGGCCGGCGCGGACGAGCTGCGCAGCAAGCCGCTCGCCGAACGCCGGGTTGGTCACCGCCACCAGCGCGCGCGCGCCGCGCAGGACTTCCGGCAACCGTGGCACCGGCGAGGCAACGCGGGCAAGGCGCAGGCTGAAGCTGAAACGACTGCCCTCTCCCAGCGTGGACTGCACCCGCAATTCGCCCCCCATCAGTTCGACCAGATGCTTGCAGATCGCCAGCCCGAGCCCGGTGCCGCCGTACTTGCGCGTCGTGGAGTTGTCGGCCTGGGCGAAGGCGCCGAAGATCGCCTCGGTCTTCTCGGCCGGAATGCCGATGCCGGTGTCCCGCACGGTGACCAGCAGCGTGGCGTGGCGATCGTCCGTGTCGACGACCGTGACGTCGAGTTCGATTTCGCCGCGTTCGGTGAACTTGATCGCATTGCCGACCAGGTTGGTGAGCACCTGGCGGATGCGGGCAGGATCGCCCTTCAGCACCGCGGGCACGTCCGGAGCAACGTCGAAGAACAGCTCCACCCCCTTCTGGTGCGCGCGCAAGGCCAGCGTACGCAGGGTTTCGGCCACCAGCCCGCTGATCGAAAAGTCGATCTCCTCGAGGCTCAGGCGGCCGGCCTCGATCCGCGAGAAGTCGAGAATGTCGTTGAGCAGGGTCAGCAGCGCCTCGGCCGAGGACTTGACCGTCTGCAGGTAGTCGCGCTGCTCGGGCGCCAGGGCGGAATCGAGCAGCAGATCCGTCATGCCGAGGATGCCGTTCATCGGCGTGCGGATCTCATGGCTCATGTTGGCGAGAAATTCGCCCTTGGCGCGGCTGGCAGCCTCGGCGGCCTCCTTGGCCTGCAGCAGTTCGAGTTCGCGCAGCCGGTGGCGGGTGACATCGCGGTAGATGCCGGCGAGCTGTCGCCAGCGACCGTCGGCGCCGCGCTCCTTGGCCTGTCCCAGCACCTGCACCCAGCGCCAGTTGCCGTCCGCCGCGCGCAGGCCGAACTCGCAATCCAGCTGCGGCGTTTCGCCGCGCAGATGGGCGGCCAGGCGGGCGTGCAGGGTGTCGGCGTCTTCGCTGCGCAGCAGCGGCAACCAGTCGGCGGGATGCGGCCCGACGCTGCCGGGCGGATAACCCAGCCAGCGCCACGCGCCCTCGTCCAGCTGCAGTTCGTCGCTATCCAGCTGCCACGCCCACACGCCACCGCCCTCGCCGAGCAGGGCGAGGTGCAGATGCTCACGGGTGATCTGGAGTTCACGCCGCAGCGACGCGGCGTCGGCGGCGGGCGCCGTCCGCTGGTCATCCCCTTCGGGTGTCGCGGGCCCGGCGCTCATCGTGGCGACCTAGCGCAGGCCGAGTACGTCCTGCATGTCGAACAGGCCGTTGCTGCGCCCGCGCAGGAAACGCGCGGCCCGCATCGAGCCCAGCGCATACGGCATGCGGCTACCCGACTTGTGGGTGATCTCGATGCGCTCACCGATGCCGGCGAACAGCACCGTGTGGTCGCCGACGACGTCGCCGCCGCGGATGGTGGAGAACCCGATCGTCTCCGCCTTGCGTTCGCCGGTGACGCCTTCACGGCCATAGATGGCGCAGGTTTCGAGGTCGCGCCCGAGTTCGCGCGCCACCACTTCGCCCATGCGCAGCGCGGTACCGGACGGTGCATCGACCTTGAAGCGGTGGTGCGCTTCGATCACCTCGACGTCGTAACCTTCGTCGAGGATGCGCGCGGCAACCTCCAGCAGGCGGAACACCGCATTGACGCCGACCGCCATGTTGGGGGCGAACACCACCGGAATGGCCTGCGCGGCGTCGGCGATCGCGGCCTTGCCGGCGGCCTCGAAACCGGTGGTGCCGATCACCATCGCCTTGCCCAGCTCGCGCGCGACGGCAAGGTGCGCCAGCGTGCCTTCGGGGCGGGTGAAGTCGATCACGCAGTCGGCGGCGGCCACCGCGGCGTGCACGTCGTCGGTGATCGCGACGCCGCTCGCCACGCCGGCGAATTCGCCGGCATCGCGACCGATGAAGGGCGAGCCGGCGCGGTCGAACGCGGCGGCCAGCACGACCTCCTCGTCCTTCAGCGCGGCCTCGATGAGCATGCGGCCCATGCGGCCGGAAGCGCCTGCGATTGCTACACGTACAGGTGTCGTCATGTCTTGTTCCTGATTGGAGCGGCCTGGGCCGCCCACGTCACTTCTTGCTTTCCGCGGGCACTTCAACCACGCGGCTGCGGTTGGCCTGCTGGCTGGCAGCGGCCTCCTGCGGGTCGCCGGCGAGGATGTCGCCCTCGACGTGGTCCAGCTTGTCATCGACGAAGAACACCGAGAACACGCGCTGTTCCGGTTCGCCATTGCCCGGCTTGAAGCGGTAGACGTAGTCCCAGCGGTTGCTGCGGAAGATATCGACCACCAGCGGCGTGCCGAGCACGAAGCGGACCTGCTCACGGCTCATGCCGCGTTTCAGCTGGGACACCATGGCCTGATCGACATAGTTGCCCTGGCGGATGTCGATCCGGTAGGGATCGACCTTCTGCGCGATCGTGCCAATGGAGCAGCCGGCCAGCATGCTGGCAGCGACGAACGCGGGGATGAGCAAGGAACGCATGGGGAGTTTCGCGGTAATGCACCGCCGAAAGCGGCGCTGGTTCTCAGTAAAGGGCAAAAAATATAACATAGGGCCGTACCGCGGCAGCGCCTGCATTCTCTCCCCACAGGACGAACATGTCCGAGAACTCCAAGAACCTCAAGAGCATCGGCCTCAAGGCGACCTATCCGCGCCTCAAGATCCTCGACCTCTTCCAGACTTCCGACCAGCGCCACCTCACGGCAGAAGACGTCTATCGCCTGCTGATGGGCGAAGGCATGGACATCGGCCTGGCCACGGTTTATCGCGTCCTTACCCAGTTCGAGCAGGCCGGCCTGCTGGAGCGGCATTACTTCGAATCCGGCAAGGCGGTTTTCGAACTCAACCAGGGCGGCCACCACGACCACCTCGTCTGCCTGCAATGTGGCAAGGTCGAAGAGTTCTTCGACCCCGAAATCGAAAAGCGCCAGAACGCGATCGCCGAAGCGCGCGGCTTTGCCGTAAAGGAACACGCGCTGTACCTGTACGCCGACTGCCTGCGCAAGGACTGCCCCAACCGCCACGGCGAGCACTGAGCGCCGCCCGGCGGCGGCGCAGGCCTTACCCCAGCCCCAGCATCTCCGCGGCGTGCTGCCGCGTGGTGGCGGTGATGTTGACGCCGCCCAGCATGCGCGCGATTTCCTCGATGCGGGCGTGCGCGTCGAGCGGACGCACGTCGCTCAGGGTTTCGCCGTCACGCTCTGCCTTGGCGATGCGCCACTGCCAGTCGGCGCAGGCGGCCACCTGAGGCAGGTGGGTCACGCACAACACCTGGCGGTCGCTGCCCAGGCGCTTCAGCAAGGTGCCGACAATCTCCGCGACGCGGCCGCCGATGCCCACGTCCACTTCGTCGAAGATCAGCGTCGGGGTCGCCGAGTCGCGGCTCGTCATCACCTGGATGGCGAGGCCGATGCGCGAGAGTTCGCCGCCCGAGGCCACCTTGGCCATGCTGCGCAGTTCCTGCCCCGCGTTCGCGGCAACCCGGAACTCCACCTGCTCCAGGCCATGCGCCGCGGGCTCGCCCGGCACCAGCGCGACTTCGAAGCGCCCTCCTTCCATCGCCAGCGTCTGCATGGCGGTGGTGATCTCCTGCGACAGCGCGGCCGCGGCGGGACGACGCGCCGCGCTGAGGCGCTGCGCCGCGGCATCGTAGGCGCGGCGGGCCTCGGCCTCGGCCTCGGCCAGCCGTACCGGATCGGCCTGGGCAGCAAGGGTTTCGTTGCGCGCGCGCCACTCGTCGGCCAACGCGGGGAGGTCTTCCGGGGCAACGCGGTATTTGCGGGCGACGTCGGTGACAGTGCCGATGCGCTGCTCGACCTGCCCGAGACGCTGCGGATCGAGGTCGAGCCGCTCGCGGTAGCGGCGCAAGGCGTGCAGCGCCTCGTCGGCCTGGATGGCCGCCGAGGACAGCAGCTCGCGCACATCGGCGAGGCCCGCATCCACCTCCGTCAGCGTCCCGATTCTCGCTTCGAGCTGGCTGAGCAGCGCGCACACCGCGTAGTCGCCCTCGCCCAGTGCAGCCAGGGTTTCATCCGCGCCCTGCATCAGGCTCGCGGCATGGGCGAGCCGACCGTGTTCGGCGTTCAGTTCGCTCCACTCCGCGGCGTCGAACGCCAGGTCGTCAAGCTCCTTCAGCTGCCACGACAGCAACTCGCGCTCGCGCGCGGAGGCAGCGGAATCCTGTTCGGCCGAACGACGCAGCGCGACCACCTGCTGCCATTCCCGATGGCTGGCAGCGACTTCCGCCGCCAGCGCGGTGGCTCCGGCGTGGGTGTCGAGCAGGACGCGTTGGGCGTCGCTGCGCAGCAGGGCGTGGTGGGCGTGCTGGCCGTGGATGTCCGCCAGCCATTCGCCCGCGTCGCGCAGTTGCGCCAGGGTGACCGGGGTGCCGTTGATCCACGCGCGGCTGCGCCCGCCGGCATCGACGACACGACGCAGGATCACGGTGTCGTCGTCCGCCGCCAGCTCCTGCTCGGCCAGCCAAGCGCTGAAGGCCGCCAGGGCGGCCGGTTCGCGCGGGGGATCGAACTCGGCGGCGATGTCGGCCTTGTCGCGCCCGCGGCGTACCACGGCGCTGTCGGTACGCGCCCCGAGCGCCAGCCCGAGCGCGTCGAGCAGGATGGATTTGCCCGCGCCGGTTTCGCCGGTGAGGGCGCCGAAACCCGGGCCGAATTCGAGTTCCAGGCGGTCGACGATGACGAAGTCGCGGATGGTCAGGCGGCGGAGCATAGGTTGGATTCGGCAGAAGCCCGGCGCGAGGGGCCGGTCAGTTGTGGCGGGGAACAGCGCTCCAGTGCAGCTTTTCGCGCAGCATCGCGTAGTAGTTGTAACCCTCGGGATGCAGCAGCCGCACCGCGAGTGGCGAGCGCCCGAGGCGCACGCAGTCGCCCGCGCGTGCGTCGAAGCGCGCCTGGCCGTCGAAGTGGATGCTGGCGTCGTGAGGCGGCAGCAGCCGGATTTCGATGCGGCAGGTGTCGGGCAAGGTGACCGGGCGCGCGGTCAGTGCGTGCGGACACAGCGGCACCAACGCGATGCCGCCCACGCCGGGATGAAGGATGGGACCGTTGGCCGACAACGCGTAGGCGGTAGAGCCGGTGGGCGTCGAAATGATCATGCCGTCCGAGCGCTGCGTATAGACGAATTCGCCGTCGATCGACAGGTCGAACTCGATCATGCGGCCAAGGTCGCCCTTATTCACCACGACATCGTTCAGCGCGAGGGTCTGGAATACGCGCTCGCCGCTGCGCAGCACCTCGGCGTCGAGCATGAAGCGGGACTCTTCGCTGTAACGGCCGTCCACGATCTCTTCCAGACGCTGCAGGGCATCACTGCGCGCGACGTCGGTGAGGAAGCCGAGCCGGCCGAGATTGACACCGACCAGCGGCACCTGGTGTTCTGCCAACCGCCGCGCGGCATTGAGCATCGTGCCATCGCCGCCGATCACCACCGCCAGCTCGGCGCGTAAGCCGATTTCCTCGTAGCTGGCGACCGTGAAGTCGGCCGCACCGCCAATGGAACTTGCCGTACCCTGTTCGATCCACACAACGAGCCCCCGCTGCCGCAGGTGATTCGCGATCGCGAACACGGATTCTGCGACATCGGCGCTCTGGTATTTTCCGATCAGGGCAACGCTGCGAAAGTGCGCACTCATGGGCGCGGATTAAACCACATTCATGTATCGGCTTGGCGCGCACTGACGCTTGGCAGCAGCCTGTGCTCTTCCCTAGAATCAGGCACTATCCTTGCCTACTGCCATGAACCCGCTCGACGCCCGCTCCCAGATCCTGCTCAAGACGCTGATCGAACGCTATATCGCGGACGGCCAGCCGGTCGGGTCGCGTGCGCTGTCCCGTTATTCCGGGCTGGAACTATCCCCGGCGACGGTGCGCAACGTCATGAGCGATCTCGAAGAGATGGGCTTCATCGCCAGCCCGCACACCTCCGCGGGGCGCGTGCCCACGGCGCTCGGCTATCGTTTCTTCGTCGACGCCCTGCTGACCGTGCATCCGATGGACCGCGTGAGGGTGGAAGAACTGCAGGGGCAGTTGCTGCCCGACCAGCCGCAGCGGCTGATCAGCTCCGCGTCGCACCTGCTGTCGCAACTCACCCAGTTCGCCGGCGTCGTGGTGGCGCCGCGCAAGGAAGCGGTGCGGATCCGACAGATCGAATTCATCCGCCTGTCCGAATCGCGCATCCTGCTGATCATCGTCACCGCGGCCGGGGACGTGCAGAACCGCATCCTACTCACCAAGCGGGCGTATTCCGCGGTCGAACTGAGCAATGCCGCGCAGCACCTGAATGAACATTTCGCCGGGCTGTCCTTCGACGAGATTCGCACCCGCGTCCAGGACGAGCTGAAGCAGCTCCACAGCGACATGAGCGAGCTGATGACCGCGACGGTCGAAGCCGGCACCGAAGCGGCGGCCGAAACCGGCAACAACTACGTCATCTCGGGCGAAACCAACCTGCTCGAAGTCGAAGACCTGTCGTCCAACATGTCGCGCCTGCGCGAACTCTTCAAACTGTTCGAGCAGAAAACCGGACTGATGCAGCTGCTGGACCTCTCCAACCGCGCCCAGGGCGTGCAGATCTTCATCGGCGGTGAGTCCGGACTCGCGCCGCTCGACGGCTGCAGCGTCATCACCTCCAGTTATGAAGTGGACGGCGAGGTCGTCGGCTCGGTCGGCGTCATCGGCCCCACGCGCATGGCGTACGACAGAGTCATCCCGATCGTCGACATCACCGCGCGCCTGCTGTCGAACGCGCTGTCGTCCAATCACTGAATCGCTGCCCGCGCCGCGGGCCGACAACCCAATCCCGGAAGATCCCATGGCCCGATTCTGGACCGAAGCCCCGCATCGCCACGGCAGCACCGCGCGCACCGGCATCCTGCTGGTCAACCTTGGCACCCCGGTTGCGCCAACGGCGGCTGCGCTGCGCCCCTACCTGCGGCAGTTCCTGTCCGACCCGCGGGTGGTGGAAATCCCGCGCGCGGTGTGGCTGCCGCTTTTGAATGGGGTGATTCTCAACACCCGCCCGAGAAAATCCGCCGCCAAGTACGCCAGCATCTGGACCGACGAAGGGTCGCCGCTGGCGGTTCATACCCGCCGCCAGGCCGAACTGATCGCGGCGCGCTTCGCCAGCCGCGACGATGTACGGGTGGACTGGGCGATGCGCTACGGCGCGCCTGCGGTGGCCGACAAGCTGGGCGCGCTGCGGGCAGCGGGCTGCACCCGGATCCTCGTCGTTCCGATGTATCCCCAATACGCCGCGAGCACCACCGCCAGCGTCATGGATGAAGTGGCGCGCTGCCTGCAGCACTGGCGCAACCTGCCCGAGTTGCGCTTCGTGCGCAGCTTTCATGACGACCCCGGCTACATCGGCGCGCTCGCGGCCAGCGTCCGCGAGCACTGGACGCAGCACGGCCAGCCCGACCGTCTGTTGATGAGCTTTCACGGGCTGCCGCGCTATACCCTTGAAAGGGGTGACCCCTACCACTGCGAGTGCCACCGCACCGCCCGCCTGCTGGCCGAGTCCCTTGGGCTGGCGCCGGAACGCGTCATCGTGAGCTTCCAGTCCCGCTTTGGCCGCACCCGCTGGCTGGAACCCTACACCCAGCCCACGCTCGAAGCCCTCGCGCGCGACGGCGTCGGCCGCGTCGATGTGATGTGCCCGGGTTTCGTCGCAGACTGCCTGGAAACCCTGGAGGAGATCGCCATGGAATGCCGCGCCGCATTTCTCGGTGCCGGAGGGCGCGAGTTCCACTACATCCCGTGCCTGAATGAACGGCCGGACTGGATCGACGCGCTGGAACGGCGCGTGCGGAGCGAGGCCGGCAACTGGCTGACCGCCACGCCGCCCACCGACGCCGAGCGCGAAGCCGCGCGCGGCCGCGCGTTGGCCCTGGGAGCGGCTGACTGATGCGGCTGATCCTGCGCTGGATACTCAACGCCGTCGCCCTGCTGCTGTTGCCGGAGCTGATCTCCGGCCTGCGGGTGGATAGCTATGCGGCCGCGCTCGTCGCCGCGCTGCTGCTCGGCCTGGTCAACGCGATGATCCGTCCGCTGCTGATCCTGATCACGCTGCCGATTACCGTGCTTACCCTTGGCATCTTCGCGCTGATCATCAACGCCTTGCTGTTCTGGGGCGTGTCCGGCCTGGTCGGCGGCGTCCATGTGGCCGATTTCTGGACGGCCTTCTGGGGCGCGCTGCTCTACAGCGTATTCACGTGGCTGGTGAACATCGCCATCGGCGATGCCGAAGGCCGCCGGCGCTAAATTTTTGCCGCTGCCGGCCGTTAATGGCTTCGGGACCTTGCAACCGGAGCACCGGCCATGAGAATCGCATCCTCCGCGATCGAGCTTCAATCGAGCCATAGCGAATCGCGCCAGCTCGCGGTATCCGAACGACTCGAGATGTGGTCGGGTGATCGTCGCGGCACCGCCGGCGCGGGCTCGCCGCGCGCACAGGTCAGCCTCTCGGATGAGGCGAGAGCGGCCGCGCGGGCAGAGCCGACCGCCGCCGACAGCGCCGAAACCGAGGATCCGCGCCTGTCGGTGCTGGTGAGGATGATCGAATTCCTGACCGGCAAGCCAGTAAAGCTGATGGGCCTCGACGATCTCCGCGATCCGGCGGCCGGCACGGGCACCGGTGGCTCCGGCGCATCCTCGGCGAGTGCGGGCTTCGGCCTCGAATGGGACTATCAGGCCCGCTACAGCGAGGAAGAGCACACCACCTTTTCCGCCGCCGGCAGCGTGCGCACCGCCGACGGCCGCGAAATCACGTTTTCGCTCGATTTCGCGCTTCACCGCGCGTATAGCGAAGAGGTGTCGCAACAACTGCGTCTGGGCACGGCCGCGCTGAAGGACCCCCTGGTGCTCGACTTTGCCGGATCCGCGAGCACGCTGTCCGACGTCCGTTTCAGCTTCGACCTGGATGCGGACGGCAACAAGGAGGCGCTCCCGTTGCTTGGCGGCAGCGGCTATCTCGCCTTCGATCGTAACGCCAACGGTCGCATCGACGACGGCAGCGAACTGTTCGGGCCCACCAGCGGCAACGGTTTCGCCGAACTCGCCGCACTCGACAGCGATCGCAACGGCTGGCTGGACGAGGCCGACGCCGATTTCGCCCGACTCGCCGTGTGGAAGCCGGATGCAAACGGCAAAGGCACCCTGACCAGCCTTGCCAATGCAGGTGTCGGCGCACTCTACCTCGCGAACGTCGCAACGCCGTTCAGCTACAAGGACGCGGCCAACAACACCCAGGGCGTGATGCGGGCGAGCAGCATCTACCTGCGCGAGGACGGCAGCGCGGGTAGCATCAGCCAGATCGATCTCAGCGTTTAAGGACGGGGCCCGTCGCGACCCACAGGGTGCGAACCTAATCGTCGAGCAGTTGCAGATCCAGGCCACCGGTGGCGGTGTAGTCGCCTCGCGTGGCCGGCTCCTTGCCCTGCGCCACGGCCTGGGCAAGCGTGGCGTAACGACGGATGAGCACCGTCGTCACCTCCTTGCGGAAGTGCGCCTGCACCTCCTCGGTGGCCAGTGCGAGCGCGGCGGGATTGATTTCGAGATACACGATGGGGGTCAAGGTCACCACCGTGATCTTGCGCGCATGCTCCCGTGCGTCGAGCCAGCCGTCCTCGCCGAACACCTCCCCCGCTTCCAGATCGAACACCTTGCGCCCCTGCGCGGAAAGCTCGATCCGCCCTTCGACCAGCAGGCCGAAGCGCTGGTCGGGATCGCGCTCGCGCATCAAGGTGACATGCTCGTCGGCCTTGCGCCATGCGCACAGCCGTAGCACCTCCCACAATTCGATGTCGTCGAACTCGGTGAAGAACACCAGTTTGCGCAGTGCCTTGAAGCGACTGGTATCGGCCGGCACCAGCGAGTCATCGACGATCTTGTACCGGACCGCCGCCAGATCCTTGGCGAACTCGGCACCGTTCTTGTAGCGCGAATAGAGATCCTTCTCGAGCGCCTTCCGGATCACCGCGTCCATCTGCTCCGGAACATCCGGATTGAGCTGCGAGACGGAAGGGGGATCCGCATTGATGATCTTGTAGACCAGTTGCGCCGGGTTGGCCGCGCGGAACGGCAGGCGGCCGGTGAGCAGGTGAAAGAGCACCACCCCGAGCGAGTACAGATCGGTCTTCTGGTTGAGGGGGTAGCCCTTGATCTGCTCCGGGCTCATGTAGGCGGGCGAACCAACCCCCATGATGAAGGTGGAATCGGTTTCGACCTTCTTGCCAATATTGAGCGCGAGACCGAAGTCGGTGATCTTCACGTTGTCGTGCTCATCCACAAGGATGTTGGCGGGCTTGATGTCGCGATGCACGATGCCCTGGCGGAACGCGTAGTCCAGCGCCATGCAGCACTTGAACACGATCCCGATGGTGCGATGAAGCGGCAACAGGCGCTCGAAGCTCGCGTAACGCTCCAGCGACTCGCCCGGGAAGTACTCCATCACCACATAGGCCTCGTCCGCCTCGATCACGGCATCGAAAATGCGGATGATGTTGGGATGATCCAGGCGGCTCGCCACCGCCTTCTCGGCCTTCAGCAGCTTCAGCAGACGGCGGTTCCACTTCGCCTCATCCTTCACCTTGTCGTCGAAGCGGATGTACTTCACCGCGACGGGTTCCGGATAATGCGGGTTCTCGGCAAGGTAAACGGTGGCCGTGGCGCCGCGCCCGATTTCGCGCACCACCTTGTATTTGCCGATCTTTTCGGGGACTTGGGGCATGGAATCCGAACGGCGCCAACCGCTTTCGCTGTGCTTTGCCAAGGCATTCTGACATGAACGCCGTGAACTGCGTTACGGCATTGTCACAAGATTAATACTATGTTGTTCGGTTGCCCGCGTACCAACAACAACGCATCCGACCTGCCCGCACGGCGTGACGACGACCCCTGCCGGCGCGACGAACACCTGGAGCCACAAGCGTGAGCAACACAGTCGATCTCCTCATCTTCGCGCGCTGGATCATCCCGATCGAGCCGGCCGCCACGGTTCTAGAAAACCACGCGCTCGCGGTGCGCGACGGACGCATCATCGCGCTGCTACCGAGCACCGAGGCGCGCGCGCAGTACACCGCCACCCGCGAGTTCCTGCTGGACCACCACGTCCTGCTGCCCGGGCTGGTCAATGCCCACACCCATGCTGCGATGAATCTGATGCGCGGCATCGCTGACGACCTGCCGCTGATGCGATGGCTGCAGGAGGCGATCTGGCCGGTGGAAGGACAGCACGTCAGCGCCGAATTCGTGCGCGACGGCACACTGCTTGCGATCGCCGAAATGCTGCGAGGCGGCATCACGACCTTCAACGACATGTACTTCCATCCCGAGGCCGCGGCCGAAGCCGCCGACATGCTGGGGATGCGCGCGCTACTGGGGCTCGTCGTCATCGACGCGCCGACTCCCTACGCCAGTGACGCCGATGATTACCTCGCCAAGGGGCTCGCGGTAAGGGACCGCTGGCGCAGCCACCCGCGGATCGGCTTCGCCCTGGCGCCCCACGCGCCCTACACCGTGTCCGACCGCAGCTTCGAACGCATTGCCAGCTTTGCCGGCGAACTCGACCTCCCGGTCCACATCCACCTGCACGAAAGCGCGGACGAGATCCGGGGCTCGCTCGCCGAACATCAGTTGCGCCCGATTTCACGTCTCGCGCACCTCGGCCTTCTCGGCGAGAACCTGCTCGGCATCCATGCCGTGCATCTCGACGACAGCGACATCGACCTCCTTGCCCGTCACCGTTGCGCGATCGCGCACTGCCCCACATCGAACATGAAGTTGGCCAGCGGCATCGCCCCGATCGCGCGCGCCGCGTCGGCTGGCATCACCGTTGCCTTGGGAACGGACGGCGCAGCCAGCAACAACCGGCTCGACATCCTGCAGGAAATGCGCCACGCAGCCCTGCTGGCGAAGGTCTCCACCGGCGACGCGAGCGCACTGCCCGCTCACCAGGTGCTGCGCATGGCGACGCTGGACGGCGCATGCGCACTCGGGCTCGACGAGCGCATCGGCTCCCTCGAGGTGGGCAAGCAGGCCGACCTGTGCGCGATCGACCTGTCGTCGATCGCGACCCAACCCTGCTTCGACCCCGCCTCGCACGTGGTCTATGCTGCCGGCCGCGAGCACGTCTCCCACGTCTGGATTGACGGCGAAACCCGCGTGGATCAAGGCATTGCGCTGTTGCAAATAAGCGACAGAGAATTGCTCAGGCTCGCAGCGCTGTGGCAAACTAAACTCGTTAATTGAACTGGATAATTCAGCTAATCCGGCTCGATCCGACAAGAATTCGGCTATGTTGAGGCTGTATTCCTGCTTTAATTCGAAAGCAGCGGCGCTTTCAGTCTTTGCCCTTCAATGAGGAAACCATGATCAAACACACCAAGAAACAGATGCTCATGCTGGCCGCGATCGCCTCGATCGGCTTGTCCGCTTCCGCCGCCTTCGCCCAAGCGAAGGACGTGGTCGTCGATGGCAAGGGCGAAGTTCCGTACGTGATCGACGCCCGCAACGCGGTTGCCCGCAGCGGCACCGGCCTGTGCTGGCGCACTGGCTACTGGAGCCCGGCCGCCGCCTCCACCGCCATGGCCGGTGAGTTCCCCGCCGGTTGCGAATGCGACGGCGACATCGTTCCGAAGGAAAAGTGTACCGCCGCCACCGCGGCTGCTCCGGCTGCCCCCGCTCCCGCTGGCGGCCCGGCTCCGCTGGCCGACAAGATCAAGCTGTCCGCCGACACCCTGTTCGACTTCGACAAGGCCGTGCTGAAGCCGGAAGGCCGCACCAAGCTGGACGACCTGGCCGCCAAGGCCAAGGGCATCAAGCTTGAAGTCATCCTGGCCGTCGGCCACACCGACCGTCTGGGTTCCGACTCCTACAACCAGAAGCTGTCCGAGCGCCGCGCTGCCGCCGTGAAGACCTACCTGGTCAGCAAGGGTGTCGAAGCCAACCGCGTCTACACCGAAGGCAAGGGCGAAAAGCAGCCCGTGACCGGCAACAAGTGCGACTCCGTCAAGAACCGCAAGGCGCTGATCGAGTGCCTGCAGCCGGACCGCCGCGTTGAAGTTGAAGTGATCGGCTCCAAGTAATACGCCGCATCGCAATGAAAGCCCTGCTCCGGCAGGGCTTTTTCATTTTGTGCGAACCCTGCCGCCGGTTCCCGGCTGCACCTCCCTGCCCTGCGAGGCCACCGAATGAATACCAACGCCGACCCCGCCGAAGTCCAGAAATTCAGCGACCTCGCCCACCGCTGGTGGGACCCTGCGTCCGAATTCAAGCCCCTGCACGAGATCAATCCGTTACGCCTCGACTGGATCGACGGCCACTGCGGCCTAGCTGGCAAGAAGGTGCTCGACGTCGGTTGCGGCGGCGGCCTGCTGTCCGAAGGCATGGCGCAGCGGGGCGCCGAGGTGTCCGGCATCGATCTGTCGGAAAAAGCGCTCGGCGTCGCCCGGCTGCACCTGTACGAAAGCGGACTTCAGGTCGATTACCAGCTGACCAGCGCGGAAGCACACGCGGCCACTCATCCGGCACAGTTCGATGTGGTGACCTGCATGGAGATGCTGGAGCACGTGCCCAACCCCGAAAGCACGGTGCACGCCTGCGCGCAGATGGCAAAGCCCGGCGGCGCGGTGTTCTTCTCCACGCTCAACCGCAATTTCAAAGCGTATCTGTTCGCGGTGGTCGGCGCTGAATACCTGCTGAACCTGCTGCCACGCGGCACGCACGACTACGCCAAGTTCATCAAACCGTCCGAACTCTCGCGGTACTGCCGCAACGCCGGCCTGGAGCTCGTCTCCCTGTCTGGCATGACCTACAACCCGATCACCAAGGTCTATGCCCTGAGCCGCGACACCGATGTGAATTACATGGTGCACGCACGCAAGCTCGGGTAAGACCGGCGGAAAGTTGGGCGGGAAGCGGCTCTGCTCCTGCCCCTCGGAGGCGGGATCGGACACGGCCATCCCGCCGCCCCGGAACATGGCCTGTCCTGATGGCCGCCTGCGGCGTGATTTCGCCGTGCCGAGAAGCGACAGCGCCGGGAAATAAAAAAGCCGATCGACATTATCGATCGGCTTTTTTTGTCGAGAACCTAAATCAGGTCCTCGAGGTGTTGGTTGCGGGGGCAGGATTTGAACCTGCGACCTTCGGGTTATGAGCCCGACGAGCTGCCAGACTGCTCCACCCCGCGTCGGAGAAGGCATAACTATATACAGTCGATCATTGCCCGTCAAGGTTTTTATCAAGAATTCTTCAATATGCGGCCGCTTGGCAGTTCAGCCGTGTTCCTGACCGCCTGCTGTGCCGCGCGCCCCTGCCCTACTCCTGGGCGGATCCGGGGCGTTCGTCCGTCACCCATATGGGCGCGGCGAGTTGCGACCACTCGCGGCGATAGCGCGCCGCGAGCGCTTCTGCCTCCTTTGCCAGGATGGTCGTGTCGGCCCCGAGACACGTGTTCAGCGCGTCCGCCAGCCCCGCCACTCCGGACTCCGCTGGCCCCGCCGTCGAGGGCCAGGTCTCGAGATAGGCGTGGGTCTTTGCGCCCTGCTCCGCGGCGGCGCTACTTCGTAAGGTCAGTGCCGGACGGCCGAAGGCCAAGGCGACGATGCGCCCGTGCAGGCTGCTTCCACAGTAGCCGGCCGCGCCCGCCAGCAACGCACACAGGTCGAGCACATGCAGCGAAGCGAAAACGCGCACCGGGGTACGCATGCGTGCCGCCAGTCGCGTCAACGTGAAGAAGTCGTCGTGCCATGGCGCGGCCCCCGCTCTGAACAGCACCGTGGCCTGCCCGGTTGTCAGCGCGACGCGGTCGAGTTCGCCGGCAAGACGCGCCAAACTGGCATCGTCCTCAAAACCCGGACCCAACTGCACGGCCACATAACCACGCGGAAACAGGCGGCGGATCAACGCGGGCTCGCCCCTTGCCGCACGGCGGACGACAGCGTCACCCAGAATCGAGGCGGTCATCACCGCCGGATCGGGCAGCAGCACGGCCCCGATGCCCCAGGCCGCGAGGGTGGCCTGCGTATGGCGGTCTCGCACGCCCACCGCCGCGGCATCCCTCAGCGCCGCGCGCACCGTATCGCGGAATGGTGCCGGGCGCGCCGCAAGCCCCACGCCCCCGACCGCGTTGTGGATGATCGTCGTCCCGGCCGGCACGCGTCCGCCCGCCACCGCATAAGGCGCCAGCGCAGTGGAGCCGGTTTGCTCGGCAGCCCAGTCGGCGGCGGCTGCAGGCAAACCCTGGAAGCGCGCGATGGCCTGACCGGCACCGTCCCGCGTCTGCAGCATCACCGCGGCCTGCCATGCATCGCAGTCCAGCAATTCACCGCCGGCATGCACCAGCACCGGCGGCGGACCCTCCCAGTTCGCGGTTAGCTGCCCCAGGGCGTAAACCCGGTGTCCGCCCCAGCGCCGCAGGTCGCGGGCGGCGAGGCCCGCCGGGATGCAACGGCGCCCCGGTAGCAGCGCGGCCACGAGGTGCGGAAACAGCAGATCGCCAAGGTTATGCCGATCGAAGGAGCCGAACAGGATGACGGGCGTCGCGGCGTGCAGGCGATCCCTGCTGGCGGAGGAGGCGGGGACCATGGAAACAGTGTGGCGAGCAGACCATCGCCCGGCAACGCCAGCCATGTCGCCACAGGGCGCGATAGGGAAAGGAATCCCGCCGCATCGGCATGCGCCGCAGGAATGCAACGCTTCTTGCAAGCGGGGTATTTCCTGCTACCACTTAACTAACCCATCGCCGGTCCCGAGAAGGTGCGCCGAACATCGGCCACCCCGCCCAACCCCCTGCCGGCAGAGAGATTCGCCGGGCCGCGGCAGTCGGCCGGTATCGCCGCTGCATGCGTGATTTCGCCTTCGTCATGCCCTCTCGTCATCGAGGCGTCCGATCGCGTGCCGCGCCCCGGTTGCCGTTTCGCCACCTGCAGGAGGAACGCGCCATGGCGACACGCCCCTTGCTCGCTGCCCTGTCGATCATCCTCGTCGTGCTCGCGGCACTGCCGCTTGTCGCGCAGACGCCGCCTCCCGGCAGCGGCACGCCGGCGGCCGATCCGGCACCTCCGCAAACGCCTGCCGCGAACGCGGTGCACGAACAGGACAAGCCCTATTTCGAAGCCTGCGCGCGCGAAGGACTGACCGCCTCGCAGTGCGCCGGACGCCTGATCTGGTTCAAGGCCACCGCAGGCAACGAACGCTTTCACACCTACGTGTTCCAGCAGCGCGTGGGCGTGCTCATCGACTGGTTCCGCGTGCTGCGCGCCGATCAGCGCGACGACCGCTTCCGCGCCTGGGGCATCATCAACGACCCCGCCTGCTGCGTGCCGGGCAGCGCCAACTGCCCGGCGCAGAGCCTCGACGAAACCTACGGCCTCGACTGGTGCCCGGGCGACGAGGAACTGCTGCGCTACGTCGGCCGCGAAGGCTACCGCGACCCTGCCTGCGATTTCGTCGACGCGCCGATGGCCGAAGGCGACCCGCACGGCCCCGCCGACCAGCGCCAATCCGCCTGTGACCTGCGCTTCGGCACCTCCACCGGCGCGCTTGGCATCCGCAAGTTTCCCAACCCGCGGTTCGACAAGGCCGCCTGGCAGCAGCTCAACGGCAGGCTAGGCACATGGGGCGGCTACAACCGCCGCATCCCGGCCGCAGGCGGCGCGGCAGAACCGGAACGCTCGCGGCTGATGGACGGCGCGGTGGAACCGCCCTTCCTGATCGGCACCTCCTGCGGCTCCTGCCACATTGCGTTCGACCCGCTCAACCCGCCAACCGACCCGGCCCACCCGCAGTGGGAGAACATCAAGGGCCTGATCGGCAACCAATACACCCGCATCTCCGAGATCATGGTCTCCGGCATGGCCAGCAACACGCTGGAATGGCAGATGTTCGCCCACGCCCGGCCCGGCACCAGCGACACATCGGCGATTCCCACCGACCAGGTGAACAACCCCGGCACCATCAACGCGCTGATCAACATCCCGCAGCGGCCGGTGTTCGCCAACGAGGCGGTGCTGAAATGGCGCAAGGTGAATAGCTGTGGCGAAGGCGGTGGCAATGCCAACGGCGGCGCCGACGAAACCCGCTGCTGGTGCGAACCCGGCCGCAACGGCAAGTGCTGGAAGAAGTCGATGCAGCAGGACACCGTGCATCACATCCTCAAGGGCGGCGAGGACTCCATTGGCGCGCTCGAAGCCATCCAGCGCGTGTATTTCAACATCGGCTCGTGTTCCGAACAGTGCTGGGTCAATCACCTCAGCGACCTGCGCCAGCTCGACCCGCAGCAGCGCGGCTTCGGCCAGACCCCGTTCGACATCGGTCAGTGCCGGCGCGACTGCCCCAACTTCCGCGCCATCGAGGACCGCCTCGGCAACCTCCTCGACTTCTTCATGTCTGCCGAGGCCGCCGCCACCGACCTGCGCGCAGCGCGCGAGAACGTGCTGCGCATGCGCTCGCCCGGGGCGCGCTACACCGAGCAGGACCTGATCGCCGACCTCGAGCGCGAATTCGGCCCCAACGCCGTCGCGCGCGGCCGCGACGTGTTCGCCAATACCTGCGCCCGCTGCCACTCCAGCCAGCCGGAGGCTGCCGCTGGCCAGTTCGCTGCGCTCGACTTCCACAAGCTGGATCTCAAGAGTGGCCTGCGTCAGGACTGGCTGGGCAACGACAAACCGACACCCGCGAGCGAGGTCGGCACCTTCCGCTGCCGCGCGCTGCATTCCAACCACATGGCCGGCCACGTCTGGCAGGAATACGGCTCGGAAACCCTGCGCGCGCAGCCGCCGGACCCCAACATCAAGGAGCCCGGCGACGGCGGCCGCGGCCACTACCGCAACATCTCGCTGCTCAACCTGTGGGCCCACGCGCCCTTCATGCACAACAACGCAATCGGCCCCGAGCTGTGCGGCAAGCCGCAGCACGCGGAGAACGACTTCTACGCGCAGCGTCCGCGCTATGTGGATGGCAGCCTGGTGAAGCTGCTGCCGCCCGGGCAGCAGCCCGCCTGCGTCGCCTACGACCCCAGCGTCGAGGGCCGCTACCAGCTCTACAAGGCGTCGATGATGGAGCTGCTGCACCCCGGCCAGCGCCTGCCCAAGGTCACGCTGCTCAACCAGGACGTCACGCTGCGCATCGGTCCCCGGCTGTGGGATGGCACCGAACGCGAAACCCTGCTCGGCTTCGCGCTCACCATCCCGGCCGAGATCGAGGGCCGCGGCGTCACCGCCGGCACGCTCGGCAATTTCCAGCACAAGCAGTTCGTGGTCGATCTGGTGCACGCCCGCACCGCCCCGGAGGAGACCCGCAGCGCGCTGCGCCAGCGCCTGGGTGACGAGACCGGCGGCCGCGTGTTCGACGACCTGCGCGCAATCGGCGAGGAACTGGCCGGCAAACCCAACGCGCTGGTGGAGGCGCTGCGCGCGCGCCCCCATCTGGTCAAGCAGGCCTACAGCAGTTGCACCGCCGAGATCGAGAACGAAGGCCACCGCTTCGGCGAAGACCTCCCGGACGGCGACAAGAACGCCCTGATCGCCTTCCTCGCCACGCTGTAAAGGGGGACCGCCATGACTGCCTCCGCTCCGCTTCGCACGCTTGCCGGCACCGCCCTCGCCGTGCTGGCGCTCGGCACCGGCTGCGATTTCTTCGACCGCCGCGACCGCACGGCCCCCGAGATCGCCTTCATGAGCCACGGCGACGGCTACGCCGCCAAGCCCGACTTCGCCCGGCTGGAATACGAGCACCCGCTGGCGTCGGCCGACCTCTACAAGATCACCCCGGCCAACCTGTCCTTTCTCGACCAGGAGCAGGTGGACCAGATCTACGCCCGCCTGACCGCCGGCCCGATTCCGGACGGCGCCTTCGACGGCGACCTGTTCTTTCCGCGCGGCGGCAGCGGCCGGCTGCGGCTGTCGGAGATCGCCGGCGGCGGGTTGAAGTCGCTCGCGGTCAATGTCGGCGGCGCCAAGCTCGACCTGATCGGCGAGACCTTGTGGAAGGGCAAGGTCTTCTTCCGCGACCAACGCCTGCTGCGCAACCGCATTGAAGACCTCGCTCCGCTGCGCCAGTTGGGGCTGGTGCAGGACAGCGCGGAGCAGCCGCTCGCCACCACCCGCATCGACGGCAAGGAACAGTGGCTGCTGTTCCCGGCCAAGCTGTACTGCGGCCAGAGCCTGCTCGACGGCCGGCGCGAATCCATCATCATCGACTACGCCTTCACCGACCAGCTGCCCGGCTACCGCCGCATGCCCGACGTGATGGCCGGGCGCGACGGCTTTGCGATCCGCGACGAGATCCGCATGGTCTATCCCGGCTTCTATCTCGGCCGCGCCTACATGGACCGCGTCTTCGTGGTCAATTTCCTGCTCTACAACAAGGAGATCGCCGAGCGCGCGCGCGAGGACTTCGTGAAGACCGGCAAGGTGCAGGAAGACTGCTGGGGCGGCACGCAGCAGCGCGTCGCAGCAATCCGCAGCCAGGGTTGATGCCATGGGAGCGCGGACATGCGGGCGCGGGCGGTGTGGATGATCGCAACGGCACTCGCCACCGGCGCGGCCGGCGCCGCGCCCGGGCTTGCCCCGCAGCCGCCGGCGGCCACCGCGCCGCCTCCCGCTGCCGCGCCTGCCACCGTAGTGGAGGCCCCCGGCAGCAACCTTCCCCCGGCCGGCCGCTCCGCCTTCGACCAGCTCTTCACCGCGCCGGACGGCCAGGTGCGGGTGCCCTTCCCGATCGCGGCGCTGCTGCAGCACATTGCCGGCCAGCTCGACACCACACAGCCCGGCGGCGGGCTCGCGGTGGTGCTGATTCCGCTCGGCCGCTCGCTGCAACGGCATGCGGCGGGCGACGTGGAAGCCTTCCACTACCCACGCGTGGTCGCGGCGGTCACCGGCGAACCGCCGCCCGCCGCGGCGCCCCGCCACCGCTACCTGCGCGACCGCCTCTACGTCGCGTACCACGAGAAGAGCGCGGCGCTCGAAGTCATCAGCTACAACGACGCCGCCGGCCGCTTCGAATTCCAGCTGGTACGGGATTACCGGCCCGGCGGCAGCGCACGCGTGGGTTACGCCAACCGCACGCTGTGCCTCGCCTGCCACCACAACGCCGCGCCGATCTTCTCGCGCCAGTCCTGGGACGAGACCTCCGCCAGCCCGCCGATCGCGGCGCGGCTCGCCGCCACCGGGCGCGACTTCTACGGCCTGCGCTGGCGCCACGGTGTCGACGTGCCGGATGCGTTCGACGCGGCCACCGCGCGCGCCAACCAGCTCTCCGCCGCCCAGCAGGTCTGGCGCGAAGGGTGCGCGGACGCATCGGCCGCGCGCGAGGCGGCCTGCCGTGCCGGACTGCTGCGCCTCGCCCTCCATTACCGCTTGGGCGGCAGCCGGCACATCGCGCTCGACGATGAGCGCGCCCGCGATATCGCGGCGCAGCTGCGCGCCAACTGGCAGCGCCACTGGCCTGCCGGCCTGCCGATCGCAGACCCCACGCTACCCAACCGCCAGCCGTTCGCCGGCGTAACCCAGGCGCTCACGCCGCAGCGGCTCGCCGACGTGCCCGCCACCTTCGATCCGCTCGCGCTGCGCGCGCCGCTGGCGCACTGGCAGGGGCACGATGCCGGCGACCTGCGCCAGGCCATCCACGTGCTCGCGCAGTTCTTCTCGAGCGCCGACATCCGCCTGCTCGACCGCCACCTCGGCACCTACCCTGCATCCACGCGCGTACAGCTGCTGCAGTGCGAACCGCCGCCTCCGGGGCGCCCTGCGCTGGCGTGCAGCGCGCCGGACGGCAGCACGCTGACCGGCCGCCTGAACGCATCCGACCCGGCCCGCGGCGGCTACATCGACCGCCTTGTCATCGACGGCGCCAACCTCGGCGCCTTCGAACTCGGCGCTGCCCGCACACCGGCACCAGCGCGCTTCCACCCCCGCCGCGACGGCCTCGCGCTGCGCAACAACGGCGGTGAAGCACTGCGCGAACTGCGCTTCGGCGACGGCGGGCGGGCGGTCGCACTGGTGTGGGCCGCCGACCTCGCCCCGCTGGATGGCGCACTCGAAGCGCTTTCGCAACGCCCATCGGTGGGCGATGAGGGCCCGCTCGGCGATGCCCCGCTGCGGCGCGATGCCGTGCTCGCGGCCCTGCTGCCGCAGCTCGGCCTGCCCGTCGCCGCGGCGGCGCCTTCCCCCCGCGCACCGGCCCAACTCGCCGACCCGCCGCTGGTGCGCAGCACCCCATGGCCGCCGGATCTGCAGCCCTATGCGCGCAACTGCGGCCAATGCCACGCCGAAGACAGCCTCTTTCCGCCGGGCTTCCTGCGCGGCGACGACGTCAGCGTGCGCGCCAGCCTTGCACGCTGCGCCGAGCGCATCGCCTACCGCCTGGCAATGAACCGGCAGCCGGCGGCGACCCGTCCGAAGCAGCCGATGCCGCCCCCCGCCGCCGCGCACGCGGCCGCCTTTGCCCGCTCCGAGGAACTCACCGCGATGCTGGAGACGATCGCCGCGCTGCTCCCGCCGGGTGACGCGACGCATCCACCGCTGCTCGCCCGCCCCTACGCCACGCTCGCCCCCTGCCTGCCCGCCACCCCGGCGCTGCACGCGGCCACGCCCCCGTCAGCGGGAGGAACGCCATGACGCCCGACCCGGTACCGCCGCGCACCCCGCCTTACGCCGCGCCGCCCCGCCGGCTGCGCCGGCTGCGCTGGCTGTTGTGGCTGCTGGTGTTGCTGCCGTGGGCCGGGCTCGCGCTCGGCGCGCTCTACGCCGCGCTGCGCTTCCTGCCGGACCGCCCGGAAACCTATGCCGACCCTGCGCAGCACTTCAAGTACGGCTCTACCGGGGGCGAGCGCGAGTCCGGCTTTCCGTACTGGATCTGGCAGGCGCTGCCGCAGGTCTGCGCCGAACACCTGCCCGCCCAGGGGCGCGAGCGCGGCTACGCCGCACTTGGGCTGATCTACGAGAACGGCCGCGACCTGCCGGTGGGGATGTCGAAGCGCCGCCACTTCGGGCTGGACCGCGTCTTCCTCAACTGCGCCGTGTGCCACGCCAGCACCGTGCGCGATGCCCCGGGCGCCGCGCCGCGGCTGGTGCTCGGCATGCCCGCGCACCGCTTCGACATCCGCGCGTTCGAAACCTTCATGTTCAACTGCGCGGCCGGGCCCGACTTCTCGCGCGAACGCATCGTGCCGGTCATCGACCAACTCGCCGGCGGACTCAACCCGATCGACCGCTACCTCGTCTATCCCCTTGCCGTCGCGCTGATGCGCGAACGCCTGCTGATGCTGCGCGGCCGCTTCGACTTCGTGTTCGACCAGCCGGAATGGGGGCCGGGACGGGTCGACACCTTCAACTCGGCCAAGGTGCTGTTCAACTTCCCGATGCACCGGCTGCCGCCGCAGGAACTGCTGGGCGCGTCGGACTTTCCGTCGATCTGGCACCAGCGCAAGCGCATGACGCGCGACGACGGCAGGCGCATGGAGCTGCACTGGGACGGCAACAACACCCACACCGAGGAACGCAACAAGAGCGCCGCTTTCGGCACCGGCACCACGCCGCCCACCATCGACCTCGCCGCGATCGGGCGCGTGGAGGACTGGCTGCTCGACCTCGCGCCGCCGGCCTATCCCTACCCGATCAACCAGGCCCTGGCCGCGCGTGGCGCGCCGGTTTACGCCCGCTACTGTGCAGACTGCCACGGCGCCAGCGGGCAGGACTTCCGCGGCGCGCGCGTCGGCCACGTGACGCCGATCGCCGAGATCGCCACCGACCGCGCCCGGCTCGACTCCTACACCCGCGACCTCGCGGTGAACCAGGCCACGCTGTACGCCGGTTACCCGCACCGCTTCCAGCATTTCCGCAAGACCTGGGGCTACGCCAACATGCCGCTGGACGGCCTCTGGCTGCGCGCGCCCTATTTGCACAACGGCTCCGTCCCCACGCTGCGCGATCTGCTGGAGCCGGCGTTCGCGCGCCCCGCCACCTTTATCCGCGGCAGCGACGTGTTCGACCCGATGCGCGTCGGCTTCCTCGCCGAACCGCCGCCGCCCGCACCGGGTGATCCGCCGCTGTTCCGCTTCGACACCCGCGTACCCGGCAACGGCAACCAGGGCCACGAAGGCGAAGCCTATGGCACCGCGCTGCCCGCCGCCGACAAGGACGCGCTGGTGGAATACCTGAAGACCTTTTGAGCACCCCCGCCGGAGACCGCCATGCAGCCCGCCTTCCGCTCCGCGCCATCCTTCCGCCCCCGCGCGCGCAACGCAGGCGGCGCCGTGTTCGCCGCCCTGCTGGTGCTGCTGGTGTTGCTGCTCGCCGGGGGCGCGGTGTTTGGCTGGTACAAGTTCTTCCGCGAAGAGCCGCAGCCGGAATGGATCACCGCCGACCCGGAGATGCGCTTCAAGTACGGCTCGATCGGCGGCGAGCGCGACGCCGGCATCCCCTACTGGATCTTCTACGTGCTGCCGCGCCTCTTTCCCGACAAGCTGCCCGGGCCCGGCGGCTACGCCTCGCTCGGCGTGGTGTGGGAAGAAGGCCAGGAACTGCCGGTGGGCTTCTCGAAAAAAGTGGTCGGCTTTCCGCGCGTCGCCAACAACTGCGCGGCCTGCCACACCGGCAGCTACCGCGTCAGCGCGGAATCGGCCCCGGTGTTCGTCACCACCGCGCCCAACCACACGCTCAACCTGTGGGCCTTCTTCCGCTTTCTGGTCGATTGCGCCAAGGACCCGCGCTTCAACGCCGACAACCTCATGCAGGAGATCCGCCTCGTCACCGACATGCCGCTGCTCGACCAGGCGCTGTACCGCTTCATCATCATCCCGATCACGCGCAAGACCCTGCTGGAACGCGAGGAGCAGTTCGCCTGGCTCTACCGGGCCGATTTCCCGCCCTGGGGCCGCGGCCGCGACGACGCGATGAACCTCACCAAGTACTTCATGATCCGCTGGCCGATGGACGACAGCTTCGGCCCCACCGACATGCCCTCGCTGTGGAACCTTGGCAAGTACAAGCCGGAACAGGGCATGCGCATGAACTTCGCCGGCGACAGCCACGACCCGCGCTCGGTGATCATCGACTCCGCGCTCGGCGTGCTCGGCGCAGCGCCCAAGGACAACGGCGAGTTCCTCGGCCATGTCGGCTGGCTGCAGGACTACCTTGCCGCCAAGCGCGCGCCGGCCTTCCCGTTTCCCGTCAATGCCGCGCTGGCGGACCAGGGCAAGGCGCTGTTCGACGCTCAGTGCGCCGCCTGTCACGCCTCCGCCCGCACCGGCACCGTGGTGCCGCTGGCCGAAGTCGGCACCAGCCGCGACCGCATCGACACCTGGAACGAGAAAGCCGCCACCGAAGCCAACAAGGTGGTGCGCGACATGGGTATCGACCGCCCCGGCCTGGTGGAAGCACCACTGACCGGCTACGTCGCCGCCTTCCTCGACGGCATCTGGCTGCGCGCGCCCTACCTGCACAACGGATCAGTGCCCACGCTGGCCGACCTGCTGACGCCGCCGGCGCAGCGGCCGACGGTGTTCTGGCGCGGCTACGACGTCTACGACCCGCAGAAGGTCGGCTTCGTCAGCAGCGGCGCGGAGGCCGAGCGCATCGGCAGCCGCCACGACGCCACGCAGAAGGGCGGCGGCAACCAGGGCCACGACTTCGGCACCGCACTGCCGGAAGCCGACAGGGCCGCGCTGCTGGAGTACCTGAAAACCTTGTAGGCCGCACACCGGGGAGGGAGGCATGAGGGGATCGCGCAACCACCGCGCGCCGCGCTGGCGGCCCGCGCTACTCGCACTCTGGGTGCTGTGCGGCATCGGGTGGGCGCCGCCGCTCGCCGCGCAACCGCGCCCCGAGGCGCCCCCGACCGACAGCCGGCCGACCCCCGCCGACCCGCCGGCCAGCCCTGCATCCGATCGACCCTACGGCGGCGACCGGGGCGGAGCCGGCGGCGGGGTGGGCGTCGGGATCCAGATCGACCTCGGCCAGGTGTTGCGCTCGCTGTTCGGCAACCGTCCGGACCCGGCGGCGCAGGCGCTCGCGCGCGAGGGGCCGCGCCTGCCCGAGTCCTACAGCTTTCCCAGCCTGCGGATCGAGGCGGTGCTGCGCGGCGGCTGGCCGGCGGTGATCGCGTACGAACTGGCGCCCGGCGCCAGCGCCGAGCTTGAGTTCGCGCTGCCCGGCGAGGCGCCGCACCGCGTCTTCCTGCCGCCGGGCGCGCAGCGCGGCCGCACGCTGATCACGCTCGACCTGCCGGAGCGCTTCGGCGAGGTCCTCAAGGTCGGCACCGTCAGCCTGCGCGTCGAGGGCGGCAGCGGGACCGCGCCACTTCAGTTGTACGGCCTGGGCTGCGGGCCGCTCGCGATCGGCTCGGTGGCGATCGACGAGGTGGTGTTCGAACCCGCCCGGCTCCGCCTGGGGACGGGCGAGCGTGCCTTCTACGGCTTCCACTCGCGCTCGGATTTCAGCCGCGCGGTGGTGGACATCGCCCGCCTCGACGCGGCCCCCGGGGGGCCGCGCCTGGTGCGGGTGCGCAGCGAACCGGTGCAGCAGTCGGTCGCGCGCAACAGCTGGGTGGGGCGCGAACCGCCGCTGCACTGGAACGGCGCCGACGAGCGCGGCGCCGCCTCGCAGGGCGCCCATCTGCTCTATGTGCGGGCATGGGCAGCGGACCCCGGTGACTGGGTGGTTGCGTGGTCGCCGCGCGCGGTCGAGGTGCGCCGCTGAGGCGCGGCCCGCGATGCGCGCGCTCCGCCCCGCCATGCCGCCCGCAGCCCGCGTCGAGGCCGCGCGGCGGCTGACCCGGGTGGCGTGGGGGCTGCTGGTGGTGCTCGCCGCAGTGGGTCACCTGTGGCTCGTCCGCCTGCCATTTCCGGCGGATGCTGCGCTGGCGCCGCCGCTGGAGGCGCAACCAGGCGAGCGCCTGGTGCTGTTGCTGCCCGCGGCGGCGGATCCCCTGCTGCGCGCGAGCGGCGACCAGGTGCTGGAACTGCGCCTCGACCGCGCCCACCTGTCACTCGCCACGCTGGCCCTGCTGCGCAGCGCGGCGCTCGACCCGCCCAGCGACGAGGGCGCCTTCGACTGGCTCGCCGAACCCGGCGAGCGCGGCGGCAGCCGGATCCACGTCGCACTGCAGGCGCCCACCGGCGTCGCGCGGGTCGAACTGTTCCAGCAGCCCGACCCCGAGCGCCGCCAGCCCTACTTCGAACTGCGCGCGGTGGGTGCCGAACTCAACGCCGCGATGGCGTCCATCGACCCCGCCGCCTTCGTCGACGGCACGCCGCGCGCGGACGCCCCGGCGGTCATCGGCGGCGCCCCCCGCCGTCTCGTGGGCGGCGGCCGCACCTGGCCCTTGCCGGCGGCGCTGCCGCTGGAGTTCGCCATACCGGACGGGGCCGCGCTGCGCGTTCATGCGGCGGGCGCCGATGCCTCGCCCGCCGGCCCGCCCAGCGCGCGCTTCGTCTTCGGCGGCAGCGAGGGCGGCGGCACCCTGCTGCCGGTGCGCGGCGCGGGCGTCGTCGACCGCGACGGGCGCTGGCGCCTGCTGGCCTGCTCCGCGCCGCCCCGCGGCCCCCACTGGCGCGGCGCCGCGGCGCTGGCGAGCGGCCCGTGCGACCGCGGCCCGGCCTCCCCCACGCTGACCGTGGCGCAGCTGCGGGTGGCACCGGCCGGGCTGGGCACCGAACTGAGCGGGCGGGCGTGGCTGCTCGACGACGGCGACGCACTCAACGCGCCGCTGGCCACCCGCATGCGCAACGAGGCCCCGCTGCTGGCGGCAGTCGCCGCCGGCGATCTGGTGCTCGCGCTCGGCGCCGGGCTGCCGCTGTACCGCGCGCTGCAACGGCGCCGGGCGCTGCGCAAGGCGGACATCTTCATCAGCTACCGGCGCGACGACAGCATCGCCGAGGCAGCGCTGATCGCGCGCGAACTCGCCACCCATTTCGGCCCCGACCGCGTCTTCATCGACCTCGACGACATCCGCCCGGGCGACCGCTTCCTGCAGCGCATCACCGAGATCATCGCCAGCTGCCGCGCGCTGGTGGTCGTGATCGGTCCCGGCTGGGTGGACGCCCGGCGCGACGGCGTGCGCCGCCTCGACGACCCGCGCGACGTTGTCCGCCACGAGATCGTGCAGGCGCTCGCGCGCGGCATCGCGGTGGTGCCGGTGCTGGTGCGCGGCGCCGACCTGCCAAGGGTGGAGCAGTTGCCGGCGGAGGTGGCGGGCCTGATGGAGCACAGCGCGCTGGTGGTTGCAACTGCGCGCCTGCGCGAAGACGTGGCCAGTCTGGCCGACGCCCTTGAACCCGTGCTGGAGAACGCCGATGAGGAGACGTGACGGATCGCCCGCGTCGCCGCCTGCCCGGCCCAAGGCGCGCCCGAAGTTGGCGCGACCGCCGTCTCCGCCACAGACGGGAGTTCGTCTCCGCCCGGAAAACAGACGCCCATCCACCCGCATCCAAACCGCACTTGTCCGCCCGCGCCGCGCCGTCCATAACGGGTGAGTGCCCTTGACCTGGAGTTCCATCATGGCACCGCTTTCCCTGCGTCCCGCCGTCCTCGCGCTGTTCGCCGCCACGCTGTTCCTGCCCGAAGGCAGCAGCGAATCGCGCGCCGCCCAGCCCGCCTTCGACCCGCTGCTGTCCGACCCGGGCGCCGTCTGCGCCAGCCCGTTCACCGGGGCGTGGCAGCGCACGCTCGTCCAGATTGCCGCGGCGAAGTCCGAGAACGCCCCCTTCCAGACCGGGCAGATGCAGCCCGCCGGCGGCGAGGTGCCGCTGTACAAGGATCTGGGCACGCTGAGCTTCAAGGTGAGCACCGTGGAGCCGCGCGCCCAGGCCTATTTCGACCAGGGCTTGCGGCTCGCCTTCGCCTTCAACCACGCCGAGGCGATCCGCGCCTTCCGCGCCGCGCAGCAGATCGATCCGCACTGCGCGATGTGCTACTGGGGTGAAGCGCTGGCGCTCGGTCCCAACATCAACGCGCCGATGCCGCCCGAAGCCAACCCACCCGCACTGGAGGCCACCGGCCACGCACAGGCACTCGCATCGCGCGCGGACGCGCGCGAACGGGTGTTGATCGAAGCGCTCGCGCGGCGCTATTCCGCCGATCCGAAGGCGGACCGCAGCGCGCTCGACGCGGCCTACGCCGACGCGATGCACGAGGCCGCACGCCGCTACCCGCGGGACGACACCATCCAGGTCCTGTTCGCCGAGGCGGCAATGGATACCCAGCCGTGGGACTACTGGGAGGCTGGCGGCACCCGACCCAAGGGCCGCGCCGCCGACCTGATCGCGGCGCTGGAAACGGTGCTGAAGCGTAACCCCGGCCACCCCGGCGCGATCCACCTCTACATCCACGCGGTGGAGGCCTCGACCACGCCGGAACGCGCATTGGCACCGGCCCGGCGGCTTGCGGCGCTGATGCCGGGGGCCGGCCACATCGTGCACATGCCGGCCCACATCTACTACCGCACCGGGCTGTTCCGCGATTCGCTGGAGGCCAACAAGAAGGCGATCGCGGTAGATGAGCGCTATTTCCAGACCTCGCCGTCCGACCCGCTGTACCGCACCGGCTACTACCCGCACAACATCCACTTCGTGCTGGTATCGGCGCAGATGGGCGGCGACGCCACCACCGCGCTGGAGGCCGCAGCGAAGCTGGATGGCGTGATGCCGGCAGACGTGGTCAGGCAGTTCCCCTCGCTGGAGGCGATCAAGGGCGCGCCTTACACCACGCACGCGCTGTTCAGCGAACCGGCCACCATCCTGGCGCTGCCGCGCCCCGCCGAGGGCCTGACTCTGGTGACCGCGATGTACCACTACGCGCGCGCGGTCGCCTTCGCCGCGAACAAGGACCTGCCCGCCGCCCGCGCGGAACTGGACGCACTGACTCGCATCGAGGCCAACGCCGATTTCCAGCCTTACGCGGCGTGGCAGGTGCCGGCCAGGGAGATCGTGCAGACCGCGCGCCTGGTGGCCGGCGGCCGCGTGGCCGATGCCGAAGGCGACCTCGATGCCGCAGCCAAGGACTACGAGGCGGCGGTGGCGATCGAGGACGCGCTGTCCTACATGGAGCCGCCCTACTGGTACTACCCGGTGCGGCAGTCGCTGGGCGCGGTGAAGCTGCGCCAGGGCAGGCTCGACGAAGCGGAGAAAGCATTCCGCGACTCGCTCGGCAAGGTGCGCAACAACGGCTGGGCGCTGGCCGGGCTGGCGGAGGTGTATCGCCAGCAGCGCAAGCCCGCAGCCCAGGCGGAAGCGCAGAAGGCCTTCAGCCGCGCCTGGTTCGGCCCCGCCGGCGGCCCGGCGCTGGAGCGGCTGTAAGCCCCTCTGTCAGCTGCGCCAGGGCAGCGCCAGCGGGGAACCGTCGGGAAACACCACCTCCACCGGCGACACCGAGAACACGGCGGTAAGCCGGATCGGCGCTTCGCCGGTGTTGAAGATCTGATGATCGGCCGCGGGCGGAATCACCAGCGTGGTGTCCGGGCCGAAGCGATGGACGGCCCCGGCGATGTGCAGTTCGCCGTGGCCGCTTTCGACCACCACCACTTCCTCGCAATCGTGGCGGTGCGGCGGCGTGGCCTCGCCGGCGGCGATGGTCTGGCGCCACACGGACAGGCGCTGCAGGCCGTCGGCCGCGCCGGCGAGGGTGACGTGGTGGATGCCCGGCAGGGCGGCTTCGGGCTGGCGGGTGTTGTCGAGGACGTACATGCGCTTCTCCCAGGGTGCGATAGGGTTGAACTGCGGGTTGAACTGCGGGTTGAACGGCGCCGGACAGCGGCGACGCGGTGAGCGCAGTGTCCGCCTCCTCAACTACCGAAGGAAGTGCGCGCCATGTCGTAACATTGCCGACAATTTTTCCGCAATGAGGGCAGCACGATGGCGGGCTTGCAGGCCTTTCTGGCCTTCGTCGAAACCGTGAAGCGCGGCAGCTTCGCCGCCGCGGCACGCAGCCTGGGGCTGTCTGCCTCCACGGTGGCGAAGAGCGTCGCGCGGCTGGAGGCCGATCTCGGCCTGCGGCTCTTCCATCGCAGCACGCGGCAGGTGGTGCTGACCACCGAGGGCGAGGAGCTTTACCAGCGCTGCAGCCGCATTGCCGACGAAATCGAGGCCCTGCACGACGAAGCGGCCGGCGCGCGCGCCCGGCCGAGCGGCACGCTGCGGCTGAGCGCGCCGGTGGTGCTGGGCCGCCAGCGCGTGGTGCCCGCGCTTGCCGAGCTGCGCCGCCGCCATCCACAGCTGGGGGTGGAGCTGGAACTGGCCGACCGCCAGGTGGATGTGCTGGCCGACCGCCTGGACGGTGCGCTGCGGGTCGGCCCGCTGGCGGATTCGGCGCTGGCCGCGCGGCGCGTGGGCGAGCACCACATCGTCACGGTTGCGGCGCCGGCCTATCTCGCCCGCCGCGGCACGCCGGGCACGCCCGAGGAACTCGCCGCGCACGACTGCCTGCTGTTCCGCAGCCCGTCGAGCGGACGGACGCGGCCGTGGGCCTTCGCGGGCGGCGTTACCGCAACACTGGGCGATGCGGCAACGCTCGCGATCAACGACGGCGAGGCGCTGGTGGCCGCCGCCTGTGCCGGCATGGGCCTGGCGCAGGTGCCGGACTACATGGTCACGGAGGCGATCGCCCGCGGCGCGCTGGTGGAAGTGCTGGCGGACCGACGCCCACCGCCGCTGCCGATCTCGCTGGTCTATCCGTCGGCGCGCCAGCCGCCACCGCGGCTGCGCGCCTTCATCGAGCTGCTGTGCGAGCCGGTGGCGCCGGTGGTGAATTGAAGTCGCGAGCGCTCAGGCCAGCTCGATCTCGACGATGCCGTCGACAACGCGCAGCGGGTAGCTGTCGAGCGTGCATTCCTCGCCCTGGCGGCATTCGCCGCTGCGGCCGTCAAACACCCAGTCGTGCGCGGTACAGGTGAGGTAGCGGCCGTTGAACACGCCGCGCGAGAACGGGATGTGCTGATGCGGACAGAGTCCGTCGAAGGCCTTCAGCTCGCCGCCTTCCGGCCACAGCAGCATGATTTCGCGGCCGTCGAGGTTGAAGGGCGCGGCTTCGCCTTCGATGAGGTTGCGCAGCTTGCACAGGGGGATGTAGGCCATTTTCGGGGTCTCTGTCGGAGTTGGACGTCGTCGGGGCGGAGTGCCTCCACCCTCATTTCCGCGCCCTTCCCGGCCCTGCAGCCCGCGGGCTTCGCGTCAGGCGCGTTCGGCCCGATGAGCAGCAAGTACTGGACCAGTGTCCCCTGCACCCTGCGGTGCGCGCTTTGGATCAGCGCTTTTGATGACGGCTCGTCATCGGCGCGCGGCCTTCGATATGACGGAAGGTGATGCGACCCTTGCTGAGGTCGTAGGGCGACAGTTCGAGCAGGACCTTGTCGCCGGCGATGATGCGGATGTGGTGCTTGCGCATCTTGCCCGCGCCGTAGGCGACCAGGCTGTGGCCGTTGTCGAGGGTCACGCGGTAGCGGGCGTCCGGCAGCACTTCGAGCACCGTGCCGCTCATTTCAAGCAGTTCTTCTTTTGCCATGGGGAAATCTCCAGAAAAGGCAGAAATAAAAAAACCCGACCGAAGCCGGGTTTCTTTTCGGAGTGGGGGGCGAACCGCAGACGGGAACACCCCCTGCTGCGGACGGCGCGGGCAGAACGCCGCGCCACATTCAGCAGTTACAGCGGGCGAATGTTGGACGCCTGCTGGCCCTTCGGGCCACGCGTGATTTCGAACTCGACGCGCTGGCCTTCAGCCAGCGACTTGAAGCCGGAACCCTGGATCGCGGAGAAGTGGGCGAAGAGATCCTCACCACCGTTTTCCGGCGTGATGAAACCAAAGCCCTTCGCGTCGTTGAACCACTTCACGGTACCTGTTGCCATGTCTTGTACATCCCAAAAAAATAAAGTGAGGGGATATCCCCGGTAAGGCGAAAATCAAGACGGCTGGCAGTGAAGGGAGAACGCCGCGCGAAAACGCGGAGACTGAACCGGACAACAAAGGCACTGCTTGAAAATCGCTGCGGCGCACTATGCGCCCGCAGAACAGAAATAGCAAACCGGAAAGTGTGCAGCAATGAACGATGGCGTCGAGGCGGCGCCCTGTTCAAGGGTGATTTCCGCGCGTGACACCCCTTCAATGGCAGGAAGATCACCCGGATCAGCGCCTTGCGGCCCTCGTCGCCGGGTCACAATCCGTTGCACTCGTTTACGCGCTGTCCCCCCGCGCCCTAGCATGCGCGGGGCCGGCTCTCCAGTTCGACACGTCCCGCTCGCACCCCTTCTTCAGGACATACCGATGACGCCAGCCCGCACCGCCGTGCTGACCCTGATCGCGATGATCGCCTTTGCCGCCAATTCGCTGCTGTGCCGGCTGGCCTTGCGCGAAACCGGCATCGACGCTGCCAGCTTCACCGCCATCCGCATCGGGTCCGGGGCGCTGGTGCTGTGGTTGATCGTGATCCTGCGCGGCGGCGGCATCCGCAGCCATGGTAGCTGGGCGTCGGGCCTGGCGCTGTTCGCGTATGCCGCGGCCTTCTCCTACGCCTATGTCAGTCTGCCTGCCGCGGCCGGCGCCTTGCTGCTGTTCGGCGCGGTGCAGGCGACGATGATCGGCTACGGCCTTGCCCACGGCGAACGCTTCAACCGGCGCCAGACCATCGGCCTGCTGCTCGCCGCTGGCGGCCTGGTGGGTTTGCTGCTGCCGGGGCTGTCCGCCCCGCCGCTGGGTGGCGCGGTGCTGATGATCGGCGCCGGCGTGGCGTGGGGGGTGTATTCACTGCGGGGGCGCGGGGCCGCCAACCCCACTGCGGTCACCGCCGGCAACTTCGTGCGCGCGCTACCGTTCGCGGCCGCGCTGAGCCTCTTGGCCGCAGCGCATGGCGCGGTGGACGGCGCAGGCGCGGCCTACGCCGTGGCGTCGGGCGCGCTGGCGTCCGGCCTGGGTTATGCAATCTGGTATGCGGCGCTGCCCGGCCTGCGCGCCACCAGCGCCGCCACCGTGCAACTGAGCGTGCCCATCATCGCCGCGCTCGGCGCCGCGGCCTTCCTGGGCGAGGCGATCACGCTGCGCCTTGCGCTGGCCTCGGTGGCCGTGCTCGGCGGCATCGCGCTGGTCATCACCCAGCGGCGGGTGCGCTGAAGCCCGCACCCAGGGTCAATACAGCCCGGCCTTGATGCTGGGGTCGTGCTCGCCGATTGCGGCGTGAATGACCTCTTCGGCCAGCGCGGTCTGCTGCTCGTCGTGGGTTTCGACCACCAGCACGGTCTGGCCGCTGTCGATCGCATCCTTGACCAGATCGGAGAACGGGCCCTTCCTGCTTTCGGCCCCCACCACGGTGCCGATGAGCCCGCCCAGGCTGGCGCCCCAGCCCAGCATCGCCAGGGGCGCGATCAGCGGACTGGCGACAAACAGCGTGACGTTGGCGGCCACCAGCGCAAGCTGCGCGAGCGCGCCAACGCCGGTGCCCACCGCGGTCCCGATCGCGCCATCCACCAGCACGTCCTTCAGCACCGCCTTGCTCTTGGGCGGCTCGGCCGGCGGCGGCAGGCCGGGTTCGGTGGCGTAGATATTCGTCTGCGCCGCGGGCAGGCCGCGCTCCAGCAGTTGGGCGCGGGTGCGCTCGGCATGCTCGCGATCGGCAAAAAATCCAGAGACGTAGTGTCGATACTCGCTCATTGCACTCTCCTCGCTATCCCTTTGGATGGACGGAGCGCCGGCCGGGTACGGGCGAAACCCGGGCATGGGCGGGGCGGCGCACAAACGAGCGGCCGGCGCGGCCCGATCGGCATGCAAACGGCGCTCCCGCCCCGGGGGAAGCCGGCCGCGCAGCGCCTGCGGGCCGGGCGCCGCGATGCGCTAAAGTGGCGGCATTCCGCTCGCCGCCCCGCCCATGATCGTCCAGATTGCCGACATCACCCACGCGATCCAGCTCGCGGTCGCCCCGGTCTTCCTGCTGACCGCGATCGCCACGCTGATCAACGTCCTCAGCGGCCGCCTCTCCCGCATCGTCGATCGCCGCCGCGTGCTCAACGGCCGCCTTGCCGACCCCAAGCCGCACGAGCCGATCGCCGACGACGTGGAGGAACTGGGCCTGCTGGAACGCCGCGCGCGGCTGATCTACCACGCGATGTTCTTCGCGGTACTTGCGGCGCTGCTGGTGTGCCTGGTGGTGGCGGTCGCCTTCCTCGGGGCCATGGTTACGCTCAACGTCGCCTTCGGGGTGGCGGCGCTGTTCGTGCTGGCAATGCTGGCGATGATCGTGTCGCTGGCGCTGTTCCTGCGCGAAGTGTTCCTGGTGGTGAAGGCGCGCAGCCACCGCTGGCGCTGAGGCATCAATACAGCCCGCGTACCCGCCCGAACAGCCGCACCAGCCCCAGCAGCGCCGACGCGTTCGGCACCGCCACGCCGGCCCTGGCGGCGATCTCCACCACCACGCCGAGCAGCGCGTCGATTTCCAGCGCGCGGCCGGCCTCCACGTCCTGCAGCATCGAGGTGCGCATCGCGCCGAGTTCGCGGGTGACGGCGTTGCGTGCCTGCGGAGTCTGCGCCACCGGGCAGCCGATACGCTCGCCGACCGCGGCGGCCTCCTCCATCACGGCCACCACGAAGGCATTGACCAGCGGGTCGTCGAGGATGCGGTCGGAGGTGGCGCCGGTCAGCGCGGAGACCGGGTTCATCGTCATGTTGCCCCACAGCTTGTACCAGATGTCGCGCTGGATGCCGTCCGACAGCTTGACGTCCAGCCCGGCGCCGGCAAGCAGTTCGGCCGCCGCGCGGGTGGGCGCGGTGGGCGGGCCGCCGAGGGCGTCGCCGAGGATGAGGCCGTTGCCGAAGCCGAGCCGGCACACCCCGGGCGCCGGGGTGTTGCAGGCGATGTGCACCACGCAGCCGATCACCTGCGCGGTGGGGATGCGGCTGCGCAGATCGCCGCCGGGGTCCACGCTTTCCAGCGTGATGCCGGCAAGCGGCCCCGCCAGGCCGTCGAAGAACCACCACGGCACGCCGTTCATCGCCACCAGCACCCGCGTGCGCGGTCCGATCAAGGGGCCGATCGCCGCCGCCACCGCGGCCAGCGCCGGCTGCTTGACGGCGACGATGACGAGATCCTGCTCGCCGAGTTCGGCGGGGTCCGCCACCGCGCGCAGCGGAAAGTGGCGGCGGCCTTCCGCCGTCTCCAGGCCGAGGCCGTCGCGCTGCAGCGCTTCCAGCGTGGCGCCGCGCGCGACCGCGTTGAGGGCATGGCCGGCGGCGGCCAGGCGGGCGCCGATCAGGCCGCCCACCGCACCGACGCCATACAGGCAGATCTTCACTCGCGTCTCCTCCGTTCGATCCGCCGCCGGTCCGATGCCGGCGGCGTGGCTCAGTGACGGTAACCCGGATCGACCTTGTCGACCAGCCGGGTGAAGGCGGCGAACACGTCCTCCCCGGCGCCGTACTTGGGATCGAAGTTGAGCGAATCGGCCACGCATTTCTCCAGCACCGCGGTCGGCAGCTCGATCACCGGCCCCATGGACTGCGAGGCGAGCTGGATCTCGCAGGCGCGATTGACCAGCCACATCAGCGAAAAGGCTTGCGCCAGCGTGGCGCCGATCACCACGGGGCCGTGGTTGCGCAAGAGCAGCACCGGCTTGTCGCCCGCGCTGGCGAGGATGCGTTCGCCCTCGTCGGCATGCACGGTGATGCCCTCGAAGTCGTGGTAGGCAACCTTGCCGTACAGCTGGGCGGCGTAGAAGTTGCTGAACGACAAGCCCTCCTTCAGGCAGCACACCGCCTGGGTCGCGGTGGTGTGCACATGCATCACGCAGTGGCCGTGCGGCACGTGGCCGTGGATGGCGCCGTGGAAGGTGACGCCGGCGGGGTTGATCGGCCAGTCGGAATGGTCGACCACCCGCCCCTCCAGATTGACCTTGACCAGGTTGGAGGCGCACACCTCCGAGTAATGCAGGCCGAAGGGGTTCATCAGGTAGAAGCCGGGCTCGCCCGGCACCCGCAGCGAGATGTGGTTGTAGATGCCTTCGTCCCACTTCAGGTAGGCAAAGATGCGGTACATCGCGGCGAGCTGCACGCGGGCCTGCCAGTCGGTGTCGGAAAAGCGGGCGGGATGTTCGTAGTAGCGGTCGGTGGTGCTCATGGTGATCTCCTCCTTAGGTGGTGCTTCCGGTCGCGTCGCGGGGCGCGCGGCCGGGCTCGTCGGACGTGGCCTGGTCAGGGCTGCGTCTGGCGGGTGATCTCGCGCGCGGCGGCAACAGCGCCGCAGGTGGCGCTCGTCGAAAGCCCACGCCACGCGGCCTTGGGCGAGGCCGCCGAGTGCCCCCTCCCCCTACCCCGCCATCCCCTCCAGCTTCGCCCTCGCATCATCCGTCCGCACCTGTATCCACAGCGGCAGGTGGTCCGAGAGCTGGTAGGTGTATTTGTCCATCGTCATGGTCGGGAACAGCTCGGGCGGAAACAGCTCTCCCACCAGCGCGTCAGACACGTGGAAATCCAGCACCCCGCCCTTGTCGGCGAAGCTGTCGGGATAGGCTTCCGACGGGTACTGCAGGATCTGGTCGTAGCGCTTGTTGCGTGCGAGGTTGCTGCCGAAGGTGTCGGCCAGCAGCGCCTTGGGCACGTGCAGGCCGTAGCGGGTGATGGCCTTGAACAGCGCGCTGCGCCGGCTGGGGATGTTGAAGTCGCCGACCACGATCAGGTCGCGGGTGGTGGCCTGCTCGGACTTGCGGAAGGCGTCGATCCACTGCGCCAGCAGCTCGATCTCGGCAAGGCGGTCGGTGTCGCCGTTGCCCCAGCGGATGTGGGCGGCGATCAGGATGAACTCGAAGCTGCCGGCGCAGAACGAGGCCATGTAGGGCAGCCGCCACCAGAAGCGGTCCTGGATCAGGTATTCGCCGCCCACCTTCACCCGTGGCGGCACCGCTACCGCCGCCATGCCCTGGAAGCCCACCGCGCGGCGGTCGAAGATGAAGCCGATGCGCTCGCCATTGCCGCCGTCGTCCGGCACCACGCCGGAATACACCGCGCGCCACTCGGGGCCGAGGATGTCGAGCACGCGCTTGAGGTCGCCGAGGTTCTCGCGCAGCTCGACCACCGAGATCAGGTCGAACTGGCCGAGGATTTCCGCGACGTAATGAATCGCCGCCTCGCTGCGCGGCTTCTTGCCGAACTCGCGGATGTTCCAGGTGGCAATGTTGATGGTCTGGTCGAGGCACGACGGCGGAATGCCGGCGGCGTCGATCCTGTCCTTCAGCTTCAGCAGGCCGCGCGCCAGCGCGGGTGCCAGCGTGCCGTGCTGCATGTCCGCCTCCCCGCGCGCCACCGCCTGATGTCATAACAGATAGATCATCGGACCGGCAGCGGCAAGGCGGCACCGAGGCGGCCAGCGGCGGTCGCGGCCGCCGGCCGTCAGGCTCAGAAGCGGTAGCTCGCGGTGGCCTGGAAGGTGCGCGGCGCGCCCGGCTGGTTGAGACCGTTCACGCTGCCGTGGGCGGAGGCCCAGTACTCGCGGTCGAACACGTTCTTCAGGTTGAAGGACAGGTCGTAGGTCTTGCTGCGGTAGAGCAGCGCGGCGTCGAACACCGCGAAGCCGGGCAGCTTCACCAGGTTGTCTGGCGCGGCGTACTGCGAGGCCTGCGCCTGCATGCCGCCGCCCAGGCTCCAGCCCTGCCCCAGCTCGCGGGTCACCCACAGGGTGGCGCTGTGGCGCGGAGTCAGCGCCGCGTTGTTGCCCTCGTAGGCGGCGCGGACCACGGTAGTGCCCCAGTTGGCGGTGCCGGTGGCGGTGGATTTCACGATTTCGGTGTCGAGGAAGGCGTAGCCGGCATACACCTGCCAGCCCGGCGCCGGCCGGCCCGACAGCGACAGCTCCAGGCCATCCGTGCGCTGTTCGCCGGCGTTGATGGTGGCGCGGGTGATCGGGTCGGTGATCTTCATGTCGGTGCGCACCAGGTGGAACACCGAGGCGCCGGCCGACAGCGCGCCGCCGAAGAAGTCCCACTTGGCGCCGAGTTCGTAGTTGGTGGAGATCTCCGGATCGGCATCGACGTTGGAGGTCGACAGCTGGAACTGCTCGGCCGAGGGCTGGAAGGAGCGCGACACCGACACGTAGTAGGACTGCACCTCGTCCGGCTGCCACACCAGGCCGGCACGCGGGCTCCATTCGCGGTCGGTGCGATCGAGGTCGGCCTTGTTGAACTCGGTGGTCTTCTGGCGGAAGTCGTCGTAGCGCACGCCGAGCAGCGCCTTCCAGTTGTTGCCGATGGCGATCTGGTCCTGCAGGTAGAAGGCCAGGCTGTCCTGGGTGGTCATGCTGTCGATGGTGCGCGAAGTCGGCGCCACGCCGGCGTACGGCGGAATCGCGCCGCCCGGGTTGTACAGCGGCACGCGGTCGATGCCGATCCAGTTGTCGATGTTCAGCCCCTTGCGCTGGCTGCCCACCTCGATGCCATACAGCAGGGTGTGCTTGACGCCGCCGAGGGCGAGCTGCTGGGTGAGTTCGAGCTGGTTGAACCAGCCTTCCTCGTCGCGCTGCACATGACCGTGGGTGCGCTGCATGCGCAGCTGGCCGCCGACGAGCGTGTAGGCGCTGCCGGAGCGGTACAAGGTGTTCTCGCGGTCGAGCTTGAAGTCGTAATAGCGCAGCACGTTGCGCAGCGACCACTGGCCGTTGAAGCGGTGGCTGAGCGTGGCGGTGGCGGTGTTCATCGTCGCCGACGTCATGTCGTCGTCCTCGGCGTCGCCGGAGCCGTAGTAGGTGTCGTGATCGACGTCGAGCGGGCGGCCGTTGTTATCGGGGATGCCGAAGTCGGTCGGGCGGCGGTCACGGTTGTGGCTCAGTTGCAGCAGCAGCCGGGTATCCTCGCCGAGCCTGAAATCCACCGAAGGCGCGATCGCCTCGCGCTTGAGGTAGGACTCGTCGCGAAAGCCGGTGGAATCCTCGAAGGCGCCGGTCAGGCGGTAGCTGTGGCCGCCGTCGCCGAGCGCGCCGGCGAAGTCCACGCTGGTACGGCGCTCGCCTTCGCTGTCGAGTTGCAGGGTGATCTCGCGCAAGCTCTGGGTAATGGGCAGCTTGCTGACGCGGTTGATGATGCCGCCAGACGAGCCGCGGCCGTAGAGCACCGCCGCCGGCCCCTTGATGACTTCCACCCGGTCGGTGTTGGAGAGGTCGCGGAAGTAGAGCGCGTCGTCGCGCACGCCGTCGAGGAAGACGTCGCCGATCGCGGTGAAGCCGCGGATCGCCACCTGGTCGCGCTGGCCGTCGCCCATGTTGAGCGTCACGCCCGGCACATTGCGCAGCGCGTCGGTCAGCGAGCGCACGCCCTGGTCCTCGATCAGCTCGGGGCCGACCACGTTCACCGTCTGCGGGATGTCGCGCAGCGCCGCCGTGCCCTTGGTGGCGGACGATGATACGAGCGGGTTGTAGCTGGTTTCAGCGGCGGATTCGGCGCTGACGGTAACCGGGGCCATGACCGCATCCGCGGCGTGCGACTGCAAGGGAAACGCCGCCGCGATGGACAGGCTGATGATTGTTTTGAATTGCATGGAAATACGCCCGAAGGAGATTGCTGGCTGGCTGGCCGACGGGCGCGGCGGGCTGGCTGGAAGAGGAATCCGGAACGCCGGTACGCCCGGCGCGGGCGGGATTCAGCCGGCGAGCAGCGCCAGCGTCACCACCAGCGCGCCGCCGCCCAGCGACAGCGCGCCGAGCCGCAGCGTGGAGCCGTGCAGCCGCCCCCACAGCCAGAAGCCGGACAGGCTGAGCAGCGCCAGCGCAATCGCCACCGCGTCGGCAAGCAGGATCCAGCCGGCGCCGGTGCCGATCGCCATGTGCAGGCGGGCGAGGTGCAGCCACAGATTGGGCTTGGTGCGCACGACCTCGGCCTGGCTCGCGCCGGCCCAGTATTCGACGCGGGTCGCGAGCGAGGGGGTGTCGTGGGTGATGCGCCAGCGCTCCGGCTGGCGCACGCGGCGGCCGTCCCATTCCACTTCGCGGGCGGCCTCCACGGTGGTGCGCAGCTTGCCGAGTTCAGGGTCCAGTGGCAGCGCCAGCTGGGCGAGCAATGCCTGGGGCGTCGCCGGGGTTTCGGCCAGCGTCACCAGCTCGCGCACTTCCTCGCGCTGCAGCGCAGGAATCTTCATCACGTCGCGGTGGTTGAGCAGGAAGCCGGTGACCGCGAACAGCAACACCACCGTGGCCAGCATCAGGCCGATCCAGGCGTGCAGCTTGCGCAGCCACTTCTGTGCGTTGGGTTTGCCGGCAGGCATGCGCACCCTCTTCACCGCGCTCCCCCACAAGCAGGGTGGGACCGGCGGCGGATCAGGGAGAAGTGGGTTTTTGGCACCCGCGGCGGGCGTGGAGATCGGACGTGCATGGCGGTCAGTGTCGAGGAGCGGAGTCGCGGGCTGACCGGTGCGGCGGGCTGGCTGGCGCGGATTGTATCGTCATGCACAAATAAGAATCAATCTCGATACAGACCGAAACGAATCCGAGAAGGCGACTTGCGGCTGCGCGCCTTAACCCCGCAGACGGCGCTTTTCGCTGTACATCAGGCGGTCGGCGCGCTGCCAGGCCGCGTCCAGGCCCCAGGTGGGATCGCGCATTGCCATGCCGATCGACGCATCCACACCATAGGCCGCAAAGGCGGCTCGCAACCGCGCCACCAGCGCGTGCCCGCCGGCTTCGTTGCACTCCACCGCCACCACGCCGAACTCGTCGCCGCCGAGGCGGGCAAGGATGTCCACCTCGCGCACGGAGGCCCTCAGCGCCTGCGCGGCACAGACGATCAGGGCGTCGCCGGCGGCGTGGCCTTCGCTGTCGTTAACGTGTTGCAGGCCGGCGAGGTCGACAACCACCGCCGCGGCAGGATGGCCGAAGCGCAGGCAGCGCTCCTCCTCCCGGTGCAGCATCTGGTCCCATGCGCGGCGGTTGAAGAGGCCGGTGAGCGGGTCGGTCTGGGCCTCCAGTTCGAGGCGTTCGTTGCGGCGGATCTCGTGCGACAGCAGCAGGTCCGCGTGCAGGATGGTGCTGAGCAGGCGGGCGAGCAGTTCCACGAGGTGCTGCTCGGCCACGATCTCCGGCGACTGGCTGACCGGGTCGATCGCGCACAGGGTGCCGAAGAGGCTGCCGTCCGCCTTGGTCAGCGGCACGCCGATGTAGGCCTTGATCGGCACCTGGCGGCCGATCGGTGCCGCCGCATATACAGCCACCGCGTCGCAATCCGGCGCGATGCGCGGGCCGTTGCCCTTGACCATCTCCGAGCAGAAGGAATCCGCCCAGCGGAACACCGAGCCGGCCTTGACGCCGTAGCCGTGGTCCTCGGCCTGCAGCACGATCCAGTCCTCGCCTTCGGTGCGGGTCACCATCCACAGTCCGAAGCCGAAGCGCTTGTGCAGGTAGGCGAGCACCGCGTGGGCCGCGCTCTGGAAGTCGTTGAATGCGACGTCGATCATGCGTGTCTCCCCTGCCCCGGCCCGCCGAGCGCCGGCGCAGCGCCTACAGGTGCCGATGCAGCGCGGGGCTGTCCTGCCAGCGGTCGTGCAGCCCATCCACGTAGGTGATGGGCGCCGCCGCCAGCTCTTCCTCGGTAACGTCGTCCAGGCAGCCGAGATTGACGCCGTACACCTTGCCCATCGGCGTCTCGTTACCGATGCCGTACGGGCGCACGCCGCAGTGCCGGCAGAAGTAGTGGTGGTTCTTGCCGGTGTTGAAGCGGTACTGCACGAGTTCGCCCGCACCGGCCAGCAGCCGGAACGCGTCCGGTTTGACCACCGCGGGCCAGAAGCGGGTGCGGCGGCAGATCGAACAGTTGCAGCGATAGGTGGGCTGGCTGAGGTCGATGTCGGCCTCGAACCGGACCGCCCCGCAATGACAGCTTCCGTGATAAGTCTTCAGCATCTCAGCCTCTCCTGCCCGTTGCAGCTGTATTCAGCCCGCAGCAAAGTGTGCGCCCGGCGCGGCGGCTTATCCAAACCGCTGTTCCGCGACGAGCGCGATGCCGGCCTGGCGGCGGCGCGGGCAAGGCCTCAGGCCGCAGCGGTGCGCCGGTAGGACAGCAGGAAGAGCGTACCGAGCAGCATGTCGATACAGGCAAATGCCACCACCAGCGCCGGCACCCGGGCCTGGGCGAACAGCGCGAACGCCGCGATCACGAAGCTGAATTTTTCCACCGCGGCCGGCAGCATGAACAGCCGGTAGCGCTGCGGGTCGCGTGCGATCAGCAGAAAGGCCAGCTGCCATGCCAGCGCGACCCCGAGAAAGCCGTAGAAATGTTCCGGATGCGTAATCGCCGGCGGAAAGTCGACGCCGACCTGTTCTTCCATGAAGTACTGCGGCAACAGCGCAATCAGGCCGTAGACGCCGGCAACCGTGAACACGCGGCGGGCAAAAAGCGGGGATGGAGACATCGCGGCCACTCCGGAATGGGAAATCGGATCAATGCGGACGGTGGCGCGGGGCGTACGCCACCACGCGTCACAGCAACCACGCAAAGGCTTCGCGCAGCCGCGCGCGGGCATCGCGCCGCAGCACCGGCCCGTGCGCCATGACGATGCGTTCGATCGGCCATTCCAGCATGGCCTGCACCGAACGCCGCGCTGCCGGCACGTCGCGGAAAAAGCGACGCAGCAGGAAGGAATGGCCGAAGCGGTTGTAGCAGCCGTTGATGCGCGCATACAGGCGCGTGGCAAAGGCGTCCCAGCTGCCGAGGAAGACCGCGAGGTCGGTGATCACCAGCGTGCGCGACGGGCGATGGAAGAACACGGTTTCGTTGAGTTCGCTGTTGCCGGCCACGAACACCGCGTCGATGCTGTCCGCCCACGGTGCCACCGCCGCCTCTGGCAGCGGCGGGTGCGGCGCGAAGGCCGGGTTCTTGTCGGTCAGCCCGGGGGCAACGAAGAGGCGCGCCTGCGGATACTGCTCCATCGCCGCCAGCGCATACAGGTGGTGCAGGCGGTTGGGCGCCACCACAAACTGCACCGGCCCCAGTGCATCCACCGCGGCCTTCAGCCCGCCCTGCAGCGGAATCGGCGAATGCAGCCACACCCCGCCGGACGGCAGCCGAACCACGGTCATGCAGGTCGTCATGCGGAAACCGAAGAAGCTGAGCGGGTGGCGGGCGATCCAGATATCCGGCGCGAGTTGGGTGAGTTCGAATTCGGCGGCGGGGTTCCAGGCGGCGTGTTCGGAAGCCATCGGCGATCCTGTTGGAATGCGCATGATGCGGTGCGGCGCGGGGTCGACATGATAAACGGCTCGCCCGGTTATCCCGATGACAAGTTGCCCGTGATGTGTCGCACCACCGCCGGGGATGACAGCTGCGCCGCTCAGCCTTCCGCCTGACCGTCGGCGATCTCGTCGTAGCCGCGGCCGATGAACTGGACGAGACAGAAGCCGTGCCCGAAGGGATCGGCAAAGCGCGCCAGGCGGCCCCACGCGAAATCCTCCACCGCGCCCTCCGCCTGCGCCCCCGCGGCAAGCGCCCGCGCCGCTGCAAGGTCGACGTCGGCAACGACCAGGTCGATGTGTACCGGCGTCCAGTGGCGGCGGTAGTTGCGGGTGGTGAGCGCCCCCGCCCCGCCCGCCGCAGCGGTGCCGGCGGCTTTGTGCAGCAGATAGATCGGCGAGGAAGCGCCCAGCAGTTCCTGAACCCCCTCCCCCAGCCTGCGGCCCACGCGCAGGCCGAAGGCGCGCCGGTAGAAATCGGTGGCGGCGGCGAGGTCATCGACGTCGATGTTGATCAGCAGGTCCATGCCTCGCCCTCCGCTTACGCAATGCGCGCGATGTCCGCCACCCGCTCGAACAGTTCGTCCGGCGCGTGCGCCGCCAGCGACGCGGCCGTGCCGTAGCCCCAGGCCACCGCGCCAAAGGCCACCCGCGCCTTGCGCGCCGCCTCCAGGTCGGTCACCTGATCGCCGATGTAGATCGCGTCTCCTGCCGCCACGCCAGCGCGCCGCAGCACCTTGCGGATGCGATCCGCCTTGCCGAAGATCGACATGCCGCATTCCAGCTGGCCAATGCGCGTGATGATGTCCGTACCGAGGATGCTGCGCACGTTGTCCGCCGCGTTGGACGACACCACCGCCAGCCCGACGCCGCCCTCGTGCAGCGCGCGCAGCATCGGGGCCACCCCGTCGAACAGCGCAACCTCGCCGGCATTGGCCTGCATCAGCCGGGTAAAGGTGCGCGCCACCGCCGGCAGCTTCCACGCCGGCATGCCCACGTGGGCCATCATCTCGCGCGCGCCCAGATGGCGCAGCGACGGAATCTCCTCCGCCGCGATCGGCCGGAAGGCGTGCTGCTCGGCCACGTGGTTGAACACCCGCACGAAGAACGGAAAGGAATCCGCCAGCGTGCCGTCGAAATCAAAAATCGCGAGTCGATACTTCATGTTGCTCCAGGGCGGCGCGGCGTTTGCCGAGGACGCGGGCCAAGCGCGCCGATGGCCGCCGCGCGCAAGATGCGGCGAAAGGTGGGGCACTCGAGGTGGCTGGGGGCGGAACACTGCGCCGCGTGGCGCAGACCGTCACGCATGGCGGAAAGCTGGCGTATCCGCTGATCCAGCTCGTCCGCACGGCGCCGCAGCAGCGCGCGGTCGATCTGCAGGCCGCCGTCGGGTGCGAACATCGCCGCGATCTCGTCCAGCGAAAAGCCGGACGCCCGTCCGAGCGCGATCAGCGCCAGCCGCTCCAGCACGCCATCGGCAAACACACGCCGCCGGCCCTGCCGTCCGAGCGCGGCAATCAACCCCTTTTCTTCGTAGTAGCGCAGTGTGGAGGCCGGCACGCCGGACTGCCGCGCGACCTCCGCGATATCGAGCGACATGGCGCTTGACCTCAAGTCGACTTGAACTTGCAAGATAGCAGCACGACGTTTTCGAGGACAGGAACCCGATCATGAACAAGACATACGACAGCGGCAACAAGACGCAGGGCGCGCTGTGGAACGGCAGCGCGGGGCAGGCCTGGGTGGAGAACCAGACCCTGCTGGACACCATGTTCCAGCCCATCGCCGACCTGCTTCTGGACACCCTGGCGGACATGCCCGACGCCGCGGTACTGGACGTGGGCTGCGGCGCCGGCGCCACCACGGTGGACATCGCGCGGCGCGTGGCGCCCCATGGCCGCTGCACCGGCATCGACGTATCGGCCCCGATGATCACCGCCGCCCGCGCCCGCGCCGCGCAGCACGGCGCCAGCGCCGACTTCGTGTGCGCCGACGCGCAAGGTCACGACTTCGGCCCGGCCTGCTTCGACCTCGTCGTGTCCCGCTTCGGCGTCATGTTCTTCGATGACCCGGTGGCCGCGTTCGCCGGGCTGCGTCGCGCAACCCGCAGCAATGGGCGGCTGCGCTTCATCGCCTGGCGCAGCCCGGCCGAAAACCCCTTCCATACGATTGCCGAACAGGCGGCCCGGCCGCTGCTGCCGCAGCTACCGCAACGCCGCCCCAACGAACCCGGCCAGTTCGGCTTTGCCGACCGGGAACACGTTGCCCGCATCCTGGAGCACACCGGCTGGCGCGGGATCGACATCCGCCCCGCCGACATCGCCTGCGCCTTCCCCGCCCACCACCTGCCCACCTACATGGCGCGCATGGGCGCCGTGGGCCGCGCGCTGGACGAGGCCGACGCCGCTACCCGCACGGCGGTCATGGAGGCGCTGCACCCGGTGTTCGCACCCTTCATCCATGGCGAAGAAGTGCGCTTCACCGCCGCGTGCTGGGATGTCCGCGCAAGCGCGGCGCCAGGCGACTAAGCGGGCGCGCTAGCGGCTGCACGCCGCGCGCGTGCCCGGCAACAGCAGCAGAAGCAGAAAGACCAGCAGCAGGAACAAGGCCAACAGCACGTTCGACCCCGGCAGATGGGAGAGACTGTAGTTGGCCACCACCCAACTGCCGAAGCGGTACAGCTGGAAGCACACCGCGCCGAGGCCCAGCCACCACGCCCACGCATAGCACCGCCACAGGCCCCAGGCGATCAGCAGCCCGAGGATGCACACCAGCCAGGTCACCGGCTGCACGAAGTTGAGGCGAAGGCTGAAGAAATCGCCGGTCAGTGCGATCCGCACCAGCGAACCGCCCAGCACCAGCAGCACATAGACGACCGCGACCAGCGCCGCGAGGCGCGCTTGCATTTGACTACTCATGGGACTCCGGACAGGACAGTGAAGGCCGGCTGGCTGCCGGCTCCGCGTTCAGGCCGCGATCCTAGCGGCCATGCCGTCGGCAAGCCGACCCGCCACACGCCGGCCGGCCGGAAAAGCGCGACGGGCGGAGCGCTGCGGACTTTGCGCCCCGCACTGCGGAGATCGCACGGATTGCCGGCCTAGAAGCGCGATCCCGGCTGCTCCAGAAACTCAAGCTCTTCCGCGGTGCTCTCGCGGCCGAGAATCGCATTGCGGTGCGGATAGCGCCCGAAGCGGTCGACGATGGCCTTGTGGCGCAACTCGAAATCGTAATTGTCGGCCGGCGCAAACTCGCGAAACAGCGCCTCTGCCTGCACATGGATCAGGCGCGACTCGCTGTGCATGTAGGGCATCAACAGAAAGGCCCGCTCGATCGGCTCCAAAGCCGGAAGCGCACCCGCCGCAACGGCCTCCTGCGCCAGTATCAGCGCGGTTGCGTCCTGCGCGAAGGCGCGCGGCGTGTCGCGGTGGATGTTCCGCGAGAACTGGTCGAGCACGATGATCTCTGCGAGACGGCCCTTGGCATCCGCCCGCCACGAGAACAGTTCGCCCTGAGCGGCGCTATCGAGCAGCGGGCCGAAGCGCTGGCGGAGCAGCGCGTCAAAGACAGGATCGGCGGACCACCAGGCCTTGGGGGTGATTTCGGAGAACCAGAAGGTGAGGATTTGGGTGGGCATTCGGTGTTTCCTTTCTGCCGTGTAGCCAGCGCCAGTTCGCCAGTCCATTGGATGTCGACCAGTCGAAGTCATCCGCTGACAGCGCGGTTACGGCCCTCCGCCTTGGCCCGGTAGAGGGCGGCGTCGGCACTGTTAATGGTGGCGGTGATGTCGGGAGAAGTCGGCCGGGTCGTGGCGACGCCGATGCTGACCGTGATGGTCACTGGCCCCCTGCTCGTTTCCAGAGGGTGGCCGGCGACGGCGGCGCGGATGCGTTCGGCCACCACAAGGGCAGTGGAGACCTCGGTGTCCGGCAGCAGGACGACGAATTCCTCACCGCCGTATCGGGCGAAGATGTCCTGATGGCGCAGGCAGGGAGCGACGCGGGCGACAAAGTGCTTCAAGGCAAGGTCGCCGACGTGGTGGCCATGCCGGTCGTTGAGTTGCTTGAAGTGGTCGAGGTCGATGAGAAGCAGCGCCAGTGCGCGGCCCGAGCGCTGCGCGCGCGCCAGCTCGTGGGCCGATAGGTCATGGAAGGCGCGACGGTTGTAGACGTCGGTAAGCGGATCACGGGTGGCCTGGCGGTTGAGTTCGGCCTGCAGGGTTTCGCTGGTCATGATGACCAGGCCAAGAGTGAAAAAGAGGATGAACAGAAAGCCTTCGAGGCCGGTCATCATGGCCAGGCGGCCGCTGCCGAAGGGGTCGCTTAGAGGCGTGCCGGTGGCGCTGAGGATGGCGCGGACACAAAAGAAGAGGCCGTGCAGGATCAAGAGCAGGGCGACCCAGCGGCGGCCGAGACGCCCCCTTTCGCCGTGACGGAGCAGTTCGCTGGCGGTGAGGAAGAGCAGCAGGGCAACGATGATGGAAAGGAAGCTGATGCGCCCTGCCGGGTCGCTGTCGTCCAGATAGCGGGTGGCGAGGAAAGGTAGGGCGATGGCGGGTGCAGCGAATATCCAGCTGGGACTGCAGGAGCGGCCGACAAAGCGGCGCATGCCGAGCCAGAAGAGGCTGAGCCCGAGAAGGAGGACGGTGTTGGCAGCGACGACAGTGAGCAGGGGGGAGAGGGCACCGCGTTGGGCGAGGAGAAAGCCGCTGCAGGCTGCGCAAGCCATGCCCCAGGCCCAGCACTCGATGCCATGCACGGCTAACCGGACCCGTTGCGCCAAAAAGAGCGATACGGCAGCGGCCAGCGTCGCGAGCCCGAGCATGAAGAAAATCGTGCGGATGTCGAGTGCCATGCAAACCTAATCAGGGTCATGGGATGGGGATCGGTCTTCAGGAGGAGGAGTCCGTCATGGATGCTACTACCGTTGCCGTCGACCTGGCCAAGAGCGTCTTTCAACTCGCCGTCGCCAATTCGTCCTGGCCCGTGATCGATTCACCCTTTCCCCTCACCCTTGCGCCGAGACTGATCGCTCATCATGGCAAACCGGGTCACACCCACGCGACACGACGCCGATAACACTGCCGGCTCTCCGGCAGCCGCTTGTAACGATTGGCGCTTCGCGGGCAGATTCCATGTCGGCACGGGTCATTCAGAACCCACCACAGATGCCGGATATACGACTGCAGGTGATTCAACCCGGAAAGTCAAAAACACGGTCTGTCTTGATTTACGGGGGAGTCCATATACGCCATGTTAGGTCTCAAACGCATCATCACCCTCAAGACCACGAACAAACGACTCGAAGTTTTTGGCAACGAATGTGATCTTGTATTCCCGCTCTTGATCAATGTGGACTACTCGAGGCTCACCAGTTGGGCCACATTCACTGTAATCAAGGCAAAGCATGTCGTGACCGGCCGACGGACAATCGGCAAAATAGATGCCGATCGGGGGGTAGCCCCATTCGCTAACCCAGAAGCTGCTATCGAACTCGCCGCATAACGAATAGGTTTTTTCTTTGCCGATTGAGTAGATGCCGGTGATCGCTATGTGATCTTCGGACCAAGAGGTTCGTTCGCTGGTCCTATGATTTGTGCGCTTCGGGATGCCACCGTTTTGAGTGCGCATAAGTGTGATGTAAGACTTGGGTAGCTTATATCCAAGCTCCTTTTCTACGCGAGCGACGTCGAGATCAGTGAAAGCTGGACCAACGTACTCCCGCCTTGCGTAGTCTGATTCCTCCCAAAAATCACTCAGGGCGAAGTCTGCAAATGGCTCGTTCATTCTCGTGAGACCTAACTCTCGCGGTAAGCTGCACCGCAAGGAGCGTAGCGACTGGAGGGAACCAAAAGCGTAGCTTTTGGCGTCAGCTTGACCAAACAGTTAGGCCGCATTCTCGCCCACATGGAAAATAAAAGCCTCGTTCCGCGGGCGCTTGAAATTTGCAAATCCGCGCTTCTCGGCAGTTAAAAGGCAAACTGTATAAATGGGTAGCCGTTTGTTTTTGCCAATCGTCTCCGCATTGATGGATCTATTCTTGCCTTCCGCATGGTACTCGCCATGAAGCGGCGGCCCCATACGATTCTGTGATCGCGTTCGCTTTACGCCGGAACTTGCGGGATCGAAGGTGAGCAACAGATTTGTTCGTGCAATGGTCTCCGATTTTACTTTTCCATAATGGAAGTGATATCCGAAGCCATGATTCTCTACCTCCATTCCTTCGCCGCAGCTTGGGATTCTAAGTAGGTAAAGTAGCACTGGAACTTCAGAAGCTCGGACGAGCGGTCGGTGGCACTCCAAAACAATGGCATGATTGAAAATTGGAAGCACCTGCACTACATCATGGAAAATCGGAAATCGTTCGCCGGCCTCGTGAAGATTTGTCTCCAGTTGCGATGCGTCACCGCGTAATGTTTTTGCTGCATCTTCGATCTCAAGGATTAGTTCGCGTGCACTTTCAACGCTATGTGGGTACCCTTTGTGCCACCAAGTACGATAGAAAATTCTTTGTAGATGACGTGGCAAAGCTTGTTCATTATCCAGCGCGCGGATTGCTTGATCGATAAAGCGAATAGTTTGATGAGCAAGAAGCTGCATACAGTAAATGGCTCGGTAGGGGTAGGTATAGCGTCTTGGGGCCTAACGTGTTTTAGCCCGCACTTCTGCGGACTCGTTCTGAAGGCTGGGGTATATCCAGCCGGACCCCGCGGCATTAAGCAATTGACTTATCTGATCTTTTACCAAGTCACCGGTTTATGAACCCGTATACACAACCCGACAAACCCCGCACCGAGCGCACCCGCATCTCCGCCATCGCAACCTCCTTCGATCCACAGGCCGAGCGAACAGCACGAGAAACTGCATCGGCATAAGCATTACAGCTTGATGGCCGAACGGCAATATGTATTTCAGGATGTTTCTGCATGCAGGAAGGATGACTGCACGCGGGGCCCAGTGAGGCGTAGAGGGGAGGCTCACCAGCCAGGGGCAAGGCCGGGAGCCGCCGGCAGCAGCCCCGGCTCATGCTGGATGGGGACGGCGACGCCTCCTCGGGGGAATGCTTCGATCAGTTCGCGGCTGGCCGCCTGGCCCGCCCCTGCCAGACGGCGCCCGCCGCCAGCACCAGCGTCATCGCCAGTACCGCCAGCACCATGCTAAGCGGATTCGACGGCGACACCTTCTCCGGCTTCGGTGCTTCCGGTACCGCCTCCAGCTTCACCCCGCGCTGCATAGGCGCCGGCTCCACCTCGGCCGGTTTCTGCTCGGACTGCGCCGGCGGTGCCGGTTGCGATTGCACCGCCCTCGCCTGCTGCACCACCGGCTGCGGCAGTTGATCCGCCGCCCACTGCCGCACCGCCGTCAGTTCATTGCCCAGCGGCGCTTCGCGGCTCAATTCGCGATAAAGCCCGGCCAGTTCCTTGCGCGTTTCCGCGTCCGGCTTCCAGTAGCCGAGGCGGTCGGCCTGGATCAGGCGTTCCAGCGCCTGGGCGTAGGCTTGCGGGTTCTGGCGCAGCCATTCGGGCAGGCCGAGCTGGTGGCGGTCGCGCACCAGTACGTCGTGGAAGCTCTGCCAGTGGTCGGGGCGCACGGTGTCGGGCGCGGTGTTCTGCCAGCCGAAGCTGTATTGCACCGCCTTCAGCACCTGCAGCGTGCCGGCCCAGCCTTCTTCGCGCTGGGCTTTCAGCCAGCCGGGGTGGAGGTAGCGGCTCTGCATTTCCAGCGCGATGCTGCGCGAGGCGGTTTCGGTGAAGGCCTGGGCGCCGTCCTGCAGCTGGCTGACGTGCAGTTCCAGCGCCTCGCGCTTGCCGGCGCTGCGGGCGGCGGCGGCGAGGCCGCCGAGGTACTGGAAGGGGTCGTCGGAGCTGACCATCGCGTACAGGTGGGAGGTGCGCGACATCAGCGCGGCGTCGGTGTGCCGCAGGTGGGCGCCGAGTGCCTGGGCGGCGGCGTCCGGGCGGGACAGCGCCATCGGTTCGCCATTCACGTAGGGCTGGCTCATGCGCTGCAGGAAGAGTTCGCCGAGGCGCTCGTCGCCGGCCTTGAGGCCGTTGCTCTGCACCGCGTCGGCCACGCCGGTGCCGTAGTCGCCGGCGGCGTTGCCGAACACGCGGGCCTGCGCCAGCGCGGCGGCATCGGTCTCGCCGATACCCGCCTTGCGCAGTTCCGCCTGCACCGTGCGGGTGTTGCGGGCGACGGCGTTGTCCGGCTCCGCCGTGGCCGCGGCGGCAACGCCCTGGTCGATGAGGTTCATCAGCGCCGGGAACTGGTCGCGGTAGGAGCCGGTGATGCTCAGCAGCACATCGACGCGCGGGCGGCCGAGTTCGGCTTGCGGCAGCACGCGCACGCCGTTGGGGCGGCCGTTGGCGTCCCACACCGGTTCGACGCCGAGCGCCACCAGCGCCTGCGCTTCCATCACGCCCTGGTGGCGCAGGGTTTCGCCCGCCCACAGCGACAGCGCAAAGCGCTGCGGCGCGCGGCCGGCGGCGGCCTGCTCGGCGTACCAGGCGGCAAACAGCTTGCGGGCGACGTCGTAGGCCTGCCGCGTGGGCAGGCGGCTCGGGTCCAGGCCGGTGAGATTGCGGCCGGTGGGCACGCTGTCCGGGTTGCGCAGCGGATCGCCGCCGTAGGCCGCGGGCACGAAGCGGCCATCCAGCGCGGCGAGCAGGCCGGGGAGTTCGCCTTCGATGGCGAGCCGGCGCTCCATCTCCTGCGCGCGCAGCGCGAGCTCGCGCAGGGCCTCGCTGTCGATGGCCTTGCGCGCAGCGCGGTTGGGCACCGGACCTTCGGGCTCGGGCGGGCGCAGGTCTAGCCGGCTGGCGGCCTCGGCGTCCTGCAGCGCCACCTCCAGCCAGCGCGAGGGGCGCGAGCCGGCGACGCGCTCGTGGTCGATCAGGAAGGCCTCGTCGATGTCCTCGCCGAGCGCTTCGATCAGCGGTTCGCGCAGCATCTGCAGGATGGTCTGGTGGCGGTCGGCGGCATCCGGCACGCGGCCGAACACCGCCAGCCCCTTGGGCTGCGAGCTTTGCGCGAGCCGGTCGAGCCAGGGGTGCAGTTGCTCCAGGAAGCCGGCGAAGTCGGCGGCGATGCGCTCGGCCGTCCAGCCCAGGTCGCGGTGCAGTTGCTGTTCGACGAAGACCGCGATCAGCTGCTGTTCGAGCGCGCTGCGGGTGGGGCCGACGTCGGCGGTTTCCCATTCGTGCATCAGCTCGTGCATGTGGCCCATGCGTTTGTTGAAGCCGGCCGGCGAGAAGCCCGGCGTGCGGTGGCTGATCATCAGCGCGCGGCCGCGGCGCTTGGCGGTGGTGGCTTCGCCGAGGTTGTCGACGATGTAGGGGTAGATCACCGGCAGGTCGCCCAGCGGCAGCCAGGCCTGGTCGTGCACGTCCAGCCCGCGCAGCTTGCCGGGCGCCCATTCCTGGGTGCCGTGGGTGCCGAAGTGGATCAGCGCGTCGGCCTGCTGCGCCCACAGGTAGGTGGCGAGGTAGTGGTGCGAGATCGGCGTCCTGCTCTTGTGCATGAAGGGGTCCTGCCCCTGGCGCAGGGTCTCTTCGCGCGGCGGCTGCGGCAGCACGTCGAGCGCGCCGGCCCGCACCCGCGGAATCACGAACACCCGCCGGCCCTGCCATTCGACGAGGTAGCGGCTCTCGGCGGGTTCGCCCCAGCGCGCGGAAATCATCCGGCGCAGGTCCTGCGGCAGGCGGTCGAACCAGGCCTGGTAATCGGCCAGCGGCAGCGCGGCGGCCTGGTCGCTGGCGAGCAGCGCGCGCAGGTCGGCGTTGGGATAGTAGGCGCCGATCAGCGGCTGCAGGCGGCGGATCCAGTCGGCCTCGGGCAGCGGCGTGACCGCGTAACCGGCGCGTTGCAGTTCGCCGCTGACGTTTTCCAGGCTGCGCGGCACGTTGAGGAAGGAGGCGCCGAAGTTGCCGCCGCCCGGCGGGTAGTTGTAGACCATCGCCACCAGTCGCTTGGCGGCGGCGGGCGTGGTCTGCAGGCGGATCAGGCGCGCCGCCTTGGCCACCACCGCATCGGCCTGGCGGGCGATCAGCTGCGGCTCGGCGCCGCCCGGCGGATGGGCGACGACCAGCACCGGGTCGATGGTGCCGGCCGCTTCCGGCTGGGCGAAGTAGTAGGCGACGTCGCCCTGGCTGAGGCCGGTGGGGCTGGCCTCCCAGGCGGCGGTGTCGCCCTGGCGGTAGGGCTGGGTGGCGAGCACCGGCACGCCCCAGCGTTCGAACACCGGCTGCAGCGTGGCGCCCTGCGGCAGCAGGGTGTGGGTGACGATCAGGCGCGGATGCAGCGTGCGCGCGCCGTCGGCACCGGGCACTTCGAGCAGGTCGGCGAGCGGCTTGTCGCTGAGGTGGGAGCTGAACACTGCGTAGGCGGTGATGCCCTGGCGCTCGAAGCGGCGCAGCCAGTCGTCCAGCCAGGCGGTGTTGCCCTGAACGAAGTGGTAGCGGTGCAGCAGCAGCGCCACCGCCGGCCGCGCCGGTTTCCAGGCGGCGGCCCAGGCGGCGACGTGCTGGGCGTTGGCGAACAGCGCCGGCGCATCCGGATGGTAGAGGCCGCCCTGCGGCACCAGCGCCGGCGGCGGCACCGCGGGCGCGGCGGTGCCGGCCAGTTGCGCACGCGCCAGCGCGAAGGCGTTGCGGGTATTGGCGGGGCCGCCGGCCTGCAGGTAGGCGCGCAGGCTGGTGTCCCCCGCGGCGGGCTCGCCGGCGGTGATCCACAGCACGCCGGCTTCGCCCAGCCGGCCGGCGTGGCGGCCGAGCGGCTCGGCCAGCACCGTGCGCAAGCGCGCTTCGGCGGTGGCGTGCGGCGCATCGACCCACACTCGCTGCGCGCCGGCCAGCGCCTGTTCCAGTTCGGCCTGCTGCGCGGCCGACAGCGGCCCGCCCTGCAGGCGGTATTCCAGCTTGCGGAAGTTGAAGTCCGCCGCCTCGGCTTCGCGCGCGACCAGTGCCACCCGCGCCGCCGGGGTGATGTCGGCGTTGATCCACAGCAGAGTCGGCCGCGCCTGCGCAAGGCCGCACAGGCACAGCAGCGCGCACGCCAGCGCGGCGCGCCACCGGCGGGCGAGGCGCGTCATTGGTCGGCTTCCGCCGGGGCGGTGGCGGCGGAGGCATCGGCCTCCGGCACGTAGATGATGCTGCCGTCCTTCATCTTGTAGGCGACGCCGGCGCGCACGCCCTGCCCTTCGCTGCTGCCGCCGTTGCCGCGGTACTTGACCTCGTGGCCGTCCTTACGCACCACGATCTCCATGTCCGGCTTGCCGGCGTTGCGGATGATGGTGACGTCCTCGTCGGCCTCCTTCTGCTTCTGCAGCGCCACCGCGGTGAGCAGTGCCACCACCAGCACCAGGAAGACATCGACCAGGTTCACCGCCGACAGCATCGGGTCGTCGTCGTCCTCGCCGAGGATGGAGAGGTGCTTGTGCGTCATCTGAGCACCTTCACGACAGCAGCCCGCGCGCGCGGCGCAGGGCGACGAGTTCGGTCAGCAGCCAGCGCCGGCGCACCGAATACACCACCAGGCCGATCGCTGCCGCGGCCAGCGCCAGCACCACGCCGGCAAAGGCGCCGCTGAACACCGCCAGCGCCTGCTGGCCCTCGCCCGCGGCCACGCTCTGCAGCGCGGGGCCGAGCGGCACCATGGTGGCGATCAGGCCAAGCAGCGGGCTGATGCGCGACAGCAGCCGGGTCGGCTCCAACCGGCGCATCACCTGCAGCTCGATCTCGTCCATGCTGAACTTCGCGTCGTTATGCAGTTGCACGAAGCCGCGGCTGCGCTGGAAGGCCTCCATGCCCAGCCCGCCCAGCAGCCACAGCGAATACACGAAACCCGCCCCCACCAGCAGCAGCACCGGCCACAGCAACAACTGCGCGATCTGCGCAAAACCACTCTCGATCCACATCCGGGAAATCCTTAGGCACCGTTCAAAGCGGCGCAGAGGATACCTTTGGCGCGGTGCGGAACAAACCCGAGCGGCGTTGTGGGCTTGCTTGTGGGCTTGCGCCCGACAGCCGCCGCCCGTGGCAGGAGGGGCGGATCGCCCTGCACCCTTTCACTTCGCGCAGGACAGGTCTGTCGAAGGGCATTGCGAGCCCCCCACCCTGTCCGCGGCGCGCGGGACCGGCGCCGAAGCGCCGGTCCCCCCGTGTGTTCAGCGGGCGGTTTGATTACAGTCACCCCCTCCACACGGACGAGGACCGCAGCATGCCGACCTGGGACGACCAGCAGTACCTCAAATTCGCCGACGAACGCACTCGCGCCGCGCGCGACCTGCTGGCGCGCGTGCCGCTGGACGACGCTGCCACGGTGGTCGACCTGGGCTGCGGCCCCGGCAACTCCACCGCGCTGCTGGTGGAGCGCTGGCCGCAGGCGCGGGTGGTGGGGGTGGATAGCTCGGCCGAGATGCTGCGTAGCGCGCGGCAGGCGCTGCCGCAGGTGGAGTGGATGCAGGCCGACCTGCGCGCGTGGGCGCCGGCGGCGCCGGTGGATCTGATCTTTGCCAACGCGGTGATGCAGTGGCTGCCGGATCACGCCACCCTGCTGCCGGAACTGCTGCGCCATCTGCGCCCCGGCGGAGTGCTGGCGATACAGATGCCGCGTAACTACGACGAGCCCAGCCACCGCCTGATGCGCGAGACGCCGGGGCCGTGGGCGGCGCGGCTGGCGGGCGCGCGGGCGATCGCCCCGCTGCCGGCGGCAGCCTGGTATTACGACCTGCTGGCGCCGCACGCGCGCCGGGTGGAGCTGTGGCAGACCACCTACGAGCAGGTGATGGACGATGCCGGAGCCATCGTGGAATGGGTGCGCGGCACCGGGTTGCGGCCTTACCTGGAAGCGCTGGCGGAAGACGAACGCCCCGCCTATCTCGCGGCTTACGAGGCGGGCATCGACGCCGCCTACCCGCCGCGCAGCGACGGCCGCCGGCTGTTTCCCTTCCCGCGCCTGTTCATGGTGGCGGCGCGCTGAACAGGGCCGCTGCCCCGTTCAGCTTTTGCGTCACTCGCAGCGCCAGCTCTCCAGCCACTTTTGCGCGGCAGCTGCGTCCTGGCTTGGCGCGGCCGCGACGCAGACGAACAGCGCGCCGCCCTCGATCAGCCCAACGCCTGCCAGCGCGCCGGCCTTGAGCTTGGCGGCTTCCATGCCGGGCATGCCGAGCACCGCGGCCTTGCCCACCAGGGGCGCGGGGCCCGCCACCACGGTTACGCTGACGTCGGTCGCGTCCGGCAGCGCATCGGCCAGCGAAGGCGAGGCGCCGATGCCGAGAAAGCCCTTGGAGGCCTTGGCGATCTTGTCCACCTTGACCAGCAGCCGGGTTTCCACCTGGCGGCCGGCGGGCCATTCCCACTTCGGGGCAAAACTGTGTGCAGACATCGAAAAGCCTCCGGAAAGAACGGGCTGGGGCAGCGCGCTTGCCGCCAGCGCGGCAATCAGCAGGGCACGCGCGCGGCGGCGCGGGGCGGTGCTCACGGCGCGTCCACCGTCATCATGTAGCCGCTGCCGAACGGCGAGAAGCCGACGTAGCCGTGCGCCACTTCCAGCTTGCCGGCCTTTTCGAAGCAGAGCTGGCGGTAAAGGTTGTCCGGCGTATCCAGCCCGGGGATGCCGGCGGACAGGATGCCGGCCTTGATGAAGGCCTGCGAGGCGTGGGTGGCGCAGTTCCAGCCGACGATGTTGAACATGCCGGGCGAGGCCATCATGTCCGCCCAGGCCTTGTCGAACGCGGCCGCTTCGGCGGCGGACACCTGCACCAGCAGCACGGTGGAGACGGTGCCCGTGCCGCGTGCGGTCGCCGCGTTCACATAGTTGGCGCGCTTGCGCGACAGCGCGGCGAAGTCGTACACCGCGCCGGTCATGCCGACGCCGGAGGAGTTGGACGAATTGGCGCTCCAGCGGCTGGAGCCGCCGATGCCCGAGGAGGCGTTGCCGCTGCTGCCGATGTTGCCTTCGCCGAAGAAGCCGATCGGCGCGCCGTTGGACAGCACGCAGTCGGCGTGCTGGGCGAGCAGGCCGGGATCATGGGTGTGGGAGGTCTTGCCGCGCACGATGAGCGCGACCCGGTCGCCCGAAAAGACGATGTTGAGGGAAGTCATGACGGCTGCTGGATTCCGGGGTGTTCTGGGGAGAACGCCGGATGCCCAAGCCGGGCAATCCGTGCGAGCCGGCGACGCTACCCGGTCAGCATGGACTGGTCAACGCCGACCGAAGCGTTTCGAATAAGCATTTCACATCAGCCGCGAATCTTTACACGGAGGACGGCGGGCGCGGGCCTGCCAGGCGCGCATCGCAGTGCGCCACCGCCGCTTCCAGCGAGGCCAGCAGCGTGCATTGCGCCGCCAGGTCCGGCAGCGGTTCGAGCAGGTCGGGCACCAGCACCACCTCCATGCCGGCGGCAAGCGCCGCGCGGGCGCCGTTGTCGCTGTCCTCGAAGGCAAGGCAGGCCGTCGGCACCGCCTCCAGCCGCTGCGCGGCAAGCAGATAGACGTCCGGCGCGGGCTTGCCGCGGGTCACTTCGTCGCCGCAGGCGATGGCATCGAAGTAGCCGAGCAGGCCCGCCTGCCGCAAGCGCCGTTCGACCTTGTCGCGATAGCTGGAGGACGCCAGCCCGCAGCGCACGCCGCGCGCTTCCAGCCAGCCCAGCAGCGCGGCGGCGCCCGCCTTGGGTGGGTAGCCTTGCTGCGCATGGCGCGCGTCCAGCAGCGCCGCCACGCGCGCGGCGGCGTCACGGTAGATCTCGGTACCGAACACCTCACCCAGGATGGCGTGCACATCGGTCATGTTGCGGCCGATCACGCGGTGGTAGGTGGCCGCGTCCAGGCTGACGCCGATCTCGCGCCCGACCTCGATCCAGGCGTCCCGGATCGGCCGCTCCGAATCGAGCAGCAGCCCATCCATGTCGAAGATCACCGCCTGCAGCATCGTCCGCCTCGTCTCGTCAGTTTTCCGGATGCACCGCAACATACCGCGCCGCCGCGTGGGCGCCAATGTTCAGGCCACGCCGTGTTGCGCAAACCACGCCTGCATCCGTGCCCACCCGTCGGCGGCCTCGGCGGCGCGGTAGCTGGCGCGATAGTCGGCGTAGAAGGCGTGCGGCGCGTCCGGATAGACATGCACCGTGGAATCCCGCCCGCGCCCGTCGGGTGCCGCGGCCAGCGCGGCGCGCAGTTCATCGACGGCCGCGAGCGGAATCAGCGTATCCGCGCCGCCGTAGAGGCCGAGCACCGGCGCGTGCAGGTGCCCGGCGACATCGGCCGGGTGCTGCGGATTGCGCGCGGTGCGCTCGCCGGTCAGGCGGCCGTACCAGGCCACCGCGGCCTTCAGGCGCGGCTGGTGGGCGGCGTACAGCCAGGTGGCGCGCCCGCCCCAGCAGAAGCCGGTAATGCCCACCCGGCTCTCGTCGCCGCCGTGCGCCAGCGCCCAGTCCAGCGCGGCGTCGAGATCGGCCGCCACCCGGGCGTCATCCGCCTGGGCGACGAAGTCGCTGCGCAGCGCCTCCATGCTCGGCGCGCGCTTGGGGTCGCCGGAGCGGAAGAACAGTTCCGGCGCCACCGCCAGGTAGCCCAGCTTCGCCAGCCGGCGGGCGACGTCGCGGATGTGCTCATGCACGCCGAAGATCTCCTGCACCAGCAGGACCACCGGGTGCGGCCCCGGCGTCGCGGGGGCGGCGTGGTAGGCCGGCAGTTCGCCGCCGGGCACAGGGATGCGGATGTCGCCGGTGGCAAGGCCGGCGTCATCGGTACGTTGGACGGTGTCGGCCACGTCGGGCTGGATCGCGGTGGCGAAGGCGGCAAGGTCGGGACGGGTCATCGGGAAGTCTCCTTGGGCGCGGCCGCGGGGGCGGCGCCGCTATCGTTGCTGTCGGGCGCGGCGGCCGGATGGGGCTCGCGCGCGCTGTGCGGAAAGCTGCGCATGTGGGTCAGCGCCGGGAACAGCCGCATCCACGCCGCGGTGACCGCAAGCGTGGCGCAGCCGCCCACCACCACCGCCGGCACCAGGCCGAACAGCCGCGCGGTAACGCCGGACTCGAATTCGCCGAGTTCGTTGGAGGCGCCGATGAAGACCGAATTCACCGCGCTGACACGGCCACGGATGTCGTCCGGCGTTTCATGCTGCACGAGGATGTGGCGCACATAGACGCTGACCATGTCGCCGGCGCCGGTGAGCGCCAGCGCCGCCACCGACAGCGGCAGGCTGTGCGACAGCCCGAAGACGATGGTGGCGATGCCGAACAGCGCGACGCCGCCGAACATCCACAGGCCGACATGGTGGCGGATCGGCCGCCACACCAGCGCCACCGAAGCCAGCGCCGCCCCGGCCGCGGGCGCCGCGCGCAGCAGGCCCATGCCGACGGTGTCCACCTGCAGCACGTCACGCGCGATCGCCGGCAGCAGCGCAACCGCGCCGCCAAACAGCACCGCGAACAGGTCGAGCGAGATCGCGCCCAGCACCACCGGGCGCGAGAACACGAAGCGCAGCCCGTCGAACACCGCTCCGCGCCCGCCCGGCGTTGCCGAGGGAGTGGGTTGCCGGCCGCCGCGCACCTGCCGCATCGCTACCAGCGCGGCGGCGAACAGCATCGCCGCCAGCCCGTACACCGCGCCCGCACCGGCCAGATAGATCACGCCGCCGAGCAGCGGCCCGACGATCACCGCGACGTGGAAGGACGAGGAATGCAGCGCCACCGCCTGCGCGAAGCGCGGCCGCGACACCAGGTTGATCAGCACCGCCTGGCTGGCGGGCATCATGAAGGCGCGGGCGCAGCCGAGCAGCACCAGCACCGCGTAGATGAGCCCGACCTGGCGCACATCGGTGAGCACGATGGCGAGCAGCAGCGTGGCGGCCAGCATCTGCACCGCGTAGCAGGCACCGATGATGCGGGTGCGCGCGCAGCGGTCGGCGACTTCGCCGGCAGGCAGGATCAGCACGATGAAGGGCGCGAACTGGGCCAGCCCGACCAGGCCGAGCGCGAGCACGTCGCTGGTGAGCGCATACACCTGCCAGCCCACCGCCACGCCCACCATCTGGCCCGCCAGCGTGGCCAGCAGCTTGGCGGACAGGAAGAATCGGAAATCGGGTTCGCGCAGGACGTCGAGCCGGCCGCCGGGCGTCATCGTCTGCCCTCGGCGCATCCGCCCGCCGCCCTCGGCCGCCCACCACTTGCCTGGTTCACTGCCCCGCCACCGTCCGCATGCAAACGGCGATGATGCCACCGCGCCAGCGGCCGGGAAACAGCGCTCCGGCGGCAAACGGCGCGGATCGAACGCCCCGGCTTTCGGCCCGCTCAGGCTTCGCCGGCGTCCGCCACCCCGGCCAGCGCAACGCCGACCACGCTGATGCGGTTGCGCCCCAGCCGCTTGGCCTCGTACAGGCCGTCGTCGGCCAGGCGCACCGCGTCGTCCTGGCTGGGGTGGGCGGACACGGCGCGGCCGACGCCGATGGAAAGCGTCACCTGGCCGACCTCGGGCGCCGCAGCGCCCTCCACAGCCGCGCGGATCTTCTCGGCAACCACGGCCGCGGCGTCGATATCGGTGTTGGGCAACAGCACCAGGAACTCCTCGCCGCCGACGCGGGCGACGAAGTCGGTGATGCGCAGGCTCGACCGGATCACCCCCGCCACGTGGCGCAGCACCGCGTCGCCCACCGCATGGCCGTGACCATCGTTGATGCGCTTGAAGAAGTCGATGTCGGCCATCAGCACCGCATAGGGCACCAAGGACCGCTTCATGCGCAGGAATTCCTCGGTCAGGTGCTCGTTGGCCGCCAGCCGGTTGGGCAGCCCGGTCAGCGCGTCGCGCCGCGCAAGCTGCGCCAGCTCGGCGTTGAGGCGCTGCAGTTCGGCGGTGCGTTCGGCCACCTTCTGCTCCAGCGCGAGGTTGCTCAGCTCCAGCGAGTGCTTGCGGCTGACCAGCGTGGAGGCCATGCCGCGCATCGCTTCCACCAGCTTCACCACCTCGGCGCTGGTGCCGCGCACCTCGAGCGCGAGATGCTCCTCGCCCTGCTGGATGCGCTTGGCGAGCCCGGCGAGTTGCACCAGCGGCCGGCTCATGCGGCCGGCGCTCCACCACGCGAGCGCCAGAAATGCCACCGCGGCGCCCAGCGCCACGCACACCACGAGCTCCTGCAGCGCGCGCAGGTCCGCCATCGCGCGCTCACGCGGCTGGCGCACCACCACCGACCAGCCCAGCGGTTGCCCGTCAACCGGTTCGCGCACGTTTACCCGCGCACTCAGAAACGAGGTGCTGCTGCCCCAGGTGTCGAAGGAATACGCGGTGTGGGTACTCACCGCCGCCGGAACGGCATCGACCGGCAGGTCGCGTTCGGGAAAGATGATCTTGCCGTCGCGGTTTACCAGGAACACCTCGATCTGCTTTTCGGCGGCGTTGCGCGGCATCACCGCGGCCACCACGTCGGCCGCCCAGCGCCAGTGCGCGTGCGCCGCAACCACGCCGCGCAAGACGCCCTGCTCGTCATACACCGGCGCGGCGAAGTCGATGAAGCGCACCGGCCCCTCGCCCGGCGGAACCTGCAGCAGCTTGGTCAGCAGCACGGCCTCGTGCACGTCGCCGAGGAAGGAGCCCAGCAGCCCGCCGCCAAACCACGGCCGCTGCGCCACGCTCTGGCCCACCAGCATGTCGCCCGAGGCGGCACGCACCACGCCCTGCGTGTCTGCCAGGCCGATCCATGAATAGTGCGGGTAGGAGTTCTTCAGCGCCTCGATGCCGGTGCGCAGGTCGGCCCCATCCAGCGGCCCGCGGCGGAAGCTGGGGCGCTGCGCCAGCAGGTCGATCTCGCGCTTGCGCTCATTGAGGTTCTCGGCGACCACCATCGCCACCGCGCCAGCCAGTTCGTGCAGCGCCTGACCGCGGTCGCGCACCAATTGCTGGGCATGGACGTGGTCGATGTAGAAATAGGTCGGCAGCCCCACGAGCAGCGCCAGTGCGCCGAACAGGGCGGCAAGCTGGTTCTGGAGCGAGCGGGGCAGGACGTTCATGGGCGACGCGGGATTGGCGGTGCGCCCTTATACACCCGTTTAACCCCTACGACTTCAGTACTATTGCCACCCTCCCCCGCAAGATGCTTGAAATAAAAGGTGGCGTGACGCATTTCACGCCGCGTTTGGCCGCCGGCCCGGGATTGCGGGGGATCAGGGCAGGCGCGTGCTCACGCACTGGATTTCCGCCAGCGCCTTGCTGCCGGCGCCTACGGTCTGGCAGGCGACGATGCGCCGCGACGAAGGCTCGTGCAGCCACACGGTGCTGCTGTTGCCACTGGCCGCGGTGCCGATCGGCTGGTAGCTGGGCGCCACGTCGATCTGCGAGCGCGCGGGCGACGCCGCGGCCACGGCGAGAACCAGACCGGCAACGCCGGCCACGATGGAAAAGCGGACGTAATTCGGACGCATGTTGTCTCCCTGACGGGCCGCGGCGCAGCCCGGATGAATTGACCGTGGAGGCGGCCGCGCGGCCGCTTCCGGCGCTGCTCAGGCGTGGCCGGCGTGCGCTTCGTCGTAACGCGCCAGCGTAACGCCGGCTGCGGCGAGGTTTTCGCGCAAATGCTTGAGTTCCGGCTTGGGAATCTCGTTGCCGTGGTGCGGATGGTGCACGAAGAACTCGCGCCGGTTCAACAGCACCCGGAAGCGCGCGCCATGGCTCGGCTCTACCTCCGCGCCAAGATGGCGCAGCAGCGATTCCACCTCGCGCCACTGGATGTTGCTGGCGATCGGCTCGTGGAAGATGGCCTGCAGGACGTTGCGATGCTTGTGGCTCATGTCGCCCTCCCTCGGTGGGGGCACCGGCGTCGAAGGCCGCGGTACCCGACACTCCGTTATATGTGCTGCAGCCGTCGGCGGCCAGCCGCGCAGCGGCGGCAGGTTCGGCATGAGGATGGGAAGCGCCGCCCCACCGCGTTAGCATTCGGCATATCCGCCTGGAGATTACCCAATGCCACGCCCCCGCCACCGCGAACATCACCGCACCGAACGCATCGGCTGGCTGCGCGCCGCGGTGCTCGGCGCCAACGACGGCATCGTCTCCACCGCCAGCCTGATGGTGGGCGTGGCGGCGGCCAATGCGGACCGCGCCGGGCTGATGCTGGCCGGCGTTGCGGCGCTGGTGGCAGGCGCGATGTCGATGGCGGCCGGCGAGTACGTGTCGGTCAGCTCCCAGGCCGACACCGAGGCGGCCGATCTCGCGCGCGAACGCACCGAACTGGCGACGCAGTCCGAAGCCGAGCACCGCGAGCTGGCGGCGATCTACGTCTCGCGCGGGCTGACGCCCGATCTTGCCACCCAGGTGGCGCGCCAGCTGATGGCGCACGACGCGCTCGCCGCCCACGCCCGCGACGAACTCGGCATCTCGCCGCAAGCCGCGGCGCGGCCGGTGCAGGCCGCGCTCACCTCGGCGCTCACGTTCTCGGTCGGCGCGGCGCTGCCGCTGCTCACCGCGGTGGCGACACCCACCCACCTCGTGGTGCCGACGGTAACGGCAAGTTCGCTGGTCTGCCTGGTCGCGCTCGGCGCGCTGGCGGCGCGCGCGGGCCGGGCGCCGGTGCTGATTGCCGCCGCCCGGGTAGGTTTCTGGGGTGCGCTGGCCATGGGACTGACCGCCGCGGTGGGCCGCGCATTCGGCACCGCGCTATGACTTAAGGCCGAGGGAACAAAGATTTCCCTCGGTTTCCGGCGGCCGATCTGCGAAAATCCGCCGTCTTCATTTCCGGCAGTCCGGTCGCACCGGCGACGCGTGCCCCGCAGGCAGCAGCGCCGACCGGCGACCCGCTCTTATGATTCAACTGTTCAGCAGTTACGACCCCTGGCTGATCCTCAGCCTCGTCCTCGCGCTCGGCTTCGTCCTTGCCTTCGAATTCATCAACGGCTTTCACGACACCGCCAACGCCGTCGCCACGGTGATCTACACCCGCGCGATGCCGCCCTACCTGGCGGTGATCGCCTCCGGCATCTTCAACTTCCTCGGCGTACTGCTCGGCGGTGTCGGCGTGGCCTATGCCATCGTGCACCTGCTGCCGGTGGAACTGCTGATCGACACCGACACCGGCCGCGGGCTGGCGATGGTGTTCTCGCTGCTCACCGCGGCGATCGCGTGGAACCTGGGCACCTGGTACCTCGGCATCCCCGCGTCCAGCTCGCATACGCTGATCGGCTCCATCCTGGGCGTGGGCCTCGCCAACGCGATGATCACCGACATCGGCGTCGCCGAAGGGGTGAACTGGCAGAAAGCGATCGACATCGGCCTGTCGCTGATCGCGTCGCCGATGGCCGGCTTCGCGGTGGCGGGGCTGATCCTGCTGCTCTTGAAGTGGAAAAAGCCGCATTCGTCGATGCACCGCACGCCCGAATTCCGCATGGGCGAGGTCGGCAAGAAGCACCCGCCGTTCTGGGCCCGGCTGGTGCTGGTGCTGTCGGCGATGGGGGTGAGCTTCGTGCACGGCTCCAACGACGGCCAGAAAGGCATCGGCCTGATCATGCTGGTGCTGATCGGCATCGTGCCTGCGCACTTCGTGCTCAACCTCAACAGCAGCGCCTACGACATCAGCCGCACGCGCGATGCCGCGATGCACCTGAGCGAGTTCTACCAGCGCAATGCCGGCTCGCTGTCCGACTACCTCGCGCTGGGCAAATCCAACGGCGGCGACCTGCCGACCAAGTTCCGCTGCGACCCGACCCAGACCGAGATCACGATCGCCGCGCTGCAACGCAATCTCGACGGCGTGACGCGTTACGAGGACATGCCCGAGCAGGCGGGTGGACGCCCGCCGCTACCTGCTGTGCCTGGACGACACTGCGCGCAAGGTCTCCAAGCTCGCCTACCTGCCCGCGGCCGAGAAGGCGGACCTCAACCGCCTGCGCAAGGACCTGACCTCCTCCACCGAATACGCGCCCTTCTGGGTGGTGGTGGCGGTGGCGCTGGCCCTGGGCATCGGCACCATGATCGGCTGGAAGCGGGTGGTGCTGACCGTGGGCGAGAAGATCGGCAAGGAAGGCATGACCTACGCGCAGGGCATGAGCGCGCAGGTCACCGCGGCGGCGGCCATCGGCATGGCCAACGTGTTCTCGCTGCCGGTGTCGACCACCCACGTGCTGTCGTCCGGGGTGGCCGGCACCATGGTTGCCAACCGCAGCGGCCTGCAGAGCCAGACGGTGAGCAACATCCTGCTCGCCTGGGTGCTGACGCTGCCGATCTCGATGGGCCTTGCTGCCGGCCTGTACTGGCTGGCGTGGCGCACCTTCATCGCCTGACCGCGTAATACGGGGCCGCGCAGCGCCGCGGCCCTAGCCCTTGCCGTCGCCGAACAGCGCCGCCACCCGCTTCTCGATCTCGGCCGGGAGCAGGTCTTCCTTGTGGCTGGCGACGAACCACATGTGGCCGAACGGGTCTTCCAGCGTGCCGCTGCGGTCGCCGTAGAACTGGTCCTTGGGCTCGCTGATCGCGCGCGCGCCCGCGGCCACCGCCTGCGCATACACCGCGTCCACGTCCTCCACGTACAGATGCAGCCCCACGCTGGAACCGCCCAGCGTGCGCGGGCTGCGCGCCACCCCCTGCTCGCAGCCATCGGCCAGCATGATGGTGCTGTCGCCGATGCGCAGCTCCGCATGGCCCACCGAGCCGTCGGGCAGCGCCAGCCGGAACTGCTCGGTGGCGCCGAAGGCGCGGCGGTAGAAGTCGATCGCGGCGGCGGCGCCGTCAATGCTCAGGTAGGGGGTGATGCTGCGGTATCCCTCGGGGATCGGTTTGATGTCCATCGGTGCGCTCCTCCTGCAGCGGGCATGCGGCCGGCGCCGCCGCCCATCCCTGTTTTCTAGCCCAGCGGGGCGGTGAAGGACAGGCCGCGCCGGCTTGGCAGCGCACCGCGGGGGCCGCGATAATCCCCTGCTTCCCCCTGTGGCCGGCCGCATGGACACCACCCGCTCCCCCGCTCCGCCCGCCACCGTGCTGCTGTTCGGCCTGGTGTTCGTCGAAGGTTTCGCCTCGCTCGGCGCGGAAATCATCGCGCTGCGTCGGCTGGTGCCCCACCTGGGCAGCGCGATCACCGTCACCGCGCCCACCATCGGCTTCTTCCTGCTCGCGCTGGCGCTCGGCTATCACGCCGGCGGCCGCGTCGACGGTGGATTTCTCGAGCGCGTGCGGCGCAATTTCCTGATCGCGGCGGCGCTGGCCGGCGCGGGGTTGGCCGGGCCGGTGGTGGATGCCCTGTTCGCCCACGTCGCGCCGCCGCTGCTGGCCTATCTGCTGTTCATCGGTCTCGTGCTGTGCCCCATCGCCTGGCTGCTCGGCCAGACGGTGCCGATCCTGACCAACCTGCTGCGCCACGAGCGCGCGGGCGCGCGCAGCGGTGCCGCGCTGTACTGGTCCACGCTCGGCTCCTTCCTCGGTTCGCTGCTGCTGTCGCTGGGGGTGATGCAATGGCTGGGGGTGGCGGCAGCGGTGGTGCTGTGCGCGCTCCTGCTGCTGGCGGTGCTGACGCCGCGGGCGGGTCTGGCGGCCCGGGGCCTCGTGCTGGCGGCCGCGGCCGCCACGCTGGCGCTCAACCTGTGGCTGCCCCAGCAGCGCGAAACCGCCTACGCGACCTACCGCGTGGCGCCGGCGGCGCTGGCGGGCATGGACGAGGCCCGCGTGATGTGGATCAACAACTCCGCCGCCTCGCTGATCGACCGCAGCGAACCGCCGCGCTACGCGCGCTACATCACGCGCTTGCGCACCATCCTGCGCGACGAACTCGGCTGGCGCGGCAAACGCATCCTGGTGCTGGGCGCGGGCGGCTTCACGCTGTCGCACCGCGAACCCGCCAACGACTACCTCTACGTCGATATCGACCCCGCGGTGCGTGAGCTGGCCGAGCGCGAGTTCCTCGGCGAGCCGATCAACGGCCGCTTCGTCGCCGCCGACGCGCGCCGCTTCGTTGCCGACAGCGAGGAACGCTTCGACGCCGTGGTGGTGGATGCCTACAGCGCGCTCACCAGCGTGCCGGCCCACCTGGTCACCCGCGAGTTCTGGCGCGACACGCGCCGCGTGCTGGCGGACGACGGCCTGCTGTTCGTCAACCTCATCGTCGACAACCGGCTCGCCACGCCTTACGCGCGCAATCTGCTCGCCACGCTGCAATCGGTCTATGGGCCCTGCGCGGTCGAAATCCTGTTCCGCGACCGGCCGCAGGGCAATGTGCTGGTGCAGTGCTTTGCCGGCCCGCCGCCCGCGGCCACCGTCTACACCGATGAACTCAACCGCGCCGACCTCGACCTGTTCGAGGCGCGCCGCAAGACGCCGTGACCGAACTCAAGACCCTGCTGCTTTTCCTCGCCACCGCGGTGGCCGAAATCGTCGGCTGCTACCTGCCCTACCGCTGGCTGCGCGAGGACGGCAGCGCCTGGCTGCTGCTGCCGGCGGCCGCCAGCCTGGCCCTGTTCGCTTGGCTGCTGACGCTGCACCCGGCCGCGTCGGGCCGCATCTACGCCGCCTACGGTGGGGTGTACGTGTTCGTCGCGGTGCTGTGGCTGTGGGGCGTGGACGGCGTGCGTCCCACCGTGTGGGACATCACCGGCTCGCTGATTGCGCTGTGCGGCATGGCGGTGATCATGTTCGCGCCCGGTGGAGACTGAGCCCGCCACTGTCCGGGCACCCCGGTACATTTGATCGAGCTCATTTGTCGTGCCGCAGTGCGGCAGTAGAATGCCGGGTTTTAAGCCGAACCGACAGGATCCCGCAGTCATGGCAGCGTACATCACGGAAAAAGTCCTCAGCGTGCATCACTGGAACGACACCTTGTTCTCGTTCACCACCACGCGCGACCGCGCGCTGCGTTTCGAGAACGGGCAGTTCGTGATGATCGGCCTGGAGGTCAACGGCCGCCCGCTGACGCGCGCCTACAGCATCGCCAGCCCCAACTACGAGGAACATCTGGAGTTCTTCAGCATCAAGGTGCCGGACGGCCCGCTCACCTCGCGCCTGCAGCACCTGCAGCCGGGCGACGAGCTGCTGGTGTCGCGCAAGCCCACCGGCACGCTGGTGCTGTCCGACCTGCTGCCGGGCAAGCATCTCTACCTGTTCTCCACCGGCACCGGGCTGGCGCCCTTCATGAGCGTGATCCGCGACCTCGACGTGTACGACCGCTTCGAGAAGATCGTGCTGATCCACGGCGTGCGCTACGTCAGCGAAGTGGCCTACGAGCACTACATCACCCACGAGCTGCCGCAGCACGAGTTCCTGGGCGAAATGGTGAAGGAGAAGCTGATCTACTACCCCACGGTCACCCGCGAACCCTTCCGCAACCAGGGCCGCTTCACCGACCTGATCGAAAGCGGCAAGCTGTTCGAGGACATCGGCCTGCCGCCGCTCGATCCGGCGGTGGACCGGGTGATGATCTGCGGCAGCGCGGCGATGCTGAAAAGCTCGCGCGAATTGCTCGACCGCCGCGGTTTCCGCATGTCCAAGCGCATCGGCGACGCCGGCGACTACGTGATCGAGCACGCCTTCGTCGAAAAGTAAGGCCGCGCCGCGGCGCGGTTTTTGAATCTTCCGCCGTCGCCTGCCTCATACCGGAAAGCCGCCGCGTGGCGCGGCGGCGCCCTGACGAGGCCTACGCAATGCAAACCCGCTACAGCGAAACCGCGCCGGACCGCGCCGAACTCGACGCGCTCGGCGGCCCCGTGCTGGTCGAATTCGGCACCAACTGGTGCGGCTTCTGCCGTGCCGCGCAAGCCCCGCTGGCACAGGCATATGCCGACCACCCCGAGGTCCGCCACGTCAAGGTGGAAGACGGACCGGGGCGCCGCCTGGGACGCAGCTTCGGCGTGAAGCTGTGGCCCACGCTGGTGTTCATGCGCGACGGCAAGGAGCTTGCGCGCGTGGTGCGCCCGGTCGATGCCAGCGAAATCGCGGACGGCTTCGCCCGCATCGACCCGCCCGCGGCCTGATTCCGCGCCGCTGCCCGCCGCCGCATCCGCTCGGCGCGGGCAGGGCCGCGCTGGCGCCACCCCGCGCGCTGGACTATCACCAGAAACGAGACGTGCCGCCCGGCCGTCGCCCGCCAAGGTGCCCGCCGATGTCCAGGACGCTCCTCCTCGCCGCCACCCACCTCGTCGCACTGGGCGCCGGCTTCGCGCTCGGCGTCTATGCCCTGCCGCTGCTCACCGCCCCGCCCGCCCCCAGCGACGTCGAGCTGGCCACGGTCGCCGGCCAGGCCGGCTTCAGCGGCGAGTTCCGCCGCGACCTGAAGGACAGCGACGCGCTGCACTGGGGCGAGGGCCGTGTTTCGGTGGGCACCCACACGATCGCGCTGCAGGGGCGGCTGGCCCCCGGGCCGGACTACAAGCTCTACCTGTCGCCGGAGTTCGTCGAAACAGAAGCCGACTTCCAGCGCCTCAAACCGCAGATGGTGCGCGTGGGCGACGTACGCACCTTCGACAACTTCATCGTCACCGTTCCGCCCGGCGTGGATGTCGGCCGCTACACCACCGCGATCGTCTGGTGCGAGGCCTTCAGCCAGTTCATCACCGCCGCCCGCTACCGCTGACCCGGAGGACACCATGCCACTGACCCTGACCTCGCCTGCCTTCGGCCCCGGCGGGAACATTCCGCCCCGCCACACCTGCGACGACCGCGACACCTCGCCCGAACTCGCCTGGAGCGGCGTGCCCGAAGCCGCGCGCAGTCTGGTACTGATCGTCGACGACCCCGACGCCCCCGATCCCGCGGCGCCGAAGATGACCTGGGTGCACTGGCTGCTGTACAACCTGCCGGCGGATGTGCACGGACTGGCGGAGAACGTGGCCGAAGCCGATCTGCCGACCGGCACGCTGCAGGGCATCAACGACTGGAAGCGCACCGGCTACGGCGGCCCCTGCCCGCCGATCGGTCGCCACCGCTACTTCCACAAGCTGTACGCGCTCGACACCCGCCTGCCCGACCTGCACCAACCCACCAAGGCCGCTCTGGAGCAGGCGATGCAGGGACATGTGCTGGAGCGGGCGGAGCTGATGGGGTATTACCAGCGGGGGCATTGACGCCTGCTGTCCGCAGCGCCCCGGCCGGCGCTTCGCCGGCGCCCACCGCGCCCGCCGGGCGCACGCGCCGTGCCTGGTGCGTTCCTTGCAACCTCATCGGAACCAGCGTTCAGATGGGCGATTCTTGTCGTGTTCCTGTCAATTCACCCCACCAAGTCTGCCTGCCCCAGTCGGGATACGGGGCATGCCTGACAACAGCTACGCCGCGGCCGGCGCGGACGAATGGGTCATCTGGAATGGCGAGCACGGCCTGGTGACCACCGCAACGCTCGGCCACGTGGAAGCCGGGCCCGATGGCCGACGCGCCTGGCTGGAAGAACCCTTCGACATGGTCGGTCCGTTCGACCTCGACGAACTCGAGGCCCGCGGCCGCATCGCCTTCGCCGCCTGCATCGTCATGTCGCGCCAGCGCTGGCAGGACGACCAGGTGGAATTGCGGCGCGAGTCCCTGCACCTGCGCCGCGCCGCGCAGCAGCGCATGAACGAGGAATTCGCGCGCTTCGCGGGACGACGCCAAGGCCGGCAGGAGGCCCCCCGCCAGCCGGCGGACGAGCGCCCCCATCGCGAGGCGCTGGGCCTGCCCGCCAGCGGCAGGCTGGAACGACGCCAGGTCAATGCCGCCTTCCGCCGGCTCGCCCAGAAGGCGCATCCCGACGTCGGCGGCAGTCACGAACAGTTCGTGCGCATCACCAAGGCACGCGAAGTCCTGCTCGACACCCTTTCCTGACCGAAGCCCGAGGGCCGGCCTGCATCACGCTCGCGGGTGTCTCGCCTGGCCGGCTTCTGCGGATCGGGCGCCTGTTGCGTCAGCGGAATGCACGTCGCCCCTGACGGGATCGTCACGGATTTCCGCGAACGCATCCTCCGGGTGCACCGCCAGCCGGCCCCGCCTGACCGCAAGGCTGCGCGGCCAGCGGGCGCAGCGGCTATCATTGTGCCCCTGCCACGCGGCCGCCGCGGGCACTGAACAACGGAGAACAACATGGCCTCATCCCCGGATAACGTCAGCATGGCGCTGTTCTGCGACTTCGAAAACGTCGCGCTGGGCGTGCGGGATGCGAAGTACGACAAGTTCGACATCAAGCGCGTGCTCGAACGCCTGCTGCTCAAGGGCAGCATCGTGGTCAAGAAGGCCTATTGCGACTGGGAGCGCTACAAGGGCTTCAAGGCGGCGATGCACGAAGCCAACTTCGAACTGATCGAAATCCCCCACGTACGCCAGTCCGGCAAGAACTCGGCCGACATCCGGCTGGTGGTCGATGCGCTAGACCTCTGCTACACCAAGGCCCACGTCAATACCTTCGTCATCATCTCGGGCGATTCCGACTTCTCCCCGCTGGTCTCCAAGCTGCGCGAAAACGCCAAGCAGGTGATCGGCGTCGGCGTGAAGCAATCGACCTCCGACCTGCTGATCGCCAACTGCGACGAATTCATCTTCTACGACGACCTGGTGCGCGAGTCCCAGCCCGCCGCCGCGCGCCGCGAGGCCAGCGAGGCCCAGCCGGCCACCCGCCGCTCGCCGGAAGAGGAAAAGCGCCGCAAGGAAGAGCTGGCGGCACGCAAGAGCCAGGCGATCGAGTTCGCGGTGGAAACCTTCGAGGCGCTGCTCGCCGAACGCGGCGACAGCGGCAAGATCTGGGCGTCGATGCTCAAGGAGGCGATCAAGCGCCGCAAGCCGGGCTTCAACGAGACCTACTACGGCTTCCGGGCCTTCGGCAACCTGCTGGAGGAAGCGCAGGCGCGCGGTCTGCTGGAGTTCGGCCGCGACGAGAAGTCCGGCGCCTATGTCTATCGCAGCAACGCGGTGCCGGCGGTTGCTGCGGTGGCGGAATCGGCCCACGACGCCCCCGCCCCGGCGCATTCCCACGAGCCCGCTGCGCCCGCGAGTACCGACATCACGGTCGACGCTGCCGCCGAGACCGCGGGGGCGGTGCCCGCCCCTGCCGAACGTCCGGCGCCGCGCCGGCCCCGCCCCGGCGAAGCCCGCAGCGCCAAGAAGTCCGCCAAGCAGGTGATCGAACCGCCCGCGGCGCCGGAAGCCGCCGCGCAGCCCGCAGGCCGCCGCCGCGGTCGCCGTGGCAACGGCACCACGCTGACCGAAGGCGCCCCGGCGCCGGTGGTGGTGGAGATTGCGGCAGAACCGCCGCGTGCGTCCGAGCGGCCCGCCGAAGTGGTGTTCGTGGTGGCGCCGGCCGAAGAAACGCCGGCTCAGGAAGCTGCGGCGCCAAAGGGCAATCGTCGCCGTGGCGGACAGCGCAAGGCCGGCACCCCGGCAGAAGCGCCTGCCCCGGCGGCAGCGGAAACGGCCGCCGCCAAAACGGCACCCGCCCCGGCCCCCAATGAGGAAGGCGCCGCGGACAAGCCGGCGCGCAAACCAGCCGCGCGGCGCCGCCCGCGCAAGACCGAAACGCCGCCCGAAGCCGCGTAAAGCCGACAGCAACCGCGCCTGCGCCGCACCCTCGGCCCGGCGCGGGCGCGGCAGGTTGGCGCAGCCGCCTCAGCCGGGTTGCTTGACGATGCGCAGGTAGGGCTTGGGCGCTTTCCAGCCCTGCGGGAAGAGTTTCTTCGCGTCGTCGTCGGACACCGAGCCGGCGATGATCACGTCCTCGCCATGCTTCCAGTTCACCGGGGTCGCCACCTTGTGCGCCGCGGTGAGTTGCATCGAATCGAGCACCCGCAGGATTTCGTCGAAGTTGCGGCCGGTGGTCATCGGATAGGTCAGCATCAGCTTGATGCGCTTGTCCGGGCCGATCACGAACACCGAGCGCACGGTGGCGTTGTTGGCCGGGGTGCGGCCTTCGGAGGTGCCCGGTTCTTCAGCCGGCAGCATGTTGTAGAGCTTGGCCACTTCCAGATTGGGGTCGCCGATCATCGGGTAGGCCGGCAGATAGCCCTGGGTTTCCTCGATGTCCTTCGCCCACCGTGCGTGGTTGTCCACCGGGTCCACGCTCAGCCCGATGATCTTGCAGTTGCGCCGGCGGAATTCCGGCTCGATCTTGGCCATGTAGCCCAGCTCGGTGGTGCACACCGGGGTGAAGTCCTTGGGATGCGAGAACAGGATGGCCCAGCCGTCGCCGATCCAGTCATGGAAGCGGATGGTGCCCTGGGTGGTTTCGGCGGTGAAGTCGGGGGCGATATCGTTGATGCGCAGCGACATGGTGGTCTCCTCCTCTGTTGTGCGCGACCGTGGATCGGTTCTCCCCTCGGTATAGGTCCGCCCTCCGCGCTTGCCAAGGCAGCGAAAGCGAACGCGCACGAAACCCGCGCGCGGCCCCGATGCTCCAACCGGCATCCTGAACCTGCCGGACCCGAACATGCCGCACCCGCCCAAGCTCAGCGATTTTGTCGAACTTGCCGCCGCCGAATACCTGCGCGACACCGGGCGCGTCGATCTCGACGCGCGCTGGATCGCCGCCTACTTTGCCGATAGCGGCGTCACCGACGCCTATCCGCTGCAGGACCTGATCGCCTTCAGCGCGCTGGTGCAAAAGGCGTTGGACAACCGCGCACAACGGGCGGAAAAGGTGGCGCGCCATCACCTCGAGCGCATCGCGCGGCGTCGGCGCCGCCCCTGAGGCAGCTTGCTAGCCCCGTCCGCCCAGGCGACGGGCCACGATGTCGAAGCGCAGGCGCAGCGCATCCTGAACCTGCAGCGCGCCACCCAGCACCGACAGCGGCGTGATGCCGAAATCGCTCTGTCGTAGCGTGAAATCGCCGCTGACCCGCAGGTTGCCCCCTGTTTCCACCAGCACCGCCGGCACCGCCAGCTCGCGCGTCACGCCGTGCAGCGTGATCGCCGTGGCGAGGATGACCGGCCGCCTGTCCGTCCGGGCTTCGCCGGACTCCGCCGGTTTCAACCCGTCCACCCGCAGCGTGAGATAGGGGAACTGCGGCGCGTCCAGCACGCGCTCCAGCATGTTGCGGCGGGTGCCGGCAATCGCCTCCTCGCCCGGGCGGGTGTCGAAGCCCGCCGCGGCGCGCAGCTCCGGCTCATCGACCACCAACTGGTCGAGCCGCAGGTAAAGATCGGCACGACCGGCGGCGGCATCCACCCAGCCGCGCAGATCGTGGCTGGCGACAACGTGGTCGTGACCCGCAAAGGCGAGCCGTCCTCCCCGCCTCACCTCCACGACGCCAAGCGAGGCCGCGGCGTCCACCCGGTGGATCGACCGGCCGGCCTCTAGGGCGCGCAGGTAGTCGCGCTCCGGAAAGCCGGCTGGCGCCGACGCATCCGGCGCCACCGTCACCGGCACCGGCCGCGGGGCGCATGCCGCCAGCGTCACTGCGAACAGCAGCGCAATCCGCATCGAACGGGACAAACCGGGGTGGCGCGGGCGTGGCGCGCGAAGCGAGGAGATGAACATGGCGGCAGCGGCGGCAAAGGCAACACCCGCAACTTAGCGCCTGCACGACATCGATGCCAGCAGGGTAGGACCGCGACCAGTGTCAATCCACGATACAAAAACCGCGGCGCCTGAGCCGGCGCCCCACCGACCCCGCCATCTATAAATCAAGGAAGGAGCGACGCGGCGCACGCCGCACGATCAAAACACAGGCTCCCGACATCACCCCAGGAGACACGCATGAGAATCCCATATCCCCTCCGCCTCGCCGCCATCGCTGCTGCGCTGAATGCCGGCACCGCGCTTGCGCTCCAGAACGAGGGCTCGCCCCCGCACCCGTTCCGCGCTGCAAGCGCCGACGCCACGAAGACCTGGCCGGCGGGCGCCCTCCTCGCGCAGACTAATCGCACCGGCCCTGGCACCACGACGCCCGGTGGAACCACGACGCCCGGTGGAACCACCACGCCCGGTGGAACGACCACGCCCGGCGGAACGACAACACCCGGCGGAACGACCACGCCTGGTGGGACGATGACGCCCGGCGGAACGACGACGCCCGGTGGAACGACAACACCCGGTGGAACGACCACGCCCGGTGGAACGACGACACCCGGCGGAACGACAACACCCGGCGGAACCATGACGCCCGGCGGAACGACCACGCCTGGTGGGACGATGACGCCCGGCGGAACAACCACGCCCGGAGGGACGATGACGCCCAATGGCACGACAACGCCCGGCGGAACGATGACGCCCAGCGCACCGGGAAGCTCCACCCCTGGCGGAACCACCGCCCCGCGCGGCGGCCAGCGCGGAACGACGACGCCCGGCGGGACGACGACTCCGGGCGGAACCGGCGGCTCGACCAGCCCCGGCACCGGCACTGGCGGTAGCGGAACGAGCGGTGGCGGGACCGGCGGTGGCATGGGCGGCGGCCGCTAGCACACTCCGGAACACCCCGCTCAACGCCCCGCCCAAACCGGCGGTTGCACTGCAACCGCCGGTTTGCGTTTCCCCCTCCCGCTTCCCGTCGCTCCCGGCGCGGGCGACCGCTGCGCAGCCCCGCGCGGCGGATTCCTCTCTCCACGCCCCTCAGGTCAGGTTCCAGCTTAATTCGTTCGATTCCGATATTTAAATCGAAAAACTACGATATATAATTCGACTCAACGCGATACACGCTGCGTGGCCGATACATGGATCTCGACGAAATCATCAAGGCGCTGGCGCACCCCGTCCGGCGCGACATCCTGCGCTGGCTCAAGGAGCCGGAAAAGCACTTTGCCGACCAGGAGCATCCGCTGGAGGTCGGCGTGTGCGCCGGCAAGTTCGAGCGCTGCGGCCTCTCCCAATCCACCGTATCCACCCATCTCGCGGTCCTGCAGCGCGCCGAACTGGTCACCACGCGCCGGATCGGGCAGTGGGTGTTCTACAAACGCAACGAAGACACCATCGCTGAATTCCTGCGCCAGATCGGCAGCGAGCTTTGACCGCGCACCGCCCCCTTCCCCTGCCCACGTTACGGAGAACCCCCACACCATGACGACCCTGTTCGACCCGATCGCCGCCGGCGACCTCCAGCTCGCCAACCGAATCGCCATGGCGCCGCTCACCCGCAACCGTGCCCCGAATGCGGTGCCGGCCGCGATCACCGCCACCTACTACGCCCAGCGCGCCAGCGCGGGTCTGCTGATCAGCGAGGCAACGGCGATCAGCCAGCAGGGCCAGGGTTATGCCGACGTGCCGGGCCTGTATGGCGCCGACCAGATCGCGGGCTGGAAGAAGGTGACCGACGCGGTGCACGCGGCCGGCGGCAGGATCGTCGTCCAGCTGTGGCACGTGGGCCGCGTCTCGCACACCTCGCTGCAGCCTGGCGGCGCCGCGCCGGTGGCACCGTCGGCCATTGCCGCCCATACCAAGACCTACATCATCGAAGCCGACGGCAAGGGCAGCTTCGTGCCCACCTCCACCCCGCGCGCGCTGGATATCGAAGAGCTGCCCGGCATCGTCGAAGACTACCGGCGTGCAGCCCGCGCCGCGATCGAAGCGGGCTTCGACGGCGTCGAAGTGCACGCCGCCAACGGCTACCTGATCGACCAGTTCCTGCGCGCCGGCAGCAACAAGCGCACCGACGCCTACGGCGGCAGCATCGAGAACCGCACCCGCCTGCTGGTGGAGGTGATGGAAGCGATCACCGCCGAGATCGGCGCCAGCCGCACCGGCATCCGCATCTCGCCGGTCACCCCGGCCAATGACATCGCCGACCCCGATCCGCAGCCGCTGTTCACCCACGTGGTGGAGCAACTCGCGCGCTGGCCGCTCGCCTACGTCCATGTCATCGAAGGCGCCACCGGGGGCGCGCGCGACTTCCAGCAGGGCGACCAGCCCTTCGACTACGCCGCGCTGCGCGCCGCCTACCAGGCCGCCGGCGGCAAGGCCGCGTGGATGGTGAACAACGGCTACACCCGCGAACTGGCGGAAGCGGCGGTGGCAGAAGGCCGCGCCGACATCGTCGCCTTCGGCAAGGCATTCATCTCCAACCCGGACCTCGTCGTGCGCCTTCGCGAGAAGGTTGCGCTGAATCCGTGGGACACCACCACCTTCTACGGTGGCGGCGAAAAGGGCTATCTCGACTATCCCACGCTGGGCTGAGCGCCGCCCGGCCGGGAGCCGGGCGGGATACGCTGAAGCGCCGTGCGGCGGCGGGCGGCGCCCGTCCGCCGCACGCGCAGGGCGGCAGCGTCAGCGCGCTGCCGGCTGTGCCTTCCCTTCCTTCAATGACTCGGCGTGCTTCGCGGCCATCTCCCGCGCCTTTTCGGCCAGCGGCGGGAAGGGGCCGTACTTGTGCTGGTCCGCCGGCGCGCCATCCACATAGGGCGGGAACGCGGCGTCGATCGGCTTGTTCCAGCGCGCCGGGAAGTCCTTCTCCAGATTCGCCTTCACCGGGCGCGCCTTGGACAGGATGTAGCCGGCCACATCGAAGGCTTCGTCGTCGGAAAGAACGGGCGACTGGTAGTTCACGCCCTGCGGCATGTTGTGCTTGATGAAGCGCACCGCGGTGAGAATGCGGTTCATGCCGGCACCGTTGTTGAAGGTGTCCGGCCCCCACAGCGGCGGAAAGATGTAACCCTGCGCATCGCCGGCCACGCCCACGCGCCGGCCTTCCCCATTTTCGCCATGGCAGACCTGGCATTGGGCCTGGAATACCGCCTGCCCCGCGGCGAGGTCGGCGCGGCGGTTCGGCACTTTCACCGCCTTGGTGGCGCTGCCTTCGATCTCCGCCCCCACCGGTATGCCGCGCGACAGGAAGTGGATGTAGGTCACGAAAGCCTTCATCTCGGGCGAGTCCAGCGGCAGCGCGCGGCCGTTCATGCTGCGCTCCATGCAGCCGTTCACCCGCTCTTCCACCGTGCTCAAGGCATCTTCGCGCCCCCGGTACTGCGGAAAGGTCGAGGTGACGCCGACCCAGGGGATCGCGAAGGGCTTGGTCGCGTTTTCCTGGTGACAGGAGGTACAGGACAGGTTGTTGCCGGCGTAGCGCTTGGTCTTGTCCTTCACCTCGGGGCCGATGTGGGCAAAGGTGCGCGTCGCCAGTTCGTGGCCGCGGCGTGCCAGCCGGCCGTAATCGTCGTCCGCCAGGGTGTCGATGTTGGGCTGCGGACGCTCCAGCAGGCTCACCTTGGCCGGCGCCAGCGCCTCCGGCACCGATGGGGTGGCGGCCGGCGCCTGGGCTATCGCGTTGCTTGCCAATGCCAGCCCGGCCGCGGTGGCCAGGGCGGATGTACGGATGCGCTTCATCTCATCTCTCCCGTCTTGAGTGGGCGGCGGGCACGTGGCCACCGCCTGCGTATGGTTTTTGGCTGAGCCCCACGGGGCTGCGAGGGTGACGCCCGCTGCGCCGCGCGCGCGGGCGTTAGGGGCATTTATCCCAGCGCAAGGGCCCCCGCGGCAATAGGTAAAACCGTCTAGCGCCCTATCCCTTTTGGCTGATTCAACCCGCTTGCGGCGGCGCTGGCCACGCGTGCGCGCTCGGGCTGAAAGGGCAAGTCGCACTCCCGCCACATGGAGATACAACCCCGCTACAAAGCGCCTCCGGGCCGCCCTTCAGGGGGGTCTATAAAGAAAGCGAAAGGGATATGCCAACGGCGGCAGACAGTGCCGGCGATGGTGCAGATGACCCCTCAAGACAAGGAGACGATCATGAAAGCGAAACTGCTTACGCTTGCGCTCTGTAGCGCGCTGCTGACCGGCGCCGCGCTGGCCCAGGATGCGATGCCGCCCATCCCCGACGACGCGCCTATCTACGGCTCGCAGATCATGACCCCGCAGGAACGCATCGAGCATCGCGACCGCATGCGCGCTGCGCGCACGCTGGAGGAGCGCGAAAAGGTCCGCGCCGAACACCATGAGCAGATGGTCAAGCGCGCCAAGGAGCGCGGCGTCACCCTGCCCGAGGAACCGCCGATGCGCGGCGGTGCGATGGGGCCCGGCGGGCGCGGTCCCGGCGGCGGCATGGGCCCCGACGGCCGGATGATGAACGGCAGCGGCCGGCCCGACAGCCGCCCCGGCTACTGAAGCACGACGGGCCGTTCAGTCGAGCGCGGCCGGATCCGCGCGCAGCATCAGGCGCGCGAGTTCGGCTGCGCTGGCCACGCCGGCCTTCTCCATCACATGCTGACGGTGCACATGCACCGTCTTCTCGCTGATTCCGAGCGCGCGCGCCACCCGCTTGTTGGGCAGGCCCTGCGCCACCAGCCGCGCCACCTCGCGCTCGCGCGGCGAGAGGCGGGCCAGCGCCGCGGCCGCGTCCTCACGACGTGCGAGTTCGGCCCGGGCCTCGGTGCCGCGGCGGATCGCCATCGTCACCGCGTCGAGCAGCGCCTGGTCGTGGAAGGGCTTTTCGAGGAAGTCGCTGGCGCCGCACTTCATCGCCTGTACCGCCAGCCCCACATCGCCATGGCCGGTGATGAAGACGATGGGCAGCGTCCAGCCACGTGCCAGGATCGCCTGCTGCAACTCCAGCCCGCTCATCGTCGGCATCCGGATATCGAGCACCAGGCAGGCAATGTCCGCGCACTCGCCCCCGCCCGCCGCCGCATCACATTCGGCGAGAAAGTCCTCCGCGGAAGCGTGGGGCCGCACCCGCCAGCCGACCGACTCGAACAGGAACACCAGCGAGCGGCGGAAGGCCGCATCGTCGTCCACGACATGGATCAGGCAATCATCGGTTTGGATCATGGTCGAGCAACACGGTGGGCGTCGCCGGCGCAAGGACGGCGGGCAGATTCAAGGTGAATACCCAGCCGGGGCCGTCGGCGGCCGGCGCGGCATCGAGCCGTCCCCCGTGCGCCTCGGCGATCGATCGGCAGATCGACAGCCCGAGGCCCAGTCCGTCCGGCTTGGTGGTGAAGAAGGACTCGAACAGGCGCCCATGTGCCGCGGCGTCCAGGCCCCGGCCGAAGTCGCGCACCGCGATGAGTACCCCGGGCGACAGTCCTGCATCCGCGGGCGTCAGCCGGATATGGATCCGCCGGCGCGCGTCGGGCAGGCCTTCGCTGGCGTCGTGGGCATTCTTCAGCAGGTTGAGCAACACCTGCTGGACTTGCAGGCGATCGGCCTCGATCACGGTGCCGGCCGGCAACGCGTCTTCCACCGCGACAGCCGGCGCGCGCGCGAGCATGCCGCGGAACAGTTCGACCGACTCGCCCACCACTTCGGCGGGCACCAGGCGCTCGCAGCTGTTGCGCCGTTTGCGGGCGAAATGGCGGATGCGGCCAAGGATGCCCGCCGCGCGTTCGGCCTGCTCCGCGATCTCGGCGGCGGCCTCGCGCACCGCGGCGTCGGTCAGGCGCTGGTTGTCCGCCCTGCGGCGGAGGCTGTGGGCGTAATTGGTGATGGTGGCCAGCGGCTGATTGAGTTCGTGCGCAAGCGTGCCCGACAACTCGCCGAGCACCGACAGCCGCGCCATATGCTCGGCCTGCTCCTGCGCCGCGCGCAGCTCGGCGGTACGCCTATGCACCAGGTGCTCCACCCGCAGCGTGTACAGCGCCCACGCCGCCACCAGCAGCGCCAACGCGGCCACCCAGGGCCAGTAGCGCGCGGCCAGCGCCATCAACGTGGGTTCGCGCAGGTAGGCATAGGGGCCGATCTGCAGGCGGCGGAAGAGCTCATGCACCGACTGGTAATCGGCGGGGACCGCCCACGCGAGGCCGTCCGTCTCCCGCGTCATGCCAAGCAGCGCGATCGCCACCGCACGCGCGAGATCCGGGGAGGTGTGGCGCAAGGCCGCCAGCGGCCAGTCCGGATAAAGCGGCGTGGACGTCGCGCACGGGAAACCGGCAACCGCCTGCGGCGCCACCACACGAAAGCGGTCGGCCCACTCCGGCCGGCTTTCCAGCAGGCAGCTACGCAGCACGCCGGCATCGGCTTTGCGGGCGTCCAACGCGGCGACGACCCGGTCCATCGGCAAACCCACCTCGTACAGTTCCGCCAGATCCCGCTCCGGCTGGAGACCCAGCCCGTCGAGCGCACCCCACACCATCTGGTAGCCGCCGAACGCATCTCGCCCGACGATGGCAAGCCGCTTGCCGCGCAGGTCGGAAAGATCGCGGATGGCCGACGACGCCGGCACGATCACCGCCGCGCCCAGGGCGCGCTGCGGCGACCGGCCGCCTCCGGCGTCGAGCGACAGGATGCGGCTGACGCCCAGGTCGGCCTCCAGTTCGACGTAATGGCCCGGATTGGTGATGACGAATTCGAGGTCGCCGCGCTGCACCGCCGCCCGCAAGCCGGCGTGATCGAGTTGCACCAGACTGACCTGCCGACCCGGCAAGGCATTTTCGAGCCGGCGTATCAGCGGCGACCATTCCGCCACCGCGGCCTCGGCGCCGAGCACGGCAAGCACGCCGACGCGGACCCGCGATACGGATTCGGCGTGCTCACCGGGGACGGGCGCAGCCCAGGCCGCCGCCGTGAGCCACAGCAGAAAATGCGTGAGCCACAGCCACCGCGCAAGACGGTCAGGCACGAGGGGCACGGCGGGCGCGGTCGCGGTATGACATGGCTGCGGATGATGCCATCGGTCGCCCCGGGTCGGGCCCCTTCTCGGGCTCGATGTTCCAGCAATGGGAAAAACCGCCGTTCGCGGTCAACTATGATTCATTCAGGCGCGCTTTCCGGCTCCGATACCGGCCGGGCGACGCTACCCGCCTGCGCCCGTCGCGCCCTTTCCCCCACCGCCCGACCCGGGAGACCGAGATGACGCCGAAGAACACGATATGCCTCTGGTACGACGGTACCGCCCTGGAAGCCGCCCGGTTCTATGCCGACACCTTTCCCGACAGCGCGGTCGGGACCATCCTGTACGCCCCCGGCGATTACCCCGCGGGCAAGCAGGGCGACCTGCTCACGGTGGAGTTCACCGTCGCCGGCATCCCCTGCATCGGCCTGAACGGTGGCCCCGAATTCAGCCACGACGAGGCCTTCTCGTTCCAGATCGCCACCGACGACCAGGCCGAAACCGACCGCTTGTGGAACGCCATCATCAGCAATGGCGGCCAGGCAAGCGTATGCGGTTGGTGCAAGGACAAGTGGGGCGTGTCGTGGCAGATCACGCCCCGCGCCCTCATCGCAGCGATCGCCGACCCCGACCGCGCGGCCGCCAAACGGGCGTTCGACGCGATGATGCAGATGGGCAAGATCGACATCGCAGCGATCGAAGCCGCGCGTCGCGGCTGAGGCGCCAACCCCATGCCGGGCAAGCCTCCGCACCGGCGCAAAGAGCGGTAGCGCCGCGGTGCGCCCCAGCCCGGCGGAGTCGCGTTGGAAAGGCCGCCTCGAAGGCGGTGAACGTGAAAAAGGCCAGACCCCTCGATCTCTCTCGGAGTTCTGGCCTTCTTCGGACTTCCTGGGAAGTCATGCTGGTGGAGCCGGGGGGAATCGAACCCCCGTCCGCAAGCCCTCTACAGACAGCTCTACATACTTAGCCGACCTATTTGGATTTAGCCTCTGACTTAGCCGGTCGGCAGGCCGGTCATCAGCGAGTTACCTTACCTTTAGCTACAGAGCCAAGTAACCCGGCCCTGCTCGCGATTCTCTGTAAATGACACTGCAGCGGCCCAGCTTACGCTGGAACCACCCGGCCCAGAGACCTGCCGGTGCAGCGCCCGCCGGGATTAAGCGGCGAGAGCGAAACGCTCGTCGTTGGCGTTTGTAGTTTCCCAGATGGATTTACGAGGTGACTGGTCCTCGGTATGCACTGCACTGCTTCGCGACCCACGTCGAAGCCAGGTCGGCCCCAGGTGATCGTTACACGCGCACCCTGTAGATGGTGGCGCTGCACGAGATTTCAAGAGGCGGGAGTCTAGCACGCACCGCACCCGCCCGCCCTTTTCTTTCCACGCGCGGTAGGACCGCCACTCCCCCGGGTGGTTCCACAGGGGACGCAGCCTGTCCTTCCCCGGCAAAACCACCGTCACACGGGCGCAACCTTGCCCGCCGACCATGCGCAACCGCTCCAGATTCGCGCCCCTGCGCCCGCCTTTCCGCGTGACCGATACCTGTCTTCCCCCGGCCTCCCTCTCCCCATCCGCGGATGGCGCCACGCCGCCCGCCGCTGCGCAGCAGCGTCGCAAGCGCATCGACAGCTGGGCCGGCCTGACGATGGGGCCGCTGTTGCTCGTGACACTACTGGTGGCGGCGATCTGGGCGGGACAGAGCGTCCATACCGAACGCGAACGCGCGCTTGCCATCCGCACCACCTTCGCCCATCAGGAAAGCGTGCTGCGGATGCTGGCCGCCGACGAAACCCCGGCCAACGGCATGGACGACCATGCCACCGACGAAAGCGCGCTGATCAACCAGTTGGCGGCGCAGGTGGCCACCAACCCTGCCCTTGCCAGCACGCTCACGCTTCTCGACCCCGCCGGGCGGGTGCTTTGGACACCGGCCTTTCGTCCTGCGCCCTCGCCGCAGGCAGCGCAGTTGCGCCCCGGCACGCCGGGTTCGTTGTCGCACGCCGTGGTCCCGCTGGTGGGTGGCAACGCCCGCCTGGTCACGGAACTCGCCCTCCCCCACACCGGCCTGAGACTCCGCGCGACGCGCGAGCTCGACGAGGTGTTGGGCCTCCCGGATGCAGGGCGCAGCAACCTGCGCGGCTGGGGCTGGGGCGTAACGCTCGCGCTGATCGCCGCGGCCGCCCTGCTCGCCTTCATCGGCCACCGCCAGCACCGCCTCTACCGGCAGTTGTGCCGCGCCGGCGACGAGAACCAACGCCTGATCGACCGCCTGCGGGACGAACGCTCGCGCGCTTATCAGCTTGCCTCGCACGATCACCTGACCGGTCTGCCCAACCGGCTCTTGTTTACCGAACTGGCCAACAGCCACCTGTCGCGCGCACGGCGCAGCCATGCCCCGTTCGTGATGATGTTTCTCGACCTCGACCGCTTCAAGCGCATCAACGACACCCTGGGCCACCGCGTGGGCGACCTGCTGCTGCAGGAAGTGGCCCTCCGCCTGCGGCAGACAGTGCGTGAGACGGACATCGTCGCCCGCCTCGGTGGCGACGAGTTCGTGTTGCTGCTGACCGAACTCGACGCGCTCGACGACGCCAGCCGGGTCGCCCGCAAGCTGATCGAGGCGATTGGTCAGCCGATGGTGCTGGACGGCCATGAAATCGAAATGCGGCCCAGCGTTGGCATCGCCATCCATCCGCGCGACGGGATGGACGTCGAAGCGATGATGCGCAACGCGGATTCGGCAATGTACGAAGCCAAGCGGTCCGGCAGCGGGCGCTTTCACTACTACGATCCCTCGCTCAACTCGCGCTCGTCGTTGCAACTGGATCTCAACGGCCGCTTCCGCCGCGCAATCCTCGGCAACGAGTTCGTCCTGCACTACCAGCCGCGCGTCACGCTCAACGGCTTTCGCGTCACCAGCCTCGAAGCCTTGATCCGCTGGCAGCACCCGGAACGCGGGCTGGTGCCGCCGGGCGAATTCATCGAATACGCGGAACAGGAAGGGCTGGTGGTCGAACTCGGCAACTGGGTGGTGCGCGAGGCCTGCCGCCAGATCGCGGCGTGGATTGCCGAGGGACTCGAGATCGTTCCGGTGGCGATCAACGTGTCGCCGAAGCAACTGCGCGACCACAGCTTCGTCGAGGTGATCCGAGAGTCGGTCGCGCACTACGGCATCCGCCCCGACCTGCTGGAAATCGAGATTACCGAGCGCTGCGTGGTGGAAGACTTCGAGCGCCCGCGCGCGGCGCTGGAAACGCTGTCGGCGCTCGGCCTGAAGATCGCGCTCGACGACTACGGCACCGGCTTCAGCAGTCTGAGCTACCTCAAGCAACTGCCGATCGACATCATCAAGATCGACCGTTCCTTCATCAGCGACATCCGCAACGCCCGGCACGACGCCGCCATCGTCGCCTCGACGATCGCCCTCGGCCACAACCTCGGTCTCACCGTCATCGCCGAAGGCGTGGAAACCCGGGAGCAGGTCATCTACCTGCGGACGGCCGGCTGTGACGAAGTGCAGGGCTACTACTTCCAGAAACCCGCCCCGGCAGACGCCATCCGTCCGCTGCTCGCAGCGGGAAGCCAGCCGATGACCGCAGCCGGCTGACGGCGCCAGGCACGGGGCGCCGGGCAGCACCGGTGCCGGGCCCAAAACGCCGCCGACCGAGAACCGCGCGGGGAAAAGCGGGGAACGGTGATGGATCCAGGGGTGGCGCAGACCGGCCACAGGCCATCTGAACGCTGGCGAAAGCCCGTGTTTCCAAACGATTTCAGGGACCGAGAAACGCGCTGAACAGCGCGCTGGTGCCCCCGGCAGGACTCGAACCCGCGACCTTCGGTTTACAAAACCGTTGCTCTACCAACTGAGCTACAAGGGCTTCGCCATACGGTGGAAACGCTGCCCGGAGGAGCCCCGGGGCGATGCAGCGGCGCGGATTATAGCCCAGTGGGGCGCGTTCCCGGCCGCTCGCGCACAACGCGCACGCGTCCCGGGCTTTTATTTCTCCGGATACTGTATATAATTACAGTTATCGACAATCACGCAGGGCGGAGTCAGGAATGGAAGCGAAATTCACGAAGTCTCTGATGGCGCTGGGTCTGCTTGCCGGTTTGATGTTCGGGGTCGGAATTCCTGGTGGCGGCGTCGCCCTTGCAGCCGCCGGTGTTGCCACCGTATGGCTGTTTCGCAGCAATGGGGAAGAACACGCCTGAGCACGCCTGCACGCTCATTTCCTTAGCGGAATCACCGTGGTCCGCTCCACCGGAACAGCGGTGACGCTGTTTTGCGGGCTTCCCTCGATCAGTTTGTCGGAATAGGTGAGATAGACCAGCACGTTACGTCGCGGGTCGGCCATACGCACGACTTGCAGGCGTTTGAACAGGATTGACTGGCGCTCGGAAAACACCTCTTCCTGCATCGGAATGGCTTCCCGGAAACGGATCGGTCCCACCTGACGGCAGGCGATCGACGCTTCGGCAACGTCCTCGGCCAGACCCACGGCACCGGCAATACCGCCGGTCTTGGCGCGGGACACGTAGCAGGTAACCCCCTCGACGCGCGGATCGTCATAGGCTTCCACCACCACCTTGTGGTTGGGGCCGATGAGCTTCCACACCGTGGACACCTCCCCCACCATCTCGGCGCGCACTGCCAGTGGCGCAAGCAACATCGCAAGTGACAGGAGGAAGGGGTGCCGGCGTTTCATCGCCCGAACTTGCTCACCAACTGCTGCAGTTTTTCGGTCCGGCGACGCTCGGCTTCTTCCGCCTCGCGGCGGGCCTTCTGCTGCTTGGCGGCGGCCGCAAAACGTTCCTTCAGCAAGGCGGACGCATGCTGGCGCTGCTCTTCCGTCACCTCGCCGGCAACCTGTCCATCCAGGTCGTAACGCTCCGCGCTGCGCTCCACCGCCTTCAGGTACTTGGTGGACGCGGTGTGCATGCGCAGGGCCGACCTCAGCACCTTGCGCTCGAACTGCGGAAAACGCTCGAGGATGGTGGCATCGATCCGCAGCGCCAACGGCTTGCAATCGCGAAAAGTGGGCGAGGCAGCCTGCAGTTGCTGAAGCAGGGCACGCGGCTCGAGAGCGGGCTTGGCCGAAGGAGTATCGGTGGTCATCGGAGGTGCGTTACGGGTTGAGGAGAACCGCCTCACCATAGCGCAGGAAGAGACGGCTGCCCACATTCTACCCGCGGGACGATGACGGAAACCACGACCGTGGCGCCGTTGTCCATCGCCGGTAATGTTGTGGAGCCCGCCCATGGAGAACGAACAAACCCGCGCCATTCTGGCCATCTGCCTGCTCGCCGCCTTCGCCGACAACCGCAAGGATGCGCTGGAGCGCGAACACATCCGCCGGGTCGCGGCCTCGCTCTCGCGCGACGCCGAAATCGACCTGGTCTCGCTTTACCAGGATGTCCTGCTGCAGCGGGTGCAGCTGGACGATCAGACTGCGGCGCTCGACACGCCGGAGTTGCGTCACCTCGCTTACGAAATGGCGGTGGGCGTCTGTGATGCAGACGGCGTACACGACTCCGCGGAGCGCGCGTTTCTCGAACGGCTGTCGGCCGCCCTGCAACTCGCTCCGGATAAGGCCGCACACTGCATCGAGGAAGCCGATGCGCTTGCCGCCGCACCGCTCGCGACGGGGCCATCGTCGGCCAGCGGCCCGTCCATCGGTGCGGCCGTTTCGTCCCCCGCGCCCGCGGTGGACGAGGCGGAACTCGACCGCAGCATCCTGCAGGCCGCCATTCTCAATGGCGCGCTCGAGCTGCTGCCACAGTCGATGGCCTCGATGGCGATCATCCCGCTGCAGACCCGCCTCGTGTACCGCATCGGCAAAGCCTACGGTTACGAACTCGACCGCGGGCACATCAACGACTTTCTCGCCACCGCCGGCGTTGGGTTGACTTCTCAATACGTGGAGCAGCTCGGACGCAAGCTTATCGGCGGCCTCCTCGGCAAGGTCCTCGGCGGCACGGGCCGTAGCCTCGGCAGCGCCGCCACCGGCTCCGCCATGTCCTTCGCCAGCACCTACGCCATCGGCCAGGTCGCGAAGCGCTATTACGCTGGAGGCCGGCGGCTGGACACGGACGCGCTGCGCGAAGCCTTCAGCGGTCTGCTCGGCCAGGGCCGTGCGCTGCAGCAACGCTATCTGCCTGAAATCGAGCAGCGCGCCGGCGGCCTTGATCTGGGCCGGCTGATGACCGAACTGCGCGGCTGACCACACATCACGCCAAGCGCCGGCCCAGCCCGGCATCCGCCACGGGGCCGGACCTCCTGCGCGTGCCGGGCACCCGCTCCGCTATGACCATCGGCTAGCCCGCGCGCGCGCGTGGTTTTCGCCGCGGCGCGCGTGCATAATCCGGGCGACCGACCGGTTTTGTTTGCCGGCGCGCCTTTCCGGATGGCTTGATGACGCGCACTCCCCCTTCCGCCTTTCCCCCCTCCCGACCGGGAGGAGACGGCCGTAGACCTGGCACCACCGCCGAAACCGGTACCGCCCCCGAAATTGCCCGCGAAGCCCTGCGACAGCTCGCTGCCCAGCGCGTACCGCCGACGCCGGACAACTACCGCGCCTTCTACCATCAGATTGCCGGCACCGCGCCCGAAGAGGTTTTTCCCACCCGCGCCCTGAAGGCGATCGCCGGCGCGCTGCCCCGCTCCACGCCCGAGGCCGTGCGCTTGGCGCGCCAGTTCGAAGAAGCAGTCGCCGCCGGTCAGTGGCCGGCGCTCAAGCTTGCCATCGTTGCCATCTGCGAGACGCGCGGCGAGGCGCAACTCGCCTGGGGTTTGCTGATCCGCGACCTCGTCGGCCAGCTCGAACGCAACCAGCAGGGCTTCACCCGCGCGCGCAAGCTCGAATCGCTGCAGCACGTCCTCGCCAGTTCCAGCGCGGACCCCGCCCAGCTCCACATGCGTCTGCAGGGCCTGCTGCGCAGCTGGGGCCAGGCCGCGGAAGGCGAGGAAGAGGCCCTGCCGGGCGGCCAAGCGGAGCAGCCGGCGCCTGCGCCCGACACCGCGGCACCCGTCGTCGCACCGCGGGCAGCCATCGAGGTCATCGGCGAACTGCTTGCGCGCGTGCTGACGCGTGGGGTCGCGCCGGTCGTTGCGCATGAAGCGGAACTGAGCGCTGAAGTCGCGGTACTCGCGGCGGAGGCAACCAGCTTGGCCGACGAAGGCAGCGCGCTGCGCTACCGCGAACGCCTCGACAACTTCGCCGCCCGCCTCGCCTGGTACGGCGACGACCAGCACGCGGTGCGCGACGCCCTGCTGACGCTGCTGCGGCTGCTGGTAGACAACATCCGTGAGCTGGTGCTGGACGACAACTGGCTGCACGGCCAGCTCAGCGTGCTCGCCGAGGCCTTCACCGGCGAGCTGGATATCCGCATGCTCGACGAAGTCGAACGCCGCCTGCGCGACGTCATCGACAAGCAAAGCCACCTCAAACGCCAGCTGTCGGACGCGCAGCAGCGGCTGAAGACCATGCTGGCCGGCTTCATCGACCGGCTCGCCAGCTTCTCCAACACCACCGGCGAATTCCACGACGTGCTCGACCAGTGCGCCACCCGCATCAGCGCCGCGCACGACATCAGCGAGCTGTCGGATGTGGTCGAGCAGATGCTGCGCGAAACGCGCAACACGCAGGAGTCGGCACGCCGTTCCGGCGAAGAACTGGCCGAACTGCGCGAACAGGTCGAGTCGGCGAACCAGCACATCCTGCGTCTGCAACGCGAACTCGACGAGACCAGCGAACTCGTGCGGCACGACCCGCTGACCGGCGCGCTCAACCGCAAGGGCCTGGACGAAGCACTGGCACGCGAGATCGCACGCGCGCGGCGCCACGGCAGCCCGCTCTGCCTCGCGCTGCTCGACGTCGACAACTTCAAGCAGCTGAACGATACCTACGGCCATCGCGCCGGCGACGACGCGCTCCGGCACCTGTTCAGCGTGATCCGCGAAGCCGTGCGCCCGCAGGACGCGGTCGGCCGCTACGGCGGCGAGGAGTTCCTGATCGTGCTGCCGGACACCGACACCGAACAGGCGGCCGCCGTGGTCGTCCGCCTGCAGCGCGAACTGACGCGCCGCTTCTTCCTCGCCAACTCGCAAAAGCTGCTGATCACCTTCAGCGCCGGCATCGCCCGCCTGCATGCCGACGAAGACCCGCAGCTCGCGATCGACCGCGCCGACAAGGCCATGTACGCAGCCAAGCGCGCCGGCAAGAACCGGGTGCTCATCGCGGCCTGAACGCCATCGTCCGTCGTCCGGCCCCATGTCCGCACCACTCAATCCATCCGAAGTCGCGCGCGAAGTCCTGCTGCAACTGGCCCAGCGCCGCATCCCGCCGACGCCGGACAACTACCAGCGCCTGTACTACGAGATCGCCGGCGGCGAGGCGGCCGAGGCGCCTTTTCCCGAGCGCTACGTCGCCCGCCTGGCCCGCCGCCTGCCGCGCGACAACGCGGAACGCCAGCGCCTAGCGCGCCAGCTGGAACAGGCCCTGGCAGGCGGTGACGGCGCCGCTGCGGAAGCCGCGCTGGGCCAGTACCTCGACGCCCTCGCGATCGAGCCTCCACCCGCCTGGAACGAGTTGATCGCGCGCCTGCTGCGGCAGTGGGAAGGGCGCCAGCTCGGCTGGACCACCGCGCGCAAGCGCGAGTCGCTGGAGCGCGTGCTCGCCGCCAGCGACCCCGCCACGCTCTACGCCCGCCTGCAGGCCTTGCTCGGAGCCTGGGGCCAGACGCCGACCGACCCCGAACTGCCGCCCACGCCGCACGTTCCCGACCTGCCCTCCGCCCCCGCGGCGGCCACGGCCGAGGGCAACGGCGGCACGGCGGCAACGGAAGTACGGCTGCTCGGCCGCGGCGAATCCGTCGAGCTGCTCGCAAACCTGCGCGAACTGCTGCTGTTGACACTCGATACCGTCGTGCCCGCCATGCTCGGCGACGACGCGGCGCTGCTGCAGGATGCGCGCGAGATCGCCACCACGGTGCGCGGCGCGGCCGACCGGCCCGCGCTCGATGTCGGCGCGCGCCAGTTGCGCAAGTTCGCGCTGCGGCTGGAAGGCCATGCGGCCGACAACGCCGAGCTCCGCAACGGCCTTCTCGACCTGCTGCGTCTGCTGCTGACCAACATCGACGAACTGGTGCTGGACGACCAATGGCTGCACGGCCAGGTCGAAACCCTGCGCACCGTCCTCGACCAGACCCTCGACGTGCGCGTGCTCGACAACGCGGAGCGCCAGCTCAAGGAAGTGATCTACAAGCAGAGCCAGCTCAAGCACAACCTGGTCGAAGCGCAGCGCAACCTCAAGGCCATGCTGGCGGGCTTCGTCGACCAGCTCGCCCGCTTCAGCGCCTCCACCGACACCTACCAGGGCAAGCTCGGCGACTGCGCGCAGAAAATCGCCAACGCCCGCGACATCACCGAGATCGGCCACCTGCTCGACGAAGTCATGGCCGAAACCATCGCCATCCGCGACGAGACCCGGCGCTCGCACGACGAACTGCTGACCACGCGCGAACGGGTCGAGAGCGCCGAAGCGCAGATGGCCGCGATGCAGCGCGCGCTGGACGAAGCCAGCCGGCTGATGCGCCACGACACCCTCACCAACGCCCTCAACCGGCGCGGGCTGGAAGACATGTTCGGCAAGGAGTCGTCCCGCGCCCAACGCCACCACACCGGCCTGTGCCTGGCGCTGCTCGATCTCGACAACTTCAAGCGCCTCAACGACACCCTCGGCCACAGCAGCGGCGACGGCGCGCTGCTGCACCTTGCCACCGTCGTGCGCCGCCTGCTGCGTCCGCACGACACCCTGGCCCGCTATGGCGGCGAGGAGTTCGTGATCCTCTACCCCGACGCGGATCTCGCGCAGGCGGAAGCGGCGCTGATCCGCCTGCAGCGCGAACTGACGCGCAGCTTCTTCATGTCCAACCAGCAGAAGATCGTCATCACCTTCAGCGCAGGCGTCACCCCCGTGATCCTCGGCGAACCGCTGGAGCAGGCACTCGCGCGCGCCGATGCGGCGATGTACCGCGCGAAGCAGAACGGCAAGAACCAGGTGGTTGCCGCACCGGCAAACCCGTAGGCCGCGGGCCGGCAAAACGCCGGCAAGCCCTGGCAATAGTTGCCGCCTCGATCCGGCAACAACTCCCAACACATTGAAAATCAAGTAGTAAATCCGCGCCAGAAGACCTGGCACGCATTTCGCTGATATCTGGCCACAAGGCTCGGATGCCCTGCTCGAACCGCGGACACACTCTCCCGCGTCGGCGACCCGAGCACCAGCCGAACCAGATATCGAAGGAGATGCAAAATGGCACAGGTCATCAACACCAACGTCGCCTCGCTCAACACCCAGCGCCAGCTCAATGCGTCGCAGGGTTCGCTGGCGACTTCGCTGCAGCGCCTGTCGTCCGGGCTGCGCATCAACAGCGCGAAGGACGATGCGGCCGGCCTCGCGATTTCGGAACGGATGACCTCGCAGATCCGCGGCCAGGACCAGGCCCGCCGCAATGCCAACGACGGCATCTCGCTCGCGCAGACCGCCGAAGGCGCGCTGCAATCCGCGGGCGATGTGCTGCAGCGCATCCGCGAACTGGCGGTGCAGTCGTCCAACGCCACCAACTCCGCGTCGGACCGCCAGGCGCTCAACGCCGAAGTGAACCAGCTCACCGCCGAACTCGACCGCATCGCCAAGACGACCGAGTTCAACGGCCGCAAGCTGCTCGACGGCTCCTTCACGACCGCCACCTTCCAGGTCGGCGCCAACGCCGGCCAGACCATCCAGGCCACCACCGCCAACTTCAGCACGAGCCAGTACGGCGGCTACCGCATCGGCTCGCTGGCGGCGACCACGCCGGGCGACAAGGGCGACCTCACCCCCGGCAGCACCGCCTTCGCGCTCGGCTCCAGCGCGGCGGCGACCAACCGCGTGGTTGGCGGCACCGTCACCATCAACGGCGCCAGCGGCACCTCCACCGCGGTGATTCCGGCCGGCGCTTCGGCCAAGGCGGCTGCGGCGCTGATCAATGCCGAAAGCGGCACCACCGGCGTGACCGCGACCGCGAAGACCGAGTTCGACATCGACTTCAGCGCGCCCAACACCAGCTACAAGTTCGACCTGAGTTCGGACAACAGCACCGCGATCACGGTCTCCTTCACCATCGGCGCCGAAGACGTGGATGGGCTCGCGGCCGCGGTCAATGCGTTCAACGACGTGTCGTCCAAGACCGGGGTGACCGCACGGGTGAACGACGCCGGCGACGGCATCACGCTGCTCAACGCGTTTGGCGAGAACATCTCGCTCACCAACGCGGCCTCGGGCTCCAGCGCCGCCACCATCGGTGGCACCGCCACCGCCGCCGGCGCCACGGCGATCGGTACCGGCCAGCTGGTGCTCGACTCCGACAAGTCCTTCAGCATCGACGCGCCCAACGCGACCGACTTCTTCAACAACGTGTCGGCCTCCGCCCAGCTCCAGCGCGTCGCGGACCTCGACGTCAGCTCGGTGGACGCGGCGCAGCGCACCCTGGCGATTGCCGATGCCGCGCTGTCGGCGATCAACGGCCAGCGCGCCAAGTTCGGCGCCCTGCAGTCGCGCTTCGAAACGACGATCTCGAACCTGCAGATCTCGTCCGAAAACCTGTCGGCCTCGCGCTCGCGCATCCGCGATACCGACTTTGCGGCGGAAACCGCCAACCTCACCCGCTCGCAGATCCTGCAGCAGGCCGGCACGGCGATGCTCGCCCAGGCCAATGCGCTGCCGCAGCAGGTGCTGTCGCTGCTGCAAGGCTAAAGGCGGCGATTCCATTCCACGCTGCAACGGCCGCTTCGCGCGGCCGTTCTTTTTTCTGCCGGGCCAAAGGGCTGATGGCGGAATAGGCTTAGTCGTCCGGAACCCTGGTTTATAGTAGTCACACGGCCACGCGCCCCTTTGTTCCCCATGCCCACCATGACCCAGCCGCAGCCTCCGATTTTCGTCACCGAACCGCATTTGCCGCCGCTGGAAGAATTCCTTCCGTATCTGGAGCGGATCTGGGCCAGCAAGCGCATTACCAACAGCGGCCCCTTCCATCACCAGCTGGAAGCCCAACTCGCGGCCTATCTCGGCGTCGACCATCTGAGCCTGTTTGCCAATGGAACATTGGCACTGGTTACCGCCCTTCAGGCCCTGCGCATCGGCGGCGAAGTCATCACCACGCCGTACACGTTTGCAGCGACGGCGCATTCGCTGCTCTGGAACAACATCAAGCCGGTATTCGTCGATATTGATCCGGACACCTGCAATCTCGACCCCGAGCGGATAGAAGAAGCCATCACGCCAGCGACGACGGCGATCCTGCCGGTGCACTGCTACGGCATTCCCTGCGACGTCGAACGAATCCAGCAGATCGCCGATACCTACGGCCTGAAGGTGATCTACGACGCGGCGCATGCCTTCGGGGTCAAGAAAGGCGGCCAGAGCATCCTGCGCCACGGCGACCTCGCAATCCTGAGTTTTCACGCCACCAAGGTCTTCAACACGTTTGAAGGCGGCGCGATCGTCTGCCCGGACGCGAAGATCAAGCAACGCATCGACTATCTGAAGAATTTCGGTTTCGCCGACGAAGTCACCGTGGTCGCGCCCGGCATCAACGGCAAGATGAACGAGGTCAGCGCGGCGATGGGGCTGCTGCAGCTCAAGCATATCGACCAGGCGCTGGACAACCGCGCCGCCATCTACAGGCGCTACCAGCAGGCTTTCAGCGGCTGCGAAACGCTGAGGGTGCTGGAGGCCCCGGCGGACCTGGACTGGAATCACGCCTATTGCCCGCTGTTCGTACAGGCGGACCACCCGGTGAGCCGCGACGGACTCTACGAACGGCTGAAGGCCCACAACATTCATGCGCGGCGCTATTTCTACCCGCTCATCAGTTCGTTCCCGATGTACCGCGGCCTGCCAAGCGCCGCGAGCAGGCTGCTGCCGAACGCAACCCGGATTGCCGAGCAGGTGATCTGCCTCCCGATCTACCCTTCCCTGAGCACGGACGACCAGGAACGATTGATCGACATCGTGTTGCAGACGGCGCAATGAAGCGGATTTTCGTATTTCCCTGCGGATCCGAAATCGGGCTGGAGATACACCGCGCCATGTCTTACTCGGCGCATTTCGCGCTGGTCGGCGGCTCCAGCGTGGATGATCACGGGCGCTTCGTTTATGAGGAATACCTCGGCGGGCTCCCATTTCACGACGGCCCGGATTTCGCCGACCGCATTGCAAGCATCGTCCGGGAACACCGGATCGACGCGATCTACCCGACCATGGACGCGGTTGCCGAGACCTTGCAGGATCTGGCCGGCCGGCTCGGCATCCTGGTCATCGGCAGCGATGCCCGCGCAACCGCGCTATGCGCCTCGAAGCAGGCCACCTATGCGCTTCTTGCCGGCCTCATTCCAACGCCGGCGCGTTACCCGTCGCTGGAATCAATCGGAGACTATCCGGTTTTCATCAAACCGGATCGCGGCTACGGCGCCCGCAACTGCCTGCTGGCGAACACGCGCGAGGCTGCTGAGGCATTTCTCGCCGGCCAGCGCACCGGCGCCATGCTGTTGCTGGAATACCTGCCGGGCAAGGAATGGACGGTCGATTGCTTCACCGACCGCCACGGCCGGCTGCGCTTTCACGGCGTACGCCAGCGCAGCCGGATCAGCAACGGCATCAGCGTCAATACCTCACCCAGCACGCAGTTCGCCGCCGAATTCCAGAGTTGGGCCGAAACCATCAACGCGGCGCTGAAACCGCGGGGCGCCTGGTTCTTCCAGGCCCGCGAGGATGCCGCCGGCCAGCCCAAACTGCTGGAAGTCGCCGCCCGCCTGGGCGGCTCTTCCGGGCTGTTCCGCTGCCAGGGCGTCAATTTCGCCTTGCTGAGCGCGTTCGACGCGTTCGGCCACGATGTCGACATCGAGCGCAATGCGTACGCGATCGAACTCGACCGCGCACTCGACAACCGCTATCGCATCGGGGTGGATTACACCCACGTGTTCGTGGACCTCGACGACTGCCTGCTGATACACGGGCGGCTGAATCATCAACTCGTCGGATTCCTGTACAAGGCCGTTTCTGCCGGGAAACACCTGACGCTATTGACCCGACACCGACGCGCCCCGGACGAAACCCTGCGCGCCCTGCGCATCCGCGAACTGTTCGACCGCGTCATCCACATCACCGACGGCAGCCCCAAGTCCGCTCATATCGACGAGGAGCGCGCGATCTTCATCGACGATTCGTTCGCCGAGCGGCGCGAGGTTGCCCACCGGCATCGCGTCCCGACATTCTCGCCAGACATGGTCGAGTGCCTGCTTTAGGATCGGCCCAGGCGTCACGGCAACGCCCACCATCCGCCGCCGACATTGCCCCGGAATCAGACATGGATACACCGCGAAACGCCCCCGAAGCCCCCGCCGCAGAGGACACGCCTTCTCCACGCAAGCAGATCGCCTTCAGCGGCACGGACCCGATCCGTGCAGCCTTGGGCGAACTGCGTGAAATCACCGAAGACCTGCTGCCCCAGTTCGGCGACGAGGTGTGGAACAAGCACAGCATGGTGACGATGAACGTCGCTGCGCTGTCCCGCGTCCTTTACCTGAACAACCTGTATCTCAAGATCCTGGACGTGCCCGGGGTGATTTGCGAATTCGGCGTGCAATGGGGCGCCACGATGACGCAATTGATCAATCTGCGCAGCGTCTACGAACCTTTCAATCACAGCCGCACCATCTACGGTTTCGACACCTTCGAGGGCTTCCCCGCGGTTCATCCGCAGGATGGAAACCTCGTCCGTTCGCGCGACCTGTCGACCGCCGCAGGGCATGAACAGACGCTGGAGCGGATTCTCCATCTGATGGAGCAGTTCCCGCCGCTTCCCCACCTCAAGAAGCACGCGCTGATCAAGGGCGACGCCAGCCACACCATCGATGAATGGCTGGAGAGCAATCCGCACGCGATCATCTCGCTCGCCATCTTCGACATGGATCTCTACGCGCCGACGAAAACCGTGCTGGAAAAAATCCGCCCGCGGCTGGTCAAAGGATCGGTACTTGCATTCGACGAACTGAACTGCCGCTACTTTCCCGGTGAAACGACCGCCCTGGACGAAGCGATCGGCCTCAACAACCTTCGCCTGTACCGAAGCCCGCACCACCCGTTCGGCGCCTGGGCCGTTTTCGGCGAATAGACCTGCGGTTAGCGCACCCAGCGAAGATCTGACGAGGGCCGGCGCTGCGCACTGAGCCCCCGGCGCCCGTCGCCACCGTTTTCCACCGGCGGAATCGCCTTCCATGGCCTGAATACCATGAGTCGCATGTACAAGCTGAAAGCGTCGCTGCTAAGGCGCGCCGACAGACCCACGATCGACCTTTCTCAACTCGAAAGCATCTCGCCCCCTGCCAGCGAAGCCGAACTGGTCGGCCGCTGGCGGGCGGACGCGCCCTGCGTGGTCAGCATCTGCATGCTCACCTACAACCACGCGCCCTATCTGCGCAAGGCGCTGGACGGCATTCTCGGCCAGCAAACCGACTTCGGCTTTGAAATCCTGATTCACGACGACGCTTCGACGGACGGTACGCAGGACATCATCAGGGAATACCAGCTTCGCTACCCGACGGTGATCAAGCCGATCCTCCAAACCGAGAATCAATGGTCCCAGGGGGTCAATCCTTCGATCACGTACAACTACCCGCGGGCCAACGCCGAATTCGTGACCTGGTGCGAAGGCGACGACATGTGGACCGACCCGCTCAAGCTGGCGCTCCAGGTCGACGGACTGCGCCGCCACCCCTCGATCAATCTTTCGTTTCACCAGGCGGTCCTGGTGCACTACGGGCAGAAGTGCGTCAAACCCTATCTGATCGGCGACTACGCCGACAGCGACCGGATCGTGTCTTTCCACGAGGCGATCTACCGGCCCCAGGGGCTGATTCCGACGGCATCGTGCATGGTGCGCTGGAGCGTCAAGCAAAAGCTCGCCGAGTTCATGAAAACGCGCGGCTATATCCGCGGCGGCGACGTCTTCCTGCAGATGTTCGGTGCGATGGGTGATGGCGCGCTGTACCACGCCAAGCCGATGTCCATCTATCGCTTCCAGACCAGGCACTCGCTGACGCGAGGCATGCGGGACGAAATCGAGAAACTGGCCAATCATCAGGCGGCGGTCATCCGTGCCTACCTGGAGATCAACCGCGAAACCGGCGGCAGCTTGTCGCGCGAGCTGAAGACCCTGATCTTCCAGCGGATCCTGTGGCTGTTCAATCGGGAACCCGTTCCGCCGCAGATCATCCGTTCGCTCAATCTGGATGCGCTGATGCGGGAATTCCTCAAGATCAAGCGCGCCATTCACCGCAAAGCAGTCGAATTGAACGAGAGCCCGCGCAACCACGTCATTTACGGGTGCGGCTCAGGCTGCACGATGATCATGAAGAAGATTGATCAGGCCAAGGTCAGTTGCATCGTGGATCGCGACGGGAAATGGATCGGCGAAGAGATTTTCGAGAAGCCCATCGTCTCCGCGGACGAAATCGCGAAATTCCCCGACTGCAACCTGATCGTCAGCACGCTTGCCCCCGACAAGCGCGCCATTGAACGGCTGGCGGCCCGCCACGGGGTGAAACCCGAACGCATTCATTATTTCTTCGACGACCTCGTCGAGGCCATCGATATGAACCTGCTGTCGCGGGAAGCGCACGACCTGCCTTACGACTTTTCGGGCCAGCGCCCGCCCGGGTGGTGGCCGAGAAACGAAACCCGCACCGTTTCTTCAACCACCTGCTGAAGCGCTCGTGCGCCACTCAATCAAACATCGGGAGCGAGAAACGACATGAAAACGAAGATCGTGTATGTCGGCATGAGCGCCGACCTCGTCCACTCAGGCCACCTGAACATCATCCGCCACGCCGCAAGCCTGGGCGAAGTCGTGATCGGACTGCTGACCGACAAGGCCATTGCAAGTTACAAGCGCATTCCGTACATGCCCTTCGAGCAAAGGATGGCGGTGGTCGAGAATATCAAGGGCGTCTCGCGCGTGGTGCCCCAGACGACGCTCGACTACACGCCGAATCTCGAATTGCTCAAACCCGACTACGTGGTGCACGGCGATGACTGGCGCGAAGGCGTCCAGCGCGAAACGCGGCAGAAAGTCATCGACACGCTCAAGCAATGGGGCGGCGAACTGGTGGAGATTCCTTACACCGCCGGCATTTCATCCACCCGTCTGCAGGCCGCGATCAAGGAAATCGGCACCACGCCCGACATCCGGCGCAGCGCCCTGCGCCGCCTGCTGCAGGTCAAGCCGCTGATCCGCTTTCTCGATATCCATAACGCCCTCTCGGGGCTGATCATCGAGCACACCGCGGTGGATACGCCCAGCGGACGACGCGAGTTCGACGGCATGTGGGGCAGCAGCCTGACCGACTCGACCGCGAAGGGAAAACCGGACATCGAGGCGGTCGACGTTTCCGCCCGGGTGCAGACGCTCAACGAAGTCCTGGAAGTCACCACCAAGCCCATCATCTACGACGGCGATACCGGCGGTCAGCCCGAACATTTCAACTTCACGGTCCGCACGCTGGAGCGCCTGGGCATCTCGGCGATCGTCATCGAGGACAAGACCGGGCTGAAGCGCAATTCGCTGTTCGGCAACGACGTGCCGCAAACGCAGGAGAGCATCGAGAACTTCTGCAACAAGATCCGCACCGGCAAGCGCGCGCAGGCGACCGACGAGTTCATGATCATCGCCCGCATCGAAAGCCTCATCCTGGACAAGGGCGTCGATGATGCGATCGAACGTGCGCAAGCCTATCTGGCCGCGGGCGCGGACGGCATCATGATCCACAGCCGCAAGACCACGCCCGACGAAATCTTCGCGTTCTGCGAGCGCTACCGCCAGCTCGAAAACCGCAAGTACCTGGTGGCGGTGCCGTCCACCTACAACACCGTCACCGAAGAAGAACTGCAGCAACGCGGCGTGAACATCGTCATCTACGCCAACCACCTGTTGCGCAGCGCGTACCCGGCCATGGTCGAGACCGCCAGGTGCATCCTGGAGCATCACCGCTCCTCCGAGTGCGACGCCCGGCTGCTTCCGATCAACGATATATTGGCACTCATTCCAGGCACCCGATGATGATCGATCCCGGCCATTTCCTCGATTCCCTGCGCCGTCGCGGCGTCGACTTCTTTACCGGCGTTCCCGATTCGCTGCTGGCGAGTTTCTGCGCCTATGTGGACGATCACTGCGCGGACGGCCAGCACGTGATCGCGGCCAATGAAGGCAATGCGGTGGCGATGGCGCTTGGCCACCACCTGGCAACCGGCAGCACCGCGGCCGTCTATATGCAGAACTCGGGCCTCGGCAACGCCGTCAATCCCTTGACCTCCCTCGCCGACGGCGAGGTGTATCGCGTGCCGATGCTGCTCATCGTCGGATGGCGGGGAGAACCCGGCATCAAGGACGAACCCCAGCATCGCAAGCAGGGCCGGATCACGCGCCCGCAACTGGACGTGCTGGAAATTCCCCACTGGGTCGTGCAGGGCGACAGCGACATCGAGGCGATCCTCGACGAGGCGTTCCGCGCGATGGCGAACACCGGCGCCCCGGTGGCGCTCGTGGTGCGCAAGGACGCGTTCGGCGACTATCAAGGCCAGCGGAAGTCGGCGCCGCTCTCCGCCCTGCTGCGTGAAGACGCGCTGCGCCGCATCCTCGAACTGGCAGCGCCCGACGACCTCATTGTCTCGACCACCGGCAAGACGTCGCGCGAACTGTTCGACCTCCGCGTCGCGCGGGGCGAGGCGCAGCAGGACTTCCTGACCGTGGGCGGCATGGGACACACCGCTTCCATCGCGCTCGGCGTCGCGATGCGTCAAGCGGGGCGGCGGGTGATCTGCCTCGATGGCGACGGCTCGCTGCTGATGCACATGGGGGCGATGGCCGTGATCGCGCAACAGAAACCCGCGCGTTTCGTCCACGTCCTGCTGAACAACGGCGCCCACGAATCCGTTGGCGGCCAGGCCACCGCCGCCCCGCGGGTCGATTTCGGGAAACTGTCGGACGCGGTCGGATACGCCGGCTATGCGTGCGCCGACACGCTCGACAGCCTGAGCACCGCGTGGGCGCAGGTCGCCGAGGCAAACGGGCCGGTGTTGCTGGAATTGAAGCTGCGCTGCGGCTCGCGCAAGGATCTCGGACGGCCGACCACGAGCACCTGGGACAACAAGCAGGCCTTCATGGAAGCCGCCGGTGACTGACACCGTGCCGCTTACCGCCTGGAGCTACCACAACCCGGTCAGGGTCGTCGGCGCCGGCCTGTCGACGCTGGCCCCGCAGTTGCCGCACGGAAGGCGTGTATTGCTGGTGACCAGCCGCGGCGCCGCGGAGCGGGGAATCGCCCGTCAGCTCGAAGCGGCGCTGCCCGGCCGGACGGTCGCGCTACTGGATGATGTCGTCCCCAACCCCGACCTCCGCTACCTGGACGAAACGGCTGCCCGCCTGCGGGGTACGGAAATCGATCTGGTGATCGCGCTCGGCGGCGGCAGCGTTCTCGACGCGGGCAAGGTGCTCGCCCTCCTCCTGCGCCGTCCGGAACCCGATCTGCTCACGCAGTGCTTCCGCAACAGGCGCGATGTCGCGTGGACCGAGCGGCTGCCCTTGGTCGCCATTCCGACCACGGCGGGCACCGGTGCCGAAGTGACGCCGTTCGCGACGGTGTGGGATCACGAACGCAGCGCCAAGCACTCGCTCGCCACCCCCTTCGCCTATCCTGACCTTGCGGTGCTGGACGCAGCGCTGACGCTGACGCTTCCGCCGGAGCACACCTTGTACCCGGCGCTGGACGCCCTGTCCCACGCACTGGAGTCGCTGTGGAACCGCAGCGCGACGCCGGTCAGCCGCGGGCTGGCCCTTCAGGCCCTGGCGCTGGCCGGCCGCGCGCTACCCGAGGTGCTTGCGCAGCCGGGCAATCTCGCGCGCCGGGCAGACATGCAACACGCCAGCCTCCTTGCCGGCATGGCGATCAGTCAGACGAGGACCGCGGTCGCCCATGCGATTTCCTACCCCCTGACCCTCCACCACGGCGTTCCCCACGGGCTCGCCTGCAGCTTCACGCTGCCCACGCTCCTGCGCACCAACCTCGACCGCATTGCGCACAACCCGTCGGAACGCCTGCTGCTGGAAGCGGTGCTGGCGATGCTCGACACCTTCGGCCTGGGCCAGCGCCTGCTCCAGTATCTGCAGCGCGATGACGTGCGGCGGCTGCATGGCGAAATGTTTACCGCCGAGCGCAGCAACAACTACAACGGGGTTCCGTTCGCCGACGTGGCCGAGATCATCGATTCCGCCCTCGCGCAGACGGGCAAGGACTAGCAAGCACGGCAAGACATGCTCGAGAAGACCCTTTTCGCAATCCTGCATCCGCTGTGGCGCCTCTACGACCTGATCGCCCCGAAGCGGGCAGACCACTGGGCGTTTACCACCCACCACCTGCACACCGACCGCTTCATCGAAAACCAGCGCGCCGTCTTCGAGCACGTCAAGGCCGATCCCGCCATCCGCAAGCTCGTCTTCTACCGCAACGCGGGCGGCGACTTCCAGATCGAAAACGCGGTGAACTGCGAAACCGTCAAGCACGGCACGCTTCGGGGCCTGATCCTGCTCGCGCGCTGCAAGGTGGTCTTTCTCACCCACTCCATCGCCATGGACTACTCGCTGCGCTGGCCAGGGAAGGGCTTCAGCGTGCTCAAGCTGGCGCTGCGAAAGCGGGTGGTAGTCAATCTGTGGCACAGCATTTCGGTGAAGAAGCTGCTGTACGTCGCCAACGAAGAGATCAGCAAGCACACCGCGCGGGTGAGTTACCGCACCCAGGAAAGACTGGGGTACGCCGGCCTCATCGCCTCGTCGGACATCGACAGCTACGCGATGAGCGCGATGTTCTATCCGTTGAACTATCGCCAGGTGTGGATTACCGGGCTGCCGCGCAATGACTTTCTGACCCAGCCGGAAAACGCGCTTCCGCGCTATATCCGCAGTTCGCTGGAGCGTCTGCGGGGCATGAGCCGGGGGCGGAAGCTCGTCGTCTATGCGCCCACCTATCGCCAGACCCACGTCTGCGACACGGCCCATTACTATCAGTTTTCCGATGCGGAGATCGCCCGGCTGAAGAACCTGCTGCGGGCCAGCGGCGCCATCCTCGGTTACCGTCCGCACTACTTCAAGAACAGCAAACAGCATTTCAATCTGGACCAGTACATCGACGACGAGCTGATCTTCGACATGTCGCAGGAAGCGGTCCCGGAGTTCTCCGCGCTTGCCCGTGAATGCGACCTGCTGATCACCGACTATTCCAGCGTCTATATCGAGACGCTGTACCTGGGCAAACCGGTCATCTGCTTCGGCTACGACATCGACCACTACAAGACGCACGAGGACGGCCTGCTGTACGACATGGACCTGGTGTTTCCGGGGCCGGTGGTGCAGCACTTCGACGAGCTGATGGACGCCGTCGAGTCGAGGCTGCGTTTCGACCCCGCCACGATTGCGCGCGAGCAGGCAACCGCGCGGAGAATATTCTTCAAACACAGCGACGCGAGAAACGCCCACCGCGTCAAGGAAGAAGTGCTGAAGCGCCTGTAGCCCGACGGCCCGGGCCTTGCACGGAGATCAAGAAAGAATGAACTACGAGGATGGGGCCACGCACCCCTACTACATCGCGGCGCCCGATTACCGGGAAAGCTCGGCCGGCGTGCGGGTCATGCACCGCCTGTGCCACATGTTGAACACGCAGGGGCTCGAGGCGTATGTCGTCGGCGCCGAAGTCGTCCATCCGCAGCTGCTCACGCCTTGCCTCGACAGCAAGACCTCGATCAGGCACCGGCGGGAGAACCGCGTCCCGATCGCCGTCTATCCGGACATCATCACCGGCAATCCGCTCAACGCCCCGGTGTGCGTGCGCTACATGCTGAACAAGGAGGGGGTGATCGAAGGAAATCCCCTCAATGCCGGCGCGGACGACCTGTTCTTCTACTACTCCCGGGCCTTCACCCCGAATACCGCGGAGAAGTTCGACTATCTCAGGCTCAACACCAACGACCTCGAAACGTTCAAGCCGGACCCCCAAAAGGCAAAGCGCGGCCCGCTGCTGTACCTGAACCGCATCCCCCCTTCCGCCGTCAATTTTGCGACGCTGCCGAAGGACATCGAGGTGCTGTCCAACCAGACCCCGTTGAGCCTGCCCGATCTCGCCGCAAAGCTGCAATCGGCGACGGTGCTGTACTCGTATGAAAGCTCGGCCACCTGCACGCTGGCCATGCTGTGCGACTGTCCGGTGGTGGTGATGACGCTGCCCGGCTTCGAACACCTCGGGTTCACCAAGCAATCGCTCTCCATCTACAACGGCAAGGGCTACGCCTTCACCGACAGCGAAGAAGCCCTGGCCGCGGCGCGGCGCGGGCTGGAGGCGGTGAGGAAAGGCGTCGCCAACGTCGAACAGGCCTTCCTCCAGGAGCTTGCGGTCTTCGTGCAGAAGACCCAGCACAAGGCCGAGGAGGTGGCGCGCGCCCGCCCGCCCGTGTCGCTGCCGGACGCGCTGTACCAGGACTGGATCGCCACGCACCAATTCCAGGCCAGCGACGCGCGCGAATACGAACGCCGGATTGCCCAATGGACGCAGCCCCCGCATTTCCGCATCGCCGTCGTGCATGACGACGCGGCCGACGCTCAAGCGCTGGCGCGCAGCCTGCAGTCGCTCGCCCGCCAGTACTACCCGGGCGTCGCCGTTTCGGTGTTCACCCCCTTGCCCGCGCCGGAAGGTCTCAACGCTGGCCGGCTGGAATGGTTCCAGAGCGCGCAAAGCTGGGAGGCTGCCGCCGCCGCGCTGCACGATGCCGGCGCGGACGACTGGGTGGGTCTGGTCCGTGCAGGCGACGTGGTCGCACCGCATGGGCTGCTGGTGCTGGCCGAATACCTCAACGCGCGTCCGCAACTACAGGCGGTCTACACCGACGAGGACGTGATCGAGGCGGACGGCCGCCGCCATTCGCCCCGTTTCAAACCCGACTTCGATCTGGAGTGGCTGCGCGGCAGCGCCTACGTGGGCGGCCTGTTGCTGGCGAAAACGCCGGTCTGGCGCGCCGCCGGCGGCTGGCAACACTTTCCTGACCACGAGGATGAATTCGACCTCGCGCTGCGTCTGGCCGAACACCTTCCCGCCGCCGCGTTCGGCCATCTTCCGGACGTGCTCTACCACCGCGGCGCGCAACACCCCGCGCGGACGCGGGCGGAGGTTGCGGACCAGCCCCAGCTTCCCCATCTGCAGCAACACCTCGCGCGCTGCGCACCGGACACGCTGGCAGGCCCCGGCCTGATTCCGGGGACCTCCCGCATCGTCCATCCGCTGCCCGCCACGCCGCGCGTCTCCGTGCTGATTCCGGCCACCGGTCCGCTCGCCCACCTGCAGCGCTGCATCGAAAGCCTGTTCGAACAGACGGACTACCCGGACTTCGAGCTGCTGGTGATCGGCCATCAGGGGCTGGATCCGGCCGCGCAGGACTTTCTGGCCGCGCTGCAGCAACTCGGCGACAACCGGCTCAAGGTCCTTCATTGCGAAGCGCCCTCGCCTTGCGCTGCGGCCCTCTTCAACCCGGGGGCGCAAGCCGCCACCGGCAGCCTGCTGCTGTTGCTCGAACCCGGCGTGGCCGCCCTGCACAGGGACTGGCTGGGCGAGATGGTCGCGCTGATCCAGCAAGCCGAGGTCGGCGCGGTCGGGGCCCGGCTGCTTCACGCCGACGGCACCCTGCGGCACGGCGGCTATCTGCTGGGGCTGGAGGACACGGCGGGCAGTCCCTTGGCCGGCCACCCCGCCGAGGAGGCCGATCCGCTGGGCCGCAACCTGGTCGCCCATGCAGTGCAGGCCGTCAGCAGCGCCTGCCTGCTGATCCGTCAGGACACCTACCTTGCGCTCGGCGGGCTGGATGCCGAACAGTTCCCCCGCGCGTACGCCGATGTGGACCTGTGCCTCAGACTTCGTGCACAGGGGTTGCGGGTGCTGTGGACGCCGTTTGCAACCCTGCTGCATTCGGGAGCGCCCGACCCGGCCCCCAAGGAAGAGACCGCGGCGCTCCACCGCCGCTGGATGGCCGAGCTGGTCCGCGACCCCGGCGCCAACCCCAACCTCAGCCTGCAGGACGCCGAGCTGGAGCCGGAGCCCGAGGCCGCGCTATCGTGGAATCCCACGCCCTGGAACCCGCTTCCGCGTGTGCTGGCGCACCCGGTCAACCAGCACGGCAGCGGCCAGTACCGCATGCTGAATCCGCTACGCGGGCTGCACGACGCCAACCGCTGCCGGGGTTATGCCAGCCAGCGTTTCTTCAGCCCGGTGGAAATCGCCAAGGCGGAGATGGACACGATCGTGGTGCAGCTACCCGGCACGGCCCGCCATCTGCGCGCGCTGGAGAGCTACCGCCAGTACTCGGGCGCGAAGTGCATCGTCGAGGTCGATGACCTCATCACCGCCATTCCGCCTTCCAGCCCGCTTCACAAGGTGTTTGGCGAAGCCGCGCGCGACTACCTGCAACGCTCGATGCGCATCGCCGACCGCCTGGTGGTGACCACCGACGCGCTGGCCGCCGCGTTCGCCAACGCCGCGCCGGAAGTGGTGGTCAGCCGCAACTACCTGGTGGCCACGCAGTGGGAAAACCTGAATCCGGCCCAACACCCGCGACAGAAACCGCGGGTCGGCTGGGCCGGCAGCGACTCCCACCTGGGCGACCTCGGCCTGCTCCGCGACGTGGTCCCGGCCTTGGCGCGGGACGTCGACTGGATCTTCTTCGGCACATGCCCGGCCGACCTGCGCCCCTACGTCAAGGAGTTCTACGGCGGCGTGCCGTTCGAGCAGTACCCCGCCGCCCTCGCCAGCCTGGGGCTGGACCTCGCGCTCGCGCCGCTCGAAAGCAACGCCTTCAACGAAGCCAAGAGCAATCTCAAGCTGCTGGAGTACGGCATTCTCGGCTATCCGGTGGTGTGCTCCAACGTCGGGCCGTATCGCCAGGGGTTTCCGGTGAAAAGGGTCAACAACACCTCGAAAGCGTGGATTGCCGCCATCCGCGAACGCATCCACGACCTCAAGGCCGCCCGCCGCGAAGGCGCCGCGCTGCAGGCCCACGTTCGCCAGCACTGGATGCTGGAGGACCACCTCGACGAATGGCAGGCGGCCTGGGCGCGCTGATCAGGGTACGGGCGTGGACGCCGGCGGCAGCCCCGCGCAGTGCCGCGTCCATGCCCACTCCAGCGCGTCCTCCAGGTGGCGGGCAAAGGCCGCGCTGTTGAACAGCCCGGCATGTTTGCCGGCATCGGCGACGCGTTGGCGGACGGCCTGCCGCCGTCCCGCGTCGGTACCCAGCGCCAGCACCAGGGCCTCGTAGCTGGCGTCGTCAGCCGCGATCAGCTCGGGCAAACCCGCTGCGTCAAGGATGCTGGCCGAAACCCGCGAGACGAAAGTGTCGCCGCGCCGTGCCACTTGCGGCACCCCTGCCCACAGGGCGTCGCTGGCCGTGGTGTGGGCGTTGACCGGAAACGCGTCGAGCGCGATGTCCGCCACCGCGAGACGGTTCAGGTGATGCGCCACCGGCACCCGCGGCGCCCAGCACAGGCGTGCGGGATCAACGCCGTGCGCCCGCGCTTCCTTTGACAGCCGGGCCATGGCCGAAGGCGCTCCTTCAAGCAACCACAGCAGCGCATCGGGCAACCCGCGGAGCAAGCGCATCCACAGCGCAAAGCTTACCCGCGTGATCTTGTAGTGCTGGTGGAAAGCGGCCAGCACCAGGGCATCGTCGGGCAGCCCCGCCTCCGCTCGCGACAGCGGTGTCACCGGCGGGCGCTGGCCGTCGTTGGGCTGGTAGCAGCCCGGCAGGCGCAGGACGCGCTCGCTGTAGCCGGCCTCAGCGCCTGCCGGCACGACGATGCCGTCCGCGATGATGTAGTCCAGCCAGGCTGCGCCCATGGTCCCCGGGAAGCCGAGCCACTGCATCTGCAGCGGCGCCGGCCGATACGCCAGGATGGGTGCGCGAAAACCCTGGGTCCAGCCCTTGAGGTCGATCACGATATCGACGGCATCCGCGGCAATCCTGCCCGCGGCCTCCGCATCGGACAGGCCCGCCAGCATCACCCATTCGGGGATGGCCCGCTGCAGCCGGCGGCGATAGTCGTCGTCATGCTGCGGACCGTAGTCGTAAGCGATCAGCCGGACACGGCCGGGGTCGATCGCTTCGAGCACCCCGGTCATCAGGTGCGCGGTCGCGTGATCGCGGAAATCGGCCGACAGCAGACCGACCCGCAACGGACGCGCGCCCGGCGCGGACGCAGCGCGCCGCACCGCCGGCACACGCTCGAACTGGGCGGCAAAAGCGCGTGCAACCGCTGCCTGGGCGGCGGCATCCGTACCCGGCACGGTGAGAAAGGCAAACGGTGCCAGCGCGTCGCCCCCGGTCGGCAGCCCCGATGGGTCGTCGCACACCCGCGCGAGTTCGGCCTCCAGCAGTTCGGCAGCCTCCCAGTCCGCCACATGACGGCAGGCGTGCGCAGCCTGCAGCAGCCAGCCCGGCCGCGGCATGCGCTTCACTGCTTCGATGCCAGCCTCCCGCGCCAGCTCGTGCTCGCCGAGATCGGCGGCAATGCAGCCGAGGTTGTAATAGGCATCCACGCACTCCCCGTCCAGCTGCAAGGCTTCCAGACAGTGGGTTCTGGCCTCTTCGCGCGCGCCCGCTTCGCGCAACGCGAGGGCCAGGTTGCTGTGTCCCTGCGCCCATTCCGGCGCTGCGGCCACCGCCTGCCGGCCGGCGTCGACCGCGTCGGCGAAGCGTCCTTGCCGGCAGCGCAACACGCACAGGTTCGACCAGCTGGAAGCGTCGTCGCGCGTCAGACGCAGTGCGGCAACCAGCCAGCGCTCCGCTTCGTCGATGTCGCCCGCGGGGTCGGCCAACGCCAACGCGCCCGCCAAGGCAAGAACGCCGCCATCCTCCCGTCCGCGCGCAATCTGCGCCCTGCAGAAATCCATCAGCCTGCCGTTATCTCCCAACTCAAGCAGCAACTCGCGGTAGAGCGCGGCCAGTTCCGCATCGTCCGGCGCGCGCGTCTGCGCCTCGGCCCAGGCATCGGCGGCCTCACTTCTGCGCCCCGCCTGCAGCAGCACGCAGCCCAGGTTGTAGTGGAGGGTCGCTTGCTCCGGCTGCAGGCGGATCGCGCGGCGATGGGCATCGATGGCTTCGTCGATGCGGCCCAGTACCGCGAGCGCGTTACCGAGGTTGGAATGGGCCTGGGCGTCACCCGGCAGTTCGGCCGCGGCGCGCCCGAGCACCGCAGCCGCTTCGGCGTGCTCGCCCAGCGCGTGCAGCACGCTGCCAAGCAGCTTGGACACCACGCCGACGCCAGGGTGGCGCCCCGCCAGCGCACGGGCGAGGGGAAGCGCGGCTTCCGCGCGGCCGGCGCGGAAATGTTCGACAGCGTCCTGGAGGCGCTGCATGTCGGCCGGGGGCAAAGGGGACATCGGATTCATATGGGTGACCCGCCTGCGGCGGAACGCCCTCCGCGGCGGGCGCGGCGCGGGGGGCGGAAAGGATTTCGCCGCAACCGGCAAAAAATGCCTAAAGCTTTCCGGGACGCGCCCGTTAATGGACTCAACGGCACACGGATCACGCAGCAAACCTTAGTCAGAAGCGCGAAACGGCCGGTTCATCGACGTATTTTTCTTCTCTTCGGGAGACGATCATGGCACAAGTCATCAACACCAACGTTCAATCGCTGACCGCTCAGCGCAATTTGAACACGTCCGCTGGCTCGCTCGCGACCTCGCTGCAACGCCTGTCTTCCGGCCTGCGCATCAACAGCGCCAAGGACGACGCCGCCGGCCTCGCGATTTCCGAGCGCTTCACCGCCCAGATCCGCGGCCTCGACCAGGCCCGCCGCAACGCCAACGACGGCATCTCGCTGGCGCAGACCGCCGAAGGCGCGCTGCAGTCCTCGGGCGACATCCTCCAGCGTATCCGCGAACTTGCGGTGCAGTCCTCCAACGCCACCAACTCCGCGTCGGACCGTCAGGCCCTGAACGACGAAGTGAACGCGCTGACCTCGGAACTGAACCGCATCGCCTCCACCACTGAATTCAACGGCAAGAAGCTACTCGACGGCTCCTTCACCACCGCCACCTTCCAGGTCGGTGCCAACGCCGGTCAGACCATCTCCGCCACCACTGCCAACTTCTCGACCACCCAGTACGGCAACTACCGTATCGGCTCGGCCGCGGCGACCACCACCGGCGGCAAGGGCGACCTGACCATGGGCAGCACGGCGAACGCCCTCGGCTCCACCGCTGCGCTCACCACCAGCCGTGTCGCTGGCGGCGCGATCACCATCAACGGTTCCGCTGGCTCTTCGACGGTGACCATCGCCGCCGGTGCCTCGGCCAAGAAGGCCGCCGAGCAGATCAACGCCGAAACCGGCAAGACCGGCGTGACCGCGTCCGCGAAGACCGAAATCGACGTCACCTTCAGCGCGGCTAACACCTCGTACAAGTTCGATATCGCCTCCGACAACTCGACCGCCGTGACGATCTCCTTCACGACCGGCGCGAACGACAAGGACGGCCTGGCCTCGGCGGTGAATGCCTTCAACGACGTGTCCGCCAAGACCGGCGTGACCGCCCGCGTCAATGACGCCGGCACCGGCATCACCCTGCTGAATGCCAACGGCGAGAACATCTCGCTGGCGAACGCGGCCTCCGGCTCCGCTTCGGTGAACGTCGGCAGCACCGCGACCGCCGCCGGCGCAACCGCCAAGGCCACCGGCCAGCTGGTCCTCGACTCCGAAAAGTCCTTCAGCATCGCCGCAGCCAACACCACCGACTTCTTCGGTGCGACCACAGCGGCGGGGCAGTTGCAGAAGGTGAGTAACCTGGACGTGAGTTCGGTGGATGCTGCGCAGCGCTCGATCGCGATGGTCGATTCGGCCCTGGCAGCGGTGAATGGTCAGCGTGCGAAGTTCGGCGCCCTGCAGTCGCGGTTCGAAAACACGATCGCCAACCTGCAGACCACGTCGGAAAACATGTCGGCCTCCCGCAGCCGGATCCGCGATACCGACTTCGCGGCCGAAACCGCCAACCTGACCCGCGCGCAGATCCTGCAGCAGGCTGGTACCGCGATGCTGTCGCAAGCCAACGCACTGCCGCAAAACGTGCTTTCGCTGCTCGGCTAAGCAAGGTAGCCTAGCGTTGATCGTACGGCGCGGGGCTCGCAAGGGCCCCGCGCCGTTAGCCCATGAGGGAGCCACATCATGAGCATCACCTCGATGACGACGGTTGCCGGCGACACGCGCCTGCAGCCCGCCGTGGCAATGCCGAAAGCACCCCCCGCGCAATCCTCGGTAGAGGGCTCCGTCGGCACTGAAACGGCAAAGGCGGTCAGCGCCCCGGCCGCCGCCTCCGCAACAGCGGCGCAGGCTGAGCAACCGACCACGATGGAACAGGTGCAACAGGCGATGGACGAGGTCCGCAAGGCCATCACCCCTGTGGCACAGGATTTGCTTTTTTCCATTGACGAAGACACCGGCAAGACGATCGTCAAGGTTGTCGACGCCAGCACGGACGAAGTCATCCGCCAGATTCCGTCCGAGGAGATCATCTCGATCGCGAAGGCGATCGACAAACTGCAAGGCCTGCTGGTCCAACAGAAGGCCTGACCGTTCAGCGCAAGGAGGACCCCACCATGGCAGCGATCACCAGCAGCGGCTCGATTCTCGACATCGACTCGCTGGTCAAGGGCCTGATGTCGGTCGAAAGCCGGCCGCTCAGCCTGCTCGCCACCAAGGAAGCCAGCTACCAGGCCAAGCTTTCTGCCTTCGGGCAGATCAAGAGCGCCCTGACCTCCCTGCAGACGGCAACAACCGCACTCAACAGCACGGACAAATTTGCCGCCACCAAGGCAACAGTTGCCGGCGACGGCTTCACCGCCACTTCGGACGCGAAGGCCGCCGCAGGCAGCTACAGCATCGACGTGACGCAGATGGCCAAGATCCAGCGCGTGTCCACCGCCACGTCCAGCACCTTCGTGCCCGCGGCGGGCAAGCTGACCATCGAGTACGGCACGGTCAAGACCACCGACGGCACCAAGAGCTTCGCCAGCGACTCTCCACCGCGCACCGCCACCCTCGATTTCGAAGGCGGCACGCTGGAACAACTGCGCGATGCGATCAACAAGGACACCACGCTCGGCCTCAAGGCCAGCATCGTGAACAACGGCACCACCAGCCAGCTGGTGCTCAGCGGCACCAAGACCGGCGCCAACATGGCGTTCAAGCTCACCGGGGAATCGGGTCTGGCCGACCTCAGCTTCGACCCCTCCGCCACCGCCGCGGCCGGCGACAAGATGTACTCGGTGCAAGCCGCGCAGGACGCGCTGCTGAAGGTCGACGGCATCAGCGTTACCCGGAGCAGCAACACCATTTCGGACGTCATCGACGGCGTGACGCTGACGCTGAACAAGGAGCCGAGCGGCACCGCGACCTCGCTCTCGGGCACGGTCACTGTCGCCGCCGACCAGAGCGCGGCCAAGACCGCGGTCGATGCCTTCGTGAAGGCGTACAACGAGGTGCAGAGCACGCTCAAGTCGCTGACCGCCTACAACACCGAAACCGACACCGCGGCGACGCTCACCGGCGACGCGACCGCCCGCAGCATCCAGGGCCAGTTGCGCAGCGCGCTGGCGCAGAGTTTCAGCGGGCTGGGCAATGCCAGCTCGCTGTCGCAGATCGGCATCACCTTCGCCAAAGACGGCACGCTCAGCGTCGACAGCACCAAGTTCAACAAGGCGATGAGCGATCCGGCGATGAACGTCGGCGCCCTGTTCGCCGGCACCGACAAGATCGACGGCTTCGCCGACGTGTTCTCGAAGAAGCTGTCCAGCATGATCGACAGCGGCGGCGTCATCGCCAGCCGTACCGACGGCATCAACTCGACGATCAAGTCGATCACCAAGCAGTATGACGCGATGGAAACCCGGCTCGAGGCGATGGAAGCGCGCTACCGCAGCCAGTTCTCGTCGCTGGACACGCTGCTGTCCGGCATGAGCCAGACCAGCACCTATCTGTCTCAGCAGTTGGCCAATCTGCCGTCCACTTCGCGGAAATAAGGAGCACCGGCATGTTCGGATCCACTTCCTATGCCAATCGCGCCGCCGCGTATGCGCGCGTGGGCACCGAAACCAGCGTGGAGGCCGCCTCCCCGCACAAGTTGATCCTGATGCTGTACGACGGGGCGCTGCTGTCGCTGCGCAGCGCCAGCGTGGCGATGCAGAACAAGGACATTCCCGCCAAAGGCATGGCGATCTCGAAGGCGATCGACATCATCAGCAACGGCCTCAAGGTCAGCCTCGACCTGAACGCCGGCGGCGAACTCGCCGCCCGCCTGGACGCGCTGTACGAGTACATGGGCGACCGCCTGCTGTACGCCAACCTGCACAACAATCAGCCGGCGCTGGACGAAGTCTGCACGCTGCTGGCCAGCCTGCGCGAAGCCTGGCAGGCGATTGCGGACCAGGTCACCCCGGCCTGAGGAGGACACGTCATGCTGAGCCTTGAGAACAGCCGCCGCCTGCTCGCGATCTACCAGGCCATGGCCGACGCCGCCCGTGCGAACGACTGGGACCGGCTCGGGGAACTGGGCAGGCAGGGAGACGAACTGCGCCGCCAGGCGGCGGCCAGCCAGGGCACCCCGGCGCCCGGCGAAGAAGTCGATCTCGCCGCCACCATCCGCCGCATCCTCGAACTCGACGGTGAAATCCGCACCCACGCCGAGCCAGCGTACGAAAGCACACGCAAGCTGCTTTCCGGCGCCGTACAGCACCGCAACGTGCGCAACGCCTACGGAAGCCTCGGCGGCTAGGCGCACGCGGCGCTGACACAGGAACACAGCCATGATCCCCGCCGACCTCGCCGCCCGGCTGCGGATGATCACCGAGGCGAGCTTCTTCAACACCGACCCGCCGGTCGCGGGTCTGCAGCGCGCGCGTGAAATCCAGGCGCAGCTGCCGGAGCTGGTGCCGGGCGAACGCTTCATGGCAACGCTGCAGCGCACGCTGCCCGACGGCACCTTCCGCGCCATTGTCGCCGGCCGGCAGGTCACGCTGGCGCTCAACACCACCGCCAAACCCGGCGACACGCTCGAACTCGTCGTCACCGAAACCTCGCCCAAGGCCGTCTTTGCCCGCCTCGCCGCGCCCGAGGCGACCGCCGCCAGCACCTCGTCGGCCCAGCCCGCGCTCAGCCAGACGGGGCGCCTGATCAGCTTCCTGCTGACCGGCCAGCCCGAGGTCCGGCCGAGCATGCTCGCCAACAACCAACCCTTGCTCGCCGCGCCGCCCACGTCGGCCGCGCAGCTTGCACCCATGCTGCGCCAGGCGCTCGGGCAGAGCGGCATGTTCTACGAAGCGCATCAGGCCCAGTGGATTTCGGGCAAGCTCGACCTGACCGCGCTGCTGCGCGAACCGCAGGCCAGCGCCAGCCCCGCGGCGGCAGGCACGCCCGGCGCGGCGGCAGCCTCACCCCCCCCCAGCGCCGCCTCGGCCAATGCGGCAGCCCAACTCGGTGCCGCCGCCAACGACGCAGTGCTGGCCGAAGCCGCCGGGGACGAAGCCACCGCGCTGCGCACGACCCCGGTGGCGGAACGACTGCTGCCGGTGGTGCACCAGCAACTCGATGCGCTCGCAACCAACCAGTACGTGTGGCAGGGCCAGGCGTGGCCGGGCCAGCCGATCGAGTGGATCATCGAGGATCCGCGCGGCGGGCGCGACAACGGCGACGACGAGCCGCCGCAGGAATGGAACACCACGCTGCGCCTCAGCCTGCCCCGCCTGGGCGGCGTCGAGGCCCAGCTGCATCTCACACCTGCGGGCGTCGCGCTGCGGCTGCGAAGCGACGATGCCGGCAGCCGCGCGGCGCTCGAATCCGGCCGCGCGACGCTGGAAGAATCGCTGGCCGCAGCCGGACTGCCGCTGACCGGCATGGTGGTGGAGCCGAACAATGGCGGATGACAACACCGCCGAAGGCGACGCGCTGCCGCGTGGCGAAGCGGTTGCGCTGACCTACGCCAGCGGCGAGGCGGCGCCGCGCGTGGTGGCAAAGGGGCGCGGCCTGATCGCGCAGGAGATCATCGAGCGCGCGCGCGACGCCGGCATCTATGTGCACCAATCGCGCGAGCTGGTCGCGCTGTTGATGCAGGTCGATCTCGATAGCCACATTCCGCCCCAGCTCTACGTGGTGGTCGCGGAGCTGCTGGCGTGGCTGTACCGTATCGAGTCCGGGGTTGAAGCCGGCCCGGCGCCGGAATCAACCGGCTCGCTGAAAGCCCTGATCGAAGCCCTGCCGGAGAGCCAGCGCCCCCCGCCTGCCACCGGCTGAGCCACCCTGTCTTCACCAGGGGCATGGCCCCGAAGGCAGCCCTCGTGCTATAAACGCCAGCGCCTTAAACCCAGGCTCCATCTCTGCAGATTCACGGCATGTCCAACCAGAACGACGATACCCGGGTCGATCTCCTCGGCTCCGACGATTTCGAGAAATATCTGCTCTACGGCAGCCGCGAAATCCGCCAGATCCTGCAGGGCCTGATCGATCACCATGCCCTGATCACGGCGCAGACGGTGCCCGGTCATCAGTCCTTCCTGACCACGGTCGTCGCGCTTCCGGACGATGGCGCCTCGATCATCATCGACGCCGGGCCGGACGAGCACATCAACCAGCGCGTGGGCAACGCCGAACGCCTGGTGTGCATGAGCCAGCTCGACAAGATCCGCATCCAGTTCGACCTGTCAGCGCCGGCGCTCACCCGCTACGAAAACCGGCCTGCGTTCCGCGCCCCGGTCCCTGCGCAGTTGCTGCGCCTGCAACGGCGTGAGTTCTACCGCCTGCAGACCCCGGTCACGCACACCGTCACCTGCCGCATTCCGCTGCCCCAGCCCGACGGACGTACGCTGGAACTCGAAACCAGGGTCATCGACATCAGCGGCGGCGGCATCGCCGTGGTGGTGCCGCCGGACAACGTTCCGTTCGGCGCGGACATGGAGTTCGAGAACTGCAAGCTCACCTTGCCCGAACTCGGCACCATCCCGGTCCGGCTCAAGGTCCGCAACCTGTTCCGCCTCACCAACCGCAACGGCGTCGAGATGCTGCGTGCCGGCTGCGAGTTCGTCGATCTGCCGCGCAGCGCCGACAACGCGATCCAGCGCTACATCTTCAAGGTCGAGCGCGACCGCAGCGCACGCGAACGCGGCCGCCTCTAAAGCGCGCCGTAGCGCCTCCGTGCGCTTTTTCATACAACCTTAGTTATACATCTAAGGTATTATTCCTTTACCGGAAGACAGCCTTCTGGCGCCCCCGCGCGCCGAGAGGCTCAACGACAACACCGCACGTCAGGAAAGCGGCCCCTGACTCCGCGGACTGGAGTCGGTGTCACGGGTTCGACCGCCCGCGGCACGCGCCGTACGGTCGACCACGAGATCAACACCACGGACTCGACCGCACGCGCATGCCGACCCTGTCCTCCCACCACCGCATCTGGCTGCTGCGTTTCGTGCTCGTGGCGCTCGCCTATTTCGCGGGCGGGCGCATCGGCCTGTCGGTCCCTTACGTCGGCTCCCACATCACGCTGATCTGGCCCCCCACGGGCATCGCGCTCGCCGCCCTGCTGCGGTGGGAACTGTCGCTGTGGCCGGCGGTGTGGGTGGGCGCCTTCGCGGTCAATCTCACCATCGGCAGCAGCCCTGAACTGGCCTTCGCACTGGCCTGCGGGAATACGCTCGGCCCCTGGCTGGCAGCGCGCTGGCTGCGGGCGCATCAGGTCGATTCCGGGATCGCGCGCCGGTACGATCTGGTCCGCTACCTCGCGGTGGGCGTGCTGGGCGGCATGGCCGTCAATGCCACCAACGGCATCACCCAGTTGTGGCTCGCGGGCATCGTCCCGGGCAACGCGGTGCCGGCGGCCTGGCTTACCTGGTGGCTGGGCGACGCCATGGGCGCCCTGGTGCTCGGCATACCGTTGCTGACCGCCCGGCGAGGCAACTGGCAGCCGCTGTTCAGCGGTCGTCGCCGGGTCGAGCTGCTGTCAGTGCTCGGGCTGACGCTGACGGCGGGGGCCGTGGTGTTCGAAGGCAACGCCATCCATAGCACCACACCGCTGCTCTATCTTCCCTTCCTGCTGCTGTGCTGGCTGGCCATCCGCGGCAGCGCCGGGCTCGCCTCCACGGCGGCACTGCTGCTGTCGGCCGAGGCGGTGTGGGCTACCGCGCAGGGCATCGGCCCCTTCCAGGCGAGCGACCTGCACCAGAGCCTCGCCACGCTGTGGGGCTACATGGCCACCGCCACCATCATCACGGTGCTGATCACCGTGCTGATCGGAGAGACCAGCGCCAACGAACGCCGCCTGCGGCAGATCTTCGAGACCAACCACGCGATCAAGCTGATCGTGCGCCCGGGGGACCACCGGATCGTCGACGCCAACGAGGCGGCGAGCGCGTTCTACGGGCATTCGCTTGCGCGCTTGCGCACGCTGCGCATCGACGACATCGCCACCGAACCGCAGCCCTTCGGCGCCGATGTGCTTGCCCGGCTGGAGAGCGAGAGCGGCTGGCACCTGCGCACCCGCCACCGGCTGGCCTCGGGTGAAGTGCGCGACGTCGAGGTCTATGCCGGGCCCGTCGGCAGCGGCGCCGACCTGCGCATCTACGCCATCGTGCACGACATCACCGAGCGCAGCCTCGCCGAACAGGAACTGCGCAAGTTCAAGTTCTTCAACGACAACGCGAGCGACGCCTACATCCTGATCGACGAGGACGCCCGCATCCACTACGTCAACCGTGCCACCTGCGACCTGTTGGGCTACACCGAGGCCGAGCTGCTGCAGCTGACGATTCCGGACATCGACCCGCACTACGACGTGGCCCGGGTCCGGGCGCATTTCAATAGCGCCAAGCAGGGGCGCGTGCCGCCGTTCGAAAGCGAGCACCAGCGCCGCGACGGGAGCCGTTTCCCGGTGGAGGTGACTTCCACCGCGCTTCAGGTCGATGGACGGTGGATGGCCTTCACCGCCGCGCGGGACATCACGCTGCGCAAGCGGGTCGAAAATGAGCTGCGCAAGTTCCGATTCATCAGCGACAACGCCAACGACGCCAACTTCCTCCTCAACCCCGACGGCCGCTTCCTCTACGTCAACGCGCTGGCGTGCGAACGGCTGGGCTACAGCGAGGCCGAACTGCTGCAGATGTCGGTGCCGGACATCGACCCGACCTACGGCACGCCCTGTTCGCGGCCCTGGACACAGCGTCCGGGCGACCGCCCCGCCCCCTTCGAAACGCTCCACCGCTGCCGTGACGGGCGGACGATTCCGGTCGAGATCACACTGACCAGCGTCGAATTCCAGGGCGAACGGCTGCGCTTCGCGACCGCGCGCGACATCACCGACCGCAAGCGCATCGAAGCCGCCGAGCGCCGCCAGCGCGAGAGCCTGGCGCGCCTCAACGAAGTCAGCGCGCTCTCCCACCTGCCGCTGGACGAACAGCTGCGGCGCGCGCTCGCCATCGTCGCAGCCCAGCTCGAATTGCCGTGCGGCATCGTCAGCCGGGTGCAGGAAGGCACCTACACCGTGCAGGCCCACGTGGCGCCGGGCGAAGACCTGCGCGACGGCCAGACCTTCCTGCTCGGCGACACCTATTGCGACATCACGCTGCGCGAACACCGCGTCGTCGCGATCGCCAACATGGGCGAGTCGCGCTACCTCAGCCACCCGTGCTACCGCAACTTCGGCCTGGAGGCCTACATCGGCGCCGTCGTCCATGTGGGCGGCGCCGTTTACGGCACGGTGAATTTCAGCGCGGCCCAAGCCTATGCGCGCGAGTTCGATGACGCTGATCGCGAGTTCGTCGAACTGCTTGCGCGCTGGGTGGGGTCGGCGATCGAAGCAGATATTGCCCGCCGCCAGCTCGCTGCCAGCGAGGCACGGCTGCAGACCATCATCGACACCGAGCCGGAATGCGTGAGCCTGCGCACGCCGGACGGCAGGGTGCTGGAAATGAATGCGGCCGGTCTGGCGCTGGTCGAGGCGGACTCGGTGGAAGCACTGAACGCGGTCGGCCTGCCGCAGCTTGTGGCGCCGGCGTACCGCGAGGCCTTTGCCGCCCTCGGCCGCCGGGTCAGCGCCGGCGAATCGGCCACGCTGGAGTTCGAGATCGTCGGACTGCGCGGCAGCCGGCGCTGGATCGACGCGCACGCCACGGCTTTGCGCGACGCGTCCGGTGAAGTCACCGCCATCCTCAGCGTGGCCCGCGACGTCACCCAGCGGCGCGATAGCGAAGCGCAGCTGCGGCTCGCCGCCACCGTCTTCACCCACGCCCACGAAGGCATCGCGATCTGCGACGCCGAGCGGCGGATCGTCGACGTCAATCCCACTTTCTGCGAGATCACCGGCTACAGCAGGCAGGAAGCGATTGGCGCAAGCCTGGCCTTGTTGAACAGCGGCGAGGACCGTCAGGCGCTGTCGCCCGACATGTGGCAGACGGTGGCGCGCCGCGGACACTGGGAAGGCGAGCTGTGGAACCTGCGCAAGGACGGCACCGAATACGCGCAGCGGCTGACGATCTCCGCGGTGTATGACGCCGGCGGGACGCCCACCCATTACATCGGCACCTTCTCCGACATCACCTTCGTCAAACGCCAGCAGGAACAGCTCGAACACCTGGCGCACTACGACCCCCTGACCGGGCTGCCGAACCGCAGCCTGCTCGCCGACCGGCTGCAACTCGCGCTGGCGCAGGCGCGACGCGAGGAAAGCGCGGTTGCGGTGTGCTATCTCGATCTCGACGGCTTCAAGGCCGTCAACGACGAACTCGGCCACCAGGCCGGCGACCTGCTGCTGGTGGAGATCGGGCGCCGGCTGAAGGACTGCGTGCGGGCCGGCGACACCGTGGCACGCCTGGGCGGCGACGAATTCGTGCTGTTGCTACTCGACGTCGCCGGCCAAGAGGAATGCATCCAGGCAGTCAGCCGTGTGCTCGCCGCCATCGCCCGGCCGGTGACCATCGCCGGCGAATACCGCAGCGTGTCGGCCAGCATCGGCATCGCACTGTTCCCGGACGACGACGACGAGCCCGAAGTGCTGCTGCGCCACGCCGACCAGGCGATGTATCTGGCCAAGCAGCGCGGCAAGAACTGCTACCAGTGGCACCACGCCCGCGCGGGCCACGCTCACGCGGGCACCGGGCTGGACCACAGGACGGCCGCCGACCTTCACAACGCCAACTGACCGGCAGGCGCGCAAAAACAATCGGCCCCGGTTCCAGAGAACCGGGGCCGATTGTTTGTGGCGAACCTGCGCGGAGACTTACACCGGCATGTTCATGATGTCCTGATACGCGGTAACCAGCCGGTTGCGCACCTGCACCATCTGCTGGAAGGACAGGTTGGCCTTTTGCAGGTTCACCATCACGTCCTGCAGATTCACATTGGGATCGCCGGCAGAGAAATCCTGCGCCATCGAGCGCGCTTCCTTCTGCGCGGCGCTTACGTCGGCCATGGCCGTCTGCAGCACCTGGGCGAAGTCGACGCCCTCCGCACCCTGCGTGTTCTGCGCCGGTTTGTTCTGCGCGGCCTGCGTCACCGAACGCAGTTCGCTCAACATCTGATCTATTCCGCGGGTATCCATTACGCCTTCCCCCGGCCTCGGGTTGCACTTGTTCTGGAGTCTAGCAGAGCAAACCACGTGCCACCACGTGACACACGGTTTTGCCGGACCTCGGGCCGCAATGCGGCTTTACCAGAACCAATGCAAGAAGCGGGCCGCGCGGTGCGCGGGTTCAGACGTCGTAACCTTCCTCACGATACTGCTGCAGCTTGTAGCGCAGCGTGCGTTCGGAAATACCAAGCTTTTCAACGGCTTTCTTGCGCGAGCCGCCCACCTCGCGCAGCGTGCCGAGAATGTGTTCGCGCTCCAGGTCCTTCATGTTGGACGGGCGCGCGCCACCCGCGTCGGCTGCCTGGATCGGCGGCAGCGCGAAACCGCCGGCAATGTTTGCCGCTGCCACGCTGGAAGCGGCAAAAGTGGCGGCAGGATTTGCCGCCGGCGCTGCGGGTGGCGGTGTCCATGCGGCGGCCGGGACCGGCGTTGCCGCGGGCTGCGGAATGGGGCTTGCCATTGCCTCGCCCGTCCAGTGCGGCAGGCACAGGCGGACGGTTTCGGCGCTGACGGTGTCGCCCACGGTGAGGATCAGCGCGCGATGCATGGTGTTTTCGAGTTCGCGCACATTGCCCGGCCAGTGGTAGCGCGCCAGCAGGAATTCCGCCTCGGGCGAGAAGCGGGCGTGGCGCTTCAGGCGGTCGCCGTGGCGGCCGAGGAAATGGCGTGCCAGCGGCAGGATGTCGCCCGGGCGTTCGCGCAGCGACGGAATCGCGAGCGGGAAGACGTTGAGGCGGTAGTACAAGTCCTCGCGGAAGCGCCCGGCGGCGACCTCCTTGACCATGTCGCGGTTGCTGGTGGCGAGCACGCGGATATCGAGACTGACCGGCTTCTTGCCGCCCACGCGCTCGACCTCGCGTTCCTGCAGCACGCGCAGCATCTTGGCCTGCAGGCCAAGCGGCATCTCGGAGATTTCGTCGAGCAGGATGGTGCCGTCCTGCGCCTGCTCGAACTTGCCGGGCTGCGCGGTCTGCGCGCCGGTGAAGGCGCCCTTCTCGTAGCCGAACAGGGTCGCTTCGAGCAGGTTCTCCGGAATCGCCGCGCAGTTGATCGCGACGAAGGGCCCCTTGCGGCGCAGCGAATGGTGATGGATGTAGCGCGCGAAGACCTCTTTGCCGGTGCCGGATTCGCCGGTGAGCAGCACGGTGGCGTCGGTTTCGGCCACGCGCGCCGCCAGCGCCAGCAGGTTGCGGGTGTGCGGATCCTCGGCGATCGTGTCCTCGGCACTCGGCTGCACCGCGGCGTAACGCCGCACGTTTTCCAGCAGCACCTCGGGCTCGAACGGCTTCATCAGGAAGTCGCAGGCCCCGCCGCGCATCGCCGCCACCGCCTTGTCGACATCGCCGTAGGCGGTCATCAGCAGCACCGGCAACTGCGGCAGGCGGGCGCGGATCTCGCCGAGCAGTTGCAGGCCGTCCATCGGCTGCATGCGCAGGTCCGACACCACCAGGTTGAAGGACTGCCGTTCGAGTTCTGCGAGCGCGCTCGGCCCGCCATCCACGCCGGTCACGCCGTGCCCCGCCATTTCCAGGGTCAGGCACACCGCGTCGCGCAGCGCGGCATCGTCCTCCACGACGAGGATGTTCAGGTGTTCGATCATGAGGCGTGCGCTCCGCTGTCCGCCGCGTCTGCCGGGGCGGCGCTCCACAAGGGCAGGTTGAGGGTGAAGGTGGAACCCTGGCCCGGGGCGGAACTCAGGGAGATGTCGCCGCCGTGGCCGCGCGCGACGCCGCGCGCGATGGCGAGGCCGAGGCCGGTGCCTTCGGCGCGGGTGGTGAAGAAGGGTTCGAACAGGCGCTCCTGCAGCTCGGCCGGGATGCCGCGTCCGCTGTCGCTGACGACGAAGCGCACCTGCTCGCCGTCGGCGCCCTGCGCGCAACTCGCGCTGCAGCTCACCGTGCCGCCGGCCTCGGTGGCCTGGATGGCGTTTTCCAGCAGGTTGGTGAGCGCGCCGCCGAGCGCCTTGCGGTCGCCGTACAGGCTCAGCTCGCCGCAGCTGCAGGCACTGGAAAATTCGATCTGGCGCGCCCGTGCCAGCGGTTCGAGGGTGTGGGTGAGTTCGGCGACGAGGTCGCACACGCCGAAATGCTGGCGGCCGAGGCTGTCGCCGCGCGCGAACAGCAGCATGTCGCGGATCAGGCGTTCGAGATAGCGCAGGCGTTCGATCGCGCGGTCGGCCACCTTGGCGCGCTCGGGCGCGCCGAGTTCCGGCTGACGCAGATTGCCGGTGTAGAGCAGCGCGGCGGCAAGCGGCGTACGCAGCTGGTGCGCCAGCCCCGCCACCATTTCGCCCATCGCCGCGAGGCGTTCGTTGCGCTCGGCCGCCAGCCGCATGCGGTGGGTTTCGGTCACGTCGTGCAGCAGCAGGATGCGCTCCTCGCCCGACTCCAGCGCGGTTTCCGAGACCGACAGCCGGCGCTGGCCGTCGGCATGTTCCAGCGTGAACTCGCCGGGGGTGCCGGTGCCCTGCAGCGCGCGCGCGATCGTCGGCCACCGTTGCCCCGCGAGGCCGGCCCCCAGCAGGGATTCGGCGGCGCGGTTCACCTGCACCACGCTGCCGGCCCGATCCACCACCACCACGCCGGCGGGCAGCGCGCCCATCAGCACCGTCAGGCGCTCGGTGAGCTGCACCACCTGGCCCTGCAGCGCGTTGTAGGCGGTGGAGAGTTCTTCCGATGCACGGCTGAACAGCGCAAAAGCCTCGGCCAGCTGCGCGGCATCGAGCGGCGCGGCGGGCGAGGCATCGGCGGGGGTGATCGGCGGCATCTGGGGTGGCATCGGCGCTGGCTCCAGTTTCACGGCTGGCACTTTAGCTGCACGCCCTTGAATGTTAGCCGGCAAACAGGCGGCAAAAAATGCCGCTTTTCGTGCGACCGCGCTTGCCGCCCGCGCCCGACAATGCCGCCATCCGAAAAAGGGTTTGCCTCAGGGGTTGCAATGGCCACCGCAGACAACATCGCCGCCGCCGTACCGAACGCCGCGCTTGCCGCGCGTCTGCAGCAGGTGGTGCAGAACATCAATGCGCTGTCGATGCGGCAGAAGATCGCGGGCGCGGCCGCGCTCGCGCTCGCCGTCGCGCTGATCGTGGGCGCGCTGATGTGGAACCGCCAGCCCGACTACGGCGTGCTGTTCTCCAATCTGGACGAACGCGACGGCGGCCAGGTGATCGCGGCCCTGCAGCAGCAGAACGTGCCCTACCGCATGTCGCCCAACGGCCTGTCCATCCTGGTGCCGCAGGAACAGGTGCACGAACTGCGGCTGCGGCTGGCTGCCGCGGGCCTGCCGCGTGGGGGCCTGGTCGGCTTCGAGCTGATGGACACCCAGAAGCTGGGCGTGTCGCAGTTCAACGAGCAGGTGAACTACCAGCGCGCGCTCGAGGGCGAGCTGTCGCGCACCATCCAGTCGATCGCCGCGGTGGCGGCGGCGCGGGTGCATCTGGCGATGCCCAAGCAGACCGCCTTCCTGCGCGACGACCAGAAGCCCACCGCTTCGGTGATGGTGACGCTGCGGCCCGGCCGCGTGCTCGACGCCAACCAGGTCGCCGGCATCGTGCATCTGGTGTCGTCCAGCGTGCCGCGCATGGTGGAATCCGGCGTCAACATCATCGACCAGAACGGCGAGCTGCTGACCACCAAGAACGACCCGCTGCGCCAGACCGGGCTGGACGCCACCCAGCTCGAATACGTGAAGGAGGTCGAAGCGGGCTTCATCCGCCGCATCGAGAACATCCTGCAGCCCATGGTGGGCAAGAACAATTTCCGCGCCCAGGTGGCGGCGGACGTGGACTTCAACCAGGTCGAGCAGACCGCGGAAACCTTCAAGCCCAATCCCTCGCCGGACCAGGCCATCCGCAGCCAGCAGACCACCGAGGAAACCAACCGCCAGCCGGGTCCGCAAGGCGTGCCGGGCGCGCTCAGCAACCAGCCGCCGGTGCCGGCCACCGCGCCGATCACCACGCCGCCGGTGGGCCCCAACCAGGCCGGCGCGGCGCAGACCGGCACCACCAGCCGCAGCGCGGTGCTCAACTACGAGGTCGACCGCACCATCCAGCACGTCAAACAGTCGCTCGGCCAGTTGAAGCGGCTGTCGGTGGCGGTGGTGGTGAACCATCGCACCGAAACCCTGCCCAACGGACAGACCCAGACGGTGCCGCTGACCGACGAGGAAGTCGCCCGCATCAACAACCTGGTGCGCGAGGCGGTGGGCTACAACCCCGCGCGCGGCGACACCATCAACGTCGCCTCCAGCCCGTTCGCCGGCATCGGCCCCGAACCCGCGGTGCCGCTGTGGAAAGACCCGGAGATGATCGAACTGGGCAAGGAGGGCTTCAAGTACCTGCTGGTGGCGCTGGCGGTGCTGTTCGCCTACTTTGCGATCATCCGGCCGCTGATGCGTACGGTGATGCCGCCGCCGCCCGAACCCGAGGTGGCCGAAGCGGGCGAACCCGGCGAACCGGGCTTCGAAGGAGAAGAAGACGTGGAAGTCACGCTGTCGGGCGCGGCCCAGGCCAACACCTACGAAGCCAAGCTGGCGCGGGCGCGCGAGCTGGCGAAGGAAGACCCGAAGATGGTCGCCAACCTCATCCGTGAATGGATGGGCCTCAACGAAGAGGGCCGCAAGTCATGACCCCCGAAGAAGGACTGGAGAATTCCGCCCTGCTGCTGCTGACGCTGGGCGCGGACGAAGCCTCGGAGGTGCTCAAGCACCTGGGCCCGCGCGAAGTGCAGAAGCTGGGCATGAAGATGGCCACGATGCCGGCGCAGCCGCGCAGCCGCGTGGAGCCGCTGCTCGAGGAGCTGGAATCGCACTTCGGCAAGGGGTCGCCGATCCACGCCGACGAGGAGCAGATCCGCCAGATGCTGACCAAGGCGCTGGGCGACGAG